>JBKCVA010000094.1:0-53556 GCA_046318115.1 Lysobacterales bacterium | reverse complement strand
TTCCGCGTCATCTGTCAGCAGCCGCATCTGTCGTCCTTGCAGGCCGCGTTGAGCTGCAAGGACTGAATGGCGATGCACCTGCCGGAGCCGGCGCTGGGGGTGACGTTCTGTAGCTGGGATGGGTGTTTTGGGTTTGGGGATTGTGGTTGGGGGTTTGGGTATTGGGGATTCGGGATTCGGGATTCGGGATTCGGGATTCGACCGAAGGTTGACACGCCGCGTGGCCTTGCTGCCCCGGGGGATCGAGCCCGCCTTGGCTGGGTCCACTGTGGCCACGACGACTGACGCTCGCGATGGCGATCACACGAATCCCCAATCCCCGCTCATGACCACAGGCAGGGTGCCCAGCGTGGTGCCCCGCCTATGATGCGCGGATGCTCGCCCGCCTGAATCCGATGCAGCTGCTGCGCTTCGCAGGCCTCTTCACCTGGGGCTGCATGGGCGTGCCACTGCTGATTGATCTGTTCCAGCAGGACATCACGGGCAGCGATCTGGTGTGGTGGCGCATCTGCTACCTCACGTTCGGCATCTGTTACTGGCTGCTCACTCGCTCGCCGGGCGCCCGGCCACGCGCCCGCTGGCTGCACCTGCTTCTGCTTGCCTTGCTGACGGTCTCTGCGATCGGCATCGGCCACTTCACCGAGTCGGGCTTGTCCGGCGCCTTTCTCATCGTCATCGCGGGGCTGCTGCCCTGGTTCCTGTCGCTGGGCTGGGGGCTGGTCTGGCTCGTTGGCCAGCACAGCGCGCTGATTCCGGTCTTCTTGCAGATCGACGGCTTTGACTGGATCAGCGCGCCGCTGCAGGCGGTGCTGCTGTTCGGCTACTCGAGCTTCGTGTTTCTCACCAGCGTGGTTGCGCGGCGGCAGATGGACGCCCGCGAGGAGCAGCGCCGGTTGAACTCCGAGCTGCGCGCCACCCGAGCCCTGCTGGCCGAAAGTTCGCGGCTCAATGAGCGGTCCCGCATCTCGCGCGAGCTGCATGACCTGCTGGGCCACCACCTCACCGCGCTCAGCCTGAACCTGGAGGTCGCCACGCACCTGTCCGACGGCAAGGCGCGCGAGCACGTCAAGCAGGCGCAGTCGCTGGCCAAGCTCCTGCTGTCCGATGTGCGCGAAGCGGTGAGCCAACTGCGCCAGGACGACGCCATCGACCTGCGCGAGGCCCTGTTCAGCCTGGTCGATGGCGTGCCTTCGCTGGACGTGCGCCTGGATGTTCCGGCCGACTTCCGGATCAGCGACCCCAGGCGCGCCCAGGTGCTGCTGCGTGCCACCCAGGAAATCATCACCAATGCCGCCCGTCATTCCGGCGCGCAGCGGCTCGACCTGCGCATCGCCAGCGACGCCGCGGGCATTCGCCTCGAAGCACGCGACAACGGCCGCGGTACCGATGCGGTCAGCGCCGGCAACGGCCTGCGCGGCATGCGCGAGCGCGTCGCCGAGTTCGCCGGCACACTTGAGATCGAAACCGCACCGGGCCAGGGCTTCGCCCTGCGCCTGCACCTTCCCGTGGAGACCCCCGCATGATCCGCGTCTGCCTGGTCGACGACCAAACCCTGGTGCGCCAGGGCATCCGCTCGCTGCTGGAGCTGTCCGACAACATCCGGGTGGTGGCCGAGGCCAGCGACGGCAAGCAGGGCCTGGAGAAGATCGACGAGGTCAAGCCGGACGTGGTGCTGCTGGACATGCGCATGCCGGTCATGACCGGTATCGAGACATTGCAAGCGCTCAGCGAACGCGGCTCAATGCCGGCCACGATCATCCTGACCACCTTCGACGATGACCAACTGGTCCTGCAGGGCATCAAGCTCGGCGCTCGCGGCTACCTGCTGAAGGACGTCTCGCTGGAACAGCTCGTCGACGCGGTGCAGACCGTCGCCGCCGGCGGTTCGCTGGTGCAGCCGGTGGTGACCCAGCGCCTGCTGTCGGGGCTGGAGCGCATGCAGAACGACTTCACCAGCCTGGACCGTCCGGACCCGCTGACCGACCGCGAAACCGAGATCCTGCGGCTGATGGCGGGCGGTTACAGCAACAAGGAAATCGCCAATTCGCTGGGCGTGGCGGAAGGCACGGTCAAGAACCACGTCTCCAACATCCTCAGCAAGCTCGGCGTGCGCGACCGCACGCGCGCGGTGCTGAAAGCGTTCGAGCTGAAACTCGTCTGATCCGCCCGGTGGCGCAGGCGTGGACTGCGCTCAGCCGATGTCCTTGGCCTCACCCACGCCCGCATTCTCCGCATGCGTTGGCAAGCGTGGCCTGCGCAGAAGCGGCTGCGCGAACACCGCCAGCAGCAGAATGGCCACACCGCCGTAGAAGCTCGCGTCCAGCTCGCGCTGCTCGTTGAACAGCAGCATCGCCAGCAGAATCGCGTAGACCGGCTCCAGGTTGATCGCCATCTGCGCCGAGAACGCGCTCATGTGGCGCAGTGCCACCAGGCTCAGGGTGAAGGGCAGCAGGGTGCAGCCCAGCGCCAGGGCCAGCAGGAAGGCGAAGTCTTTGCCGTCGGGAATCAGGCCCCCTTCGGCCGGCAGCGGAAACGCCAGCAGCAACAGCGGCGCCAGCAGGGTCAGGGTGAGCGTGCCCGCACCGAGCTCGATCGCAGTCACCGTGAGCGGCTCGCCGTCCTCGACGTAGCGTTTGTTGAGCGCCGAGAACAAGGCCACGATGAAGGCCGACAGCGCGCCCATCGCGATGCCGGCACGCATCTCCACCGGCACACCGCCGACCACCAGCGCCACGCCCGGCAGCACGGCGATGCCCAGCGCCAGCTCCCCGCGCGAAAAGGGACGCTTGGCGATCCAGGGTTCGATGAAGGCCAGGAAGACCGGCCCCAGCGCCATGCAGGTCGCGCCGACCGAGGCGTTGGAGAGCTTGATCGAACCGTAGAAGGTCAGCCAGTGCAGAGACACCAGCGCGCCGATGCCGGCATAGATCCACACCTGCCGCGCGCGCATTCTGCGCAGGCTGCGCCAGACGGCCGGCACCAGGGCCAGCGCGGCCGTCACCAGCAGCATCCGCCACCACACCAGCGGCAGGGCGGTCAGGGTGATCAGCTTGCCGAGGATGGCGGTGAAACCCCAGAGCATCACGCAGAAGTGGATCTGCAGCTGGGCGCGGGTTGCGGGCGTCATTGCCACGGCGAGGAGTCGATCTAAGGCCGCTCAAGCGGCGAGGGCGAGTAGGCTGGGCGCGCCGCGCCGGGTGTGCAATAGGTCGAAAGACGAAGGGCGACCGATGTGATGCATCGGTCGCCCTTCGATCGCGGATGGCTTCGGGTTTTGGTCAGACCGGATTGGGGGGTGCGCAGGCCAGTGGAGCAAGTTGCTTCGAATCCCGAATCCCGAATCCCGAATCCCGGCTCTCAACCCATCTTGAACACGCAGAGCTTGTTGCCGTCGAGGTCGCGGAAGTAGCCGGCGTAGAAGCCCGGGAAGCGCTCACCAACGGCGCCCTCATCGGTGCCGCCCAGCTCCAGCGCCTTGGCGTGGAGGGCATTCACGGTTTCGCGGCTGTCCACCGCCAGCGCGGTCATGTTGCCGTTGCCCGGCGAGGCCGGCTGGCCGTCGAAGGGCTTGATGACGCCCACTGCGGGGCCACGACCCGTGCCCCAGGAAATGAAGCGCGGTCCCTGCATGCCGCGCTTGCCGCCGATGCTGCCGAACAATGCGTCGTAGTAGGCCGCAGCGCGGTCGAGGTCGTTGGTGCCGAGGGTGACGTAGCCAATCATGGAGCACTCCAGTGTCTGGGCGCCGCCGCAGCGGCGCCGGGGTGGGAAGGGTCGCAAGTCTGCGGCCCGGCAGCATGGTGGAAGCGCGAAGGGCGAGGAAGCTCGATGACGGACGCGTACGGAGCCGATTCCGCCAACCATGCCGGTGAGCCGCCGCGATCAGATCTCGATGGTCGCGAGATCGCCCTTGGTCTCCAGCCAGGTCTTGCGGTCGGAGGCGCGCTTCTTCGACAGCAGCATGTCCATCAGGGCGCGAGTTTCTTCAGGCACTTCAACGGTGAGCTGGACCAGTCGGCGCGTGTCCGGGTGGATGGCCGATTCGCGCAGCTGCGAGGGGTTCATTTCGCCGAGACCCTTGAAGCGGGTGACGTTGACCTGGCCGCGGATCTTCTCGCGCTCGATCTTGTCCAGCAGCAGGCGCTTTTCTTCTTCGTCGAGCGCGTAGAACACCTGCTTGCCGACATCGACGCGGAACAGCGGTGGCATCGCCACGAACACATGGCCGGCGGCAACCAGCGCAGGAAAGTGCTGCAGGAACAGGGCTGACAGCAGGGTCGCGATGTGCAGGCCGTCGGAGTCGGCATCGGCCAGCACGATGATCTTGCCGTAGCGCAGGCCGCTGATGTCGGCGCTGCCGGGGTCGCAGCCGATCGCGACCGCGAGGTCGTGAACTTCCTGCGAGCCCAGCACGGCGCCGCTCTCGACTTCCCAGGTGTTCAGGATCTTGCCGCGCAGCGGCAGGATCGCCTGGAAGTCCTTGTCGCGGGCTTGCTTGGCACTGCCGCCGGCGGAGTCGCCTTCGACCAGGAACAGCTCGGTGCGCGAGAGGTCCTGACTGGAGCAGTCGGCCAGCTTACCGGGCAGGGCAGGGCCCTGGGTGATCTTCTTGCGGACGATCTGCTTCTCGGTCTTGAGTCGAGCGGAGGCGCGCTCGATCGCCAGCTGGGCGATGCGCTCGCCCATCTCGACGTGCTGATTCAGGAACAGCGAGAACGCATCGTGCACGGCGTTCTCGACAAAGGCGGCGGCCTGGCGCGAGGACAGGCGCTCCTTGGTCTGTCCGGAGAACTGCGGGTCGGTGAGCTTCAGGCTCAGGACGCAGCAGACGCGGTCCCAGACGTCCTCGGGGGCGAGCTTGACGCCGCGCGGCAGCAGGTTGCGGAAATCGCAGAACTCGCGCAGCGCTTCGGTCAGGCCCGAGCGCAGGCCATTGACGTGAGTGCCGCCTTGCGCGGTGGGAATCAGGTTGACGTAGCTCTCCTGCACCAGCTCGCCTTCGGCGGCCCAGCACAGCGCCCAGTCGACCGCTTCGGTGTCGCGCTTCAAGGCACCCACGAAGACTTCTGGCGGCAGGTACTCGCGATCGGCCAGCTGGCTCTTCAGGTAGTCGCGGAGGCCATCCTCGTAGTACCAGCTGTCCTTTTCGCCGCTGGCCTCATCGAGCAGGGTGACCTTGAGGCCGGGGCACAGCACGGCCTTGGCGCGCAGCAGATGGCGCAGGGCGCGCAGCGAGAACTTTGGCGTGTCGAAGTACTTGGGATCCGCCCAGAAGCGCACCTTGGTGCCGGTGTTGCGCTTGCCGACGGTGCCGATGATCTCCAGCGGGCTGACCCGATCGCCGTCGGCGAAGCTCATCCGGTACTCGTTGCCGTCACGGCGGATGGTGACATCGACCTTCTTCGACAGTGCATTGACCACGCTGACGCCGACGCCGTGCAGGCCGCCCGAGAAGGTGTAGTTCTTGCCGCTGAACTTGCCGCCCGCGTGCAGGCGCGTGAGGATCAGCTCAACGCCGGGAATGCCTTCCTCCGGATGGATGTCGACCGGCATGCCGCGGCCGTCGTCGGCGACTTCGCAGCTGCCGTCGGCGTACATCGTGACTTCGATGCTCCTCGCGTGACCGGCGAGGGCTTCGTCGACGGCGTTGTCGATCACTTCCTGCGCCAGATGGTTCGGTCGCGAGGTGTCGGTGTACATGCCTGGACGGCGCTTGACAGGATCAAGACCGGACAGGACTTCGATATCGGCGGCGTTGTAGCGGCTGCTCATGCGGAACGTCGAGGCAGTGGGCGGAAAACGGATCCGCGGGGGCGCAAGGTTACCTGTTCGTGGGCCTCCAGCGCGCCCGTCGGATTCCGCGAGGAGAACGAGAGGCCACGCGGAGACGCGTGCACCGCTCGGCACTGGACAGAACCCCGATGCTCATCGCAGAGTCCGCGCCGGCCGCGATGCTCTCGGGGGAGATGCGTTCGCGGCGGGCTGTCGCGATCGCGCGGCGGCGCCTCCACCTTCACTTTCGCTTCCGGGGAACCCATGTCCTTGTATTCCTTGCGCCGGCTTGCCGTCGGCGCGCTGGCGGTAGCCGTGTCATCCGCGCTCAGCGCCTCCGAGATTCCCGAGCATCGCCTGACTGGCCCGGCTTCGGGGCCGCCCGCTGCGATCGCCAGCGCCTACCTCCAGCGTGACTTCGCACGCTTCCAGCTCAGCGGCAACGAGCTGGAGCATCGCGTGCGCGACGTGGTGCCGACCCGCCACAACGGCTTGACCCACGTCTACCTGCAACAAACCGTGGAAGGGATCGACGTCGATGGCGCCATCACCACCGTCAATGTGATGCGCGATGGCGTGATCCTCAGCGTAGCGGATGCCTTCGTGCGGGAAGCGCCCTCGCGGATCAACCGCAGCGCTCCTGCGATCGATGCCGGTTCCGCGTATCTCGCCGTGGCCGACTATTTCAAGGTCCCGATGGCGCGGGCACCGCAGTCACATACGGCCCGCGGCGGAGCCAGCCGGCATCAGGTCTTTTCGGGCGAGGCTCTGTCAGCCCAGCCCGTGCCGGCCGAACTCATCTACGTCCGCGAGGGCGATGCGCTGCGTCTGGCCTGGAACCTGACGGTGGACCGTTTCGAGTCCGACAACGTCTGGGCGGAAGTGCGCATCGATGCGGAGACCGGCGAGGTGATCGACCTGGTCAGCTATGTGGCCCACCTGCGCTCACCGGCTCTGGCCAAGGGCAGTGTGCCCACGAGCTACAGCGCCAGCTACCGCGTGCTGCCGATGCCCTTCGAGACGCCTCAGGACCCGGGCGCGAGCTTCCAGGTGGTGACGGATCCGCATGACCCGCAGGCCTCACCCCGCGGCTGGCATGACACGCGGGATCTGACCGCGCCCCCGGGCTTCGAGTTCGCCGAGACCCGCGGCAACAACGTGGTGGCACGCGCCGACCTGCTGTCGAACAACAGCGTCGACAACTTCCGCGCACCGGCGACCGTCAACGGCACAGCGCTGGCCTTCGACTTCGCTTTCGATCCAGCGCAGCCGCCCACCAACGGGCAGAACCAGCCTGCGGTCGGCAATGTACCGCCGGCTCTGGTGAATCTTTTCTATTGGAACAACGTGCTGCATGACGTGCTCTGGCATTACGGCTTCGATGAGCCCGCCGGCAGCTTCCAGGTCAACAACTACGGCCGCGGCGGCGCCGGCAACGATGCGGTCAACGCGGACGCGCTGGATGGCTCGGATCGCAGCCCGCCGAACACCAACAACGCCAACTTCGGAACCCCGCCCGATGGCTCGGCCCCGCGCATGCAGATGTTCCGCTGGACAGCGCCCGTGGTCGGCTCGGTCACATTCACGGCCCCGCTTACCGCCGAGTATCCGACCAGTGCCGCCAGCTTCGGCGGAAGCTTGGGCGCGCCCTTGAACGGCAGTTTTGCGCTGGTCGATGACGGCGGCGCCGACGGCGGCGTGCTGGGCTGTTCAGCGCTCACGAACGGCGCCGAGATCAGCGGCCGGATCGCTGTGGTCAAGCGCGGCGTCTGCGAGTTCGGCGTCAAGGCGCTGAACGCCCAGAATGCCGGCGCGGTCGCCGTGCTGATGTGGAACAACCAAGGCGGCACCGCCCTGTTCACGCCGGGAGCGGGCGCCGTCGGCGCCCAAGTCACGGTGCCGGTCTTCACGATCTCACAGAACAACGGCGACAGCTTGGCACTGGAGCTGGCGAATGCGTTCGGTCAGGGCACCTTGTCCCCAGCGGTGGCGATCGCTCCGGATCGCGACAGCGATTTCGACGCCGGGATCATCGCCCATGAGTACGCCCACGGGCTCTCCAACCGCCTCACAGGTGGCCCCAGCGCGTCGACCTGCCTCAACAACGCCGAGCAGAAGGGCGAGGGCTGGTCCGACTTCGTCGGCCTGATGGTGACCTTGCGCCCGAACGCCTGCGCGGCGCCGCGGGGCATCGGCACCTATCCGAGCTTCCAGGCAGTGACGGGCCCGGGGATCCGGCGCTTCCCCTACAGCCCCGATCGCGCGGTCAATCCCTTCACCTTTGCCGATACCAACAACCCGCTGCAGAGCCAGCCGCACGGCATCGGTTCGGTCTGGGCGACCATGTTGTGGGACATGACCTGCAAACTGATCGACGAGCACGGCTTCGATCCCGATCTGGTCAGAGGCACGGGAGGCAACAACATCGCCATGCAACTGGTGGTCGACGGCATGAAGGCCCAGCCTTGCCGCCCGGGCTTCGTGGATGCCCGCAACGGCATCCTCACCGCCGACGAAGCGAACAACCAAGGCGCCAACCGCTGCACCATCTGGCGCACGTTCGCGGCTCGCGGTCTCGGTCAGTCGGCCAGCAGCGGGCTCAACACCGATCGCTCGGACCAGGTCGAGGCGTTCAACCTGCCCACGGACTGCGCCGACCACGTGGTGACACTGCAGGTGGCCGGGCAGGGTACCGCCAGCCCGAATGCTGCCCAGGGTGTTCTCACCGGCGGAGTGGCCCGTTATGTCCTGACCCCCGCCAGTGGCTATCGCCTGCAGTCGGTCGAAGGCTGCGCGGGCACGCTGTCGGGCAGCGTCTTCACCACCGCAGCGGTGACCGCCAACTGCACAGTCACGGTCAACTTCGAAGCGATTCCGATGGACGTATTCGCCGACGGCTTCGAACCTTGAGGACAGCGCGGGAGGCCCGGTATTGCCGGGCCTCCCGCCTTCCGGGTGATCCAACGCCAGTGACGGCAAGCCGCCCGCCCCGGTCGGTCGGCCAGGCGGACTGTACGTTCCACGGATCGGGGCGGAGCTTTGCGCCGGCCCCTCCATGACCAATCGTAGTCAGCGCGGTTCGAGCAGCGCCGCCAACACCGCCATCCGCACCGCTACGCCATTGCTGACCTGTTCCAGGATGACGGACTGCGGCCCGTCGGCCACTTCATCACTGATCTCGACGCCGCGGTTCATCGGGCCTGGATGGGTCACGATCGCATCAGGCGCGGCCCGACGCAGACGACGGACGTCAAGGCCGAAGTCGCGGTGGTAATCGGCAAGCGAGCTGACCAGGCCTTCCTCCATGCGCTCGCGCTGCAGGCGCAGCATCATCACCACATCCACGCCTTCGACAGCCTCATCCAGGTCACCGAAGACGCGGCACCCGTCCAGCGTGCCATCGGCCGGCAGCAGCGACGCCGGAGCGCAGACCCGGATCTCACCAGCCCCCAGGGCGCGGAGCGCATGCAGGTCCGAACGCGCCACCCGCGAATGCAGGATGTCGCCGGCCAACAAGAATCTGAGCCGAGAGAAATCGCGCCCTTTGTGCTGACGCACGGTCAACATGTCGAGCAGACCTTGCGTGGGATGCGCGGCGCGCCCGTCGCCGGCGTTGATCAGATGGACATTCGGCCGGGCCGCACGCGCAAGCTCCGCCAGCGCGCCTGATTCGGCGATCCGGATCACGAAGGCGTCCGCGCCCATGGCTTCCAGATTGCGGAAGGTGTCGAGCAAGGTCTCGCCCTTGCGCGATGAGGAATGGGCGACGTCGAAGTTCAGCACCTCGGCGCCAAGCCTGCGGGCCGCCAACTGGAACGAGCTGCGCGTGCGGGTGGATGGCTCGAAGAACAGGTTCACGACCGTCTGCCCGGCGAGGGTGGCAAGCCCGGCGCGACCGTCCAGCGCCTGTGCCCGGAGGGCCTGTGCGCGATCGAGCAGCGTTTCGATCTCGATCCGGGTCAAGCCTTCGAGGCTGAGCAGATGGCGCAGGCGGCCGTCGGAATGGTGCTGTAGGCGTGTCATGGGCGCGGGTCGATGGGCTGGGAATTCAGTCAAGCTGGCCGAGCCAGCGTTCAAGGATGATCTGCGCGGCAAGAGCATCCAGAAGTTCGGCGTGCGACCTCTTGGCACGGCCCTCGTTGCGGGCCTGCGCGAAGCGGCGATCAGCCTCGCGGGAGCTTGAGCGCTCGTCGACGAACTCGACCGGAAGGCGATAGCGCTGCTCGAGCGCGCGCGCAAAGCGACGCGCACGCTGGGTTGCAGGCTGGACTTCCCCTTCGAGCGTGAGCGGCTCGCCCACGATCAGGCGCTGCGGCGACCACTCGCGCAGCAGGCGGTCGCAATGCGCCCAATCGGGCTCGCCTTCGTTGACGGCCAGCACCGCCAGCGCACGAGCACTCATGGAAAGGGTGTTGCCGACGGCGACGCCGGTGCGTCGCGCACCGACGTCGAATCCGAGCACGCAGACCGGTGCCGACGCACCGCTACCGCTCATGCGCGGCCCGAGTAGTCGGTCAGCAGTCGAAGATCGACACCGAGCAGGGCCGCGGCGCGATTCCAGCGCTGCTCCAGAGGCAGGTCGAACAGGATTGACTCGTCTGCGGGCGCGGTCAGCCAGGCGTTGGCGGCGAGTTCCTCCTCCAGCTGGCCCGGTCCCCAGCCGGCGCAGCCAAGCGCGAGCAGGGCCTTTGCGGGGCCTTGGCCCGCGGCCATCGCAGCCAGGACGTCGCGCGACGTGGTCAGACGGACCTGCTCGGAGACGCGAAAGCTGGAGTCCCACTCCCGGCCGTCCTCCAGATGCAGAACGAAGCCGCGCTCGGGGTGGACAGGCCCTCCACTGAGGACCTCGCGCGCCCCCAGCTGGCCCGTACGATCGTCCAGCCCAAGCTGGGACAGCACCTCGGCCATGTGGTAATCGGACGCCCGGTTCAAGGTCACGCCCATCGCGCCTTCCTCATCGTGCCGACAGATCAGCGTGACCGTACGGGCGAAGTTGGGGTCGTCCAGCCGGGGCAGGGCGATCAGCAGCTGGTTGCTGAGAGTGCTGGAAGGAAAAGCCATGCCGCGGATTCTAGCAGGGCCTCCCGCCTGCTCCGAGACGATGCCCGACGGGGATTTCAGCGGTTGCGCAGCACGTTTCCCGGCTGGAACTCCCAAGTGCGCGTGATATGGAGGATCTCGATGTCCTCTGCGGTTTCGGGCAGCGGCGGGTACGGTTCGCCCAGTCGGACGATCCGCAGTGCCGCTTCATCCAGCACGGGGTAGCCGCTGGAACGGATGATGTCGATGCGTTCGATGCTGCCGTCGCGACGCACCGCCACGGTCATCAGCAGCTGACCGAACAGGCTCCGGCGCCGGGCTTCATCCGGATAGTTGAGGTTGCCGATGCGCTCGACCCGCTGCACCCACGCCCGCATGTAGGCCGCGAACTCATACTCGGCGGTATTGGCCGAGATGAACTTGCGCCTTGGCCGCTTGGCGTAGGACTGACTGTCGCGCTCGATCTCCGCCGCGAGCCGGGCCATTTCCATGCTCTGCTCAAGCAGGTGCCGCGCGCTGGGCAGTGGAGTCTCCGGGGTTGGTGTGCGATCGGCGTCCGGTGCCTCCTGATCGGTCACTGCCTGGGTGCTGACGACCTGCTGCGTGCGTTCGGGCTGCGGCGGCGGTGCTGCAGGGCTCGCCGGGACCGGAGCCAGCCCAGGACGCGACTTGGGAACGGGCGAGGAGACCGGCTCGCTCGGCCGATCGGCCTTGTCCGACTCTCCTCCACCCTGTTGGCTGCTCTGCGCAAGAAAATCGGGATCATCCGGACGCTGCTCGCTGCGGGTCTGGGTCAGGATCACGTCGAGCGTCGGCCGGAGCGGGGCCGGGTTGTCCACCGTGAATCCAATCCCCAGCGCCAGCACGGCATGCGCGATCAACGAGAAGACAAGGGTGGCACCCAAGCGATCGCCGTCGCCCACCGCGACGGTGCTGTCCTGCATGGCCTCGCTCACCGCAGGCGCGCCTCGATGGCATCGAACAGCAGGCCCGCGATACGGATACCGAACTGGGCATCCAGTTCTCTGATGCAGGTCGGACTGGTGACATTGACCTCGGTCAGCCAGTCTCCAATCACGTCGAGGCCGACAAACAGCATGCCGCGCCGCTTCAGTTCGGGGCCGACCTGGGCGGCAATCCAGCGGTCGCGCTCGGTCAGCGGTCGCCCCTCGCCACGGCCGCCTGCCGCGAGATTGCCGCGGAAATCGTCAGCGGCAGGAATCCGCGCCAGGGCGTAAGGGACAGGTTCGCCGTCGACCAGCAGGATCCGCTTGTCGCCCTGGCGGATCTCGGGCAGGTAGCGCTGGGCCAAGGTCAGCTGGCTGCCGCCCTGGGTCAGGGTCTCCAGGATGACCTTGAGGTTGTCATCGCCCGCACGGGCCCGGAAGATCGAGCGCCCCCCCATGCCGTCAAGGGGCTTCAGTACGCAGTCGCGCTCGGTTTCGACGAAATCACGGAGATGGGCAGGATCCCGCGAGACCCTCGAGGGCGGGATGCACTGGGGGAAGTGCAGGGCGAACAGCTTCTCGTTCATGTCCCGAAGACCCTGCGGATCATTCACGACCAGCGCGCCTTCGGCCTGGGCCAGGCTCAGCACCTGGGTGTCATACAGATACTGGCTGTCAAACGGCGGGTCGCGGCGCATCAGAATGGCCTGCATGTCCGACAGTGGGCGCCAGCGCGCTTCGCCCTTCTCGAACCAACGGTCTGGCTGGTCGAACACGCGCAGAGGCGCGAGGCGGCCCTGGGCCTGCCCGCGTTCAATCGCAAGGTCGCCACTGGTGGCGTAGTGCAACCGGTGCCCGCGCCGCTGCGCCTCAAGCAGCATCGCGAAGCTCGAGTCCTTCTTGATACGGATCCCTTCGATGGGGTCCATGACCATCGCGATATCCATCGCCTCACTCAACTCCTTCAGGTGGTGGCTCCTGCCCCGACCGGCCGCCGACGGTGCAGGGCTTGGCCCGAGGGCAGCGGCTTCTGACGGCACCTCTGACACAGAGGGTCAGGTTGCCGGGACAGAAAGCGTGTGCTGTTCGACGCTTTGCCTGCGCGAGCGGCGAAGCATTGCGGAACCCATCGGAGCCGCATGAACGCTGGCTATACTAGCAGCCGCTCGACCGCGTCCTGCGCTGCCGAGCGGAGTCGGGGCGCGCTTCAGCGAAGGCCGCGCCGACATCGAACCAAACGCATAGGCCGCTGCAGGGGAGCGTGTCGGTGCCGTGGAACAGGCTTTGCTTGACAGTTCCGGCGACGGCTGGGATATAGCTTCGGATCGCGCGGCCGCTGATAGGCCAGCGCCCTGTGGGGAATGCGAATGGAAGAGAACCAAGGTTCGGCCAGCCTGGAAGGCCTGAAGGTGATGGTCATCGACGACTCGAAGACGATCCGCCGGACGGCCGAGACGCTCCTCAAGAAGGAGGGGTGTGATGTGGTGACAGCCACGGACGGATTTGAAGCCCTGGCCAAGATCGCGGACCACCATCCGCAGGTGATCTTCGTGGACATCATGATGCCGAGGCTGGATGGCTACCAGACCTGTGCCCTGATCAAGAACAACCAGGTGTTCCGAGCCACGCCGGTGATCATGCTGTCCTCGAAGGACGGCCTGTTCGACAAGGCCAAGGGCAGGATCGTCGGGTCGGAGGAGTACCTCACCAAACCCTTCACGCGCGACGAACTGCTGTCGGCGATCCGCCGTCACGTCGGGCGCGGTTGACCCGATTTCCCGCAAGGCCTTCAGGGGGCGCTTTGCACATGGCACGAATCCTCATCATCGAAGACTCGCCCACCGACACTCGTGTGTTCAGCCAGATGCTGGAGCGGGGCGGTCACACCGTACGCGCGGTCGCGAGCGCCGAAGACGGGATCAGCGCGGCTGAAGCCGAGCAGCCCGATCTCATCCTCATGGACGTGATTCTCCCGGGGATCAGCGGTTTCCAGGCGACCCGCTCTCTGTCCCGCTCGCCCAAGACCCAGCACATTCCGATCATCATCGTGAGCACGAAGGGCATGGAAACGGATCGTGTCTGGGGGCTCCGGCAGGGCGCCAAGGACTATGTGGTCAAGCCGCCGGCCGAGTCGGACCTGCTTGCGCGCATCAACGCGCTGGTCGGCGAGCGTACGGGGAACTCCGCATGAGTGCCGACGTGATGGTGCGCGATCCTTTCTCCGTCCTGGCGGACTATGAAGCACGCAGCCTCTCCCACGTCGCCGGTCTGCCCGAACAGGTCGACGCCGCGGGAGTCTGGCGTGGGCTGGGCTATCGGCTGGGTAGCCACATGCTGGTTTCAGCGATCGCGGACATCGCTGAACTTCTGACCCTTCCGCCTCCCACTCCAGTGCCGGGCTCCCAGTCGTGGCTGCTCGGCGTATCCAATGTGCGCGGCACCCTGCTGCCAGTGGCGGACCTGAAGCAGTTTCTCGAGGGTGAACGCACCGTGGTGCACGAGAACACCCGTGCCCTGGTGATCAAACAGCCGGGCGGCAATGTCGCTGTGTTGATCGACGAGCTTTTCGGGCAACGCAATTTCTCCGAGGAGCAAAGGGTTGCCCTCGAGGAGGACGCGGAGAGTCGGTACTCGGCCTTCGTGAGCGACTCGTACGCGCTGAACGGGACGGTCTGGAAGGTGTTCGACATGGCGCGCCTCGTGCGCACCGCCGAGTTCCGCCAGGCTGCCTTGGCGTGACCGCAACGGGTAGCCGGCCAGCCGGGAGATCCGGGCCAGGCAGGTAGTTCAGGCGCCGTCACCATCGGCAGCCGCAGGTTGGCGTTAGACCCCAGCGAGGCGAAAGGCCTCGCTGGGACTTCACAGGGGCCGCGCAGGGAGCGCGGTCGTTGCTGTTCGAGGCGAGAGCCTCGACGGCAGATCCCCGGGCGCGGCAGTTCCGCGGCGGGGGTGGTGGCCTTGGGGTGCAGGACGCATCGCGGGCCGGGTTTTCTGGGGCGAGGGCCATATGAGTACGACCATCGGCGCGA
The DNA here is from genome assembly GCA_046318115.1 of Lysobacterales bacterium. Classification (GTDB taxonomy): domain Bacteria; phylum Pseudomonadota; class Gammaproteobacteria; order Xanthomonadales; family Xanthomonadaceae; genus Aquimonas. The sequence continues at coordinate 38,768 of JBKCVA010000094.1, read as the reverse complement.
TCGGCGGCAAGGAACGACGCGGCATCCTGAACTTCTGGATCTTGATCCTCACGGTCGCGATCCTGCTCTTGGGCATCAATTTCTACTTTTCGACGCGCTATGCGCAGCAGGAAGCGGATGCCCGTGACATCGTCGCGACGATCCAGGTGCAGTCGCAGCAGATCGCCAAGTTCGCTCAGGAAGCGGCGGCGGGCGGTCTGGAGTCCTTCAGCGAGCTGGAGGGCACACGCACGTCGATCCAGACAAACCTCAACCGACTTGCCCAGGGCGACCCTGAAACGGGGCTGCCCTCATTTGCCGAGTCTTTGGGAGGTGTCAGTGCGGCGACCGAGCTCACGGCCCTCCAGACTGCCTGGAGCGCCATCGACGAGAACGCTGCCCGGATCCTTGATCGCCGCGAGCTGATCGTCAATCTTGCCGACTCAGCTTCGGCCTTCTCCGCCAGCGTGCCGCAGCTGCAGGGGCAGATGGACGAAGTGGTTCGCGCCATGACCGACGGCGGCGCCGCGCCGACGCAGATCACGATCGCGAACCGCCAGATCGTCCTCGCCGACCGCATGCTGCGTTACGTGACCCAGATTCTGCAGGGTGGCGCGGCCGCGACCTCCGCGGCGGATCGCTTTTCGCGCGACTACGCCATGTTCGGCAACGTCCTGAATGGGCTTGATGCCGGCAGTGCAGAACAGGGCATCCGGCGGCTTGAAGCGCCCGCGGGTCGCGTGGCGCTCACACGCGTTGCCGAGGCGTTTGGTGGTGTGCGCCAGGACGTCGAGTTCATCCTCGGGGGCGCGACCGACCTGTTCGAGGTCAAGGAAGCGTCCGACACGATTTTCCGTGAGTCCGAAGAGCTGCTCGAAAAGGCCCGCGCCATGGGTGCGCGCGTCAGTGCGATGGCGGGCGAACGCACTTTCCCCAGCCTGATCATCGGTATCGTGGCCGCCGCCCTTGCTGTGATCGCGCTGATCGGTCTGTTGCTCACCATCTACCGCGACCAAGCGCGCCGCTTCTCGGTCACCCAGGAATTGAACCAGCGTAACCAAGAGGCGATTCTGCGCCTCCTGGACGAAATGGGATCGCTCGCGGAAGGCGACCTCACGGTCCGAGCGACCGTCACCGAGGACATCACTGGCGCGATCGCGGACTCGATCAACTTCGCAGTGGAAGCGCTGCGCTCGCTGGTCACCACGATCAACGAGACCGCCGTTCAGGTGGCCGCCGCCGCCCAGGAAACCCAGGCGACCGCGATGCATCTTGCCGAAGCGGCCGAGCATCAGGCGCAGCAGATCACCTCGGCATCGGCGGCGATCAACGAGATCGCGGTATCGATCGACGAGGTCTCGAAGAACTCCGCCGAGTCCGCGGACGTTGCGCAGCGCTCGGTGCAGATCGCCGCGAAGGGCGCCGAAGTCGTGCGGCAGACGATTCAAGGCATGGACTCGATTCGCGACCAGATCCAGGAAACCTCGAAGCGAATCAAGCGCCTGGGCGAAAGCTCGCAAGAAATTGGATCGATCGTCGAACTGATTAACGACATCGCCGAGCAGACCAACATCCTTGCGCTGAACGCGGCCATCCAAGCGGCCTCGGCGGGTGAAGCGGGCCGCGGCTTCGCGGTCGTGGCCGACGAAGTCCAGCGCCTTGCGGAACGCGCGTCCAACGCGACCAAGCGAATCGAAACCCTGGTGCAAACCATTCAGGCCGACACCAACGAAGCGGTGAGCTCGATGGAGCAGACCACCGCGGAAGTGGTCGCCGGTGCCCGTCTGGCCGAGGATGCCGGCCTTGCGCTGGGCGAGATCGAAAAGGTCTCGAACGACCTGGCTGACCTGATTCAGAACATCTCCGAAGCGGCCCGCCAGCAGTCGGCAGCGGCGACCAACATCTCGGCGACGATGAACGTCATTCAGGAAATCACCACGCAGACCTCGATGGGTGCCAGCCAGACGGCCGAGTCGATCGGAAACCTCGCCCAGCTGGCGGCCGACCTGCGCCGCTCGGTCGCCGACTTCAAGCTGCCGACTTAAGAGACGCCGAGATCTTCGCCACCATGGCTCTTGCGACCAGCTCGCTGCCCCCTGCACTGGAACCCGGCCGAATGGAAGATGCCGAGTTCCAGCGCTGGGTGCGCCTGCTGGAAAAGCGGACCGGAGTCACTGTCCCGCCGGAGCGCAAGCCGTTTCTTGAGACAGGGTTGCGGCGCCGCATGCGCGAGGCCGGTTTCAGCGACTACGCGGCGTACTACGAGCAGCTCATGGCGGGACCCCGCGGTCAGGTCGAGTGGGTCTCGCTGGTGGATCACCTGACCGTCCACGAGACCCGCTTCTTCCGGCACCCGCCCTCGCTGTCTTTGATCCGGGATCAGTGGCTGCCCACCTGGCTCGCCCAAGCGCCGGCTGACCAGTCTCTGCATGCCTTGAGCGTGGGTTGCTCGACCGGCGAGGAGGCCTACACCCTCGCGATGGTCCTCGACGAGGCATTGGACGGTTTGTCGCCGCCGCGTCGATTCGGGATCACGGCCACCGATGTCAGTCAGGCGGCTCTGACGGTCGCTCGCACGGCTTGGTACCCCAAAGCCCGGATCGAGGAAATCCCCGATGCGTATCGTGAGCGCTCCACAGCGCCTGCGGATGCCGGGGGGTTCCACATGGTCGAGAGGCTGCGTCGCCGCATCGGGTTCGCGTGCGTCAATCTGCTGCACGCGACACGTGCGCCCTTGCGTCAACTTGATCTCATCTACTGCCAGAACGTCCTGATCTACTTCGCCCGGGATCGCCGGGGCGAGCTTCTGGACGGACTTGCACGCCTGCTGCGTCCAAACGGTCTCCTGGTGCTCGGCGCCGGCGAGGTTCTCGGTTGGAACCATCCGCAGCTCACCCGCACCAGTGGACGCCAGACCTTGGCGTTCCTGCGCAATTCGTAACGAGAGCCCGGCATGAGGCTGCAAGACGATATCGACTTCACCACGCTCACCTGGGTCAAGGGCGAGCTCGACGAGACGCTAAAACAGGCGCGCCTCGCGCTGGAAGCCTTTGTCGAGGATCCAGACGACGCCTCCCAGATGCGCTTCTGCGCCACCTATCTGCATCAGGTCCAAGGCACGCTGCGGATGGTCGAACTCTACGGCGCCGCGATGGTGACCGAGGAGATGGAGCATCTGGCGACCGCGCTCCAGAACCGCCAGGTCAGTGCCCTCGATGAGGCCTATGCGGTCCTCATGCGCGGCATCGTCCAGCTACCTGACTACCTGGAGCGCCTGCAGAGCGGCCACAAAGACATTCCGATCGTCCTGCTGCCGCTCCTGAATGACCTGCGTGCTGCGCGCGGCGAAAAGGGCCTGCCCGAAAGCGCCCTGTTCGCGCCCGATCTGTCGCAGCCGCTCCCGCTATCTGCGGCGGGTCCGGCCATTCCGCTGCCCGAGCTTGAGTTGCGGCAGCTGGGCGCGGTCGCGCGGAGCCAGTTCCAGATCGCGTTGCTGCGCTGGTTCAAGAGGCAGGACGAGGATGCCAACCTCGCTCGGATGGTGGAAGTCTGTGATCGCCTGGTCAGCACCATCACCCAGGAAGAGGGACGCCGCCTGTTCTGGGTCGCAGGATCCGTGATTCACGGTGTACGCAGCGGTGAGATCGAGTCCACCGCCCCGCTCAAACAGACGGTCGGTCGCGTCGAGCGAGAGATCAAGCATCTCGCGGATGCGGGAGAAACAGGATTCCGTGTTGATCCCCCGCGAGAATTGACTCGCAACCTCCTGTACTTCATCGCGCACGGCCGCGCCAACAGCGATCGACTGGCCGAGGTGCGTCAAGCCTTCCGCCTTGACATGTTCGTGCCGACCGCCGAGGAGTTCGAGGACGCTCGGCGCAGCATCAGCGGCCATAACCGCGCGCTTCTCGACACGGTCGCGGGAGCGATCCGCGAGGACTTGCTGCGCGTGAAGGACGCCCTCGACCTCTACCTCCGCAAGGCGGGCTCACAGCCTTCGGAACTGTCGGGCCAGGTCGACGTGCTGGACCGGGTGGGCGACACCCTTGGCATGCTCGGACTGGGTGTTCCGCGGCGGGTAGTGATGGAACAGCGCGATGTGGTCGCGCTGGTCGCACAGGGCCAACGCCCGGCGGATGAGTCCACACTGCTGGATATCGCTGGAGCCCTGCTCTACGTTGAAGCGACGCTGGAAGACCAAGTCCAGCAGTTGGGCAGTTCGCAGGTGCAGACCGCCAGCACCGACACGCTGCCCAGAGCCGAAGCGCGCAAAGTGCTCGAGGCTGTCCTGAAGGAGGCGCAGAGCAACTTCGCCCAGGCAAAGCAGTGCTTTGTCGCATTCGTCGAAAGCAACTGGGATCACGCCCAGCTGGCCGACGTGCCGCGCCTGCTGGAGGAGGTGGCTGGCGCCAATCGCATGCTCGATCTGCCGGACTCCGCCGAGTTGCTGAGTGCCGTTGGCCGCTTCACTGCGGTGGAACTCGTGCAGCATCGGCGGGTTCCCAATGCCCAGCAGATGGATACCCTTGCCGATGCGCTGGCGAGCCTCGAGTACTACCTCGAGTCGGTGCGCGATCAACGCGGAGAACGCGGAAAGATCCTGGAATTGGCGCGTGAGCGACTGGCTCAACTGGGATATTGGCCGGTTCCCTCGCATGCGTTGAACGCGCCGGAAACCGAGATACCGGTTGCCGGGCATGAGGTCCCAGCGTCCGACATCAGCCAGGAACCCCACTCCTTGTCCCGCGCCCAGACCGCGGGCGAAGCCCACGATGGGCATGCGGCCGCCAACCTCGTCCTCGATTCGGGCGTCCCGGAACGTCGCCAGACCCCGGATCTGGCGAGTCTCGCCGCTGTCGAAGTGGTCCCTGGCACCGACCTCGCCGATCTGGTCGTGGGCGAAGCGGCAGCAGAAGCCCTCAGCCCCGCGCGCGAGGTGCATGACCTCGCCGGCTTCAAACCAGCCCAGACGGAAACGACGCGCCCACCGGCAGCAGGGAAAGAGCTCGTCGGCTTCCAGCTCGGCGCCGAAGGTATCGACGAAGAAATCCGCGAAGTCTTCGTCGAGGAGGTGCAGGAGGAGATCGACAACCTCAGGCAGCTGCTGCCCACGTGGCAAGGCTCCCCGGACGACGTCGAAGCGCTCAAGCCGATCCGTCGCGTGTTCCATACGCTCAAAGGCAGCGGTCGCCTCGTCGGCGCCATGGTGCTTGGTGAGTTCGCCTGGAAGATCGAGAACATGCTCAACCGGGTGCTCGACAAGAGCATCCCTGCGCGCCCTGAGGTCGTGGGCCTGGTCGCGGAAGCGCGTGATGTCCTGCCGCGCCTGTTGGCGGCACTGCGGGGAGAAGCCGGCCATTACGCGGACCTCGAGGGGATCGAGCAGGTCGCGGACGCGCTGGCTGCGGGTCAGGTCGTGGAGTACCGGCCCGCTGCACCTGCGGTCGAACAGGCGGCTGCTGTCGACCGCGTCGAGACGTCTGCCGCCAGCGCGGTCGAGCCATCGCAAGAGAGCGAGGACATCGCGCCGACCGAGACAGACATCGAAGAAGCGGTGCCGGCCGCCGCGATGGGGCCGACCGACGCTGGCGCCTTCGAACCCCTGACTGATGCCACGCTGTTGGCGGAAGAAGCGATCGACCTCTCGCCTGAGGATGCAGCGGCGATCACTGCTTTCCTTGCCGACGCTGCATCCCGGGGTGAGCCGTCGCTGGCGCCGGAGCATGTCGAGGCTGTCGATTCCGATGCCGATGAAGCCGGTGCTATCGAGCGCTCGCGAGTCGAGGAGGCGGACGAGGTCACCGCAGAACTCGCGGGGGACGAGCCTCTGAGCCTTGAGCCTGGCGAACAGGCCGTCGAGGCGGAAGCAACCGGCTTCGATTTGCCGGCAGACGCTGAGCGCACTCCCGAGCTCGCCGCTCCGGTTGACGTGGCGGCTGGCTTCGAGCTCACCGAAGAGGCTTCATCCGGGGATCTCGTGCTGATCGATCCCGATCTCTTCGAGATCCTGAAGGCGGAGGTGGCCGGGCATCTTGATACCGTGGAAGCCTACCTCCAACGCAGCGAGGGTCAGCCGCAAGCGGTGGAGGAGCCGCTGCTTCGCGCTGTTCACACCATCAGCGGCGCGTTCGCGATGACGGAAGTCGAAGTCGGCACCGAACTCGCCTGGCCCTTGGAGGGCTACATCAAGCGCCTGCTCGCACAGGCCGCCGCCCCCTCGGTGATCGGCTTCGAGTGCATCGAAGAAGCCGCGCAGGCGCTGCGCGCACTGATGATCGAACTCGATCAGCCGATGCCGAGGCCTCAGCGGCACACCCGCTTGGCCCAGCGCATCAGCGCCCTTCGCGATGCCCTGCCGGAGCCGACGCGCCCGGTCATCGACGTCGGCATCGACGACGATCTGATCATCGAAACCCAGGCCATCCCGGGGATGCAGCCCGAAGCCATCAGCGGCGATGCCGTGACTTCTGGTGATGTGCCCCTGCTGTCCGCAGATGCTCTCTCGACCGGGGAGGTCGAAGAGTCTGGCGAGGCGCTTGCGAGCGCACGCCCGCCGCTCGAAGAGACCGTCTCTTTCGACGTGAACGCATTCGAGGGCAGCGGCGAACTTTCTTTCGCCTATGAGCTCGAGTCCTCCGAGCCCTTCGATCCCGAGGCTCAAGCGCAGTCTGCAGACCTTGAGATCATCGAAACGGAGGGCGGTGCTCCGTCTCCATACTGGTCGGATACAGGTTCCACCCCCGTGCAGCCGAGTGTGGACTCGGGCCTGACCCTCGATGAGCTGGGTGAAGCCGAGGCCGCCGACGCATGGCTGGCCGAGTTCGAGCGGCAGGTGACGGGAGAAGCCGCACTGCAGCCATCGGCCGTTGCGGGCGAGCTGACGGAGACATCCGGCGCGGCCTCCGACTCTGTGGGTTCGGCGTTTGAGACCGTCGCGCTTTCCTCGGAAGATCCCGCACAGCACGAAGACGAGCTGCTGATCCGCAGCCTGCTGGAAGGCTCTGAAGAAGGAGAGCTCGAAGCCGAAACGGCAGGTGCCGCGGTGTCTGTGCCTGCGGATGCCGACTCAAGTTTCGAAACCATCGAGCCCTTGCTTTCGGCAGACGGCGCATTGGAGGCCGAGGCCTCACTACCGCTCCCGCTCGATGCCGAACTGGCGGAAGTCTCCGATCTGTCCGCGGCACAGCAGGTGCCGAGCGCTGCCGAGTCCAGCGAGGCTGTTCTCCTGGCAGAGGTGACCGAGATATCTCCAGACGAAAGCCCGGCGCCTGCGTTCGCCGAGGTTGAGCCGCAAGCGCACGACGCGGCGCTCGCTGGCGTGGGCGAGTCGTCTGAGCTGTCCGATCTTGAAACAGCAGACGTGCCATCGAGCGATGCGGATCGGCTCAGCTTCGAATCCATCGAACTGTCTGGTGATGCCTTGCAGGGCTTGGACACCGAAGCCGCCGCAGCGCTGGGCGAGCAAGGCTTCGAGGCCGATGGCTATCCGGACATGGAGCCCGAGCCGCTGGAGACGGTTGCTCAGGTGGATCCAGGCTCCGAGCCAATGGCAGAAGTCGTTGCGCTCGAAGCCGCCGATGAAGAGTCACCGGAGCCAATCGAAGCGAGCGAAGATCAAACCGATATCATCGTTCTCGATCACGAGATCGAGTCCGAGCCGCTGTCGACCGATGCGGCCACGCCTGATGCAGTGGGCCTGCCTGCTGCACCCACGGCGAAACTCGCGATCCCCGCCGACACCGACCCGGAGGGTCCGCTGGACCTGACGGATGTCGACGCCGATCTGCTCGATGTCTTCCTTGAAGAGGGCGTCGATATTCTCGACCACTCCGACGGTTTGATGTCGCGCCTGCGCGATGCGCCGCAGGATCAGGAGCTCGTGATTGGTCTGCAGCGCGACCTTCACACGCTGAAGGGTGGCGCGCGCATGGCCGGCCTGAACCCCATCGGCGATCTGGCGCATGCGACAGAGTCGCTGCTCGAAGCCGTCGCTGCGGGTGGTCGCGATCTTGGTAGCGTGGGTGTGGAGGTTCTGGAGCGGGCATTCGATCGCCTGCACAACCTGGTTTCCCGCGTCGGCGAACGTCGGGCCATCGCGATGCCTGCGCACCTGCTGAACGCGGTGGAGACCTTGCTTCGCGGCGAGTCGCTCCCGACTGTTTCCGTGGAACCCTCTGCCGCGGAGGCTGCGCCCGGCGTCGTCGAAGCGCCCGTGGTGGCACCCAAGGCGCCGCCTCCGATCCGCTTCATCCCGACCGAAACCGCACTCGACGAAGAGGAGACGGTCAGCCGCGCACCGCAGGAGCAGATCCGCATCCGCGCGGACCTGCTGGACCGCCTGGTCAACTACGCGGGCGAAGTTGCGATCTACCGCGCCCGACTCGAACAGCAGTTGGGTGCGTTCCGCGGCAACCTGGGTGAACTCGACCAGACCACCACGCGTCTGCGCGAGCAGCTCCGAAAGCTGGAAATCGAAACGGAAGCACAGATCCTCTCGCGCTACCAGCGCCAGCAGGACGAAGGCGATGCCGAGTTCGATCCGCTGGAGCTCGACCGCTTCTCGACCTTGCAGCAGCTCTCCCGAGCGCTGTCCGAGTCGGCGGCCGATATCGTCAACCTGCAGCACACCCTGGAAGATCTGACCCGCCAGTACGAAACGCTTCTGCTGCAGCAGTCACGCGTCAGCTCGGACCTGCAGGAAGGCCTCATGCGCACGCGCATGGTGCCCTTCGACTCGCTGGTGCCGCGCCTGCGCCGCATCCTGCGGCAGACCGCCGGCGAACTGGGCAAACAGGCCCAGTTGAAGGTCGAAGGCGCGCAGGGCGAGATGGACCGCAACGTGCTCGACCGCATGACCGCACCGTTGGAGCACATGCTCCGCAACGCGGTGGCGCACGGCATGGAATCGCCGGATGAGCGCCAAGCCGCTGGCAAATCTTCCGAGGGCACCATCCGCATCACGGTGGCGCGCGAAGCCTCGGAAGTGCTGATTCGGGTCAGCGACGATGGTCGCGGCCTGGATCGTGATGCGATCCGGCGCAAGGCCATCGAGCGTGGGCTGATGAAGCCCGATGCGCAGCTGGGCGACCGCGACCTCTACGGCTTCATCCTGGAAAGCGGCTTCTCTACAGCGCAGACGGTCAGCAAGATTGCCGGCCGCGGGGTCGGCATGGATGTGGTTTACAGCGAAATCCGCCAGCTCGGCGGCTCGCTGCACATCGAGTCCGAGCGCGGCCACGGCACTGAGTTCGTGATCCGGTTGCCCTTCACCCTTGCGGTGACGCAGGCGGTCTTCGTGAAACAGGGCGAAACCTCGTACGCGATTCCGATCACCTCTGTGCAGGGCGTCTCGCGCATCGATCGCGCCGAGCTGGATGCGCAGCTCGCGTCTGGCAGCCCGGTGTTCAGCTACGCCGGCGAGAGCTACGCGATCCATGACCTCGGCCTGCTGCTGGGACAGCCTGCGGCGAAGGCAGCGGACAGCCTGCAGGTACCTGTGCTGCTGGCCCGCTCCGGCGACCAGCGCGCGGCGATCTGCGTCGACAACGTGCTCGGCAGCCGCGAGATCGTGGTCAAGCCCACAGGCCCCCAAGTCAGCTCGATCCCCGGCATCTTCGGCGCCACCATCATGGGTGACGGCCGCGTCGTGGTGATTCTCGACGTTGCTCCGCTGGTCCGCCGTGCCGCAGCGATCGAACACGCCATCGAGCCTGTCGTGCTGGAGGATCAGCGCGTGGTTCCACTGGTGATGGTGGTCGACGACTCGATCACCATGCGCAAGGTCACCGGTCGCGTGCTGGAGCGCCACAACTTCGAGGTCATCACAGCGAAGGACGGCGTGGACGCCATCGAGAAGCTGGCCGAGCGCGTGCCCGACGTGATGCTGCTGGACATCGAAATGCCGCGCATGGACGGCTACGAGCTGGCCACGCACATGCGCAACGATGCGCGCCTGAAGACCGTGCCGATCATCATGATCACCTCGCGCACCGGCGACAAACACCGCCAGCGCGCGTTCGAAATCGGCGTCGACCGCTATCTCGGCAAGCCCTACCAGGAGGCTGACCTGATGCGCAACGTCCAGGAAATCCTGCAGGTCCGTCGTGAACGCAGTCGCTGAAGTCCGCACGGCCGTGTCGGTGGCCTTGCTCGGGCCGGCCGACGCCGCCCGCGAGCAACTGCGCCAAGCCCTCGTGGGCCTGGGCGCCGACCTCGTATTCGAGGGCGAGGTCCGGCAGGGCGGAACGCTGGTGGGGCGAGCGCCCCAGGTGTTGATCGTAAATCTTGAGCCTGGCGTGGAGGACGATCTCGACGCACTCCAGGAGCTGCTGGATTCTCCTGACACCTCGGTCGTGTTCAATGAAGGTGAAGTCTCCAGCCAACTCACCGGCTGGGACCTCGCACGCTGGGCGCGTCATCTGGCGTCTAAAGTACTCGGAGTACGCGATACGCTGCCGCCGCTTCCGACAGGCGCCGAGCGGCTCCCCGAGCTCAGCGTGCTGCCGGAGCCTGGGCGTCCCATTTCGCCCTCCCAACAGCAGGATCACCTTCGGTTCGACGACTTTGCCGAGGAAGCCCTCGGCCACCGTGACGAGGTGCCTGCGAGCCCCCGCTTGGAGCTCGCGCCGCAGAAACCCGAAGCGGGGTTCGATGGCCTGGATTTCGACTTCAGCCCGGTGCAGACCTCTGAGCCCGTGGATGTACAGACCGAGACCTTGCCATCTCTCGGGGACGGCTCGGACGCACTCGAATCGATGGACCTGTCGGAGCTTTTCGAGCAGGACCTGAGTCAGGTCACCCCCGACGACATGTTGCTCAAGCTCCAGCAGGCCATGGGTCTGGATATCGCGCCGCAGGCGGCCGAACGAGCACCAGCCATCACGCCCGAACCGGCCCGAGCTTCGGCCGTGGTCGAGGACGCACCTGCGACCGACGGTACGTGGTCACCGGAGATGGCGGTCGTCGGTACGGACGCTGACGACGCTGGCCACAGCGTGACACTCCAGACCGAAGCCACTGCGGCTCAAGACGACTACGATTTCAGCGCTCTGGACTTCGATGATCTCCACGCGCCCGCAGCCGAGAATCGGGCTCCCTCGGCGCCTGATCCAGCCGCCCAACCCGCAGCGCAAGTTCGCTCAACCACGGTCGAGCAAGCGACTGACGCAGCCCTGACACCCCTGGATTTCAGTTTCGATCCGGTCGCTTTCGAGGCTGAAATCGACCCGAAGCCCGCAAGCACTTCAGCGAACCTTCGCGACACAGTGGGTTCCCCCGTTGCGGACAGCCGCTCAGAGCCGCAGACGGTGGATACGTTCGACTTCACCGCATTCGATGCCGAACTCGACGCCCTCGATGCCCCGCTATCGGACGCCGCGTCATCGCCGCGTTTCGGTGCGGAAGACGCTGCGCTCGGCGGCACGCTGACGCTCGACTCCGCGGCCGACGACGATGAGATCGCGCGGCTCGCGGCCGCACTTGACGCGCAGCCCTCGCTGCCGGCGGCGGTTGACCTGCCGCCACTCGAATTCGATTTCCCGAGGGATCGCGGGACGTCTCCAGCGGCTTCGCTCGCAGATTCCGCGTCCGAAAAGACGTCGGCCTCAAGGGAACCGGTCGAGCCCGCACGCGTAGAGAAGAAAGGTTTTGGGGTTCTCTCGCTGAAGCCCTTGGACGACGGTTTCATCGATCCCTCGATCAAGGCACCCGAGACCCCGATACGCAACTTTGATTTCAGCCACCTGAATCTGAGCCTTGAGCCCATCGAGGAGGAAGCTCCTCCCAAGACTGCGAGTGCCCCGGGGGATTCCTCGGTCGCTACGATGCGCGATGGCGCGTGGCTTCGCGATTTGCACGAGGTAGCGCCGCAGTCGATCGAGGACGCGACGACCGAGGCTCTGCAGAACTCCGCGTTCGACGTGGACACCGGTGCCTCGGCCGAGGCTTCCCGTGTCGACCTGGAGGCGGGATTCGACTTCGTTCCGGCAGACGCGGCCTCCGCGCCAAGTCCCGCCCACCGCCTTCCCGCTGCGGCCGTCGGCCCCTTGGAGGGGCCGATCAGTCGTGTCGTTGTGCTGTGCGCCTCCATCGGTGGCCCCGACGCCGTGCGTGGCTTCCTGTCGGAGATCCCCCCGGGGTTTCCGGCGCTTTTTGTGGTGGTCCAGCATCTCGAGAACGGCTACTTTGAGCGATTGGCCCAGCAGCTGCAGAAGACCAGCAAGCTCCCGGCTCGTGTCCCGATGGCAGGGCTCTCGGCTCGGGACGGCGAAGTCCTGGTCGTCGCCTCGGGAGCTCGATTCCGGTTGAACGCCGACGGCGCGGTCGAACTGGCCGATCCGAATCCCAACACGCGCTATCGACCCTGCATCGACGACGTCCTGCACGATGTTGCGGACACCTTCGGCCCGCACGCCCACGCCATCGTTTTCAGCGGGATGGCCGCAGACGCCGTGGAGGGCTCGGTGTATCTGAGTGAACACGGCGGGGTGGTATGGGCACAAGATCCAGAGACCTGCGTCGTCAGCTCGATGGTGGATGGCGCGCGAGCGCGGGGCGTCGTCGATTTCGTCGGCAGCCCTGCCGAGCTCGCCCGGCAGTGCCTGCGTCGCTACACGTGAGAACCGCGAACCCTTACCGGCGCGCCCCGCGCGCCTGCAGATTCCGCCAGGTCAGCCCATGAGCATCGAACGCAAAGACATTCGCGGCGTCACCATTTCGGTCACCGGTGGCCGTCTGCTGCTGCCGAACGCCAATATCGCCGAGATCATCACCTTCGCCGAACCTGAGGCCTTGCCCGAGGCGCCCGACTGGGTGCTCGGGCGGCTGCGCTGGCGCGGCTGGCGCCTGCCGCTGGTGTCGTTCGCGCGACTGGCGGGCCTGGCGCGCGATGAGGGTGAATTGGGTGCCAAGGTCGCGGTGCTGCGCGCGCTGGGAGGACACCCGCGTCTGCCGTACTTCTGCCTGCTGACCCAAGGCTTCCCGCGCCTGACCACCGTGTCTTCGGACGCCCTGCTGTCGGCCGACGAGGGCGAGTTGCCACCGGGCGCACTGACGCGCGTACTCCTGCGCGACGAGTACTCCTTCATTCCCGATCTGGTCGACATCGAGCGGCGACTGGTCGACGTGCTGCAGATCGCGGCCTGACTCGAGCCCCGCTCTCAGCCGCGACACGGGGGCGGAGGCAGGGCCCCTGACGTCCACCCCGTCGGAGTTTCAGGGGCTGGCGGTTCCAGCTGCGGATGCCGCGGCCATCGCAGCTCCGACGATACCCAGCTGGCCGTGCTCGATCAGGCGCACCGGCACCTGGGCCAGCACCGGCGCCAGGCCACCCTTGTCGCAGAACCGGCGGCCGAAATCCTCGGCATTGAACAGCGGCATGAGCCTCGGCAGGATTCCGCCAGCCAGCAGCACGCCGCCGAAGGCGCCAAGGCCCAGCACCGAATTGCCGCAGGCGCTGGCCAGCGCACCCCAGAACACCCTGACGGCCTCGACCGCCAGCCCGTCTTCGGCAGCCACCGCCGCTGAACTCACGGCTTCCGGGGAATCCAACGCAGCCACCCGGTCACGCAGCCGGCCAAGCGCGCGATACAGGCGCAACAGTCCGGGACCCGACAGTACGGCCTCCGTACACACGTGCCCCAATTCGACGCGGAGCAGATCCAGAACCGCGACCTCCAACTCGGTCGCCGGAGCGAAACCCGCCTGTCCCCCCTCGGTGGGCACCACCACTTCAGCGCCGCCGACAGGCACGCGCAGGGCTGCACCGAGACCGGTGCCCGGACCCAGTACCAGCACCGGCCCATGGGTTTCGCCCGCGCCCCCCGCGAAAAGACAGACGCCCGCGTCCGCGGCGACCCAACGGGTCGCGCGGGCCAGCGCCTCGAAATCGTTGCTCAGATGCAGCGGTGCATCGCCGGCCAGACTTTCCAGAGGGTCCAGCATCAGCCGCCAAGGCAGGTTGCGATTGATGACCTCGCGTCCGTGCTTGAGGCCTGCGCAGGCCAGCGCGAGCGCGGCGGGTCGCCCGGGATGCTCAACAAGGAAACGTTCGATGATCGCGGGCAGCCCGCTGAAGTCAGCGCAGCGGTAGGTCTTGGCCGACAGCACCATGGGGGCGCTGTGACCGGCGGCGTCGACTTCGACCCAAGCCAGACGAGCGTTGGTGCCGCCGACATCGGCGGCCAAGGTATGGATCAAGCCCATGGAAATCCTGTGAGCGTGCGTTTGTGCAAGCACGGAAGAGTAGCCGCATTCAGCGCAGCAGCCATCTGGCCATTGTTCTTGATCGGAGCGCATACGTATGCACGGCCACTGGAAGGCGCGGGGGCTGTGTCAACAAACTGACGCACCGGTGTCGCGGAGCCGTCAATCCGGCACGGCAGTGTGCGCAGCGCGCGGCCTGCGGCGGCGCACAGGCCGCTGCGCGACGCCATCCGCCGACGGTCTTCATTCCAAGGCATGGCGAATCGATTGAAGACCTGCCCGTGAACCGTACCCATCTGTTGTCGCTGTCCATTGCGCTTGCCTTGCAGGCTGGCGTCGTCCACGCCGATGCCTCGGCCGATCTGGCCGCCACTGCACGTGAGCTGGACGTCATCTCTGTCATCGGCGAGGGCGAAACCCGCCAAGTGCAGGCGCTGGCCCTCCCCGAACTCGAACGAAGTACGCCGGGCACCAGCCCGCTGAAGGTGATGGGCCGCCTGCCGGGGGTGAACTTCACGTCCTCCGACCCCTTCGGCGCCTACGAGTGGTCGACCCGCATCACGGTGCGCGGCTTCAACCAGAACCAGCTGGGCTTCACCCTCGACGGTATCCCACTCGGCGACATGAGCTACGGCAACCACAACGGCCTGCACATCAGCCGGGCGGTTTTGTCCGAGAACGTGGAACGCGTCGAACTGGCCCAGGGCGCGGGCGCGATCAGCACGGCCTCGACCAGCAACCTCGGCGGCACGGCCCAGTTTTTCACCCGTATGCCAGCGCGCGACCCCGAGCTGCGCGTCTCGCAGATGCTGGGCAGCGACTCCGCCCAGCGCAGCCTGCTGAGCGTGGACACCGGCGAGCGCGGCGGCCTGTCGGCCTTCTTCAGCGGCGCGTACGCCAGCACCGACAAATGGAAGGGTGACGGTCCGCAGGAGCAGTGGCAGTTCAACGGCAAAGCGGTCGCGGCCGGCGATGCGTGGACGCTCAGCGTCTACGCGGCGACCTCGCGCCGGCAGGAGACCGACTACGGCGATCTCTCGCTGGAATCGCAGCGCCGTCTGGGCTGGGACTGGGACAATTACGCCCCGGACTGGCAGCGCGCTCTCAACGCAGCGCGCGGCCAGTTCAGCGGCGGCGCCAACTCGCTGGACGATGCCTACTACCTGGGCCGCGGCCTGCGCGACGACGATCTTGCCTCGCTCAGCCTCGACTGGCAGGCGAGCGATGCGCTGGCGCTGCAGCTGCTCGGCTACTACCACCGCAACGACGGCCAGGGCCAGTGGGCGACGCCCTACACGGCTTCGTCCGCGGCCGTGCCGATTTCGATCCGCACGACCGAATACGACATCGAGCGTTCCGGCCTGATCCCCAGCCTGAGCCTGGTGCTCGACGCCCACACCCTCAGCGCGGGCTTGTGGCGCGAGGACAATGTGCACGGCCTGCAGCGCAACTTCTATTTCCTGAGCGGCGCGCCGGACCGGATCTTCTTCTATCGCGATCCTGACCTCCGCGTGTTCCGCCAGCGCTTCGACATCGAGACGTTGCAGTACTGGCTCAGCGATCGCATCGACCTGCTTGACGGTCGCCTGACCGCCGATATCGGCTTCAAGGGCACCGAAGTCGAAGTGCGCTCGACCAACCTGATCGGCGGCCGTGCCGGTGGCCGCATCGTCGCCAAGGACAGCTTCCTGCCGCAGGCGGGTCTGCGCTACGGCCTGGCGGAAGGCATGGAGCTGTTCGCTTCCTACACCGAAAACCTGTCGGCCTTTCGTGGCGGCGTCAACGGTCCCTTCAGCACCAGCCAGACGGCCTTCAACACCTTCGCCGACAGCCTGCAGCCGGAAACCTCGGACACCGTCGAGCTGGGCCTGCGCATGAGCGCTGAGGCTTACCAGGCCTCGCTGGCGGTGTACAGCGTCGACTTCCAGAACCGCCTGCTGTCGATCGCACGCTGCGCCGGCATCGTCGGCTGCCCGTCTTCCTTCGCCAACGTCGGCGACGTGCGCTCACGCGGCGCCGAGGCCACCCTGGTGCTGCGCGCCGGCGAGTCGATCGAGTGGTTCAATTCGCTGTCGCACAACCGCTCGGAGTACCGCTCGGACTACCTCGACGGCCAGACCCGGGTGGCGGTCAGCGGCAAGCGCGTGGTCGATGCGCCGGAGCTGCTGTTCGCCTCCGAGTTGAGCTATCGCGCAGGCGGGCTTGAGGCATCGATCGGCGGGAAGTTCACCGACGAGCGTTTCATCACCTACACCAACGACAGCAAGGTGCCCGGCTTCTGGCTGATGGATGCCAGCCTCGCCTACACCTGGGAGGACGTCGCCGGCTTCAAGAGCCTGCAGCTCGCCTTCAACGCGTCCAACCTCCTGGACAAGCAGTACTTCTCCACGGTCGGCAGCAACGGCTTCGTCACCAGCGACCCCCAGGGCTTGAACTACACGCTGCTGGCTGGCGCCCCGCGGCAGTTCTTCCTGAGCCTGGATCTGCGCTACTGATGACTTCACCGCGCGGCTGCGGGCCCGGCGCCCGCAGCCGCGTATCATGACGGGCCGCATCCCGACTGCCGCTCGCCGTGCCCATCCAGCTGCTGCCCGACACCCTGATCAACCAGATCGCCGCCGGCGAAGTCGTCGAGCGTCCGGCCTCGGTGATCAAAGAGCTGCTGGAGAACGCCATCGATGCCGGCGCCTCGCGGGTCGAGATCGATCTCGAAGAGGGCGGCATCCGTCTGATTCGTATCCGCGACGATGGCTGTGGCATTCCCGCCGAGGAGCTGCCGCTGGCGCTGTCGCGGCATGCGACCAGCAAGATCGCCTCGCTGGAAGATCTGGAGCAGGTCGGCACCCTCGGCTTCCGCGGCGAGGCGCTGCCCTCGATCGCGGCTGTCTCCAAGTTCAGCATCACCTCGCGCCCCACACAGCAGGCCTCGGCGACACGCGTCGAGGTCGAAGGCGGCCGCCTGCGCGCGCCCGAGCCCGCCGCGCATCCGCCGGGCACCACCATCGAAGTGCGCGATCTGTTCTACAGCGTGCCGGCGCGACGCAAGTTCCTGCGCGCCGAGCGCACCGAGTACGGCCATGCCGAGGACCTCGTGCGCACGCTGGCGCTGGCGCGCATGCAGGTGGAGCTCAAGCTCAAGCACAACGGCCGCATCAGCAAGCACTACCGTCCGGTCGAGGACGAGACCAGCCTGGGCAAGCGCTTGTCGGAGGCGCTGGGCGAGGACTTCGCCCGCGGCGCGCTGCGCATCGAGCACGAGGCCGCTGGCCTGCGCCTGCACGGCTGGGTGGGCCTGCCGACGGCCTCGCGAAGCCAGGCCGATCAGCAGTTCTTCTTCGTCAACGGTCGCCACGTCAAGGACCGGCTGGTCGCGCATGCGGTCAAGCAGGCCTATGCCGACGTGCTCTACCACGGTCGCCATCCGGCCTTCGTGCTGTTTCTGGAGATCGATCCGCGCAAGGTCGACGTCAACGTGCATCCGGCCAAGCACGAGGTGCGCTTCCGCGACGGCCGGCTGGTGCACGAGTTCATCTTCCGCAGCCTGCACGAGGCGCTGGCCGGGACGCGCGCCGGTGCTGTGGCCGCGGGGCAGGGCGGAGAGCACGGTGGCAGCGCTGTGAACGGGCCTGCAGTCGAGTTCCAAGCGACGCCGATGGTCGGGGCGTTTGCCCAGCGTTCCGCCCAGGCCCCGAGTGTCGGACCCGTGGGCTACGGCCTGCAGTCGGCCGGCTTCGGTCAGCGTCCGCAGCAGGTCGGCATGCCGCTGCGCGAGCAGATCGCCGCCTATGGCGCGCTCTATGGGGCTCCGTCCACGCCGGCGAATCCGCTGCCGCAGCAGGACCCCAGCCAGGCGCCGCCGCTGGGCTACGCCCTGGCCCAGCTGCACGGCGTCTACGTGCTCGCGCAGAACGCGCAGGGCCTGGTGCTGGTCGACATGCACGCCGCCCACGAGCGCATCACCTATGAGCGGCTCAAGGGCCAGCGCGAAGGCGAGGGCATTCGCGCGCAGCCGCTGCTGGTGCCGATCGAGCTGGCCATCAGCGAGCGCGAGGCGGACCTGGCCGAAGGCGAAGCTGAAGCGCTGGCCGCGCTCGGCATCGAATTGCAGCGCACCGGCCCGCAGTCGCTCAGCATCCGCAGCGTGCCGGTGCTGCTGGCCGGCGCCGATGCCAAGCAGCTGGTGCTGGACGTGCTGTCGGATCTCGCCGAGCACGGCCGCACGCGACGCATCGAGGAGGCCGGCAACGCGCTGCTGTCGACCCTGGCCTGCCACACTTCGGTGCGCGCCAACCGCCAGCTCACGGTGGCCGAAATGAACGCCCTCCTGCGCGACATGGAGGCCACCGAGCGCAGCGGACAGTGCAACCACGGTCGGCCGACCTGGACGCAACTCAGCTTGGCCGAGCTCGACAAACTGTTTCTGCGGGGGCGCTGAGCGATGCATCGAAGCATGTGCGTATCACTCTTCCGGCTGGGCGTCTCGGCGCTGGCGCTGTCGGGCTGCAGCGTTGGCGAACGCCAGCCCGAGCGCGCCGACGCATCGGCGCCCGGCGTGCAGCGTTCTGAGCCGCCTGGAGCGACGACGCAAGTGCCGCCTGCGGACTGGCTCGAAACGCTGCAGAGCTTCCGCCTCCAGCGCGAGGAGGGCCTGCGCAGCCCCGACGGCTGGATGGCCCTGGTCGGCCTGCACTGGCTGGAACCCGGCGAGCACAGCCTCGGCAGCGAAGAGGGCAGTGCGGTCCGGCTCGCGGTGGGTCCTGATCGGCTTGGGCGGATCGAACTCCTGCCCGAAGCGATGGCCGTTCGGCTTGTCCTGGCCGAGGGCGCGCGCGTGCAGCGCGACGGCGCCGAGGTCGCGAGCCGCGAAGTCCTCGTCCTTGCCGACAAGACCGAAGCGCCGACGCGGCTCGACTTCGACGGCGGCAGCCTGGGCCTGATCGAGCGCGGCGGCCGCTACGCCCTGCGCGTGCGTAGCCCGCAGGCGCCCACGCTGTTGGCCTTCAAGGGCTTGAACTGGTTCGCGCCGGCGTCGCGCTTTGTCACCGAAGCCCGCTTCGAACCGCATCCGCCGGGTCAGACGATTCCGATCGTCAATGTGCTGGGTCAGGTGGAGCCCATGCCCAATCCGGGAAGGCTCGTGTTCGAGCTCGAGGGCGAGAACCACGCGCTCGAAGCCCTGGGCGATCCGCAAGAGGCGCTGTTCCTGATTTTCGCCGACCGCAGCAACCGTCGCGAAAGCTATGGCGCCGGCCGTTTCCTCTACACGGACAAGGTGGTCGATGGCCGCGTGCGGCTCGACTTCAACCGTGCGATCAACCCGCCCTGCGCCTACACCGAGTTCAGCACCTGTCCCTTGCCGCCGCCCGAGAACCGACTTCGCGCGTTCGTCGCAGCGGGCGAGGCGCGCTACGGTCACACCTCCGACCGTCCCGCTTCTTGACGCGCCACCCTTGCCTGGAGCCTGCTCTATGAATCGCCTGTTCGTCCGTCTCGCCCTGACCGCCGCCGGCCTGCTGTTCGCCGCCACCGCCCTGGCCCGTCCCGTGCCCCTGCTGTGGGTCGCGAAGAAAGGCGAAACCGAAGTGCATCTGCTCGGCAGCTTCCACATGCTGAAGGACAGCGACTATCCGATGGACCCGAGCATCGAGCAGGCCTATGCCGGTGCCGAAGCGCTGGTGTTCGAGATCGCGCCGGCTGAGATGAAGTCGCCCGATCTGTCGCGGGGCCTGATGCAGGCCGCGCGCTTTGAAGACGGCGGCAGCCTGCGCGCCGTGCTGCCGGCGGACACCCGCAAGAAGCTCGAAGCCTTCATGGGCGAGGCGGCCGTGCTTGGATCGGACGGCATGAAGCCCTGGTTCATCACCTTGAACCTGGCCGTTTCGATGATCGTGCAGGCTGGATTCAACCCGGCGCTGGGCATGGACATGCACTTCATGCAGCGCGCCGAAGCCGACGCCAAGCCCACCCGCGGGCTGGAGACCGTCGCAGACCAGATCGCCGCACTCTCGGGCGCGCCCATGAACGAGCAGATCCTCGGGCTGGAAGAGTCCCTGCGCCCGCGCGAGGAGATGATGCAGCGCTTCGACGAGCTGCACGGCTTCTGGCGTGCGGGTGACGCTGACGCGATCGAGCGGCTGATGGTGGAGGAGCTGGTCGAGAAGACGCCGGTTTCCGCCAAGCTGCTCAACGAAGACCGCAATCGCCGCTGGCTGCCGCAGATCGAAGCCCTGCTCGCGGGCGATGAGGACACCCTGGTCATCGTCGGCGCCCTGCATCTCGTCGGCGATATCGGCCTGGTCGAGCTGCTGCGCGCCCGCGGCTACAGCGTCGAACGCGTCGACCCAACCCCATAAGGGTGGGTCTCGACCCACCATAGCCCCACACTGCGACATGCGCATAGGGTGGGTCTCGACCCACCACCACCTCCGCGCAGCAACGAACGCATAGGGCGGGCCACGGCTCACCCTATGCGCATTCGTCGCGGTCGCACGACCTCGACACGCTCGCCGCACTGCGGTCGCTAAAGTCCGGCGGGTGGTCCGAAACTCAAGGAGCCCCCGCACCGTGTCGCAGCCCGGCATTGCTCAAGACGAAGTGCTGATTCTCGGCGGCGGCGTGATCGGCCTGTGCAGCGCTCTGTATCTGCTCGAAGCCGGTCGCCGGGTGCGCGTGCTGGAGCGCCGCCACATCGGCGCCGGCGCCTCGCACGGCAACTGCGGCACGCTCACCCCCAGCCACGCACCGCCGCTCGCTGCACCCGGCGTGATCCGCAAGGGCCTGCGCTGGATGCTCAAGCCGGATGCGCCGCTGTACATCAAGCCGCGCCTCGATCCCGCGCTGTGGCGCTGGCTGCTCCGCTTCTCGGCGCGCTGCAACCGCCGCGACTGGCGCGACTCCACCGCCAAGCGTGCGGTGCTCTTGAACGCTTCGCGCCAGCTGCTGGCCGAAGCGGTGGTGCGCCACGGGCTCGACTGCGAGCACAGCGATACCGGTCTGACCTACGTCTTCCGCACGCAGCAGCTGTTCGAAGAGATCGCCGCGGACCTGCCCGCACTTGCCGAGTTCGGCATCCGCGCCGAGGTCCACGAAGGCGCACGCGTCGAGCGGGACGAGCCCGCACTCAAGCCCGGCGTGGCCGGCGGCATCTACTTTCCCGACGACGGCCACCTGCGGCCGGATCGCTACCTCAAGGCGCTGGCGGAGCGCATTCGTGCCTTGGGGGGCGAGATCGAGGAGGGCGTGAGCGTCAAGCGCATCGACACCGCGCAGGGCAGGGTGGAGGCCGTCCACACCAGCCAGGGCGTGAGGCGTCCCCGTGATGTCGTGTTCGCGCTGGGCGCCTGGAGCCCCGCCTTCGCCGACCAGTTGGGCTTGAAGCTGCCGATCCAGCCCGGCAAGGGCTACTCGATCACCTACACCCGCCCCGGCCTCGCGCCGCGGCGACCGATGGTGCTGAAAGAGCGCTCGGTCTGCGTCACCACCTGGTCCGATGGCTACCGGCTGGGCAGCACCATGGAGTTCAGCGGCTACGATGAGAGCCTGAACCGCGTGCGTCTCGCTGCCCTGGAGCGCGGCGCCGCCGAGTTCCTGCACGAGCCTGTCGGCGGCACCAAACAGGAAGAATGGTTCGGCTGGCGCCCCATGACCTGGGACGACCTGCCCTACATCGGCCGCGCTCCGCGCGCGCAGAACCTGGTGATCGCGACCGGCCACGGCATGATGGGCGTCAGCATGTCTGCGGTGAGCGGCCATCTCGTCGCCGATCTGATCTGCGGCCGCGAGCCGATCATCGATCCCGAGATCGTCAGTCCGACGCGCGCGTAAGGTGGGCCTGGCCCACCATGGCCTCAGCCCTATCGAACGCTTCGGTACGGCCGTCGCGCTCCGATCCGTCTCGTCCTGCGAAGTCTTGCTTTGTCGAACGACCCCCGAAGGCAGTGCACGCATCAGCGGCTGAAGCCTGCCACGGCTGGTCTCCAGAGCACGTGCGAAGCGACGGGTCCATGCGAGCCAACACAGCGGCCCGCAGATCAAACGCCCCGCCGACATCGGCATTGCAGGCGGAGCACAACTCCATTCGCCCGCGAAGGTATTCATTCCGCCCCGCTACCCGCTAGGCTGTGCCCACCCTTGCCACTCCGCCGCCCCGCGTGAACCACTCCGCCAGCGACGTCTACCAGCTGCACCCAGGCAGCGCTCCGCTGCTGATCAGCCTGCCGCACGACGGCACGGCGATCCCCGACGACATCGCCCCGCACATGCAGGACGCCGCGCGTCGCGTGCCCGATACGGATTGGCATGTGGCCACGCTGTACGACTTCGCGCGCGAGCTGGGGGCCTCGCTGCTGGTGCCGCGCTACTCGCGCTACGTCATCGACTTGAACCGTCCGCCCGACGGCGGCGCGCTGTATCCGGGGCGCACCGAAACCGGCCTGTGCCCGACGATCGCCTTCAGCGGTGAGCCCATCTATCGCGAAGGCCATGCGCCGGATGCAGAGGAAATCGAACGCCGTCGCTTGAGCTACTGGCAGCCTTACCACTCGGCCCTGGCTGGCGAACTCGCGCGATTGAAGTCCGCCCATGGCCATGCCCTGCTTTGGGAGGGCCACAGCATCCGCAGCAAAGTGCCGATGCTCTTCGAAGGCCGCCTGCCGGATCTGAACCTCGGCACCGCCGACGGGGCCAGCTGCAGCAGCGCGCGGCTCGACCGCATCACCACCTTGCTCGGCCAGCAGACCGACTACAGCTGGATCGCCAACGGCCGCTTCAAGGGCGGCTACATCACCCGCCACTACGGCCGGCCCGCCGAAGGCGTCGATGCCATCCAGCTCGAACTCGCCCAGCTCACCTACATGGACGAACGCAGCTATCGCTACGACGCAGTGAGGGCGGGGCGGCTGCAGGGGCTGCTGCGGAAGATGCTGTTGGCGGCGCTGGATTGAACATCGGTCGATCCTCTCCCAGCCTTGGATCGAGGATGCGCCGCACAACCCCCTGTCGCAGAGAAGTCAGTCAGTCGCTCCGACGCGTCGCAGGCGCTCGCTGACCCAGCCGAACCCGAGCCGCTCCTGCTCCAGCCTGAGCTTGGGCTGGTGGCGGTCGAACCGGATGTCGTCGTACACGGCGCGCTCTGCGTCTGACAGACGAGGCAGGTCGTGGCGAACCGGCGTGGGTTCCTCGCCCCACTGCTCGCGATGCGCCAGGAGCGTTTCGCGGTCCATCAGCAGCGAAGCCACCTGAGGATAGAGGGCACGCAGCTGATCGAGAATGGCGAAGCCGTGGGTGTCGATATCGCCCCAGTAGTGCAGGGCGCAGCGCTGCAGCCACGCGGCTGGCGCCAGCGCATTCCAGCCGTAGCCCGCGCCGAACACGACGAGGCCGCGCTCGACTTCCGGGAAAGCGAGGAAGTTGGTTTCGTTCTCGGTGATGAAGACGCATTCGACTGCCGGGTTCAGCGCCGCGAAGCTCGCGGCATCCAGCGTGATGTCCGACAGACTCTGGCAGCCTGGCAGCATCGGAATACAGGCATCCAGCAGCCGAAACCGAATGCGCACGGGCTTGTCGAGAAAGCCGTAGCGACGCGCGAACTGCGTTAAGCCCGTGGCCGTGGGATCGACGACCTCTGGCGGCAGAGCGAGACCCAGCAGCTCGCTCAGTACACCGCGATGCGCCTCGATGAACTTGCTGTCCACACCGGGCACATCGACCTGACGCAGGTACACGCCGGGACGTGGATGCGCCTGCAGCCAAGCGACCACCGACAGCACCCGTGGCCAGCGATCGGCGAGCTCCAGCGCCTGCAGCGGCCGCCGCAGCAGCCAGCTCTGCAGCGCAGGCTGAGCGAGCTCCGTCTGCTGCCAGAGCGCCACGAATCGCTGCGCCTCGCGGGTCTTGCCGATCACGGCCAGGGCTGACGGCAAGTCGTCGAGCCACACCGATGCAGGCAGGCGCTGCGCGCCCTGCACGCGGTGGTTCCAGTCGCGCCACTCGATGCGGATCTGCGGCGCCTCAGCAAGGGCGCGCACCCAATCGCGCACCGCCTCGAAGCGGTCGGACAGATCGCCTGCGCTGGGCGCCTTCAGGCTCAAGCGCAGCGGCCAGGTCATGGCACTTGAAACAGCGGCACGCAGCAGTTCGCCGCGCTCCCACAGCCGCTGCACCTGCGCGCGCAGGTCCGCTGGCGTGCTCCAGCTCATGAGGCGCTGGCGCTTCCCGCCGCGCCGCCTTCAGCCTTCTGCGCGCGGTAGTCCTCGATCGACAGGCAGCGCAGGCGCGAGTCGCGGCCGCCCTCGTTGTGGACGAAGCCGACGCTGGCGACGAAGGGCTCGATGATGTGGATCTTCTGTAGCGGAGTCACGATCAGCAGCTGCAGGTTGAGCTGCTGGAACAGGCGCAGGCCGTACTGGGCCGATTCGTCCGAGCCACGGCCGAAGGCCTCGTCGATCACCACGAAGCGGAAGCTGCGCGAGCGCACCGCGCCCCATTCCAGCCCGAACTGATAGGCCAGACTGGCGGCGAGCACGGTATAGGCCAGCTTCTCTTTCTGTCCGCCCGACTTGCCGCCGGAGTCCGAGTAGTGCTCGTGCTCGACGCCGTCGGCGCGCCAGCGCTCGCTGGCGGAGAACAGAAAGCCGTTGCGCACATCGGTGACCTTGGCGGTCCAGCGACGGTCGGCATCGGCAAAGCCTTCGCGGCCGCGGAAGCGATCGATGATCGCCTTGACCTGCAGGAACTTCGCCTCGGAATACTGCTCGTCGCCGGAGCCGGTCAGCGCACCCTCGGTGCAGGCGCGCAGATCCTGCTGGAAGTCGCGGATCTCGGCATCGGGGCTCGGCTGCGCCACCAGCTTGATGTAGCGCCCGGGGTTGTAGTCGATCGCCTCCAGCGACTGGTTGATGAAGTCGACGCGCTCCTTGATCGTCTCGCGCTCGCGCGCCAGCTGTGCGTTGAAGTTCGCGATCTCGTTGATCGTGTTGACGTTCAGCAGCTCCTTGAAGCGCGCCTCGAAGCGCGGAAGGTCGTCGCCGCGCAGGCCGGCGAGCATGCGCTCGTACTCGGGCAGGGCGGCCAGGCTGACGTCGGTCTCAACGGTCTCGGCCTTGAACTCTTCCTTGAAGCCGCGCATGGCGTTGACGATGCGCTCGGTGAGCCGCGCCAGACGCCTGTCTTCGGCGTCGATGCGCTCCTGCAGCCAGCGCCGCAGATCCTGCTCGCGGTTGTCGCAGGACTCCACCGACAGCTGATGCTCACCCAGCGCCTGCGCACGCCAGCCTTCCAGCCGTGCGAACTGCGTGTCCGACAGCGGCGCCTCGTTCCATAGCGCCGTAGCCTGTTCGCGCAGCGCCTGCGCGGCCTCGCGCTTGCTCTTCAGCTCGCCGCGCCTGCCCAGCGCTTCGGAGCGCTTCTGCTCCACGTCGCTGAGCCGCGCCTGCACTTCCTGCAGCTGGCGCGCGAGCTCCTGCAGCGCATCGGAGGCCGCTTCCAGCCGCGCGCGCTCTTCACTCAGCGCCGCGATCTGGCGCGCCAGCGACATCCAATCGATGTCGGCGTAGCGGGTGAACTCTTCCAGCTTGCTGAGCGCATCCAGCTGGCCCTGCAGCGCCTTGCGCGCCTGCTGCAGCTCGGCGATGCGCTGCGCCAGGCTGGCGAGGCGCTCCTGCAGCTGCTGGCGCTGATCGCGCAGCGCGCGCAGCTTGTCGGCATTGCTCCAGCCCAGCACATAGCGACTGCGATCGTCGATGCGGCTGCGGTCGTCCTTCTCGTGGCGTCCGCTGGGGTCCTTGATCTGACCGGCGCGGGTAATGGCGCGGGCCTCGCGGCGGAACTGCTCGGCGCTGTCGCAGCAGGCCACATCGAAGCGCTGGCGCAGCTCCTGCTCCAGCCATTCGTAGTGGGGCGAATCCGGCTTGATCAGCAGCTTCCGAACCAGCGACTGCGGATGCAGGTTCGCGGCCTGCGCGGCCTTGCGCGGGCGCACGTGAAAGTACACAAGCCGCGCGCCGAGATGCTGGCGATCCACCCACTCGGCCACGGCCCTGTAGTGCGCCTCAGGAACGAGCAGGGCGAGGCCGAAGCCGCGCAACAGGCGCTCGGCGGCACCTTCCCAGTCGCGTTCGTCCTCGCGCACCTGGATCAGCTCGCCGGCGAAGGGAAGTTCGTCCTCGCCAATACCCAGCGCCGCGCACAGGGCATCGCGAATGCGTACCTGCGCGGTGTCGATATTGCTCTTCCGACGCTGCAGGCTTTCGATCTCTTCGGTCAGCGCCGCGTTGTCCTCGCGGCCGCGACGGAAGGCGAAGTCTTCCTCGCGCTCGCGGTTGTCGAGATCAGACAGACGTGCACGCAGACCCTCGGCGCGCTGGCTGATGCCCTGCTGCTGGATCAGAAAGCCGGCTTCATCCGCAGGCGCCGGCTCGTCGATGCGCGCCAGCAGGCTCTGATGTCGCTGCGCCTTCTGCTGGCGCTGTTCTTTCTCCTGCTCCAGTCGACGGATCTCCGCGGCCAGCTCTTCGAGGCGGTCGCCGCCCTTGTCGCGCAGGGCGCGCTCCAGGCGCGAGACCTCCACGCGCTCGGCCTCACGCTGGTTTTCCATGCGCTCGATCTGCGCATCCAGACGCGTGGCGTCTTCGGCCAGCAGGCCCAGACGTCGATCCAGCAGTTCGCCCTTGAGGCGCGCGAAGTAGGGCCGCAGCTGGTCGCGTGCCTCGCGCCATCCCTGCACCTCGGCCACCAGCGCGCGATGGCGCTCGCCGTCGGCCACCAAGGGCGTCAGCAGATCGACCTGACGCTTGGCCTTGAGCACAGCCTGATGCGCGCGGTCCAGATCGTCGAAGTGGCGGATCAATGCCTCGATGCGGCTGCCGACATCGAAGGGCTCCAGCATGTGGCTGCGCACGAAGTCGGTGAGGTTGCCCACGGACTTCATCGACACCGTCTGATGGAACAGCTCCAGGGCCTGCTCGTGCTCGATGCCGAAGCGGCGACGGAACCAGGCGCCGTAGGGCGGAAAGCCGTCGAACAGCTCGCAGCCGCTGGCGCGCAGCTTCTTGCGCAGGCCGGTGATGTCGCTGCCGAAGCCGCTGAAGTCTTCGGCGATGCCGAGTGCACGCTCGGCCGCCACGAACAGGCGCGCAGGCGGGCCGCCCGGGTCCTTCAGCCAGAACACCTGGGCCAGGGTCACCGCCTGGTCGTAGCCCTCGTTGCGGAACACGCCGAGGATGACCGAGTAGCTCGACGCATCGCGCAGCGCCACCGGCTTGGCGCTGCCGGTGACTTCGTTGCGCTCGCTTTTGTAATGACCCAGCACATAGGAGCGCAGCGAGCGCTCGCGCGCGTCGGCGCCGGCCGCCTTGTTGTAGGCCACGCGATGCGCCGGCACCAGCAGGGTGGTGAGGGCATCGACGAGGGTGGACTTGCCCGAACCGATGTCGCCGGTGAGCAGGCCATTGCGCCCATCGAGCGCGTAGCGCCAGACGCGCTTGTCGAAGGTGCCCCAGTTCAGTACTTCGAGCGTTTGCAGGCGAAAGCCGACGCGGCTGTCGTCGGAGACAAAGCTCAGGCCGAGCGTCGGCGCCTCAAGCATCGGAGTCGCCCTTGCCTGTGCCGGCCGACAGGGCAGTGCGGTAGACCTCCAGGCGCGCATCGAACTCGGCCAGCCACTGCGCGTCGACAAAGGCCTTCAGAATGCGCCGCACCTCGTAGTGGCCGCGGTCCTGGGCGCCGCCGGCAGCAGGTTTCAGCTTGCGCAGAAAGCCCAGGTCGACCACCTTGGAAATCGTCGCGTCCACCTGGTCGATCAGACGCGCCTCGTTGCTGCCATCGGGCAGGAAAACCCGCAGGAGTTCGGCGATCTCCTCGCGCGACAGCACCAGACGCGTATCGCCGCCGCCGGCATCGAACTCGGCCAGACGCTTGCGCAGCAGGGCCAGCATCAGGCTGACCGGATACGACAGCGGACGCCGCGCGATCAGCCGCGGCAGGCGTGGCGCGGCATCGGACTCGTCCGGATCGGGCCGACTCTTCAGATAGGCATAGCCCTCGGCCTCGTCCAGCACCAGATCCAGCAGCAGCACCACGGCCTGCTCGCGCACCCGCGCCTGCAGACGCAGCAGGCTGGCCCAGAGCTTCTCGTCGTCATCGCGGTAGAGCACGCCCTTCAGCAGGTGCACCAGCAGCTGCGACAGCTCCGGCACGGCAGGTGCCGGCGTGTTCGCGGCCTCAGCCGTGTCGATGTCTTGCAGGTCTTCGCTCATTGAGTTTCCGTTCGCGCTGCTCATCGTGATCAGCGCGCAAAGATCACGCACGGCAGGCGCGCTTCGCGCGTCACTGCCTCGCCAGTTGCATTGATGGCCTGCCAGCGGATCGGCTCGTCCACGGTTTCGTCGACGAGCGCGCGCAGGCCATCGAGAGTGTCGCCGCTGCTGTCGGCGTGGGCCAGCTCCAGGTAGGCCACCAGTTCCGCCAAACCCTGCTGCAGGGGCGCGCTGTCGAGCAACTCGCGCAGGCTGATCTGCGACTGCTGGCGCAGAGCGCGCTGCAGGGTCGCGCGCAGGCGCGCCTTGTCGACCACGATCTGATCGAACAGACGCGCTGTGTCGACTTCGTCCTCGCCCAGCTCCAGCGCCAGCGCGGCGAGACGCGGCTTGACGCTGGGCGTGAACAGCGGGCGCTCCAGCGGCAGCTCGACCTCTGCGCCCATGTCGTCGATGTGCATGATGGTGCCGGCAGGTGCTGCCTCGCGCAGGCCGAGCGCTTTGCTCTCGATGCCGTGCAGCAGATCGAGAATGCGGCGGTTCTCCAGGAAGGCGCGGTCGTCGAGAAAGCGCCGCAGCTGCTGCGAGAGCTGGGCCACCGTGCGCTGGGTGTGCTCGCCGGCTTCCAGCCAGTCGTGATGCACGCGACGCGTGCGCGGCTCGGGCTTCAGCTCGCTCACCGCCGGCAGCGCCAGCACGGTATCCAGACGCTGCGACAGCTCCTCCTGGCGTCGGCTGGACATCAGAAAGTCCCAGAAGGCGCGGAAGCTGCGGCCCTGGTCGGAGTCACCGATCGCATCGCGCTCGCCCATGATTTCGTCGAGCAGGGCACCCTTCGAACCCTCCCACAGCGCGATCTTCTCGCGCACCTTGCGATCGAGCAGGCGGAAGTTGTGCTCCACCTCGCGGAAGTCGGCCAGCAGCTCGCGCGCCAGCTGCTGGAACTGCTGGAAGCGATCGCGCACCGCAGTGTCGTCCATCAACGCCACATCGCCGGCTTCGACGCGGGCGATCTCGGCATCGATCTCGGCGCGCTTGCGGCGCAGCTCGTCCACGCGTTTGACCGGGTCGATCTCGGTGCCGGCGCTGATCTGCTCCAGCAGCGCGAACAGGGTGAGCAGTCGCGACTCGGTGCCGACGAACGCACGCTCGGTCAGCGACTGCAGCCAGGCGATGGCTTTTTCGGTGGCCGGCGTCAGATCGAACTGCGCCTCATCGGTGCCCGGCTTGTAGAACTTGCGCAGCCAGGCCTTGTCCGGCGTCGCCCAGTCGTTCAGATACTCCAGCGCCGCCTTGGGGTAAGCCTCATGGCCGTACTGCTCGCGCAGGGCGAACAGCTCGTCCTCCAGCGACTCGGCGAGATCGGCTTCGCTCATCACCCGCACATTCGGCGCCACGAACGCGCGGTGCAGGAAACTCGCCACCAGCGGCGCATGCTTCGAGGCCAGCAGGCGCCAGGCGGGGTGACGGTCGCGGAGGGTGGTGAGGGTGGTGTGGTGCATACCGAGGCTCAGCGCTTCGCGCTCTCGCTCAGCAGGCTGTCCATCTCATCGCCGACGCCGTAGCCAAGGTTGTGGCTGGTGTGGCGGACAGCGTCCAGACGGTCCCACAGTTCCTGGCGCTGCGCCTCAGGCAGGACTTCGATCGTCTTCAGCGCCTGCGCGAACATGCGCACCAGTGCATCGAACAAGCCTTCGTCCTGCAGACCCACGTCCGCACTGAAACCGGCCGCACGCTCGCAGAAGAACACCATCAGTTCGGCCAGCCCTTCCGGTTGTCCGACGGCTTTCCTGTAGTCGGCAATGGCTTTCTTGGCCTTGGCCACCGAGATGTCCTGATTCTTGAACACGTCCGGCCAGAGCCAGCGGTCGATCGTGAGCTTGTAGGGCTTCAGCACATCCTCGCCCAGTGCGAAACGAGCATGCAGGAAGGCCTGATTGTCGCGATTGGCGGCATACAGCGCCTGCACCAAGGCGACCAGCTCGGCGCGGTCGAGGTCTGCAAGCCTGGCCTTGAGGTCGGACCAGCTGGGGGTGCTGCGTTTGGATGCCACGGTCAGGTTCTCGCTTCTTGTGATGATGGGCGGGTCGTTCGCCGCCGGTCAAAGCGTGCTAACTGGAGTCGGCGAAGAGCATGCCCGGCCAGACAACTTACCGGCCCGCATGCCCCGGCAGCCAAGACGCCGACAGCACCTCGGCCTGCTGCAACACGGTCTGCACTGCGGCGTCCTGCAGGTCGGGCGGGTAGCCGTACTTGCGCAGGATGCGCTTGACCAGCACGCGCAGCCGGGCGCGGGCCGACTCGCGGTGCGCCCAATCGACGGCGACATTCTCACGCAGCGAGACCAGCAGCTCGTGCGCAATCACCCGCAGCTTGTCATCGCCCATCACTTCCACCGCGGACGCGTTTTCCGCCAGCGCGTCGTAGAAGGCGATCTCGTCGTCCGACAAGCCCTGCTCCTCGCCGCGACTGCGCGCCGCGCGAATGTCTCGGGCCAGTCGGATCAGCTCCTGCAGCACCTCGGCGGTGGTGATGGCGTTGGCGTGGTAGCGGGCGATGGCGTCTTCCAGACGCTGCGAGAACGCGCGCGTCTCGACGACATTGGTGCGCGTGCGCGAGCGGATGCTGTCATTGAGCAGCTTGCGCAGCGCTTCAAGCGCAAGGTTCTTCTTCTCCATCTGCTGCACTTCCAGCAGAAACTCGTCGGAGAGGATCGAGAGGTCGGGCGTCTGGATGCCGGCCGCCGCAAGAATGTCGACGATCTCGGTGGACACCACCGCACGGCTGACGATCTGCTGGATGGCCAGCTCGCGATCTTGCCGGGCAAGGCCCGGGCCCGCCGACGACTTGACCAGGGCTGCGCGAATCGCCTGGAAGAAACCGACTTCCTCGCGGATTCCGCGCGCCTCATCCGAGCTCGCAGCCAGGGCGAAGGCTTTCGACAGGCCCAGTACGCCATCGGCGAAGCGCCGCTGCGCCTGCTTCTTGCCCTCAGGCGTCTGCTCGGCAGCGGCCCACTCCTGTTGCTTGTCGAGTATCCATTCGATGGCGCCCGCCATCATCGCAAGGCGGTCGCTGGGCGAGCCACCCAAACCCGTGCGGTAATCGAAGCCGTGGAACATGGCGCCCACGATCTCGTACTTCTCCAGCAGCACCGCCACGGCTTGCGCCTCATCGATGCCGGTCTTGTCCTGGTCGGGCTTCGAGTACTGGGCCAGCGCGGATTTCAGATTCTGGGCGATGCCGATGTAGTCAACGATCAAGCCCGCCGGCTTGTCGCGAAACACACGGTTGACGCGGGCGATGGCCTGCATCAGGCCGTGGCCGCGCATCGGCTTGTCGATGTACATGGTGTGCATGCTGGGTGCGTCGAAGCCGGTCAGCCACATGTCGCGCACGATCACCAGCTTGAGCGCGTCCTTCGGCTCGCGCGCACGCTTGGCCAACAGATCGCGCCGCGCCTTGTTGCCGATGTGCTGCTGCCATTCAACCGGATCGGACGCCGCACCAGTCATCACGATCTTGAGGCTGCCGGCGTTGTCGTCAGGGCTGTGCCAGTCGGGCCGCAGCTTGATGATCTCCTCGTACAGGGCCACACAGATGCGTCGGCTCATACACACCACCATGGCCTTGCCCTGCAGCGCGGCTACGCGATCCTCGAAGTGCTGCGCCAGATCGGCAGCCACCAGCGCCAGCCGCTTCTCGCTGCCGACCAGGGCTTCGACCGTGCTCCATTTCTGTTTGACGCGCTCGGCCTTGGGTTCGTCCTCGTCTTCCAGCAGGGCCTCGATCTCCGCATCGATGTGCGGCCGTTGGTCGGCGTCCAGCTCGATGCGGGCCAGCCGCGACTCGTAGTAGATCGGCACGGTGGCGCCGTCCTCCACCGCGCGGCTGATGTCGTAGATGTCGATGTAGTGGCCGAACACCGCCGGCGTGTTGATGTCGCTGGCCTCGATCGGCGTGCCGGTGAAGCCGATGAAAGAGGCCTGAGGCAGGGCATCGCGCAGGTACTTGGCGAAGCCGTAGGCGATCTCTCCGGTCTTGCCGGCCACCTTCGCCTTGAATCCGTACTGGCTGCGGTGCGCCTCATCGGCGATCACTACGACATTCGCGCGGTTGGTCAGGGTTGGGAAGTCTGCTTCATCCACTGCCGGCGAGAACTTCTGCAGGGTGGTGAAGATGACACCGCCCGAAGCGCGCGCCAGCAGGCTTCGCAGATGCTCGCGATCCTGCGCCTGCACCGGCGTCTGCCGCAGCAGATCGCGGCACATCGCGAAGGTGGCGAAGAGCTGGTCGTCGAGATCGTTGCGGTCGGTCAACACCACCAGGGTGGGGTTGGCCATGCGCGGCTCCAGCACCAGCAGGCCCGCGTAGAAGGCCATCAGCAGGCTCTTGCCGGAGCCCTGGGTGTGCCAGATCACGCCCGCCTTGCGGTCGCCTGCGGGCTGGTCCTTGACGCTGGGCAGGCCGTACAGGGCCGGGTCTTCGGCCTGCCATTTCGCCCGGCTGGCCCGCAGCGTCGAGGCCACCGCGCGCTTGACCGCATGGAACTGGTGGTAGCCGGCGATGATCTTGATCAGCCCGCTGCTGGCTTCGCCGAACACGGTGAAGTGGCGCAGCAGGTCCAGAAAGCGCCCCCGCTCGAACACGCCCTCGACCAGCGTGGCCATCTCGGGGCTGCCCTTGGGTTCGATGCGCGCGCCATCGGTGGTGCGCCAGGGCATGAAGCGCTCGAAATCCGCCGACAGCGAGCCCACCCGCGCCGACAGCCCGTCGGAGGTCACCAGCAGCGCATTGCTGCGGAACAGCGCCGGCACCTGCTGCTTGTAGGTTTGCAGCTGATTGAACGCGCCAAGAAGCGTCGCGCTCTCCCCACCCGGAGCCTTCAGCTCCAGCACCGCCAGCGGCAGACCATTGACGAACACCACGACATCCGGTCGGCGCTTGTTGGGCCCGGCCACCACGGTCAGCTGCTGCACCGCCAGCCAGTCGTTGTTGTCCGGACGCTCGAAGTCGAGCAGCCGCACCTTGCCGGCGCTCAGCGTGCCGTCTTCGGCGTAGTACTCCACGTCTGCGCCTTCGATCAGCAGGCGATGGATGCGGCGGTTTTCCTCCAGCAGGGCAGGGAACTCCGACTGCGTCAGCTGCCGAACGGCATCGGCCAGGGCCTCGGGCGGCAAGCTGGGGTTCAAGCGCGCCACCGCCGCATGCAGGCGCGCGCTCAGCACCACCTCGTCGTAGGCCTCGCGCTCGGGCTGCTTGCCGTCGGGGCCGATGAGCTCATCCGAAGCGCAGGCGTAGCCGAGCGCGCTGAGCTGCTGCAGCAGCGCGGCTTCGAGTTGGGCTTCGGAGAGAAAGGCCATGACTACGACTCCTTCAGCTGCTGCCGCTGCTCGCGGCCGCGGTCGGTCAGTCGGTACTTCTGCAGACGGCTGTTGGGCTTGTCCGGGAGACTCATTTCGATCAGGCCCTGTGCCAGTGCCGGGTTCAAGTAACGCTCGCGGAACGACTTGCGATCGTGCAGCCCCAGCGCGCTTTGCAGGGCGTCACGGCTGATCTCACCCTGGAGCACCGCCAGCAAGCGTTCGACTTGGGGGGTGACTGAGGGGGCGACTTGGGGGGTGGCCGCGGCCAGGGCCTCAAGGATCCGGCTCAACATGAACTCGACAAAGGGCGCCGCGTCGCTCTGCACCGTGCTGGCCTGAATCGCCCGGTAGTAGTCGGCCTGATGCTCGTACACCAAGCTTTCCACCGGAATATCGGCAAACAGCGGCGTCCAGCGGGTGAGGATCAGCGTCTGCCACAGCCGCCCCATGCGTCCGTTGCCATCGCTGAACGGGTGGATGAACTCGAACTCGTAGTGGAACACCGCGCTTGCGATCAACGGATGGGCGTCAGTGGTCGCCAACCAGCCCAGCAACTGCTCCATCAGCAGCGGCACCCGCTGGGCGGGCGGCGCCATGTGAATCACCTGATCCCCCGCCATCACCCCCACCCCGCCGCCGCGCCACTTGCCGCAATCGTCGATCAAGCCCGCCATCAAGGTGCGATGCGCCGCAAGCAGGTCCGCTGCAGACTCCGGCCGCCACTGCGCCAACCGGTCGTAGGCCGCAATCGCGTTGCGCGCCTCCTGGATTTCGCGCGGCGGCGCGATCACTCGCTTGCCATCGAGAATGGCGCTGATCTGCCCCTCGCTCAGCGTATTGCCCTCGATGGCCAGCGAGCCCTGGATGGTGCGGATGCGGTTGATACGGCGCAGGCGCAGATCGCGCGCATCCCCCAGCCGCACCGACAGCTGACCGACCGCCTCGGCAATGCGCGCGATCAGCGTCACGGTGCGTGGGGCGAGGGTGTAGGGGGGCTGGTATGGCGGGCTCATAGGGCCTCAGGGGTCCTAGCCATTTCCTGACTGCTCGCACTGCTCGCGGCATTCAATGCCTCGACATAGGCAGTGCGGTCGAAAAGATACAGCAAGCGACTGACCTCAATATTCAGCGCCAGAACATCACCGCCTGGTAGCAGGACTCGCAGGCTGGCCACACCCTCTTCGTCGGTCTCAACGGCAAGCCCCACGTGCGCATCGATGAGCGCGTTGCTGTCCGCGAAACGCTCCCAGGGCTCGCGCGAGCTGGTGGGGTCCAGTTGCGCGTCCAGATAAGCCTTGTGCAGGAAGGCCACGATGGCGTCCGCGGCGAGTACCGCCGAGCGGCGATGGTGGACGGCCAGTCGCTCCAGATAGGGATCTCTACCATGACTGGCGGTACCTGCCTGATTGCGCAGGTCGTTCAACGCGCCAGCCAGCTTGTGGTGGCTGGAGACCAGCTTCTGAAACTTCTCGTCGCGGACGTCGCCCAGCTTCAGCGCGCGCACGGCCGCGCTCAGCCAAAGCGAGAGCGTCGGCGTTTCCTGCGCGGGCCTGAGCGGGGCAAGTGGGGTGTGGAAGCTCTCGACGATGACTCGGCAAACGACCTCGACGATGCTCTTCGCGCAGTCGATACAGGCGTCGTTGTTTTGCTCCAGCGTTTGCTCAAGCGCTTCGAAGGCTTGCTGCAGCATCGGCGCATCGCGCCAGTGGCTGCAGGCCTCCCGAATCCCGGCACACCAGTCAAGGCTCATGCGTGCAGGTCATCCAGGCTCATCAGGGTGAAGCGCGGCCGGCCTTGCCCGACTTGCATAACGTTCAAGGTCACGGTCACCGGCTTGTGCAGCCATTCGCGGTTGAGCACCTCAGGTTCGTCGATGCCCTGATCGACCTTGCCTCGGATCAATCCCGCCTGGTCTGCCAGCCGGAACTCGAAGGTTCGCCCGGTTGGCAGAACGCCTTGGAACTCGCCGTGGAAGGTTTCTACAGACTCGTGGATATTCGAGTCCTTCAGGCGCTCGCAGGAGGCCTTGATCTGCTCGAAGTCGGCGTAGCGAAAGGAGCGCTCGCCAAACTCCAGCCCGCACCAGGCTTGCTGCTGGACCAGCAGCTCAAGGAAGTCGTGCACCTTTCGCACCGCACGCGGGTGCACCTCTTCGATCACCTCTGCAACCGCGTCGTCGCTGCCCTCGGCGGCCAAGCGGAGCAGGGCTTCGATCTTGGCCATGGCCTCGTTCGCTTTCTCGGACGCAGGGAACAATCCCGGCTCCGCTGCGGGCAGTTCGAACTCGAAACCGAAGGAGCCCATCGCGGTGCCGGTGATCAGCAGTTGATGCTTGTCGCGCCCCGGTATCGGGCCCATGGCCTGAAGCCCCTCACTCAGCGCCGCGGCAACGGCTGCGAATGCATCCGAAAAGGCGCCAGCGGCCTTGCCGCCAAAATCCGCGGCTATTCCGTGGCTGCCGACCACCGGCCTGCCCCGAAAGGTGAGTCGGGTT
This sequence comes from Lysobacterales bacterium, assembly GCA_046318115.1. Taxonomy (GTDB): domain Bacteria; phylum Pseudomonadota; class Gammaproteobacteria; order Xanthomonadales; family Xanthomonadaceae; genus Aquimonas. The sequence continues at coordinate 2,475 of JBKCVA010000094.1, read as the reverse complement.
TTCGATGCCGGGCCCTGCGTTACGGCGGCGAGCGCCGCCTTGGCGGCTTCCAGCCTCGATTCCAAACTCATGCGCTCGATGACCCTGCTTTCCGGAATGGCGGCGAGCAGGCTTTCCAGCTCGCGGATCTCCGAGGCGATGCTCAGTCGAGCGTCAGTCATGGTGAGGGCCTCCCGCGAGGTTCAGGATCGCCCGGGCATCGCAATCCTGCGAAGGGTCCAAATCGACCTGCACAAACCCTTTCCAGAGCCCGTCTCGACGGTGCGACCACAGGCTGTACCAGTAGGTGATGGTCTTGACCTGCCACTCATCTGTCGGCTGCCCGAGCTCGGCGAAATAGGCATCCATCGCGTAGTGCGTCTTGGCGTGCTTCTGGTCGAATAGCGACCCGTGTCGCTGGGCCAGCGTTCGTTGATCCAGGCCCTTCGGCATCTCGAAGAAGGTCACTACGTCCACATCGCGCGGTGGCCGGCGCTCCGTCAACTCGACCTGCTCAATAAAGCTGCCGTCCAGCCACTGGAAGCCGGTCGTGAGACCGGCCGCATGCAGAGCAGCGCGAAACCGCAGCAGGCCGTCGAGTATCGCTCTGCGTTCGGGCGAGGTGGCAAAGCGATCCACCAGCGCCGCCAAGCCCACGCCGTACGGCGAGCGATCCCCGCTGTGGCCGGGCGCGCTTGGGCGGATGGGCGGCAGCACGCCCGCACTGTTCCAGGCTGGAAGGCTGGTGGGGCTCGATGTCATGACGCGCTCGCGGCTTGGCTTGGCGCTGGCGGCGCTACACGGTCCATGAAGCGCTCGGCATCCTTAATGCGGAGCTCGCCTGAGATCAGTTTGGGGAGCAGGGTGTCACGAAGATCGGCGAGGGTGCGCGATTCGAGTGCGTTTCGCACCGTCTCGGCGACCCACGGCTCTGCGGCACCAGCAAATGCGTGTAGCACGTTGTCCCCGGGATGGAGCAAGCGAAATGTATCAATATCGCCCTTTCCTAGATGGATAACGGTGGTGCCGACTTTCCCGCGCTCGAAGAACGCAAGCGGCTCGGCGAGCGCGCCGACGAGGAAAGAGGAGGGAACCCCTCGCAACGGCTCGAAGTGGCAGACCCGTTGGTTCAACCATGCAGGCTGTCCTTTCCAAATGTGAAGCCGAAACTCACCATCCATGCCAACCACAATATCGCCCGGCTCAATCAGGTGACCTTTGGGATGAACTTCCTCAGTCCAAACGCTCGGTTCCTGAGATGCCAAGTCCCTGATTCGGATGAGCGGCAAGCCTGATCCCGCTGTGTTGAACTGATTTGACGCGAACGGCGCACCGTAGACGACATTCGAAAACTCGTAGATTGGCCGCTTCTCCCATCCCTCCGGCTTGCCTTCGTCATCAAGGCGGTCGGGGAAGAGCTGCCAGAGGTCGGCGGGGAGGTAGGGTTCGCGGGCTTCCATCTTGGCGCGGACGGGGCCGAAGTCGACGAACCAGTCCTTGAACAGGGCGTGGGCCATGGCCTCAAGGGTCTGGTTGCGGCGGCGGTTGAGTTCGACCTTGTCGTCCAGCGTGCCGAGGATGTGGGCGATGGCGAGTCTTTCGGGTAGCGGGGGCCACGGGATCGGCAGGCTGGCCACATCTGCCAAATTGAACGTCGGCTGGGCTGTGGTGTTCGCCCAGTTGTCCATGTATCGACGCACAAATCTTGAGCGAAGGCACATCGCAACGAAGTCAGGGCATTCAACAACTGGCAGAAGGCCGACCGCGCGCGAGCAGTTGAATCCTTCCAGATGCGGGGGAGCGACCGCGACCTGCCCGAAATTTGCGCCGACAAGGGTGAGCAGAACTTCACCGCCTCGAATCATTGAGCGTCGGTATTTCTGGTGGAGTTCTCTTGAAACCTTGAATCCAATCGTTTGCGAAACTCTCCCGCCAAAGACCTCCTGCGAGTTGACCATGGGAACTCCGGCAGGATCATGTTTGCCAGGCTGCACGATCCCATAACAAATTCCTCTGTCTTTGTCGACGAGGTCTCTTACCTGTTTCCACTGCCAACCATTCGGAAGACCGCCCAATTCCTCGGCGGGCGCGAAAGCGCCTTCACCCGCCATACCCAAGCTCCCGCAGGTTGGCCTCAATCGCCTTATCCAGCCGCGCCGCTTCCTGCTGCTGCTCTCGCCACTGGGCGCTCAGCCGCTGCATCTTGTCGGCGAAGGCTTCGCCATCGTCCTCGGCGGCTTCCGCGCCGACGTAGCGGCCGGGGGTGAGCACGTGGCCGTGCTTGCGGATTTCGTCGAGCGTGGCGGATTTGCAGAAGACGTGGATGTCAAGATAGGAGTGGGGCGAGTGCGCCCCCTCTCCCCGGCCCTCTCCCACGAGGGGAGAGGGGGAAGGGCAGGCGCTGCGCCAGGCGTGGTAGGTGTCGGCGATCTTCTGGATGTCGGCGTCGGAGAGTTCGCGCCGGGTGCGGTCGACCAGGGTGCCCATGTTGCGGGC
>JBKCVA010000093.1:0-3720 GCA_046318115.1 Lysobacterales bacterium | reverse complement strand
CCCTGCGGCGGTGGCGCGATCCGCTGCCACAGGCTCGAAGCCAGGGCCGCGCGGCAGTCCGCGCAGTCCGGATCGCGGCGCACGCGGTCGAAGCGCTCGCGCAGGTCCAGCGTCGATTCGATCGGCTGCTCCGTGAGCCAGGCTTCAAAGGCATTGAGCGCCTCGGGACGAAGCGCAGCCTCGCCATCGGCCTCGCCCTCAGCGAATCCCGAATCCCCAATCCCCAATCCCCGGCCCGCCAGGGCCGAAAACAACCCCACCAGCGCCGCATCGCTGCGCTCGGCCGCGCGCAGCGGATCGCCCGGACGTACGGCCGTCGAACGATCGCCGGTGAGCCGCCGCGAAAACATGATCGGCGGCAGCTCCAGACCGACGCGGGCGAGGTAGATGCGGCTGGCCTGCTGGATCTGCTTGATCAGGTCCAAGGCGCGGTACTGGTAGGGCAGCGCCACCACCGGATCACCCATGCGCAGGTGCAGCTCGCTCTGCCACATCTCGCGCAGGGCCGAGCGCAGACGCTCACGGGTCACCGGGTCGAACAGCGTGGTGCCCTCCTCCTGATCGTGCATGTGGCCGTAGGCGCGCACCAGCGAGGCGGCGTCGCCAAAGCTGGCCGGGTCGGCGTGACCGTGGCCGTCGTCGAAGCTGTGACCCTCGGGCAGCAGCGGGCCCTCGGTCTCGACCTCCTCGCCGAGGAACTCGCCGTAGCGCAGGCGCAGCAGGCGCTGGTCGACACCGATGCTGTCGCTGCGCGCCAGCAGGCGCTCGCGCTGCAGCGCCGCGCGTTCGGCGATCAGGGCCTCGGTGTCGATGATGATCTGGCGCTGGCTGCGGAAGTAGGCCGGCAGGGTGCGCTGCACGAAGCCCTCGACGCCCTCGCCCTCGGTGTCGCGCAGCTTGGGCCAGCGCAGGATGTAGCTGGGGCTGCGCGCGCGCTGGCCCAGGCTGTCCAGCACCTCGACGCGCAGGATCAGGTCATTGCCGGTCTCGAAGCCGAGTGCTCCGAGATCGAGTCGGCGCAGGTAGCGCCGGCTGCGCGCATCGCCCTCGCCGCGCAGGGCCAGACGCTGCTCGCTGACCTCGACCAGCTCGCCGTCGCCCTTCGCCAGCGTCAGCAGCAGCTCGGCCGCGCCCAGGCCGAAGTCGTCGCTGGCCTCGATGTCGAGTTCCATGGCAGCGGCGGACTCGACAATGTTCAGGGTCTGACCGGGACGGCGGACGCGGATCTGCGGCGGTTGGTCGGGCTTCAGTTCAAGGCGTGCGGCAGCGTCGTCGAGGCCGAGCACCGCGCCGTCGATCTCGACGCGGTAGCGGCTGCTTGCCTCGGGCGTATCACTGCCGCGCCAGCGTGCCTCTTCCAGCCGCAGCTCGATGCGGCGACCGTCGATGAACACCAGGGCGGCCGTGGACGGTGCGGGCTCGATACCGAGCGACCAGTCGATGCGGCTGCCGGCCACGGCTTCGATGTCCAGCGCAGCCTGCGCGGCCTCGGTCAGGCCGGTGTAGCGCGGCGGCCTGATGCGCACCTCGGTGGACTGAAGACTCGGCGGGCCGAATGGCGCGTCGGCTGCCGCGGCCGCTGCCTCGCGCGCAGCGGGCGAGGTCGATCCCTGCATGCGCTGCGCGGGCAGCAGCAGTACGGCCGCGGCCAGCAGGATCGGCAGCAGCATCCACGGCGAGTGCGCGCGCAGCTCCAGCGCGGCCAGCGTCGCCCGCGGCAGGCGCTGCTCCAGCCGCTGCCGCTGCAGGGCGGCCAAGACACCCGTTCCGGGCGTGAACAGCAGGCCGGCGCTGTCCTCGAAGCTCGGCAGGCGCTGGTTGAGCCGCTTCGCCAGCCACGTTGTGCTGCGCTGGCGAGTGCGCAGGGCGGCGATGGCGAGCAGCACCAGCAATGCCGCGAGATCGGTCGACAGCGCTGGCCAGGGGGCGGACGCAAAACGCAGCAGCGCCCAGGCCGGCAGCACCCACAGCGCGGCCTCGATCAGACCCAGCCGCCGCACGCGCCGCAGCAGGGCTTGCGCAGCACCGCTGGGCACAAATGCTTGGGTCGCCGAGGCGGACATCGGCGCGCTCATGCGGGCCTCCGCGTCGCCGCCAGCCAGCGCTCGGCCAACAACAGAAGCAGCAGCACGAGGATCAGCGCATCGCGCAGCGGCGTGCCCGCGGGCTGTGGCGGCAGTCCCTCGGCGCTGGGCGCGATCAGGTCTGCGTCGATGCGCGAAGCCGGCGCGCGCTCGGCTTCCAGCCAGCCCTGCAGCAGACTTGGAAAATCCGGCGCCAGCAGCTCGGGCAGGCAGCGCGCGTCGAGCGGGCAGTCGAGCAGGCGCAGCTCGGCGCCGTTGATCAGCACACGGCGCAGCGTCGCGCGCTCGCCGCGCCAGAGCGTGTCGGCGCGGGCATCCAGCGCCGCCAGCGCCGCGGCCTGCATCGCTTCACGCCCGGAGTCGGACGGGAACGTTCGGCTGCCGTCCAAGCCGCTGATCAAGGCGCGGCCACCCTTGCGCAGCCACGCCCGCCAGGACGGTGACAGCGATCCCAGCGCACGCTCCGCGATCCCATAGGGTGGGTCTTGACCCACCGGAGCTGCACGCTCGCCCCGGTCACCGCTGTCCTGGCCCGCTGATGCCGCGCCCATGGCCTCGGCCCCGACACCAGCGCCCGGCGCGCTGTCCTCGCGGCGCGCTTCGTCGTCCGCGGCGTATTCCAGCGATCGTGCCTGTGCCGACTCTGCTGTGTGTTGCTGCGGGTGTGTCTTCATCGATGCGATCACCCACAGCGCATCGACACCGTTCGCGGGCGGCGCCTCTCCCGCCTCGACGAGCTGCAGCGGCGTGCCCTCAGCCAAGCCCTCGAAGTAGGCGCGCAGCGCCGCCAGCGCCTGGCGCTGTTCGTTCTCGACCTCATCCATCGTCTGCACCGCGACGCGCAAAACCTGCGCCTCGCGAGGCACCGCCGGCAACGCCACCGGCAGCACCGTCCACGTGATCTCACGCCCCAGCTGCAGCGATACACCGTCCCAGCCCTCGATCTCCCGCGGAACACGCACCTCGATCGCCTGTTCGCGCGGGCGCTCGAAGGCGAGCTGGCGCAGCAGGCTGAGGGGCTGCTCAGCGACCGGCGCCGACGCGGCGTCGACCGGCGGAAAGCCCGGCGCCAGCCAGCGCAGCTCGGCGTCTTTTTGCACCGCGCCGATCTGCGCGACATCCAGCCCCGGCCACAGCAGCACCCAGGGCGCACCGACGCGTCCGTGCAGCAGCGGCTGTGCCAGCACGAAGGCCAGCAGCGCCAGCAGCAGCAGACGCAGCAGCAGAAGCACGAGATCGCGCAGGCGCAGGCGCTGCTTCGGCCGCGCCTGCGGGTCGATGTACGCGAGCGCGGCGAACAGCCGCGGCGGCGGCGTCTGGCGACGACGCTGCAGATGGATTAGCAGCGGCAGCGCCAGCGCCAACAGCGCGAACAGGGCCGAGGGCAGCAGCAGGCTCATGCGCGGCCACCGCTGTCGATGCGCCCACCGCGGCCGAACAGCGCCCGTAGTGCGACGTCTTCCGAGCGGTCCAGCCAGTGCTCGACGCAGGCCACGCCGCGCTGCTGCAGGTTCGCGATGAACTCACTACGCGCGGCGCCGAAGCGCTGCAGAAAGCCCGCGCGCACGGCCGCGCCGTCGACTTCGCGCAGCGCGCTCGATTCGGGATCGACCAGATGCAGGGCGCCCTGCAGCGG
>JBKCVA010000092.1:0-49036 GCA_046318115.1 Lysobacterales bacterium | reverse complement strand
ATCAAGGGCGTGCCGCCAGGTGCCGAAGCGAGCCTGGTAGAGCGCGTGCAGCACGTGATCGACACCGAAATCAACCCGGGCGTGGCCAGCCACGGCGGCCGCGTCAGCCTCGAAGAGATCACCGCCGACGGCATCGTCGTGCTGCGCTTCGGCGGCGGCTGCCAGGGCTGCAAGCAGGTCGACTACACGCTCAAGAATGGTGTCGAGAAAACGCTCATGCAGCGCGTGCCGGAAGTGCGCGCGGTGCGCGATGCGACGGATCATGCGAAGGGTGAGATGCCTTACTTTGCCTGAGCTGATCGCTAAGGCTAAGCGGGATCGGGGATTCGGGATTGGGGATTCGTAGAAGCGGGCGTTCGCCGATGCTAGCGCTCGGGGATCGAGTGCGTTGCGCCTGTGCTCCGCTGTGCCTGGTCCTGTGTGACTTTTCCAGACAGGCGCAGCGCTTACGCAGTTGGTGGCGTCGGGTGGGCAAACAACAACAACTGCCCTTGCGGCAAGGGGAGCGCCAAGACGAGAGCTCTTTCGAATCCCCAATCCCAGCTTCCCACCTACCGCCCCAACTCCAGCGACCCCAGCAGCACCCCCGCCTGGGTCCGGTTGCGCACGCCGAGACGCTCGAAGATCGCGCTGACGTGGGCCTTGACGGTGCGCTCCTGGATGCCGAGCGTGTCGGCGATCTGCTTGTTGAGCCGGCCCTGGGCCAGCAGCTGCAGCACGCGGATCTGCTGCGGGGTCAGCCGCGCCAGGCGGCTGGAGATGTCGCGGTCTTCGTCGCGCGCAGGCTGGGCGTCGACGGCAGATTTCAGCGCCGGCGGCAGCCAGGTCTCGCCGGACAGCACGGCATCCAGCGCGGCACGGATGCTTTCGAGGTCGAGGCTCTTCGGCACATAGCCGGCGGCGCCGTAGGCCAGGGCGCGGCGCACGATGTCGGGGTCGTCCTGCGCCGACACCATCAGCACCACCACGCCGGGGAACTCGCCGCGCAGGGCAGCCAGCCCCATCAGGCCCTGGCTGCCCGGCATGTTGAGGTCGAGCAGCAGCAGGTCGATCTCGGCATGCGCCAAGAGCTGAGCGCGGGCGGCGTCGAGGCTGTCGGCTTCCAGCACCACGTGCGAACCGTCCAGGCCGCGCACGGCCTGGGCCAGCGCGGCGCGGAACAGGGGGTGGTCGTCGGCGATCAGCAGGGTGCTCATGCCCGCGATGGTAGCCATGGTCGCGGCGAGCGTCGGTAGGGCAAAGGTCCAGTGCCGGCCGCGGCGATTCGCCCCAGTACGGTGAGCTGGCTGTGCGGCTGCACCAGATCGGGGCGTTTTGCTGCTGCGCCCATCCGGTCATAAGCAGCAAATTCAGAAGGTTGCCGGATTCCATGTTGCATCGCACGAGCTGGCACGCCCTGTGCTGAAGCCCTCCTCGGGGATTCACACACAAGGGGAGCGCCATGCGCATGCAGCATCAGGAGATCCGCCGATGAAGCTGGTCACCGCCATCATCCGTCCGTTCAAGCTCGACGAAGTGCGCGAAGCGCTGTCGCAGGCCGGCGTGTCCGGCATCACCATCACCGAAGTCAAGGGCTTCGGTCGGCAGAAGGGCCACACCGAGCTCTATCGCGGCGCCGAGTACGTCGTCGACTTCCTGCCCAAGGTGAAGATCGAAACCGCCGTGGCCGAGGACCGCGTCGATGTGGTGATCGAGGCCATCAGCCAGGCCGCCCGCACCGGCAAGACCGGTGACGGCAAGATCTTCGTCACGCCCATCGAACAGGTGGTCCGCATCCGCACCGGTGAAACCGGCACGGACGCGGTCTGATCAGCGCGCACAGGAGAAACGCATGAATACGAGCCACCTGTCCGCCCGCCTGCGCAGTGCAGTTTCGCCGCTGCTGCTGGCCGCGCTGCTGTCGTTCACCCACTTCGCCATCGCCCAGGACGCTGCACCCGTTGCCGAACCCGCACCTGCCGCGGAACAGGCCGCACCCGCGGAAGCGCCGCCCGCGCCCGTCGCAGAGGCGGCAGCCGCCGAGCCCGCGCCGGCTGAAGCTGCCGAGGAAGCCGCCCCCGCGCCCACCGTCGACAAGGGCGACATCACCTGGATGCTGGTTGCCACCCTGCTGGTGGTGATGATGGCCGTGCCCGGGCTGGCCCTGTTCTATGGCGGCCTGGTGCGATCCAAGAACATGCTGTCGGTGCTGATGCAGGTCACCACGGTGTTCTCGCTGATCCTCGTGCTGTGGGCGGTGTACGGGTACAGCCTCGCCTTCGTCGGCGGCAACGCCTGGATTGGCAGCCTGGACGCCCTGTTCCTGAAGGGCATCACCACCGAGTCGCTGGCGGCCACGTTCACCGATGGGGTGATGATCCCCGAGCTGATCTTCGTCGCCTTCCAGTCGACCTTCGCCGGGCTCACCTGCGCGCTGATCGTCGGCGCATTTGCCGAGCGCATGAAGTTCCTGTCGGTGCTGGTGTTCGCGGTGCTGTGGTTCACCTTCTGCTACCTGCCGATCGCGCACATGGTCTGGGCCGGCGGTGGCTACCTGTTCGAGAAGGGTGCCCTCGATTTCGCCGGCGGCACCGTGGTGCACATCAACGCTGGCGTGGCGGGTCTGGTCGCGGCCTACATGGTTGGCAAGCGCCTGGGTTACGGGCGTGAGCATCTGACCCCACACAACCTGGTGTTGACGATGGTCGGCGCCTCGCTGCTGTGGGTCGGCTGGTTCGGTTTCAACGCCGGCTCCAACCTCGAAGCCAATGGCGGCACCGCGCTGGCCTTCATCAACACCCTGATGGCGACGGCCGCGGCCGTGGTCGCATGGTCGGCGGCCGAGGGCATCCTGCGCGGCAAGGCCTCGATGCTCGGTGGTGCCTCGGGTGCGGTGGCGGGCTTGGTCGCCATCACTCCGGCCTGCGGCAGCGTCGGCGTGATGGGGGCGATCGCCATTGGCCTGATTTCCGGCGTGGTCTGCTTCTGGGGCGTCACCGGCCTGAAGCGCCTGCTAAACGTGGACGACACTGCCGACGTGTTCGGCGTGCACGGCGTCGGCGGCATCGTCGGTGCGCTGCTGACCGGCGTGTTCGCCGCGCCCAGCCTGGGTGGCGGCGGCGCGGAGGACTTCTCGATCGCCTCGCAGGTGCTGATCCAGGCCGAGGCCGTGATCATCACCATCGTCTGGTCGGCGGTCGTCACCTTCGTCGCGCTCAGCCTGATCCGCGTGGTGCTGGGCCTCCGGGTGAGCGATGACGAGCAGCGCGAGGGCCTCGATCTGAGCGCCCACGGCGAGTCGGCATACAACTGAAGCCAGCGCGCTGCGCTGGCCGGTCGGGGGATTGGGTCAGCGCAGCGCCCGAGGGGAGGAGGCGGAGCGGGCAGGGATGCCCTGATCAACGGAAGACGGCGCTCCATGCCGCGCTTCCGCACCGAGCACGACTGTCGTTCGCGGGGGCTGCGACAGTCTGGCCAGAGGGCGAAGCCGGGAAACCGGCTTCGCCCTCACTTTTTGCAGCGGGGATTGGGGATTCGGGATTGGGGATTCGCTGGAGCCAGAGCCGCTCGCTCAGTGTGTTCAGGTCTCACGGCAGTGTTGGCACGCCTCGATCCGCTGCTGTACCAAAGTACGATGGCTGTCCGCGCGCTGCGCTCCGAGCATCCGGGCATGAGCATGCTCCGTACTCCCGCCCTCATCGTCTGTCTTGCGCTTGCGGCCTGCGCCATCGTTCCCGCACCGAACAAGGCACCTTCCATGCGTCTGTCCGAGGTCCGCGAAAGCGCGCATCGTGCGCCCGACGATCTGCTCAGCGCGGGGCTGGGCCTTGCGGGCCTGCAGCAGGCCACGCCGCCCGCGCTGGCCGATGTGAGCGCGCCGACATCCGCGGAACTGCGCCGCCGCGCGGTCTGGGCCAACTGGCGCGGCATCGCCGATCTCGCGCCCGGCGGTGGTTTCGGCGAGGTCTATGGCGCTGTGCCGAGCGTGCCTGGGCGCGAGTTCCACGCCCTGGTCTGGCTGCCGGAGGCGCGGCATCCGCATCGGGTGCTGCTGCAGCTGCCGGATGCATTCGATGCCCGTGCGCGCTGTCTGGTCGTCACCGCCTCCTCGGGCTCGCGCGGCATCTACGGTGCGATCGCGCTCGCGGGCGGCTGGGGCTTGCCGCGCGGCTGCGCGGTGGCCTACACCGACAAGGGCGCAGGTTCGGGTTTCTTCGATCTCGCGAGCGGGCAGGGCGCGGGGCTGTCGGGACTCGCCGAGGGCGAGCCGGAGTTCGCGCTTGCCGCCAGCGGTGAGCCCCTGCTCGCGGTCAAGCATGCGCACAGCGGTGACCATCCCGAGGCCGACTGGGGCCGGCATCTGCGCCAAGCTGCGGAGTTCGGCCTGCAGCAGCTGAGTCGCGCGCTGCCGGCGCAGGCGCCGTTCACCTTCGAGAACACACGGGTGATCGCGGTCGGCGTCTCCAACGGCGGTGCGGCTGTGCTGCGCGCCGCGGCGGACGCCGATTCCTGGCTGGATGCCGCGGTGGCGATCGCGCCGAACGTGCATGTCGCCAACCATGGCCGGCCCGCCTTCGATTACGGCACCGAGGCCGGCCTGCTGATGCCTTGCGCTTTGCTTGGTGCGCGCTTCGATGCCACGCCCTTCGCGCGCACGCCGCAGGGTGTCGCGCCCGAATGGCGCCGCGCCTGCGCGCTCGCGCACGAGGCGGGTCTGCTGGCGGCCACCCAATCGGATGCACAGGTTGCCGAAGCCCTGCAGCGTCTGTACGAGGGCGGCTGGACAGACGAGGCGATCACCGCGGGTGCGCTCAGCGTCAGCTTCGAGCTGTGGCGTGCGGTCGGCGCCACCTATGCCTCGGCCTACCTGCGCCGCGGACCGGCCGATATGCCCTGCGGATTCCGCGTCGCTCTGGTGGACGCGCAAGCTCAGCCCCGCGCCAGCACGGCGACCGAGCGCGCGCTCATCTGGAGTGACGGCTCGGGCATTCCGCCGACGGCTGGCGCGCAGCTGCTGTCGCCGGGCGAAGGCGATCTGCCCTCATCGCTGGCGGGTCTGCGCTGTCTTGCCGCGCTGTGGGATGGCGACAGCGCCGATGCCCGGAGCGTGCGCGCCGCTGTGGCGCAGACGCAGGCAGGCCCGCCGCGGGCCGGCCTGCCGCTGACCGTGCTGCATGGCCTGGACGATGGCCTGATACCCGAAGCTTTCAGCAGTGCGGCCTATGTGGCCCAGGCCGAGCAGGCCGGGCGCGCCCTGCGTTACTGGCAGCTGCCGCATGTGCAGCACTTCGACGGTTTCCTCGGCGCGCCGGCGCTGGCAGCGCGCTATCTGCCGCTGATGCCGTACGCGTATCGCGCGCTGGATCAGGCCTGGGCGGATCTTGAGGCCGGTCACGGCCCGCGCAGCGAGCGTGTTCGCGTGGCGGCGGCGCCGCGCGGCATCGAAGACGCGCGCGTAATCCCGCTGCGGGCGGAGCACCTTGCGCTGCCTGCGGGTTGATGCTCAAGGCGTCGCAGCGCCTGTCCCGCAAAACCCCTGTGCTAGCATCCGGCCGCACTGACGCAGGGCCCGCCGCGCTTGTTCAGCGGGCTCTGCGAACCGCGATTTCCCTTGCGCCACGAGGCTTGCGATGAGCGCCAACACGCCTGATTTTTCCGCCTTCGATCCTGCCCGCATTGCCGAGCAGGTGATGGGCTTCTGGAGCTCGATGGCGAGGCCGCAGCCGGCGCCGCCGCCGTCGCCCTTCGCGGCCTTCCAGCAGATGTTCGGGGCGCAGCAGCAGCCCATGCCCGGCGCCGACCTGTTCGGCCAGGCCCAGCAGATGTACGGCCAGCTGCAGCAGGCCCTGCTGCCCGCGCTGGAGGCGCCGAGCTTCGACGTCGACAGTCTGATGCAGCTGTGGCGCAAGACCTTTGGCGACGCGCCCGCGATTCCGCCCGCACTGATGGTGCCGAGCTTTCTCGCGCCGATGGCCGGTGGCGGCTCGCCGGGCTTCGCCGCCGAGATGCGCGGTGCGCTGGGGTCGGCACCGCTGGGCCTGATGCGCGAGCACCAGGAGCGCTGGCAGGCCTTCGCGAAGGCGCAGATCGACCTGCAGGCGGTGATGGAGCGCTACAACACCCTCATGCAGAAGGTGCAGCGCGAAGGCATGGCCCGCTTCGAGGCCAAGCTGCGCGCCCACAGCGAACCCGGCAAGCAGCTGGCTTCGGCGCGCGCGCTGTTCGATCTGTGGATTGACGCCAGCGAGGAAGCCTTCGCCCAGATCGCGCTCGGCCCCGAGTACCGCCACGTCTACGGCGAACTGGTCAATGCGCAGATGCGACTGCGCCAGTGCGGCATGGCGATCGTCGAGGAGCAGCTCAAGGCCCTGGGCCTGCCCTCGCGTACCGAGCTCGACTCCAACCACAAGCGCACGCACGAGCTGAGCCGTGAGGTGCGCGCCCTGAAACAGCGCATCGCTGAGCTGGAGCTGGCGGCGGGCGCCTCGAGTGAGACACGGCGCAGGCCCGAGTCGGCCCCGCGCTCGACCGAAGCCGGGCTCCGCGCCGAGACGTCCAGCGCCGAGACCCAGCCCAAGCCCCAGAGCGAGCGCGCCAGCGCCAAGGTCAAGCCGCGCGCCCAGGCCAGCAAGGCCAGCAAGCCTGCCGCAAAGGCGGCCGCCAAGCAGGCGGTCAAAGCCAGCGCCAGCCGCAAGAAGACGCTGCCGCCACTGGCGGCGGTCACCCCCAAGGCCCCCGTCCGCGCACGCAAGGGACGCTGATCCATGCAGCCGATGAACTTTCCCTCGATGACCGGCCCGCTGGGCTTCACCCCCGCCAAGCTGATGCAGGACCTGCTCGACGCCCAGCGCAAGCTGCGCGAGGGCATGGACAGCCTGCAGCGCGCCGGCGATGTCGACTACGGCGCGACCCGCAAGGAGCTGGTCTGGCAGGACGGCCGCGTCTGCCTGTACCGCTACCGTGGCGAGCGCGAACCCACGGCCGCGGTGCCGATCCTGATCTGCTACGCCCTCGTCAACCGGCCCTACATGGTCGACCTGCAGCACGACCGCTCGCTGGTGCGCCAGCTGCTGGCCCGCGGCGAGGACGTCTACATCATCGACTGGGGCTACCCGGACCGCAGCCACCGCTACGAGACGCTCGACGACTACATCAACGGTTACCTGCACGCCTGCGTGCTCGAGGTCTGCCGTCGCCATAAGCTGGCCGCGATCAACCTGCTCGGCGTCTGCCAGGGCGGCGCGTTCTCGCTGTGCTACACGAGCCTGCATCCGGAGCGCGTGCGCAACCTGATCACCATGGTCACGCCGGTGGATTTCCACACCCCGGACAACATGCTGAGCAGTTGGACGCGCAGCATGGATGTCGACCTGTTCGTCGACACGCTGGGCAATGTGCCGGCCGACCTGATGAACCTCTGCTACCTCACCCTCAAGCCCTACCGCCTGTTCCTGCAGAAGTACGTTGGCTTCGTCGAGCAGATGGATGATCCGGTCGAGGTCGAGAACTTCGTGCGCATGGAGCGCTGGATCTTCGACTCGCCCGACCAGGTGGGCGAGGCCTTCCGCCAGTTCATCAAGGACTTCTACCAGGGCAACAAGCTGATGCGCGGCGATGTCTTCATCGGCGATCAGCGCGTCGATCTACGCAACGTGCGCTGTCCGGTGCTGAACATCTACGCCGAGCAGGATCACCTGGTGCCGCCGGACGCGTCGCGCGCGCTCAAGACCGCAGCCGGCACCCGCGACTACACCGAGCTCAGCTTCCGCGGCGGCCACATTGGCATCTACGTCTCCGGCCGCGCCCAGCGTGAGGTGCCGGGGGCGATCGAAGAGTGGCTGAGGAAGCGGTGAGCTTTGCATCGAGTCGGCAAGGGCGCCCGTCCACCTTGTGCGGGAGCCTTTGTCCATGCTGAAACGCCTGTGGGCGGCCCTGCTGGGCGGACATCCGCGCGACCGGGACGACGCGCCCGCCAGCGCTGTGTTTCCGCCCGAGGTGCTGGTCATTCCTCACGACGATCACCACGGTCGCTGGGTGGGCCGGTTGCCCGACGGCCAGGGCATCTTCATCACCACGCCGTTTGTGCCCGCAGCCGGTGGGCAAACCTCGCGGGAGTTTCTCGCGCTCTACCGATTCAGCCCGGAAGGCGACCTTCTGGAAGCCCGGATCGAGGCCTTGGGTTCCCGCGAAGACCTGGTGGGCGCTGGGCGCGCCCATCTTCTGCCGGGCAACGTCGCTGAGGCCAATCCGGTCGTCGAGGCGGGCATTCGGGCCCTGTTGGCCAGCTGTCCGGGTTGGGTGCCCGGCGACATCAAGGCGAAGCCTTTCCGGGTTGAGCGCTTCGGCCTCAGCTTCGGGTTGATTCCCGACTCGGCCGAGGATTTCGATGACGACCCTGACTTCGAGCCGGTCTACGTCAGCCTGATGCCCGGCAACTACATGGCGTTCATGGCGCCGTGGGATGGCAGCTACGACACCTGAGAGCAGGTGAGAGCCCTCCGCCTGCTGCGGCCGCCTCTGGCCGCCCGCGGCGACTGCGCGCAACGCGAATACCGCGCTCACTGGCTCGAAAAAGAGCCTTGGATTCACTCCTCGCGCTTTGCACTGAACGCGTAGAGACGCCCTTGCTACGACATCTGAGTTTTTTCGCACGCTCTGTGGCCCGACACCGCCTTCGGGCGTGCGGGGCACGAGGCCGCTCGACTGCAGGCCCCTGGCTCCCCGTCCTGAAGGGCCAGTCTGGCGGCAGCGGATGCGCTCCCATCGCGTTGCTGGCGTCGATCCGAAGCGAGGGTGTTCCCCGCGCCGACACAGGCCTGCGGCGAGGCTCTGATGCAGGCGTGAACGTCTTTGCGGGCTTGGCGTACGCGCGGGATTCGTCGGGTTAGCATCGTGCGGCATCCCTTCGATGCGCCGCACTTTGAGACCGTCATGAAGCCTGCTCTGTTTGCCCTAGCGATCGGGATGCTGTTGGCGATGCCGCTCGCGTTCGCGAAGGACACGCCGCGCGCGGATGAGCTGTTTCCCGCCGATCCGCGCCCGCGGCAGCCCACCCTGGTGCTGAGCGGGGAGTTGCAGCCTGACGATCCGCTGGTGGCCCAGTTGCTGGGCAGCGATTCGCCCGCAGGCGTCGCGCGTCCCCTCCGTTTCGAACGTGTGCTGCCCTACGAAGTGGCGCCGCCGACCGAGCTTCAACTGCAGGCGCACCGGCATCGGGGCGGCGTGCAGTGGCCCGATGATCCGCGCCCACCCAGCGGTCCCGCGCGACCGGGTACGGTTCGCCTCAACCTGCTCTACTGCGGTTGGGCGCTCTACCAAGGGCAAGTGATTCCCGCCGATGTTGCCTACCGTTACGAGTATCGGGTGGACGACAGCGGGGTGGGCAATTGGGCGCCTAGCGGGGGACAGATGCGGCGACTGTTCGACGATGATGTTGCAGACTGTCGTCGAGGCGCCGACAGCACGCCGGCACCGGAATAGCCGATTTCCCGATCCGAGGGCAGGGCGGAAGTCCCTTCGAATCTCCCGGGCGAAGGCGCGCCTGGGCTGCCTCGCTTGCCTCGCAGCAGGTAACTCAGCAGTATCCGTCGAACCTTCCGACCTGCCGCATCCGTGATCCGACCCCCACGCCGGCCGCGCTCGCTGTTCGACTGGCTGTGTCCGCTGTTGGCCCTGGTGTGCAGCGCGCTGTGTCCGCCGCGCGCCGACGCCGCTCTGCGTTACGGTCAGGATGACGGCCTGCCCAGCGCGCAGGTGCAGTCGCTGGCGGTGGATTCGCGCGGCTTTCTGTGGGTCGGCACGCAGGACGGAGTGGTGCGCTTCGACAGCCACCGGTTCCTGGAAATCGACGTCGACGCCGGACTCAGTCCGCCCGATCCGCACGTGCGCCGCATGCTGGCGGTCCCCGGGGCGGTCTATCTGGCCACGCGCTCGCGGCTGCTGCGCTTCGATCTCGCCACCGAGCGCCTGCAGCAGGTGACGGCGGTCCAGGGCGAGATCGTCGGCATCTACGCGCTCGAGGCGGATGCCGCGGGCTGGATCTATGCGGGTACCGAGACGGGTCAGCTCTACCGCTGGCAGGATGCCCCCGTACCGGCGCCCTTGCAGCCACTGTCCCTGCTCGATGCCGAGGGTCGGCCCTGGACCGAGCCGCTGGCGATCAATGGTCTGTCGAGTGGGCGCTCCGCCCTGTGGCTGGCGACCTTGCGTGGCGTCTACGCGCTCGACACCCGCAGCCTGCGCCTCCGCTTCCAGCCCCTCGATCTGCCGCAGGTCGCGGAAGGCCGCGCCCATGTCTCCGCCGTCCACGAGGATGCCCGGGGCGCGCTGTGGATCGGTTTCTGGAACGACGGTCTCGCCCGCTTCGACCCGGCCGACGGGCGCACCTTTGGGTTCCACCCCAGCCTCGGCAACAGCGGCGCGCTCAGGGCGACAAGCGTGCACAGCCTGTTGGAACGGGGTGAGCGCATGTACGTCGGCAGCAACCGTGGCATTGCCGTCTACCGTCGGGATTGCGACTGCCTGCGCGGCCTCAATCTGCCCGAGTGGGAGGCCCGGGAAGGGAGTGGGGTCATCATCACCAGCCTTGCGGCCGAGCCCGAGGGCGACGGTCTGTGGGCGGGCGTCTGGGGCTCGGGGCTGGCCCGGTTTTCCGACTTCGATGAAGCCTTCGAACGGCAGGTGCCGGTGGTAGGGCGCAGCGACTCGCTGGGACACCCGATGGTGTCGGCGCTTCGCGTGGACCAAAACGATCGTCTGTGGATCGGCACCTATGGTTCCGGCGTGCATTGGGTCGACGCCGCCCAGCGCATCCAAGGTCAGCACTGGCCCCTGCAGCAGCTGGAATTCGGCGGACGGCGGATCGAGTCCCGATTCATCTGGCATCTGCGTGAGCTGGAAGCGAGCATGCTGATCGGCAGCGGGTTCGGCCTGTTCCGCGCGAAGGGCTCGCGCCTGATGGAAGTCGACCCCGCGCTGCAGAGCGTGCGGACGAGTTTCGATCTGGGCGATGGGCGACTGTTGATCGGCTCCGCCTGGGGGCTGTTCGTGGACACCAGTGGCAGCCGCCTCCCACCGCAGCGGGTCGAGCTTGAAGGGGGCAGCACGCGCGCGGTGTGGTCGATCCAGCGCTGGCGAGAGGATATCTGGCTGGGCACTGATCGCGGCATCCTGCGGCTGGACGCCGCGCTGCGGACGCTGGGGACCATCCCGATCGGCAATGACCCGGACGCCCTGCCTGGCGCCGTGGTGTGGGTACAGAAGTTCGATTCGGACGGCCGCCTGTGGCTGGCGACCTCGGGCGGCCTGGTCAGCGTGGCGTCCGAAGCCAACGAGGCCCGCTTCGAGCGGCAGCCACTGCTTGTCGAGGCGGGCGTGCGCAGCGTGAGCAGCATCGAATTCGATGGCGCGGGTGGCCTGTGGCTTGGGTCACCGCGCGGTCTGCTGCGCTATCACCCGCAGCGCGGCGAGTTGGACCTCATCGACAGCCAGGATGGCTTGCTGAGCTCGCAACAGAATGTCGGCGCCAGCGCCAGTGATGGTGAGCGTCTCTACTTCGGCGGTATCGGCGGCTTTGTGGCCTTCCGCCCCGCCGAGGTGCCACCGCGTCGCGTTGCCCTGCGCCCGGCGGTCGTGAAATGGCGACTCGGGCAGGGCCCCTGGCAGCCGAGCAACGGTGCGATCGCACTGGACCACGCGCATGCGCCGCTGCAGGTGGAGTTCAGCGCGTTCCACTATGCGCGCCCGGAACGGGTGCGCTATGCCTATCGCTGGCTGCCTGAGGAGACCGAGTTCACCCCGCTCGGCGACGCTCACAGCGCCGTGTTCAGTCGTCTGCCGCCAGGTGCGCATCGCCTCGAACTCAGGGTGCATCTCGACGGACCGCAGTCCGTCGGGGTCGAGAAGGTGGTGCTGCAGGTCGATGTGGCCACCGCCTGGCACCAGACCCTGTGGGCGAGGCTGCTGATGGCGTCGCTGGTGGTTCTGGCCTGGATCGGCTTCCACCGAATGCGCCTGCGTCAGGCGCATCGCTATGCGCAGGGTCTTGAGCTCACCGTCAGCGAACGCACCCGGCAGTTGAACGTGGCCAAGGAAGCGCTGGAACAGGCCAATGCCCGTCTGCGACTGCAGGTGGCGCTGGACCCGCTCACCGGGTTGGCGAATCGCCGCGCCCTCTTCGATGCGATCGAGGATCAGCACCGGCGCCCGCGCGTGGCCGGCGTGCTGCTGATCGATCTCGACCATTTCAAGCGCATCAACGATCGCTATGGACACGCGGTGGGCGACGCGGTGCTGGTCGACTTCGCAGGCGTCCTGCAGCGTGAGGTCCGCCAGGATTGCCTCTGCGCGCGCTACGGCGGCGAGGAGTTCCTGGTGCTGCTGGATGACGCTTCGCTTCCCGGCTTGAGCGGGATTGCGGAGCGCCTGGTGACGGATGTCCGGGCGCGCCGCGTCCAATTGGAGGGCCACCCGCCGCTTGCGTACACGATCAGCATCGGCGTGGCGCTGGCGGATTCCGATGAGTCCGTGGAGCGCGTCATCCAGCGGGCGGATCGGGCGCTGTATGCCGCGAAGGACGGCGGTCGCGACCGCTGGGTGATGTCCACGGAAGGCGGCTCTGCTGCGAGCTGCCCTTGATTGGCAGCAAGCCAAGGCAATCCTGAAGACTTCCGCCGCCTCGCGCGCGATGGAGGTCGCGTCAGCGGTTCCAGTCCGGCAGGCAGTGGATCCGTGGTGTTCCAAGGCGCGCCCGCCGCCGCGCCGGCACCTCCGCGCTCCTCACTCCGGGGTCAGCGTTGGCCGCAGGACCTCCGCAAAGCGCCGGAGCTGCGGAAAGAATGCGGCGAAGCCGGCCTCGGCCTCTGCCTCGTGCCCGCGCAGGATCGGCAGGCAGGCGCGCAGGGCCTCGCCGCCGCGAGCGAGTCTGCGCGCGATCCCGCTCACCGCGAGATCCACGTTCTCCCGCTGCCGGTAGCTGCCCAGCCAGTCGCCCGAGGCCATCCTCGGCGCCATCGCCTGCAGTCGCGGTGGCAGCCCGGGCAGGCGCCGCAGCAGCAGGGCGTAGACGCGCTGGCTGAACGCCTCCAGCGGCTGGCTCGAATGCGCATCCCAGTCGCGCGCGAGCAGATGGTCGAAGTACACGTCCAGGGCGATGCCGGCGAATCGCCGCTGGCCCTGTTGGAACAGTGCCTTCAGAGCAAGCACCTGCGGATGCCGATCGGTGAATCCATCGATGCGGCGGTGCATCAGAATCTCGCGCTGCACGACCGCCGGCCAGGCTTCGAATGCGCTGCCGGTCACGAAGTCGCCGAGCAGGGCGCCGAGCAGGCCTTCGTCGCTGTGCTCGGCCAGCAGCAGATGAGCGAGGTAGTTCATGGGCAGCAGTATCGGCCGACACGGACTCGGACGCAGCCTCGCTGAACCTGGCGTGGGTGGTGCCCTGATGTTTGCGTGGAGAGATTCGCGCCAATCCGGCCGATTCGAGACATGCGCAGGCTGCGGTTGGCGACCGCCCTGGCGCCGATGGCTTCGCGAGTCCGTTCGCAGGCGCCGTGTCAGCGATCAGCCGAGACGGCGACCCGCTCCGACGGCTGCCCATGTGCGCCCCGACCGCGCAAGGCGCCGCCGGGGGCGTCAGCCAGCAGTGACGGAGTGGCAGATCGCGGCTCGGATATCCGCCTGGAGCTCGTCCGGCAGAGTTTCGCCAATGGCTTCGGGGACGTGCGTTGGGGCGCGGATATACTCGCCAGCCCCGCTGCCTGCATCGACCGAGGAGGCTCCGTTGGGGTCTGCTCCGCGGTCGACTTCCCGCTGCGCTCACTGAACCCCGATTGGGACATGGATTCCGACTATGCGGCTTTTTCTTTGCGCCTTGCTCTTTGCGTTTGCGGGGCCGTCCGTGGGCGCCGGGCTGTCCGTGGAAATCAACGCAGATGGCATCGCCCCCCGACAGCTCTGGCTCGCGCCCGAAGGGCAATCCGGAGATTCGCGGGCTTGGGTTCCGATGCCGCGGGTCGAAGGCGATCGCGGGCTCTACTCCGGCCGCTTCAGCGCGCAGCTTCCCGCGGGGCGCTACGCGTTCGTGGCGGCCACCATGGCCCCAACGCTCGGAGAAACGTCCCTGCTGCGGGTGGGCAAGCGTCCCTCGGGCTCGGAGCGTCCGCTGCGCGCTCTGATGCCGACGATTGAACTGACCGACTCCGCCCTCGATCTCGGCCGCCTGGAGCTTCGCAGCTCGGGATCGCTGGCGGTACTCGTGAATCCCCGAGACGCGTCCGAGCAAGCTCAGGCCCTGCAGGATCGGATGGTCTGGTTGGGGCACCTCCATGCGCTCGATCGGGATCGCTGGGCGATCCTTGCCTCCGGCAATCGCCTTGCGGTTCGCGACGAGGCGGGCTGGCGCGCGTTCGAAATCATGCGAGGCGGGCGGCCCACGACCTACGCCCATGTCGCGGGCAACCAGTTCGTCGTTGGCGGTGAGCGATCGCAGTTGTTCTGGCTGGATCTCGACGGTGCATCGATGGACTTGTCGAGCGATGGGCTGCCGGAAGCGCCGGTGGACTTCGTCGCGTGCACGCCTGAGTTCGCCTGTGCCGTTGCCCTGATCGAGTCGCCGACAGCGCCGGATTACCGCACCGCCAGGCAGGAGACACGCCTCTTCCATTCCAGCGATGCCCGCAAGGGGGGCTGGCGGCTGGTCCAGACCGTCGACAAGCCGGCGTCCTACGCGCGCTCGTCGAATCGCGTGGCGGCGCTCTATGGGCGCAGTTCGTGGCTCGCGCTGGATCTCGATACCGGACAGGTCTCCACGCGATCGCTTCCTTTTGCGGGCGCGGGTGGGGTCTGGCCCGCCCGGGACGGGCTGATCTTGAACGGACACATCTCGACGGATGGGGGGGCAAACTGGCGCGCCGTCGATCGCGCGGAACTCATGGCACAGGGTCTCTCGCCGACGATCAGCGTCATCTCCGGGAGTTTCGGGTTTGCAGCATGGGCAGGTCTCGGCGAACCGATGCAGGAGCGCTTCGACGGTACCGACTGGCGTGCTGACGTCACCCTGCCGAGTTCGGGGCTCTACCTCGCGCCTGCGTCCCATTCCCTGCAGTATCTGATTGCAGGTACGAGCGTGTGGGTGTCCTCGACGCGTGGGCTCGAATGGCAGCCCGATACCGCATTGATGGAATCCTTGTCCCGAGCGCAGCCAGCGCAGCAGGCTGCGGCGATTCCGTTTCCCGCAGCATCCGAGATGCTGACGGACTCAATGTTGGCCTACGAGCCGGCCCTGACACGGCTCAACGTGGGCGTCGACATGCGGCGGTTCAATCAGGCCGGCGCAGGGCTCGTGGTGAATGCGCTGATCCAGGCGGAAGTGCAGGCGCAGGCGAACCGTGGCTTGCAGCCTCTTCGCGACAAGCTGCCAGAGGGACTGGTGCGGGACGCGGTCAGAACCGGGCTCGAACGGGGCATGGGCATCTCCTCGCTTCGTCGGGCTGCGCATGCCGAGGTCAGGAGCGTCGATGCCAAGGTGTTCAGTCGCTTCAGGGAGGCGAGAAGCGCGCCGCGCGCGCTCATGCTGGCGCCCGCCAAGTGGCTCGATCAGGGGGCGGTGCCGGCCCTGACCTTGACCGAGGACTACCGGCAGGTCCAGGTCAGTCTTCAGGTCAGCCTGTTCGACCGCTCAGGGCGTGAGCCGAAGCGGCTCTCCCAGCGCGACATCGTGGTGATGTCGAGTGCGGTGGGGGCCGGTGACAAGGCGACTGCACGCAGCGCGTGGACTGCGGACGGTGGGGCGCCGCTGCGCAAGGCGATTGAAGACACTGTTGCGGAGGCCGTACGCATCGGTCTGCTCGAAGCCCATGACGAGCCCGATGACGGCGAGCAAGTTGACTTCATCGCGGATGGTAGAGCCGAGCGAATCCGCGGTCGACTGTTGACCGCCGAGGGCGGAAGGATGCTGGTGGCGGGGCGTGGCCGTACGCTCTGGTCGGTCCCGTTCGATCTTCTGTTGCCGTGACGCATGGCTGGCGGCTGCGCGCAGCAGCTGCCGCGTCGGGAAGCCCACCGCAGCTGCCCGCCCGCGCCACTGCGCTGCGAACGCCAAGCGAAGACAGCGGGGCTCTTCCGCGCGTCCTCGGCACCAGCGCCCCGAATCAGAAGCTGATGAACAGACCGCCGTTGACCGGCAGCAGGGCGCCGGTGATGTAGCCCGAGCCTTCGGCGGCCAGGAAGTCGACTACGCGGGCGATCTCGCCGGGCTGGGCGATGCGGCCGACCGGAATCTGCTGCAGGATCTTTTCGCGAACCGGCTGCGGAATCGTCTGCACCATCGGCGTGTCGCAGTAGCCCGGCGCGACCGAGTTGACGGTGATGCCCTTGGCCGCGACCTCGCGGGCCAGCGCCATGGTGAAGCCGTGCACCCCGGCCTTGGCGGCCGCGTAGTTGGTCTGGCCGAACTGGCCGGTTTGGCCGTTGATCGAACTGATGTTGATGATGCGGCCGAATCCCTGCGCGATCATCGGCTCGATCGCGGGTCGGCACAGGTGATAAAGCGCGTCGAGATTGACCCCGAGCACGGCGTCCCACTGGTGCTTCTCCAGCTTGCGCAGGGTGGCGTCGCGGGTGATGCCGGCGCTGTTCACCAGCACGTCGAGGCGGCCGTGTCGGTCAACGATGTCGGAGACTGCGCGGGCGCAGGCCTCGTGGTCGCTGACGTCAAGCGCGATCGCCTCCAGTGACGCGAGGCCGGGCAGGGCGCGCAGGTCGGCCAGGCGCGCCTCGGGCAGATGGATGTCGGCGGCAATGACGCGATGGCCACTGGCCGCCAGCGCCTGGCAGGTGGCGGCGCCGATTCCGCCGGTGCCGCCGGTGACAAGGGCGATGCGTGTGCTCATGAGGCGCTTCCTTCTTGCGATTGCCGCTGTGCGCAGTGACTCCGGGGTGCGACGGGCGCGACACGGCAGGGCGCGCGCCGGCCGCGACCGCCGCTCGATTCAAGGATGGGATGGCAAGCGCGCCACCGTGCGGGCGACCGGCGCGCGCTGCGATGAGCTAGCCTCGTTCAGCGTCCGCGCGGCTTGCTACCGCTCGCGGGCGACTCGGCCTTCTCAGCGGTCTCGCCGCTGGGCGCTTCGGGGCGAGTTGCGCCCGGGCGCAGCATGCCTTCCTGGAAGCTCTTCCACATGTCCAGATTGCGCTCGGTCAGCTGGTTCAGCATCGACCAGGGGGTCTTCCCAAGCAGGTTGTTGAGCTGGCTGCGGAACTGGTGCTGCTGATCGAGAAACAGCTGCATGCTGCGCTCGAGGTAGCTGCCCATGAAGCCCTGCAGACTGTCGCCGTAGAAGCGGATCACCTGGCTCAGGAGTTGGGTGCTGAACATCGGCGAGCCTTTCTCCTCATGCTCGGAGATGATCTGCAGCAGCACCGAGCGGGACAGGTCCTCGCCGGTCTTGGCGTCGCGCACCTCGACCTCTTCGCCGTCGACGATCAGCTGACGCACGTCCTCCAGTGTGATGTAGCTGGAGATCTCGGTGTCGTAGAGACGGCGGTTCGGATACTTCTTGATGACCCGGGGCTTGGGCATGGGCGTCGAGGCTCTCTGGGCTGGAAAGGCGCCGCGCGCTCGGCTCATGCACGGGCGCCGCGACTTCGCTTGAGGAAGATGGCATGGCCCATCCTGGGCAACCCGGGGCGATGGTCACGGTATGCGGCAACGCCGCAAGAGCCATCGTCTTCGAGTGTCGCTCCATTGGCGCGGCCGCGCCGCGCCAATGGTTTCACATGTTACCAGCCCATGTGGTGGCCGCCGTTGATGTCGAGATTGGAGCCGGTGATCCAGGCGGCTTCCTCGGACACCAGAAAGGCGACGGCGTAGGCGATCTCCTCCGGCTTGCCCAGGCGGCCGGTGGGAATATCGGCGACGATTTTGGCGCGCACCTCTTCGGGCACGGCCATCACCATGTCGGTGGCCACATAGCCGGGCGATACGGTGTTGACGGTGATCCCGAGCTTGGCGTTCTCGCGTGCCAGCGAGATGGTGAAACCGTGCATGCCGGCCTTGGCGGCGGCGTAGTTGGCCTGGCCGTACTGGCCCTTCAGGCCGTTGATGGAGCTGATCTGCACGATGCGGCCCCACTTGCGGTCGCGCATGCCATCGATCACCGGGCGAGTCATGTTGAAGCACGAGTTCAGGTTGGTGTTGATGACCTCATGCCACTGCTCGGCGCTCATCCGGTGGAAGGTGCCGTCGCGGGTGATGCCGGCGTTGTTGATCAGCACTTCGATGGGACCCAGCGTTTCGGCGACGGCCTTGGCAATGGCCGCACCGCCCTCGGGGCTGCCGATGTCGCCGGGCACGATCGTGATGTCGAAGCCCTCGGCTTTCAGCGCGGCCTGCCATTCGCGCGCCTTGGCCTCGTTGCGGTAGTTGGTCGCCACCTTGTGGCCCATCTGCGCAAGCCGCTTGCAGATCGCCGTGCCGATCCCGCCCGTACCGCCCGTCACCAGCGCAACGCGTGCTGTCATGATCCCTCTCCCTTGGTCGTCCGGCGCATTGGTGGGTGGCCGCGCAGGCCGGATCCGCGCGGCAGCCCCTGAGTTTATACAGGGCTTGCGACTGGGTTTTGACCGGCAGCAAGACCGTGGCCGAGCGGGACGCGATTGAATTCGAATTCAGCAGCGGCACGCTGCAGCAGGGCATGCGCCGAGCCCGCGTCGATGACGACCTTGCAGTCCTGGCCCAGTGCTGCCCAGCACCAGCGCAGCGCCGGCAGCGGGTCGCGTGCGTCGACCGGAAGTGCCGACAGCGATTTCGACAGCTTGCGGCCCTCGCTGTCGACCACCAGCGGCAGGTGGGCGTAGGCCGGCGTCGGCAGGCCCAATGCCCGCTGCAGCAGGATCTGCCGCGGGGTGGAATCCAGCAGGTCGGCGCCACGGACGACCTCAGTGATGCCCTGTTCGGCATCGTCGACCACCACGGCGAGTTGGTAGGCCCAGCAGCCGTCCGCGCGCCGGAGCACGAAATCACCGACCGCCTCGTCCACCGCCTGCTCGATCAGACCATGGAGGCGATCGCGGAAGCCGATGCGGCTGTCCGAGCCGGGTGGCACGCGCATTCGGATCGCTGTGGTGTGGCCTGAAGGTCGCGGCACGCAGCGATGATGGATGCCCGCGCTTGCTGTCAGGTCGCTCCTGCTGCATCGGCAGGAAAACGCGAACCCCGCGCCCACAAGCCGATCGAGCGCGCTGCGATAGAGTTCGCCGCGCGCGCTCTGCACCAGAACCTCCCCATCGGGCTCCAGGCCAAACGCCCGCAGGGTGTCCAGCTGGTGTCTCGCGGCGCCCGGAACCTCGCGCGTGCGGTCCACATCTTCGATGCGCACGCGCCAGAGACCGCCAGCGCTGCGTGCCGCCAGCCAGCTGCCCACGGCCGCCAGCAGCGAGCCCAGGTGCAGCGGCCCGGTTGGCGACGGTGCGAAGCGGCCGACGTACGCTGAATCTGTCGCCACGGGTGATCTTGAATTAGGCTCCACGCTCCCTTACCCATGCTGGGGTCCGTCCGCGGACCTGGTCCACGCATCCGAGGTTCTGAAACATGAAGCGCATTCTCCTGTTCGTCGCCACCAACATCGCCGTGCTGCTGGTGGCGAGCATCGTACTTGCACTGCTCGGCCTCGATACGAGGAGTTTCGCCGGCCTGCTCGTATTCGGTCTGGTGCTGGGTTTCGCCGGCTCCTTCATCTCGCTGGCGATGTCGAAGTGGGTGGCCAAGCGCAGCACCGGCGCCCAGGTCATCGAGCAGCCGAGGAACGAGATGGAGGCCTGGCTGCTGCAGACCGTGCAGCGGCAGGCGCAGCAGGCCGGCATCAAGTGCCCCGAGGTCGCAATCTACGACGCCCCTGAGATCAACGCGTTCGCCACTGGCCCCAGCCGCAACAACTCGCTGGTAGCGGTTTCGACCGGCCTGCTGCGCGGGATGAGTCGCGACGAGGCCGAGGCCGTGCTGGGCCATGAGGTGGCCCACGTCGCCAACGGCGACATGGTGACCATGGCCCTGCTGCAGGGCGTGCTGAACACGTTTGTCATCGTGCTCTCGCGCCTGATCGGCAGCTTTGTTGATCGCGTGATCTTCCGCAACGAGGAGGAAGGCGGCGGCATCGGCTTCTTCATCGTGACCTTGGTGGCGCAGGTGGTTCTGGGCATCCTTGCCTCGATGATTGCCATGGCTTTCTCGCGACACCGCGAGTTCCGTGCCGACGAGGGTGGGGCCAGGCTGGCCGGCAAGCAGAAGATGATCGCTGCGCTGGAGCGCCTGCAGGCCCAGCACGGCGAGAACAGCCTGCCCAAGGAAGTCGCGGCCTTCGGCATCAGCGGTCACATGGCGGCCGGCTTGCAGCGCCTGTTCATGAGCCATCCGCCGCTGCCGGAGCGCATCGAGGCCCTGCGTCGCGCCGCCTGATCCGCAGCGCGGCTCCGTGCGGAAAGCAGAAGGCCCGGAGTGATCCGGGTCTTCTCTCTTTCCCGCGTCAGCAGCGGTCTCAGATGTTGAAGTCGTAGTTCATCTCGGGCGAAGGTGCCGCCAGGAAGTTGCCCTGCACGAAGTGCACCGAACTGGTGAACAGCACGGTCATGCTGGCCGCGTCCTGCACGAATTCGGCGATGGTCGACTTGCCGAGATCGCCCGCGCGGGCAGCCAGCTCGCGCACCTTGGCCTGGTGCTCGGTGTTGCGGCCGAGGTCCTCGGTGAAGCTGCGATCAAGCTTGAGCATCGTCGGCTCGAGATGCTTCAGCACGTCGAGCGAGTGCGTGCTGGCGCCGTACTGCTCCAGGCACATGCCGCAGCCGAGCTTGGCCACTGCGCGCTGGAAGTCCTTCGCGCCCTTGAGGTAGGTCATCACGCGCGTCTCGGGCACGCCGAACACCAGCTGATCGCCGCGGACGCCGGTCTGCTTGAGCAGGTTGGCGATCCAGCCCGGCAGGCTCGGGTCCTGCATGCTCTGCGGGGTCAGCTTCACCAGCAGGCGGCGCGCGTGTTCGGTCTTGACCTTGGCCAGCACGGCGATCGCATGCGTGAGCACCCAGCGATCGACTTTTTCGATCAGTCCGTGCTCCTCCGCGATTGGCAGGAAGGCCAGCGGCGGGGCGATCTCGCCGTCGCCCACGCGCATGCGCAGCAGCGTTTCGTAGAACTCGACCGGCTCGCCTTGGAGGCTGATGATCGGCTGGTAGTGCAGGACGAAGTCGCCCGACTTCAAGGCCTGCTGGATGCGCGCCACCCAGGTGCGAATGCGCTCTTCCTCGGCCCGGTCGCGGGCGGCCGGGTCGAACAGCGACAGCCGGTTGCCACCCTCCGAGATCGCCGCCTGCAGGCACTGACCGGCCTTGCCCAGCACATGCTGGGCGGGGCCCGACTTGTCACTCATCTGCACGCCGCCGATGCTGACCGTGAGGGTCGCCGAGCGGCTGCCGATCTCGAGGATGTGACCTTCGAACGCCGTGCGCACGCGCTCGGCCAGCTCGCGGGTCTGGGCATGGTTGGTGCCCCGGCAGACCAGCCCGAACGTGTGGTCGGCGAAGCGCGCCAGGAGCACGTCGTCGCCCAGGGTGTGGCGCAGCAGGGTGGCGGCATCCGCCAGCAGGGTGTCGGCATGGCCGAGGCCGATGTCGTTGAGCAGATTGCCGAAGTTGTCGACCTCGATCAGCAGGGCCGCCTGGTCCTTGGCGCCGTTCTCGGCACGGGCGGCGGCGGCTTCGAGTTCGGCCAGGAAGACCTGGCGGTTCAATAGGCCGGTGACCTGGTCGCGCTCGCGCAGGGTCTGCAGCTCTTCGCTATCGACGAACTGCTTGCGGAAAACGATCTGCAGACAGGGCTCGCCCTCGTAGCTGGCCCGTGCGAACTCCATCACCGCATCGAAATCGATGCCGTCGGCGCGCATGGCCTTGAGTTCGAGCTTCTCCGGCGGCGGCTCGCCCTTGCCGAGGCGCTTCAGCAGAGCCTTGAACTCACCGGCATGACTGGGAGCGATCAGGTCCAGCAGGGGCATGCCCTCGACCTCCTCGAACTCGGTATAGCCGAACATTTCGAGGTAGGCGTGGTTGGCGCGGATGTGCATGCCCTCGTGGGCATAGGCAATCGGATCGCGCGAGGAGTCGATCAGGGCGTCGCAGCGTCGCGCGGTTTCGCGCAGGGCCTCCTCCAGACGCTGCTGGCTGCGCCGCGCCTCAGTGGCGAGCCATGCGTGCTTCAGCGTCGGCAGGATCTGCTCCGGGCGCTGGCGCAGCGCGATGTGGAAGGCGCCGAGCGCGCAGGCTTCAAGCAGGGTGGCCTCATCGATGCCCGAGTGGCTGGCCACGAGAGCGGCGTGGCGCCCCGCCTTGCGCACGGCCTGGGCCACCTCGGCGAAGGGCAGCCGCTTGCCGCCCCAGGCCGCGACCACGAGGTCCGGCTGCTGTTTGCCGAGCTGGTCGACCAGTTCTTCGATCGACTCAGGACGCGCACTGCGGACGGCGATGCCGCCGTTGCGCAAGGCGCTGACGATCGACTCCGCGTCTTCGAGGGTGTCCTCGATCTGCAGCAGTCGGATCACGGTTTCCTGCTTGGCCATCAAACTCCCTTGAAACTGCGATTGCGGCAGCACGCAGCCGAAGCTGCCTGCCTGCCGGACCCGCCCCCCAACGGACCTTTGGCTGGTAATGCTGCCGGTGGCGGGCGATGCCATCCATCGCGCTGCGCGCACCGCAGGTCGGCCAAAACCCCACGCCGGCGACCTGTTCTGCAAGGGCACGGAGTGTGTCCAAATCGGCGGCGGTCCGCAAACGCCGGACGCCATCCGTCCTCCACCCTGTTGGCGGGTTCACGTTCCGGTCGTGAACGCCAGCGGCAGTTTGCTGGTCGCGCCAGGCACTTCGCGCACCAGCTTGGGCACCAGATACCCGGGCAGCCGCGCCCGCAGTGCGGCCTCGAGTGCCAGCGCCTCCGCTTCTGGGACCTCGAAGTGGGCAGCGCCGGCGACGCGGTCGAGCTGGTGCAGGTAGTAGGGCAGGGCGCCGGCGGCGAAGCTGGCCTCGGCCAGTTCAGCCTGGGCCTCGACCGAGTCGTTGATGCCGCGCAGGAGTACCGCCTGGTTGAGCACCGTCAGGCTGGCCCCGCGCAGGCTGGCCAGGGCCTTTGCCACCGAGGCATCGAACTCGCGCGCGTGGTTGGCGTGAATGACCATCACTTTCTGGAGGGGCAAGGCTGTGAGCCAATCGAGCAGATCGGCATCGACCCGTTCGGGCAGCACCACTGGCAGGCGGCTGTGAAGGCGTAGGCGGCGCACCTGCGGCAGGGCCAGCAGACGCTCGCCCAGCTCGCGCAGCTTGGCGGTGGACAGCGACAGCGGATCGCCGCCGCTCAGGATCACTTCGTCCACGCTGGGGTCGGCCTCGATCGCCTGCAGCGCCGCCTGCCACGCATTGGCGGCAGCGTTGTCTTCGCCATAGGGGTAGTGCCGGCGGAAGCAGTAGCGGCAGTGCACGGCGCAGCTGCCGGTGGCGACCAGCAGGGCGCGCCCCTGGTATTTCTGCAGTACGCCCCGACCGCTGCGGGCGGCGCCGTCGCCGACGGCATCGAAGCCGAAACCTTCGACCGCGAGCGTTTCCAGATCCAGCGGCAGCACCTGGCGCAACAAGGGGTCGGTCGGGTCACCGTGGCGCATGCGCGCGACGAAGCCGCGCGGCACCCGCAGCGGAAAACCGGCCGCATTCGCCGGCAGGCGTTCGGCAAGTGCTTCCAGGCCCAGCAGCTGCAGCAGTTCCGAGGGCTCGGTGACCGCTTCGCGCCACAATTGGCGCCAGTCGCTGGACACGCCCGCGGCCGCGGCGGGCTGCGCGATCCGGGGATTTGCGCTTATCATTTCGCCTCTTTGGCCGGCGGTTCGCCGGCGATCACCGAAAACCCGACAGTTTAGCCGCAGCCCGCGGCTCGAACTTCATTACTCCGGAGCACGCATGGCCACCTACGGTCTGAACGACGTCAAGAACGGACTCAAGATCATCCTGGACAGCGACCCCTACGTCATTGTCGAGGCCGAGTTCATCAAGCCGGGAAAGGGCCAGGCCTTCACCCGCATCCGCGTGCGCAACCTGAAGAACGGCCGCACCACCGAAAAGACCCTGAAAGCCAACGAGACGGTCGAAGGCGCCGACGTGGTCGATACCGACATGCAGTACCTGTACAGCGACGGCGAATTCTGGAACTTCATGCAGCCCGACAGCTTCGAGCAGTTCAGCGCTGACGCCACCGCCATGGGCGACGCCGCGAAGTGGCTGAAGGGCGAGGAGATGTGCGTGATGACGCTGTGGAATGGCGCGCCGCTGTCGGTGGCGCCGCCTAACTTCGTCGAGCTGCAGATCGTCGAGACCGATCCCGGCGTGCGTGGCGACACCGCCTCGGGTGGCGGCAAGCCCGCCAAGCTCGAAACCGGCGCGGTGGTGCGCGTGCCCCTGTTCATCGAGAACGGCGAGGTGATCCGCTGCGACACCCGAAGCGGCGAATACGTCAGCCGAGTCAAGTGAACCCCTCCGACCCGGCCCTGCGCCGGGTCGGTGCTATTCGGCGACCGGAAACCACAAGGGAGGCATGGAGTGCATGCGTGAGATCGATCTGCTGATCGAGGCCGGCTGGGTGGTCCCGGTCGAGCCGCACGCGGTGGTGCTGGAGCAGCACGCCGTCGCTGTCGATGCCGGCCGCATCGTCGAGCTGCTGCCGATCGCCGAGGCCCGTGCGCGCTACGCGCCGCGCGCGACCGTCAGCCGGCCCAAGGCCGCGCTGATCCCGGGTCTGGTCAACGTGCATGTGCACAACCCCATGACTCTGATGCGCGGCTTGGCCGACGACCTGCCGCTGATGACCTGGCTGAACGAGCACATCTGGCCGGTCGAAGGCGCCGTGATCGGCCGCGAATTCGTCGGCTGTGGTGTCGAGCTGGCGGTGGTCGAGATGCTGCGCGGCGGCACCACCACCTGCAACGAGAACTACTTCTTCCCCGACGCGGCGGCGGCGACCTACCGGCGCATGGGCTTCCGCGCCTGCGTCGGATTGCCGGTGATCGACTTCCCCACCGCCTGGGCGGCCTCGGACGACGAGTACTTCGACAAGGCGCTCGAACTGCACGACGCCCTGCGCGGCGACGCCCTGGTCAACACCGCCTTCGTGCCGCATGCGCCCTACACGGTGAAGGACGCGAGCTTCGAACGCATCCGCCTGCTCGCCGACCAGATGGGCCTCGTCGTGCACTGCCACGTGCATGAGACTGCGCAGGAGGTTGAAGACTCGCTGAAGCAGTACGGCCAGCGCCCGCTGGCTCGGCTGCAGCGCCTGGGCCTCGTGAACTCGCAGCTGCTGGCCATCCACATGACCCAGCTCACGCCCGCCGAAATCGAGCTGTGCGCGGCCAACGGCGTGTCGATCGGCCATTGTCCGGAATCCAACCTCAAGCTGGCCTCGGGCTTCTGCCCGATCGAGGCCCTGCGCCGCGCCGGCGCCAACATCGCACTCGGCACCGACGGCTGCGCCAGCAACAACGATCTCGACATGTTCGGCGAGATGCGCACCGCCGCGCTGCTGGCCAAGGGCGTGGCCATGGACGCGGCCGCCCTCGATGCGCCCAGCGCCCTGCGCATGGCCACCCTGGGCAGCGCCCGGGCGATGGGCATGGAAGAGACGATCGGTTCGATCGAGCCCGGCAAGGCCGCGGACCTCGTGCTGGTCGATCTGGATCAGCCCGAGTCGCAGCCCTTCTACAACGTGATCTCGCAGCTGGTGTACGCCGGCGCGCGCCATCAGGTCAGCGATGTCTGGATCAACGGTCGCGCGCGCCTGCGTGATCGCCAGCTGGTCGATGTCGATCTCGAAGCCTTGATGGCGCGCGTGGCCGAATGGCGCACGCGGATTGCCGGCATACCGCGCCGCCACTGAGCGGGCGGGTCGCAGCCCAGCCCTTGAAGAACCTCGCGTAGTGGAGTCCCTCTGCGCATTGGAGTCACCGATGAACCTCCCTGCTGTGAATCAAGGCTCGCGCCGCGAGAACGTAGACCCCGCCGAACTCGCGCGCTTCGGTCAGCTGGCCGCGCGCTGGTGGGACCCGAACGGCGAGGCCCGCCCGCTGCACGACCTCAATCCCGCGCGCCTGGGCTATGTGGCCGAGCGCGTGAAGCTCGACGGCGCCGAGGTGCTGGACGTCGGCTGCGGCGGCGGCCTGCTGTCCGAAGCCCTGGCCGCGCGTGGCGCCCGCGTCACCGCCCTGGATCTGTCGCCCGAGGTGTTGGAGGCGGCGCGCCTGCACCTGTACGAATCCGGCCTGAAGGTCGACTACCGCGAGCAGTCGGTCGAGTCGCTGGCGGAAGAGTGCCCTGCGCGCTTTGACGCCATCACCTGCATGGAGATGCTCGAACACGTCCCCGACCCGGCCTCGGTCGTCGAGGCCTGCGCGCGCCTGCTGAAGCCCGGCGGCCGGCTGTTCCTGTCGACCTTGAACCGCACGCCCGCGGCCTTCGGGCTCGCCATCGTCGGTGCCGAGTACGTGATGCGCCTGCTGCCGCGCGGCACCCACCGCTACGCCCAGTTCATCCGCCCCTCCGAGCTGGCTGGCGCGATTCGCGGCGCCGGGCTGGAGCTGGAGGACGTCAGCGGCCTGCACTACAACCCGCTGACGCGTTCGGCGACGGTGGGGGGGCACACCCAGGTCAACTACCTCGCCTGTGCAGTCAAGCCGGAGGCCGGACGTGGCTGAGCGTGGGGCGGTGCTGTTCGATCTCGACGGCACCCTGGTCGACAGCGCTGCCGATCTGCTGCATGCGGCGAATGTGCTGCGCGCGCGGCGCGGCTTGGATGACATCGCGATGGCGCCGTTCCGGCCTTTCGTCTCGCGCGGTGCGCGCGCCATGCTGGGCGCTTCGCTGCCGGGCTTTGCGCCCGAGGACGAGGCCACGCTTGCCGAGTTTCTGAGTGTCTATGCCGACGCCGTGGCCGCGCATTCGCGGCTGTTCCCCGGCGTCGAGAGCCTGCTCGATGCGATCGAGGCCCAGGGCCTGCGCTGGGGCATCGTCACCAACAAGGCCGAGGGGCTGGCGCGTCCGCTCTGCGAGGCGCTGGGCCTGCTGCCGCGCTGCGCGGTGCTGATCGGCGGCGACAGCCTGCCGCAGCGCAAGCCGCATCCTCTGCCGCTGCTGGAAGCCTGCCGGCGCATCGAAGCCGCGCCGGCCGCCAGCCTGTACCTCGGCGATGACCCGCGCGACGTCGAAGCCGCGCACGCGGCCGGGCTGCGCGGCATCGCCGTCGACTGGGGCTACTTCGACCCGGCACATCCGCCTGCGGCCTGGGGTGCGCAGCGGGTGATCAGCGCGCCGCTGCATCTGTTGGATGAGCCCCTCCTGCGCGAGCCCGCGGCATGAGTGAGGCCAGCCTTCAGGCGCAGATCCAGAAGCTGGAGTCGCGTCGTCCCGAACTGGCCCTGCAGATGATCTTCCTGCCGGCCGCGCAGCGCGATCGCATGGCGCTCTGGTACGCGCTGCAGGACGAGATCGAAGAGGCCTGCTTCGAGCTCTCCGAGCCCTTCATCGCCCAGACCAAGCTGGGCTGGTGGGCGGAGGAGCTGGAGCGCGGAGCGCGCGGCGAGGGGCGTCACCCGCTGGTGCAGGCCTTCTTCGACCTGCCGGCGGCACGCGCGGCCGATGCCGCGCTCTGGCGCGGTCTGCCGCATGCGGCGCTGGATCTGGTGGAGCGTGAACTGGCGCCGGGCTCGGTCGCGCAGGCGCTGGCGGCGCTGCGTCCCTTGGCCAGCCGTGTGGATCAGCTGGAGCGCGCCCTGTTCGGCGGAGACAGCGCGGAGTCGGTGATCGCGATCGAGCTGCTGCTGCGCCGGCAGCAGCGCGCGGCGATCGGCCACCACGCGCAGGCGCGTTTGCCACGCAACCTGCTCGCCCGGCACGGGCTGGCGCCCGCGCATCTGGCCGAGCCCGAAAAGCGCGAGCAGCGCAAGGCCTTCGCTCGTGATTTCGCGGCCGAACTGCATGCCCTGCAGCCCGTTGCGCGTCTGCGAAACGCGCGCCCGCGAGCGCTGCAGTCGGCAGTGCTGGGCTGGCAGTTGAACCGATTGATGCGCCACGGCGAGCCGGCGCCGCCGCGCGGCTTCGGCCTGATGCTGGCGCTGTGGCGGGCGGCCCGCGGCAGCGCGCCGCTGCCCGGCTGAGGCACTGTGCGGGACACAGTGTTGCCACCTGTGTGCAAGAGCGCTCGGCGCGTTGCCGGTATAGTCCCGCGCAGTCCCTGGAACGCCGACTCTGCCCGGCGCCGTGGTGCCTTCGGGTCCGCAGCAAATGTGCATGCACGATCGTGAAGGCTTGACGTGAAGGCGACAGCCCCCCACCTAAGGTGCAGCCGGCCCATCCCATGACCGATTACGAGGAGACACCCGTGTCCCCACCCATTGCCGACAACGCCGTGCGCGCAATGCCCGACATCGCCTCCGAAGCCAAGCCCGCCGTTGCCGGCGTGCTCGACTGGGTGGGCATGGGGCAGATCGAAGTGCCGGTGAGCGTGGCCAACGCCGAAGGGCAGACGGTCACCTCGGGCGCGCGCGTCACCGCTTTCGTCAACTTGAAGCGCCCGGACGTGCGCGGCATCCATATGTCGCGTCTGTACCTGCACGTCGACAAGACCCTGTCGAACGAGGCGCTCTCACCGACCAGCCTGCGCCGACTGCTGAAGGACTTCCTCGAGTCGCATGCGGAGCTGTCCGACCGTGCGTTCGTGCGCGTCGAGTTCGAGCATCTGGTGCGCCGACGCGCCCTGAAGAGCGACAACTCCGGCTGGAAGAGCTATCCCTGCGTGATCACCGGCCTGATGGAGCACGGCCAGTTCCAGGTCGAGCTGTCGGTGCAGATTCCGTATTCCAGCACCTGCCCCTGTTCGGCGGCGCTGGCGCGGCAGCTCATCCAGGAGCAATTCCAGACCGACTTCCCGTCCGGCGCGGGCATTGACCGTGAGTCCGTCCTGGCGTGGCTGGGCACGGAGCGCGGCATCCGCGCCACGCCGCACAGCCAGCGTTCCACGGCCGAGGTTCGCGTGCGCCTGCTGCCGTCATTTGCCAACTTCCCGATCATCGACGTGATCGATCGCGTCGAGGGTGCGCTGAAGACCCCGGTGCAGTCTGCGGTGAAGCGCGAGGACGAGCAGGCCTTCGCGCTGCTGAACGGCGAGAACCTGATGTTCTGCGAGGACGCCGCGCGTCGCATGCAGGCCGCTTTGAACGCTGACGAGCGCATCGCCGATTTCTGGGTGCGCGCCTCGCATTATGAAAGTCTGCATCCGCACAATGCGGTGGCGGTGGCGGTGAAGGGCGTGCCCGGCGGCTACGCCAGCGGCCTCGACTGGATCGCTCGGCTCTCCGACCACCATTGACTGCAGTCAGGCCCCAATGAAAACCCCGGCGTGAAGCCGGGGTTTTCGTTTTCAGCGCCCGCGGGTTCTCACCAGAAGGGCCGCCACCACGGGCCCCAGAAAGGCGAACGGTAGGGATAGGCGTGGCGCGGGTCGATGCGCTCTTCGCGCTCCTCCCACAGGTAGACCACGTCGGCGTCGAGTCGCGGGTAGTTGAACTCGTAGCTGCCGACAGCGCGCCGTTCGAAGCCGCCGATCTGGCCGGTGAAGGTGACATCGCGGCCTTCCGCGAACAGCGCGGGGTCGTAGAAGCCGCTGCGGCAGGCAATGAAGCGGCCGTCGGTTACCTCGCGCTTCAGCTGGGGCTTGCCGTCCGAGCGCAACGGCCTCGAAAGCACGGTAAAGCAGGTGCGGCTGCTCTCGGGCTCGACGGCGATGAGGCTGCCGCCCCAGCGCACGCTGGCGCCGGGCGTGCCCTGTTGGCTGGCCTGCTCCGGGCTCAGGGGGCTGAACTCGCCGCGGATGGGCTTGGGCGCCGAGGCGCAGGCGCCCAGCGCGAGCGTGACAAGGGCGATGGGTAACAAGCGAAAGCGTGGACTCATGGCTCGGCTCCTGTCGGTGTGGAGAGAAGGGCAGACGACTTATCGATGGCGTCGCGGACGGAAGGCGCGCAGCGCGCGGATCAGGCGGGCGCGCCGGGCGTCATCGGCCTCGCCAGCGTAGCGCTGGGCACTGTAATCCTCACTGAGTTCGAGCAGTTCCGCGGACTGCTCCGGCAGTGCCGCCGCAGCGCGCCTCCCGAAGCTGAGCGGCGGTTCGTCGGCCGCGCGCTCGAGGCCCTGCTTTGCGAGCCGGCGACAGAACAGCAGCCATGCGGCCACCAGCGGGTCGGCACTGCGCGGGCCGCCGCGCAGCACCAGCCAGAGCGTGAGCGCCAGCGCCAGGCCGAAGGCGGCGGCGAGCGCCAACCCGACTTCCCGCCAGTCGCCTGCATCGATCCCGAAGCTGAGCAGCAGGCTTTGCTGGCGCGCGGCGTTGAAGCCCAACACCAGCGTGTTCCATCCGTGGCGCAGCCAGTCGGCGGCGTCGAGGAGGGCGCCCAGCCCATCGAAGCGTCCGCGCTCTCGGCTGGCGAGTCCACCCTCGTCGAGGATCCGCTCAGGCGCGACCGCGGCCGTGGGGTCCACCCGCACCCAACCGCGACCTTGCAGCCAGATCTCGCTCCAGGCGTGCGCGTCGGACTGGCGAACCACCACGTAGTCCCCCAGCGGGTTGTAGAAGCCGCCGTGGTAGCCGGTGACTACACGTGCCGGGATGCCGGCCATCCGCATCATCACGGTGAAGGCCGAGGCAAAGTGCTCGCAGAAGCCCTCGCGCGTCTCGAAGAGGAAC
Organism: Lysobacterales bacterium; assembly: GCA_046318115.1. Lineage (GTDB taxonomy): Bacteria > Pseudomonadota > Gammaproteobacteria > Xanthomonadales > Xanthomonadaceae > Aquimonas. Next base: position 18,252 of record JBKCVA010000092.1, on the reverse strand, counting down.
TCATCGACGCTGTTGCGGCCCAGCGGCGGCGGTGCCAATGAATAGGTGAACTCGCGGTTGAAGCGGCCGAGCGCCTCCTGCACCAGCTGGGCCTCGTCCAAGCCCATCGCCCTCCAGCCCGCGACCAGCTCGGCGGTGCGCGGGTTGAAGTCGGAGGGCAGGGACACGTACTGCTGACGCAGCGCGCGCGGCAGTGCTGCATCGAAGGCGGCGGAGGGCGCCGAACGCAACTGGTGTCGGCTGACCTCACCCAGCGGACGCTGCGCAATCAGGCTGCGGTCGCGGTTCAGGCGCAGCGGGTTGGTCGGGCTCTGCTCGAAGGGCGCGCCAGGCACGTCGAGCGCCATCACCCAGCGACGGTCGGTGGGCTCCTGCACCAGCTCGTAGTCCAGCCACTCGGCGCCGTCAGCGACCGCGGGCGCTTCAACGGCGCGCAACCACCTCGTCAGCCGCCAGGCACGCCCGTCGAAGTCGCTCAGCACGGGTCCGCGCCAGTAGAGCTCGGCCGGCTCCGGCCGGCGGCCGCGAAAGCTGGCGCGGAGAATCGGGCTGTCGTCGATGAACAGCTCGCTGATGTCGCCTGGCGCCATGGTCTCGCTCAGCCCGGTGCGTGCCTCCGCGGCGTTGTCGGGCAGGCCCCACAGCGGTTGCGGCAGGCGCGGAAACAGCAGAAACCCGACCGCCGCCAAAGGCAGCGACAGCAGCATCAGAAGGCCGCTGGCGCGGAGTCGGCGCGCAAGTCCCGGCGCCTCGGCAGGGCTGCCGGTTTCGAGCTCGCTGACCCGTGTGAGCGCGGTCAGGATCAGCAGCGCCGACAGCAGCGCCAGCAGCAGGGTCAGTGGGCCTTGATCCTGCAGAAAGGCCGCCATGATGGCGAACAGGCTGAAGCTCAGAAGGGCGCGCGCATCGCGCAGGGTGTGGGTCTCCAGCAGCTTGAGCGCCAGCATGGTCGCGAGCAGGCCAGCGCCGGTGTCGCGACCGAACTTGAAGCCGTAGACGTAGAGCACCACGCCGGCCACGCCCAGTGTGAGCAACAAGCGCAGCCAGGCCGGGATGTGGGCGCCGCGCAGTCCTGCGCCGGCGCCCGCCAAGGCCAGCAACACCAGCAGCGGCCCTAGCCAACCGCTCAGTTGCAGCCCGAGCGGCAGGAGGCCGGCGAGGCCGGCCGCCGCGCACCAGGCGAACACCGCCAGCGGCAGACGCGGGCGTGCGCCCGCGTCGCTGCCCAGCAGTTCCCCGAGGCGGGAGGTCAGCGTCTTCACGGCAGCAGTGCCAAGGCGCGCAGGCCTGCGTGCAGGTGGCTCTCACCGCGGCCGGGGCCAATCTGCTCGCTGGGCAGGATCAGCTCCGAGACCAGGCCGCGACGTTCGGCCTCGACCAGCCAGCGGGCCAGCCGCTCGATGCGCTGTTCGGGCGGCAGATGCAGCAGTTGGGCGTAGTCGAGCCGCACTTCGAGGCCGGCAGGGCTTTCGAATTCGCGGACGATCGGCTTGCCCAGCTGGGCGCTGCGCTTCCAGGCCATCAGCCGCAGCGGATCGCCCTGCCGGTGCTCACGCAGTCCGTGGACCTCCTCACTGGGGCTGCGCTGGCGACGCAAGCCGCTGCTGGCACCGTCGCCGGGCAGGGGCGGAGGCTGGTCTTCGAGTCGCGGGTACACCAGCACCTGCGCCTGTGGGTTGAGCCAGCTCCACACGACGAACAGCCCGAGTGGCCATCGCGTCGACAGCTTGATGCGGCCGACGGCGTGCAGCCCGCGGCGGGTGGTGGCGAAGGGCAGGGCCGCACTGGCCTGGCGTTCCGGGAGCACTTCGAACACCCGTGCGCGGCCCTCGCGCTCGAGGCACAGGCCGCGCCGCGCGCGTCGGCCCTCGCCCTCGAAGCGCAGGCGCAGCTCGGCGGTTTCGCCGGCATGCACGGGTGCCGCGCCAACTTCGACCAGACGCAGGCCCGACAGGCCGAGCCAGCCGCGCAGGAGGGCGGTGTGCACGCTGGAGGCCATCAGGAACACCAGCATGAGGGCCGGGTTGTTGTTGTAGTTCAGGGCGCCGGCGCCCATCACCGCCAGCAGCAGGCCGAAGAACAGGCCGAAGCGGCTGGGCAGCACGTAGATGCGCTGGCGGTGGATCTCGATGGGCAGCGCCTCGGCCTCGCGCAGGCGGGTCAGCGCGGGCAGGCGCCGTTCGGCTTGGGCCTGAGCGAAACGCCAGGAGCGGGCGGCCAGCGCGCGCATGCGTGGAGCCCTCAGGCCTCGACCGGCACCGAGGCCAGCAGGCGCCGGGCGAGCTCCTCGGCGCTGCCGCGGCCGGATTCGACCACCAGCCTGTGCGCCGTGGCCTCGACGAACAGGGATTGCACGTCCTCCGGCAGCACGTGGGCGCGCCCTGCCAGGAGGGCGTGAGCGCGGGCTGCGCGCAGCAGGGCGAGCCCGGCCCGCGGCGACAGGCCCACGCGCAGACCGACAAAGCTGCGGCTGGCCGCGAGCAGGCGCTGCACGTAGTCGATCAGGGCCTCGGAGGCATGCACGGCGCCGACCGCCTCGCGCAGGACCAGCACGTCCTGCGCCGACAGTTTGGGCGTGCAGCGCTGGATCAGCTCCCGGCGATCCGCAGCGGCCAGCATGGCGCGCTCATGCGCCGCCTCGGGATAGCCCATCGACAGGCGCAGCAGGAAACGGTCGAGTTGAGAGTCGGGCAGGGGGAAGGTGCCCGACAGGTCGACCGGGTTCTGGGTGGCGATCACGAAGAACGGATGTGGCAGGGCGTGGCAGGTGCGATCGATGGTGACCTGCTGCTCGGCCATGGCTTCCAGCAGGGCGCTCTGGGTGCGCGGCGGCGCGCGGTTGATCTCGTCGGCCAGCAGCAGCTGGGTGAACACCGGGCCAGGGTGAAAGCGAAAGCCGCGCTGGTCGGCTTCGTAGACCGAAACGCCGAGGATGTCCGAGGGCAGCAGGTCGGCAGTGAACTGCAGGCGCTGGAATTCGAGGCCCAGGGTGGCCGCCAGCGAGCGCGCCAGCGTGGTCTTGCCGAGGCCGGGCAGATCTTCCACCAACAGATGTCCGCCGGCGAGCAGACAGGCGAAGGCCAGCTCGACCTCGCGTGGCTTGCCCAGCACCAGTCCATTGACCTGGGCGAGGGCGGCGCTGAGGGCGCTGCGGCTTGCCTCGGGTAGGATCGCGGCCGTTCGGGCAGTGGCGGGCATGGGCAGGTCCTTGGAGCAGACGATCGAAATCGCGGAAGCGCCGGAGTGTAGACCCGCGGCAGTGAGTGCCGCATGCGTGTGAATGCCGTCACGTCATCACCGTCGACGTGGCTGCCGCGCCTGTTCTGGGGCAGCTGGACGCTGCTTCTGCTGGGGCGGGCGCTGCTCGCGGCGCAGCTGCCGCTGTTCGGCGACGAGGCCTTCTATGCGTGGGAGTCGCGACACCCGGCTTGGGCCTACTCCGATCTGCCGGGCTTCACCGCCTGGAGCATCCTGCTCGGACGCGCGGTGCTGGAATCGGAGCTCGGCATCCGCTTGGCCAGCCTGCTGCTGGGCGCCCTGCTGCCGCTCCAGCTCATGCGCATTGCCGACGCCGCCGGACTCAGCGCCTGGAGGTGGCAGGCGGGGATGTTGGCCCTGCTGCTGCCGCTGCTGTCGATCAACGGCCTGCTGGCCCTGCCGGAGCCACCGCTGCTGATGGCGGCGGCGCTGTGCCTGCATGCCCTGCTGCGGCTGCAGGCTTTGGGGCCCGCTGTGCCCGTTTCGCTGCTGGCGCTGCCCTTGTTCGAGCTGTTGCTGGGACTGGCACTGGGTGCCTTCACCCACTACCGCTTCCTTGCTGTGCTGGCGGCCGGAGGCCTGGCCGTGCTCTGCCTGCCGTCGGCGCGCCGGCTGCTGGGCGACCCGCGGCTGTGGGGAGTCGGTCTGCTTGGGCTTGCCGCTTGGCTGCCCTTGCTGCTCTTCGATGCTGGCGGCGAGCAGGCCGGCTGGCGCTTCCAGTTCGTCGAACGCCATCCCTGGAGCTTCCAGCCGGTGGCGCTGGCGGTACCGTTGGAGCAGGCGGTGCTTGCCACGCCGCTGGCGTGGTTGCTCATGCTGCTGGTCCTCCCGCGCGCCTGGCGCGAGCGCGTGCAGTCACCTGGCCCGGCCCTGTTGGCCTTCGCTGGTGGCGGGCTTCTGCTGGGGCTGTTTCTGGTCGGCCTGTTCGCCGATCGCGAGCGGGTGTCTTTCCACTGGCCGCTGGTCGGGCAGATGGCCCTGCTGCCGCTGCTGGCTCGTCGGCTCGGTGAGGCCGGTCCTGCGCTGCGACGCTGGACCTGGGCGCTGCTCGGGGTGGGCGCAGCGACCACCTGGACGCTCTGCCTGCTGCTGTCCCTGCCCTCAGGGCGCGCTGCCCTGGCAGAGCGCATCGATCTTGCCGACAACTTCACCGACATCAGCGCTCTCGCGGCCGCCGCAGAGGCCCGCCTTGCCATGCTGCCGTCGGGTACCCGCGTGGTTGCCGACAACTTTCTGCTGGCGGCGCGGCTGGTCCAGGCGCGCGGAGGCGACGACGGCTTCGGCGTGCTGGACCACGCGCGGAACGCCAAGCACGGCCGCAAGCGGCAACTTGAGCTATGGGCACGGGACGAATCCGCGTGGCTGCCGGTCGCGGATCCCGCGCGCCTGGTGATCGTCGAGGAGACTGCCCTCGGGCTGCGTGCGCGTCAGCCTTGGCAGATGCAACTCTGCGCGCGGCTCCCAGGCCTGAGCTGGGTGGACGAGGTCCAACTTCATGGTGGCGCGCTGCGTTACCTGATGTATGAACAGCGCGTCGACGCTGGCCCCCGCTGCCGTCTGGCGCCGCTGGCCTACCTCGACACGCCGCTCGACGGTCAGCGCGTGCCTGCGCGCTTCCCGCTGTCGGGCTGGGCGATCCGCGATGTCGATGGACTGGCCCGGGTCGAGGTTCTGCTCGATGGTGTGGTGGTGGCGCACGCGCACGGCGACCGCGACGTCCACGGGGTGAAGGCGCAGTGGCCGGCGTCGAACGATCCGCGGCATCCGCGGGTCGGTTTCGAGGCCGACGTGGACGTGCCCGCCTCCCTGCGCGGCGAGCGTCGTCTCTCGCTGCGCCTCATCGGGCCCGATGGCCGGACGAGGGTGCTGCCGATGGCGAGGCTTCGCATCGCCGACTGAACGCGTCGTGCTCTCAGTCGGGGGCGCGACGCAGCGACGCAGGTTCGCGCGCAGCCTGCTCAATCACCGCCTGGGTGGCGTCGTCGAGTTCCGCGCCCGCGCTTTCGAGGCGTTCGAGTTGGCTGGCGATGGTGGCGCGAGCGCGCTGTAGCGCAGCTTCGGCCTGCTTCAGCTCCTGCAGGCTGGCGGTGGCACCGTGGCGCGAGATCCACAGGCGGTGCTCCAGCAGATCACGCAGGGCCTGCTGCACCCGCTGGTCGGCGTCCAGCGACGCCCGCGCCACTGCGCCGATGTCTGCGGGCACTCGCCCGACTACGGCCTGCATGGCGCTCATGCGCTCGCGCGTGCGGTGCAGCAGCCGCTCCATCTCATCGGCGCCCTCCAGCAGGCGGATCAGGGCGCGCTGGCGGCTGGCCGCGCGCTGGAAGGGAATCCACGCGATCAAGCCGATCAGTGCGAAGGCGGCAAACACAGAAAGGATCAATTCCACGCCGTAGGTATCCAGGGCGGCAGGGGCGACGCCCGAGTCTGAAGCAAGCGCTTCCCCGGCGGCAACGGAAGTCAGGCGGGCGGTGCAGGGCGGTTCCCCGAACTGTGCGCACCGCCCGGGTTTGACGCTCGCCGATACGGCGCCTATCATGGCGCGCTTATGTCCACGAACCTGCCCGAGACGGTCGATGCCGCGCGCATGCTGTCGGGTCGGCGCTGCTTCGAGGGCAGCCTGCCGATATCGATGCTGCCGCGCTTTGCCGAAGCGCTGGAGCGCACCGATGGCGAGATCGCGTATGCGCTTGAGTTCGGGCGTGATGCGGTCGGCGTCGAGTTCCTTGAGATCCGCGCCCGCTGTGCGCCCTGGCTGATCTGCCAGCGCACGCTGGAGCCCTACCAGCATCCGCTGGAGGTGCTGCAGCGACTGGGCCTGATCCGCAAGGAAGCTGACGAAGCCGGTCTGCCCGAGGGTTACGAGCCGCTGCTTCTGCCTGAAGACCGGCAGCTGCATCCTCGCGATCTCATCGAGGACGAGTTGATTCTTGCGCTGCCGCTGGTGCCCGCGCGCCCGGACGCCGAGCTTCCCCCGCAGTTTGCCGGGGTGGTCGAGGCCGAGCCGGAAGCAAAGCCCAACCCCTTCGCGGCGTTGGCGGCGCTGAAGAAGAACTGACGGAGCCTTTCGCTCCACAGCCCACGCGGGGCGCGGCCGGAGAAGGCCCTGCCCCAGTCACGCAAACGCAACACCGAAAGATTGAAGCCGGAGAAGCCCCATGGCAGTTCAGAAGAGCCGCGTCACCCCCTCCAAGCGCGGTATGCGCCGTTCGCATGACGCCCTGACCGCGAAGCAGCTGGCGACCGACCCGACCACGGGCGAGACCCACCTGCGCCACCACATCACCAAGGATGGCTTCTACCGCGGCAAGAAGGTCATCAACGTCAAGTCGGCGGTCGACGCCGAGTAAGGGCTTTGGCGTCCGCCCGCGGACGCCGCCCAGGAGTGACCCAAGGCGGCAGGCCGCGAGGCATGCCGCCTTTGTCGTGGGCGCCGCTTTTGTCGGGTGCGCGAGACAGCCGGGCCTCGCGGAGTTCTTCCCGGCACGCGCGGCACCGCGCTTCGAGCGCTGCTGAAACGACACCCGCATCGCGCCGCGGGACGGGTGCTGGCCGTGCTGACACATTGGCGTCATCATTCGCGGCCTGCCGATCCCCATGCAGCGAGTGGCCCTGCTGAAGCCGCGGAGCTTCCCCGCTGGCGTCTTTCAGCTGGCCTTGTCCCGCCTGCCTCATCCCGTCTTCCCAGGAGTCTCCGATGCCCTTCGCTCGCATTCTCGGAACGGGCAGCTACCTGCCCGAGCGCATCGTCACCAATGACGAACTCGCCCAGCGCATCGAGACCTCCGACGAGTGGATCCGCGAGCGCACCGGCATCGGCCAGCGCCATGTTGCCGCCGCGGGCCAGACCACAGTCGATCTTGCCGAGCAGGCGGCGCTGCGCGCGCTGGAAGCGGCGGGTGTGAAGGCCAGCGAGATCGATCTGCTCGTCCTTGGCACCACCACGCCGGATCTGGTGTTTCCGTCTTCGGCCTGCCTGCTGCAGCACCGCTTGGGCGCCAACGGCTGTGCCGCCTTCGACGTCAATGCGGCCTGTTCGGGCTTCATGTACGCGCTGGGCACGGCCAACGCGATGATCCGCAGCGGCATGGCGAAGAAAGCGCTGGTCATCGGTGCTGAAACGCTGACCCGCATGCTCGACTGGGACGATCGCACCACCGCCGTGCTGTTCGGCGATGGCGCCGGCGCGGTGGTGCTCGAAGCCAGCGAAGAGGCCGGCATTCTGTCCACGCATCTGCACGCCGACGGTGGCTACGGACATCTGCTGGCCACCCAGGTCGGCGTGTCCAAGGGCTTCAAGCCTGATGAGCCGAACGCCGGGCTGCGCATCCACATGACCGGCAACGAAGTCTTCAAGGTCGCGGTCAAGACGCTGGACGCGGTGGTCGAAGAAACCCTTCAGGCCAATGGGCTCCAGAAGAGCGACCTCGACTGGTTGATTCCACACCAGGCCAATCTGCGCATCATCAGCGCGACGGCCAAGCGCCTCGACATGTCGATGGATCGAGTGATCGTCACCGTCGATCGGCATGGCAACACGTCCGCCGCCTCGGTGCCGCTGGCGCTGGACGAAGCCGTGCGCTCAGGCAAAGTGCAGCGCGGCGAGCTGCTGCTGCTGGAAGCCTTCGGCGGCGGCTTCACCTGGGGCTCAGCGCTGATCCGCTACTGATTCCTCGGTGCTGCGCGCGGCCCGAACCCTACGCCCCGGTACAGACGGCTCGCCATACCCTTCACGTATGATGCGCGGCTTCCCAAGGCCAGCCGAGCCAAACGCACGTGAGTTCCAGCGCCATCGCCTTCGTGTTTCCGGGTCAGGGATCGCAGTCGCCCGGCATGCTCATCGACCTCGCCGAGCGTCATCCGTCCATCATCGAAAGCTTTGCGGAAGCCTCGGCCGGTGCCGGGGTCGATCTGTGGTCGATCGCTTCGGCGGCGGACGACGCGCGCCTCAACCAGACCGAATTCACCCAGCCGGTGCTGCTGGCCGCCAGCGTCGCCCTGTTCCGGTTGTGGCGCGCGCAGGGCGGCGGTCTGCCGGCGCGTCTTGCCGGGCACAGCCTCGGCGAATACAGCGCCCTCGTTGCTGCCGATGCCCTTTCGCTTTCTGATGCCGCCGCACTGGTGCGCGAGCGCGGTCGCCTGATGCAGGCGGCGGTCCCCGCCGGCACGGGCGCGATGGCCGCGGTGCTGGGCGCCGACGATGCCCTGGTAGAGGAAGTCTGTGCCGCGGTCTCGGCCGAGCGCGTGGTGGTTCCGGCCAATTACAACTCGCCCGGCCAGATCGTGATCGGCGGCCACGCCGAAGCCGTGGACGCGGCGATCGCGGCGTTGGCCGAGCGCGGCGTGCGCAAGGCGGTGAAGCTCGCGGTGAGTGTGCCCTCGCACACGCCGCTGATGCGCGATGCGGCCGATGCCCTTGCTGCGCGCATTGCCGCCACCCCGCTGCGCCTGCCCAGCCTGCCTCTGGTGCACAACGTCGATGCCGGCATCGCCGTCGATCTCGACGCGCTCAAGTCGGCGCTGGTGCGCCAGCTCTATCTGCCGGTGCGCTGGACCGACTGCGTGCAGCAGATGATCGCCGCCGGCGCCAGCCGCTTCGTTGAATGCGGCCCCGGCAAGGTGCTTGCCGGCCTGATCAAGCGCATCGACCGCGGCGTCGAATCGAAATCCCTGGGCAGCGTCGCCGACTTCGAGGACGCGCTGAACGGTTGGGGCGGCGAGTAAGCCGCTCCGCCCCGCCCACATCGAACGGAGATCCGAATGAACCAGCCCCTCGCAGGTGAAATCGCCCTCGTCACCGGCGCCAGCCGCGGCATCGGTGCCGCCATCGCCGACACCCTGGCTGCCCAGGGCGCCAAGGTCATCGGCACCGCCACCTCGGAATCGGGAGCCGCCGCCATCGGCGAGCGCCTTGCACCGCACGGTGGCGCGGGCCGAGTGCTCGATGTTGCCGATGGTGCCCAGGTCGAGGCGCTGATCGAGACCATCGGCAAGGAGTTCGGCGCCATCGGCATCCTGGTGAACAATGCCGGCATTACCCGCGACAACCTGCTGATGCGGATGAAGGAAGAGGATTGGCAGGCCATCCTCGACACCAATCTGAGTTCGATCTTCCGCACCAGCAAGGCGGTGATGCGCGGAATGATGAAGGCGCGCAAGGGCCGCATCATCAACATCGCCTCCGTCATCGGCCTCACCGGCAACGCGGGCCAGGCGAACTACGCCGCCGCCAAGGCCGGCATCATTGGCTTCTCGAAGTCGCTGGCGAAGGAGATCGGCAGCCGCGGCGTCACGGTCAACGTGGTGGCCCCGGGCTTCATCGACACCGACATGACGCGCTCGCTGCCGGAAGACGCGCGCAATGCCCTGCTCGGCCAGATCGCTCTGGGGCGTTTGGGCGAAGCGCAGGACATCGCCAACGCAGTGGCCTTTCTCGCCGGGCCGCAGGCCAGCTACATCACCGGCGAGACCCTGCATGTGAACGGTGGTATGTATATGCCCTGACGTGTCGAGCGCGTTCGGGCCCACGCAGCAATCCATTGAATCGCAAGCCCGTCGGGCGCAGACGGGTGGCCGGAATCGTGCCTTGGTGCGGTCTGGCGGTTCCCACTACAATGCGCCGAGTTTTCCCTCAGAGGAATTGAACCCCATGAGCAGCATCGAAGAACGCGTCAAGAAGATCGTCGTGGAACAGCTGGGCGTCAAGGAAGATGAAGTCACCCCCAACGCCTCCTTCGTGGACGATCTGGGCGCGGACTCGCTCGACACGGTTGAGCTGGTGATGGCGCTCGAGGAAGAGTTCGAGTGCGAGATCCCGGACGAAGACGCCGAGAAGATCACCAGCGTGCAGCAGGCCATCGACTACGTGAAGGCTCACGTCAAGTCGTAATCCCGCTGCCGCGCGAGGCTCGCAACGCGGGCATCGCGAGCGTTTGAAGAGGCCGCCCCCGTCGTCCGACGGGGCGGCTTTCTTTTGCGGCAATCCTGCATCCGTTTCCCGTCGACGCATCATGCGTCGGCCACTGAACAGACGCCGGGCGCGATGAGCGCCGGCACGGAGCCAGCATGAGCAAGCGTCGCGTCGTCATCACCGGCATGGGCATCGTCTCGCCGGTTGGCAATGATCTCGCCACTGCCTGGGACAACATCTCCCACGGCCGCTCGGGCATCGGCCCGATCACCAGCTTCGACGCCAGCGCATACGCGACGCGCATCGCCGGCGAGGTGCGCGATTTCGATCCTGCCGCCTACATTCCGGCCAAAGAGGCCAAGCGCATGGATCCCTTCATCCACTACGGCGTCGCCGCCGGCCTGATGGCGCTGAAGGATTCCGGCCTCGAAGTCAGCGACGCCAATGCCGAGCGCATCGGCACCATCATCGGCTCGGGCATCGGCGGCATCCTCGGCATCGAGGACACCACCGCGCGCCTGCTCGAAGGCGGCCCGCGCAAGGTCTCGCCCTTCTACGTGCCGAGCACGATCATCAACATGGTCTCGGGTCATCTGTCGATCCTCACCGGCATCAAGGGCCCGAACTTCTCGGCCGTCTCGGCCTGCGCCACCGCCAACCATTCGGTCGGCATGGCGATGCGCCTGATCCAGTACGGCGATGCCGACGTGATGGTCGCCGGTGGCGCCGAGCGCGGCAGCAGCCCGACCTCGGTCGCCGGCTTTTGCTCGATGAAGGCGATGTCCACCCGCAATGACGACCCGACCCGCGCCTCGCGCCCCTGGGACAAGGACCGCGATGGCTTCGTCATGGGCGACGGTGCCGGCGTGCTGGTGCTGGAGGAATACGAACACGCCAAGGCTCGCGGCGCGCGCATCTACTGCGAGCTGGCCGGCTTCGGCGCGAGCTCCGACGCCTTCCACATGACTGCCCCGGCCGAGGACGGCGAAGGCGCGGCGCGCTGCATGACGGCCGCCCTGCGCGACGCCGGCATCAATGCCGACCAGGTGGGCTACCTCAATGCCCATGGCACCTCAACGCCGCTGGGCGACCTCGCCGAAACCCTGGCGATGAAGCGCGCGTTCGGCGACCACGCCTACCGCACCCTGGTCAGCTCGACGAAGTCGATGACCGGCCACCTGCTGGGCGCGGCCGGCGGTGTCGAGGCGATCTTCAGCATCCTCGCGCTCTACCACGGCCTGGTGCCGCCGACGATCAACCTCGACGAGCCCGGCGAGGGCTGCGACCTCGACTACGTGCCCAATGTGGCGCGCGAGGCCAAGATCGAGGTCGCGATGTCGAACGGCTTCGGCTTCGGCGGCACCAACGGCACCCTGGTGTTCCGGCGCGTCTGACGCGTCGGCGCACCCTGCCTCGGCGCATCCCGCATGCCCAGCGTCCCGCTGCCGCTCGCGGTCGATCTGCCCGCTGTCGATCTGCTCGAGCTGCATCGGGCCGAGCCCGGGTTCTTTCCCTGCCTGCTGGAAAGCGCGGCCCAGGGCGGTCGCGCCCGCTATGACCTGCTGCTGGCCGCGCCCGCAGGCGGTTTCGCGCTGGGCGCCGATGGCGTACTGCGCGATCTCGAGGGTCGAACGCTGCCCGGTGGCTTTCTCGATCACTTGGACCGCGCCTGCGCTGAAGCCCGCACGCCGGTGCGCAGCGATGGCCCGGCCTTCGGCGGCGGCTGGGCCCTGCTGCTGGGCTATGAGCTCGCGGCCGAGATCGAACCCAGCGTGCCGCGACTCGCCGCCCCCGGCGGCCTGCCGATTGCACTCGCCCTGCGCTGTCGCGCGGCGATCCTGCGCGATCGCGAAACCGGGCAGGCGCAGGCCGTGGTCGAGGCCGACCACCCGCAGGCCGCGGCCCTGATCGAGCGGCTGCAGCGCGCATGGAGCGCGGCTGCGGATTCGCAGGGCAGGACAGGCGAGGCACCCGCAGCCCGCGCGCTGCCCGGCCTGCCCGCGCATCGCATCGACGAAGCCGATGGCACTCAATTCGAGGGCGGCGTGCGCCGCATCCTGGACTACCTGAGCGCCGGCGATGTGTTCCAGGTGAACCTGTCGCGGCCCTGGCGCGTGAGCTTCGACGCGGCACCGGCGCCGGCGGATCTGTACGAGCGGCTGCGTGCAGCCAATCCGGCGCCGTTCGCAGGTCTGCTGGCCTGGCAGGACTGGGCGGTACTGAGCTCCTCGCCCGAGCGCCTGCTGTCGCTGCGTTCTGGACTCGCCGAGACGCGGCCGATCGCCGGCACGCGTCCGCGCCAGCCCGGCGATGCGCTGGACGACGCGCGTCGACGCGCCGAGCTGATCGGGCATCCCAAGGAGCGCGCCGAACACATCATGCTGATCGATCTCGAGCGCAATGATCTGGGCCGCGTCTGCGTGCCGGGCACGGTCGAGGTCGACGAGCTGATGGGCCTCGAGAGCTATGCCCACGTCCACCACATCGTCAGCAACGTGCGCGGCCGGCTGCGGCCCGAGGTCGGTCCTGGGCAGGCGATTGCCGCCGTGTTCCCGGGCGGCACCATCACCGGCTGCCCCAAGGTGCGCTGCATGCAGATCATCGCCGAGCTGGAGGGCGAGGGCCGCGGGCCCTACACCGGTGCGCTGGGCTATCTCGACCGCAGCGGTGATCTCGACCTCAACATCCTGATCCGCAGCCTGTGGCTGCGCGGCGCGCAGGCCGGCTTTCGCGCCGGCGCTGGCATCGTGGTCGATTCCGAGCCCGCGGCCGAGCTGGCCGAGACCCGGGCCAAAGCGCGCGGCGTGCTGCGCGCTTTCGATGAACACGCTCCCCGCGACGTGCTGCCAGCGTCCGAGGGGAAGGCTTCGACAGGCTCGAGGGATGCAAGTGCCGGGTCCGTCGTCCATCCTGTGGTCGAGTCGGCGGACGCCCCGCCTGCGGCACTGTCTACTGCTGGGACCATGGACATCGCCTCCCACCGACCGCAGCCCGAGTCTGCGCCCCTCAATGCCGGACGCCGCGCCTGATGCGCTTCGGCGTGCTGATCGACGGCGCGCCCGCCGATGCGATCGGTGTCGACAGCCGTGCGCTCAACTATGGCGATGGCGTGTTCGAAACCCTGCTGGTGCAGGACGGTCGGCCGGTCTGGTGGGGTGAGCACCTGGCGCGCCTCGGTCGAGGCTGCGAGGCCTTGGGTCTGCGGCTGCCCGATCCCGACCTGCTCGCATTCGAGGCGGGCGAGCTGTGCGCGGGCCAGCAGCGTGCGGTGCTGAAGATCCTGCTGGCGCGCGAGGGGGCCGGCCGCGGCTATGCGCCGGAGCCCGGCGCGCGCAGCCAGCGCATCCTGAGCCTGCATGCGGCGCCGCCGCTGGTCGCGACCGATTACGTCGAGGGCGTCAGGCTGCGCTGGTGCGCAACGCGGCTCGCACTTCAGCCCCGCCTCGCCGGCTTCAAGCATCTCAACCGTATCGAGAACGTGCTGGCGCGCGCCGAACTGGCCAACACCGGCGCGGCCGAGGGGCTGATGCTCGACACTGCCGGGCGCGTCACCTGTGCGACTGCGGCCAACGTATTCGCCCTGCGCGGCGGCCGCCTTCGCACGCCCTCCCTGCGCGCCGCTGGCATCGCCGGCATCTGTCGCGACTGGGTCATGACCCGCGCCGAGGTCGAGATCGGCGAACTGCTGCCGCAGGACATCGAGCGCGCGGACGGCGTATTCGTCTGCAGCAGCCTGCGCGGTATCCTGCCGGCTGCCCGGCTGGGCGCGCGGACCTATCGCCCCCAGCCCCTGATTGCCGGCCTGCAGGCCCAGCTCTGGAGCGAAGTTCCGGCGCTGGCCCCGCAGGCCTGAAGGAGCTTCCGTTTTGAGCGATTCCACACCGCGGCCGCGGCGCTGGCTGCGTGCATTTCTCGGCCTCTTTCTGGTCGGCCTGCTCGCCGTCGGCGGTGCCGCATTCTGGCTGTGGCAGCAGTACCAGGGCTTCGTCGATGCGCCGGTGGCGGGCCTGACCGCCGAGACCGACGTGATCCTGCAGCGCGGCGACGGCCTGCGTCGTGTGCTGCAGCGCCTTGAGGGCGTCGGCGTCGTGACCGGCCGCGAGGAGTTCTGGCGTCTCCTGGCCCGCGAGATGCAGGTGGGCGGGCGCATCCAGGCCGGCGAGTACCGCCTGCCTGCGAATGCCACCCCGCGCCAGCTGCTGCAGCAGTTCGCCGACGGCCGGGTGCTGCAGCGCGCCTTCACCCTGGTCGAGGGCAGCACCTTCCGCGAGCTGCGCCTTGCGCTTGCCCAGGCCGAGGCGCTGGAACAGACACTGCCGGGCCTCGACGAGGCCGAGATCATGCGCCGGCTCGACGCCGAGGGCGTGCCGGCGGAAGGTCGCTTCCTGCCCGAGACCTACTACTACACCCGCGGCATGAGCGATCTCGATGTCCTGCGCCGCGCCAAGCGCGCGATGGACCGCGTGCTCGAACGTGCCTGGGCCAATCGCCAGGCCGATCTGCCGCTGAAGTCGGCCGACGAGGCCCTGATCCTCGCCTCGATCATCGAGAAAGAAACCGGCATCGGCGGTGAGCGCCGCGAAGTCTCGGGCGTATTCATCCGCCGCCTGCGCATCGGCATGCGCCTGCAGACCGATCCGACCGTGATCTACGGCGCCGGCGAGAGCTACCGCGGCGTCATCACTCGCGCCCATCTCGATACCGACACGCCCTGGAACACCTACACCCGCGACGGCCTGCCGCCGACGCCGATCGCCATGCCGGGTCGCGCCGCCATCGAGGCCGCGGTCGATCCGGCGCCCGGCGACAGCCTGTACTTCGTGGCCAGCGGCGACGGCGGCCACGTGTTCTCGCGCACCCTGCAGGAGCACAACCGCGCGGTCGCGCGCTGGCGTCAGATCGAGCGCAGCCGGAGGGCAGGGCAGTGAGCCAGTGGATCAGCCACGCGCGTTTCGTCAGCTTCGAAGGCGGCGAGGGCGCCGGCAAGAGCACCGTGATCACCGCTGCCGCCGAGTCCCTGCGCGCAGCGGGCGAGACTGTTCTGCTGCTGCGCGAGCCCGGCGGCACCGCGGTCGGCGAGGCGGTGCGTGCGGTGCTGCTCAACCCCGAGCTGCGCGGCCTCTGCGCCGAGAGCGAGCTGCTGCTGATGATGGCCTCGCGCGCCCAGCTGGTGCGCGAGCGCATCCTGCCTGCGCTGGAGCGCGGCGAGTGGGTGCTGTGCGACCGTTTCACCGACGCGAGTTTCGCCTACCAGGGCGGCGGCCGCGGCATCGACAGCGGGCGCATCGCCGAACTCGAACGCTGGGTCGCGGGCATCAAGCCGGGGCTGAGCTTTCTGCTCGATCTGCCGGTCGAAACCGGGCTCGCCCGCGCCGGCAGCCGTGCGGCGCCGGATCGCATCGAGTCCGAGTCCATCGCTTTCTTCGAGCGCGTACGTGCGAGCTATCGGACCCGCGCGGCCGCCGAGCCGCAGCGCTGGTGCGTGCTCGATGCCGGCCAGCCGGCGGAGACGGTCGCTGCCGCCGTGGTTTCGCGCCTGAACCTCCAGCGCGAGGCGGCGCGATGAGTGCGCCCGCCTTCGCGCCCTGGCAGCAGCGCGCCTTCGAGCGCGTGCTGGCCAGCCACGCAGCACAGCGGCTGGGTCACGGCCTGCTGGTCTGCGGGCCGTCGCGGTTGGGCAAGCGCGTGCTGGTCGAAGCCATCGCCGCGCGTTTGCTGTGCACCGGGGCCTCACCGGGCGAGCCGGCCTGCGGCCAGTGCCGCAGCTGCAGGCTGCTGGCGGCCGGCACGCATCCGGACCTGCATCGGATCAGCTTCGCGCTCAACGACAAG
Organism: Lysobacterales bacterium; assembly: GCA_046318115.1. GTDB lineage: Bacteria > Pseudomonadota > Gammaproteobacteria > Xanthomonadales > Xanthomonadaceae > Aquimonas. The sequence continues at coordinate 2,252 of JBKCVA010000092.1, read as the reverse complement.
GGCGAGCCGCGCAGCGTGATCGTCGTCGAGCAGATGCGCGAGCTGAGCGACAGGATCAGCCTCACCGCCCAGCTGGGCGGCGCCATCGTCAGCCTGATCGACCCCGCGGACGCGCTCAACCACAACGCCGCCAACGCGCTGCTGAAGACCCTCGAAGAGCCGCAGGACGGGCGCTATCTGATCCTCGTCAGCGACGCGCCGTATCGCCTTTCGGCGACGATCCGCAGCCGCTGTCAGCGCATCGAGCTGCGCCCGCCGCCGCAGGACGAAGCCCGCACCTGGCTGCTCGCCCAAGGCCTGCCAGCCGCGCGCGTCGAGCAGGCGCTGTCACTCTGCGATGGCCACCCCGGCGAGGCCCAGGCCTTGCTGAGCGAGGGCGGCCTCGAACTGCGCGAGGCCGTGCAGCGCGACCTCGATGCGCTCGCCGCGCGCCGCGCCGCGCTGAGCGAGACGGTCAAGGCCTGGCTGGGCGATCGCCCTCAAGAGCGCCTCGCCCATGCGGCCGCACTGGCGCGCGGGCGCAGTCGCGAGCGTCTGCTCTGCGGCGAAGCCGATGCCGTTCCCGAACTCGCCGACTGGTACGACCGCGCCAACCGCGTGCGCGCCCAGCTCGACACCCCGCTCAAGGCCGACCTGCTGCTGGGCGAACTGCTGGCGGGGTGGCGTGCGGTGGGGTGAGGTGTAGGGGTTGCCCGTGATTTCCGGTAGGGTCCCGGTGACGGTGTAAGGCTGCTGCCTCAGCGCCGTATGCGATCCTGAAGCTCGCGCAGCCAGCGCCTTCGATAGTTGTCCTCCGGCAGGCTCGCGAGACCTTCGCTGCAGCGCAGCGAATGCGCGCCTGCAGCATCGCGATCGCCTTGTGCGAGGGCCAATTCGCTACGCAGGCAATACACCAGGGCGTGACGCGGGTGGCTGCCGGGCAGGCTGGCCTCGGCGTCCTTCCGCATGCGTTCAATCTCGGTGGCCGCCGTCTGGTAATCACCCAGTAGCAGGGCGGTGCGCGCCCACACCTCAGCCATAGCGCTGCGCTGCGGCAGGCGCTGACCTAGCGCCTGCAGGCTGCGATCGCGTTCGGCGATGAAGATCGGCTGGACTTCGCCGATGCGACCGGCGGCGGCCTTGGCCCACAGCAGTTCGGCCAGGGTTTGCAAGGTCCAGAGATGCTCGGGCCCAAGCTCTCTGAGTTCGGCCGCGTGAACCCGTTCGAACAGAGCGATCGAGCCTTGGGGGTCCCCCGACCACAGAGCCACGCGCGCGCGCAGAAAGTGGCCGAACTGGCTGTAGTGGTGGTCGGGCCCGAAGACGGACACAAACACAGGCTCGGCCTTTTCGACGTGCTGGATGGCAAGCTTGAAGTCACCCTCGTTCGACAAGATCTCGGCATAGTCGGCGTGGGCCCAAGCGCGGTCGAGGGGCAGCACTTGTGCACGATCCTGCCACTCCAGCAGACCCTCGAAGTTCGCACGGGCCTGGCTGGAGTTTCCCAACTGGGCGTGGCATAGCCCTCGCCACCACAGGGCCTTTGAGAACCAGTCTTCGGTGTGCGCGCTGCCCGCGCGCGCGATCGCGTCGTCCAGGTCGGCAACGGCCTGCTGGCATTGACCGAGCTCGGACTTCACTTTGGCCGCTTCGACCTGCGTCTTTAGGCGTGCATCGCCCAGCGCCGCAGCTTCAACGTGAAGCGCCAGATTGCAGCCTTCTTGAGACGCTCCCAGCGCGCCAGCCATCCGCCCTTGAGCGCACAGCAGGAGTCCAGCGTCAGCGAGATCCAGTCCAGGTGCCTGCTGCCCAACTTCAAGAAGACTGATCGCACGACGCGCGTGATGCATCGCGCGACGGTAATCGGTCCAGCTTTCGAACACGCTGGACATGGCCATGTGCACATCGGCCGCAGTCTGGGCATCGTTCTCGAACACCGTGTCTATACGCTCGGCGGCGCGCCGCATGGCCTCGACTAGGCGAGGGTTGCCGTTGTCGCTCTGCGCTTTCGAATAGGGATCCGCCTGCGCCAGCAGCTCGTGGGCCAGGAAATCCCGCACCGCCGCCGTCCGCGCAGCGTTGCGCTCGGCTTCGCGCTGCGCGGCCTCGGCGCGCAGCCCCATCCACACCGCGACGGATAGCGCCAGCAGGGCGGAGCCGGCGATGGCGCTGGCCACTCGCCAGCGGCGACGCAGCCGCTGTACGCGGGCTTCGGCGCCGGCCAGCTCCTCGGCCTCGCGCAGGCGCTGACGCGCGGCCTCGCGCCGCGTTTC
>JBKCVA010000091.1:0-62656 GCA_046318115.1 Lysobacterales bacterium | reverse complement strand
ATTGATTGGTCCGCTTGAGCGAGTTGTTAGCAGGCAGCCTAACGCCAGAGCCATCCGAGCGAAAGGACGTAGCGACTGCCGCCGACTACTCGAGTAACGGAGTGCTCGGAGCGGTCTGGCCGGAAGAACTTAATACGGCCGGTCGCCCAGATTGGATCAGCACAAACGAACTCTCCGCCAGATGGCGATGCCTTAACCACTACGTTCAATCGGAAGTGGCGGCGCTCGGCAACGGGATCAGTGTGCGGCGGGATCTCGCTACCTTCCGGGTATCGGATCAAGTAGCAATCAAATGGGACAGGCCATGGAGCAGTGGCCAGCAGCATCTTGTCGTAGCCGGTGCCCTGCCGGCCTCGACGCCAGCGAAAGATGTTTGACATGAAGTCTGCGAAGCTACCCATGCCTGCTAACGCCTGAACTAAGCGGCAGCTCCAATCGCGAAGCGATTGGACTGTCCGCTTGAGTGAATTGTTAGCCCCCGGACTTGTAGAAGGCTAAATACTTCGGGTCTTCGCCCTTGAAGCCAAAGTTCTTGGCCAACCTCCAAGACTTGCCGAAGGAATCGAGTGCCCCCTCAAGGTTGTTGGACTCAAACATGCCAATGCCTGCTTTGACTAGAAACACGGGAACTTGAGTAGAAAAGGGAGTGGCCGATGCGGCCGCCGTTGAAATCTCTACGCCGGATCTCCACTCCGAAGCCTTGTATCGAGCTGAAATTCTTCGCAGAAGCGTGATGTAGGAAACACCGCAACGATACCGCGGTTCAGGAAGAAGCTCCCATGCGTCATCTGCGAGCGCAATGGCTGAAACGTGATCTCCAGACTCGGATGAAAAGCGGGAGGCCGTGAACTTTTCCTCCCATGCCGAGTTCTGGGAGTCTTCAAGGTCAAACGCCTTCTCTTGGACGGTCATACGGAGTCTGAGGGGGCTAACGCCGCGTTAAGCGGCCGCGGGCCGAGGGAACATCAGGAAACACCGTGGCCTGTCCCCGCGGTCCGCTTGAACGCATAGTTAGAACTCACCGCCGGAACTCGCAGCTTCAAGTGCTAGACCGTGCCCGAGCAAGAACCTTGAAAGACGAACCTTCTTACCATCTCGGAACGTGAGCGTGTACCACCCTGCCACGTCGTTGAACCTCACTGCTACAAGATCGCGCCACAACTCCCGCTTTGCCCCGGTCCATGGCGTACGGAACTCGATGCCCTTCTCATCGAACCTGCCAGTGACGAAGGCAGCTTCTCCGATACAGTAAATGCCGCCAGACAAGAACGCCCCGAACAGCGCCACCTTTGCGAGAAATTCCTTTTCATGACCGAACCCGAACGTGATGACTATAGGAAACGCGGCGAAGGCCAAGCAAGCGATGCCCAAGCACCACATGAAGGGGCCGAAGCGAAGGACGCCGCGCTCACCCCGCAGAGCGGCGCGGCTCGCGATGTAGGCTGTGAGAAGCGCGGCAATTGCTCCTCCGATCAATCCGTGTACGACAGCGCTCATAGTGAGTTCTAACTACTATTAGACGGAAACCGTCGTGATAACTCCGACGCATAATCTGGCGACTTGCGCACGGGCCTGGAAATTTATTTAATCTAATCAGCAACTTACACCGACCTCTCCGCCTATCACGTCGGCCTAATCTGGCGGCCTTTGGCGGGATCTCCGGCGCGGCGTGATCGTTGCACCGCGGCCGGCTCAAGGCAAGCACGCCGGCTGAGTGCCTCGGCCGCAGGTGCGGAGGTGCCAAGCCTGCGAACTGCGACGCGGCAAGGCGCTTTGCATCCGCCCCCGCGCTCGTCCCAGTCGATCAGGCTGCACCAAGCCACACGATAGCGACAACGCCACTCCTCTCGCCGGCCCTTACTCGATCCCCGCTCTTCAACCCCCGCTCCGCCCGACCCCCTTGGGCGTGCGGGTCAGGAGTCAGGTCCGGCTTCGTAGCACTGGGCGAAGCTTGGCCCGCGTACCCACGGCTACGGCAAACAACGCGCCTGATTGCCCGGTTGAAGACCCCACTACCTCCACTCGCACCAAAGCGACTGCAGATAGCTGGACGACTGCTCGATGGGGCGACGCCGACCCTGTGCTCTGAAGGTCCACCGATGCGCGGCGACTGGAGGCTTCCAGTACGTCATCCGCCAATCGACGATTTCCAAGACGCTCTCACAGTCAACGCTCTGCTCGGCGCGCACGGCGTCCTGGTAGCGGCACAGCCAGGCGCGGTCGAGGGTGGTGACCTCCCGGAGTTCGGCGCCGGTGCCTGCTTCCAAGGTCAGACAGTCATCGATATAGCGCCCCCACTCGGGGCGGGCGAAGGCCTCCCACACGTCGCCACCGGTCGCGGTCAGAACGGCGCGAGCACCTTCCGCGAACACCCCCGGCTCGCTGAGCAGCGAACACATCGTGGACAGCGAAGGCAGGCGATCGAGCGTCTCGCCATCGCGCGAAAGCTGTATCCATCCCTTGCGCACGGCGCCGTGCACACAACGCGCGAACGCGTCCGGCGCCAAACCATGTCCACGGCAGTTGAAAGCAGTGTCGAGCGTGGCGCGCTCCCAGGGCGGCCCCTCCGGCAGTCCGAGCGCACGCAGCGGCTGGGCGACCACGGCAAGGCGGCTGAGGAGCCAGAACTCGGCGCGAGAGAGGCATGGATTCATTGCGAGTGCGGCGAAGCCGCCGAAAAGCATGAGCGCTGAGGGGAACCGAGAGGCATCGATCACCGGCCGCTCCGGAAGCCCCCAAGCAAGTGGAAAGGAATCTGGAGCGGTCGGCAAGCGTCCTCCGCCTTTCGCCGGGTCCTGCGGGGTCTCTGGAAGAAGGCTTCGAGCTCGGTACTCTCGGAGAGGGCGACGCGATCCCGGACCCGGGCTGCGATCCGTACGCGTTGCGGCATGCGCTTCCCGGGCGGGCTTGTGGTCATGCCCTTGCGGGTTGCTGCTGAGCGGATGCGCTACGCTCGATCCCATCTCCAAGCGAGCACTGTCCAAGCACTCCCCCTCCAACAAGCCGCAGCGATCCATGAACTCACGCTCCAAGCCATCGCCTTACCGGTGGCGAACTGCGCTACGCACCTACCTGCCGTGGTTCCTGATCGACCTGGGCCTTGCAGCCAAAGGAGAGGACTGCGAAGCCGCGGGGGGCGCACACGAGTGGTACAACATCGACGGCGAACGCAGCGGTTGCTACCACTGCAGAGTGGTTCGCGCAGGGCGATTCTGGGCGCCGCCGCGCACCTGAGCCTTCATCTGCACGTCCCCCCTTTTGGATGTGGAACATCACGCGGCCTGAGGCCTGCACGACGCGCTGCTGAAGCCCGCGGCGCCGGGATCATGGGGGTCGCGATCAGGCTGGAACTGGGTTGAGCCCCCGAACTCGGGGTGGGGTGCACCGCGTGCTCAGTGGTCGCTTCCAGAGAGTCGCCAGGATCCTCCGCTCGTTTGCCCCCCCCAATTCGGACGGCCAGCAGCCCGATGCGAAGGCGGCTCGCGAGCGACATGCTTGGAGCCCGGGCTGCCTGTCGATCCGTCGATCGCTAGACAGGGCCGCGCCGGGCACGCGTTCGAGCATCGATGCGTTCCGCTCGCCCTCCCCTTCGCGCATGGGCGGCGGGTTGCCGGCGCACGCGCATGCCCCCCCCGTTCTCGCCCGGGCTATCGAGGAATCAGCAGCCAGGCGGCGGCAAGGATCAGCGCCATAACGAGCATCGCAAGCCCCCGGCCACGCCAGGCGCGTGGGGGACGGGGCGCGCGTAGCAGACGCGAGGTCGTCCGCGGCGCAATGTCAGCCGCTGCGGGCTCGGCCAGCACCAGGGTTTCGATGACCTGCAGCACCGCCTGTGCGGAGTCGAGACGGTCCTCGGGGCGCTTGGCCAGCAGCGCGTCGACCAGCGGCTGCAGCCAGTCGACCGCGCGCGGCAGTTCCGGCAGCGGCGCACGCTCGTGCAACTCGGCCAAGGTCAGCGGATCCTCGCTGCGGTAGGGCAGACGCCCACTCAACAGTTCGAAGGCCATCACCCCGAGGCTGTAGAGGTCGGCACGCGCGTCGACGGACTCGCCGCGCGCCTGCTCTGGCGCCATATAGGCCGCGGTGCCGGCGATCTGCCCGGCGCGCGAGGAGCCCGCGCCCAGCGCCGGCGCAAGCACGCTGTCGGCAGGTCCCGGCGTCTCCGCAGCGCGGATCGGCTGCAGCAAGCCGAAATCCACCAGCACCGCGCGCCCTTCGGCATCGAACAGCACGTTGCCGGGCTTCACGTCGCGATGCACCAGGCCGCGCTGGTGCAGGGCCGACAGCGCCGACAGCACCTGTTTCAGGATCACCAGGGCCTGCAGGGCGGGCAGCGAGCCGGCCTTCTCCAGACGCTGGCGCAGGCTGCCGCCCGGCAGGTACTCGCTGACGATCTGCACGCCCTCGGCGCCGCGCTGCACTTCGATGACCCGCTCCAGGTGCGGATGGCGCAGCCCGCGGGCGCGCTGCACCGCCGCCAGCAGTTCCTCCAGCCCATCCTCGTCGGCTTCGAGATCGGCGCGTATCAACTTCACCGCCACCGGCCGATGGCGCAGGGGGTGTTCGGCCAGATAGACCCGCGCGCTGCTGCCACCGCCCAGAAGACGCTGGATGCGGAAGCCCGCCACCTCGCGCGGAGTGTCGGCCGGCAGGCGGGGCAGCTCGCGGCTCACGCCTCAGCGGCCTCCGGCCACAGGCTGCGCCCGCCGCTGGCGCCCTTCAGCTTGTCGATCCAGGCGCGGTGCGTCTGCAGATCGTCCTCGCTGGCGGCGACCACGCGCAGCTGGCCCGGATCGAAGCTGACCCTGCGCGCGCTGGCCGCGGCGGCGCTCTCGGCGACAACCGCCAGGCCCAGATCGGTCTGGCCCGAGGTCATCGCGAGATAGACATCAGCCAGCAGCTCGGCGTCGAGCAGCGCGCCGTGCAGGTTGCGGTGGCCGTTGTCCACCCCGAGGCGCTTGCACAGCGCATCCAGGCTGTTGCGCTGGCCGGGGTAGCGCTCGCGCGCCATCGCGAGGGTGTCGGTGACGATGGCGAGGTCACGCACGCCGGGGGCGTTCGGCAGGCGCGCCAGCTCGGCGTTCAGAAAGCCCACGTCGAAGGCGGCGTTGTGGGCGATCAGCTCGGCGCCGCGCAGGAATTCGATCAGCTCGTCGGCGATGCCAGCGAAGCGCGGCTTGCCTTCGAGGAACTCCAGGCTGATGCCGTGGACCGCCTGTGCGCCCTCGTCGATCTCGCGCTCAGGGTGGATGTAGTGATGGAAAGTGCGGCCCGTCAGACGGCGGTTGATGATTTCGACCGCGCCGATCTCGATGATGCGGTGGCCGCGCTCGACCGGCATGCCGGTGGTTTCGGTGTCGAGTACGACCTGCCTCATGCGGCCTTCTCCTTGATGCGCTGCGCGGCCTCGCGGGCCAACTGGTCGACGCGCTCGTTCTCGACGTGGCCCGAGTGCCCGCGCACCCAGCGCCAGTCGACTTTGTGCGACTTCTGCGCGGCCAGCAGGGCGCGCCAGAGATCATCGTTCTTCACCGGCTTGCCGTCGGCGGTCTTCCAGCCGCGCCGCTGCCAGCCGCCGATCCACTCGCTGATGCCTTTCTGCACGTACTGCGAGTCGGTGTGCAGCACCACCCGGCAGGGCTCGCGCAATGCCTCAAGCGCGCGAATCGCGGCCAAGAGCTCCATGCGGTTGTTGGTGGTGTCGGGCTCGCCGCCGGCCAGCTCCTTCTCGTGCTCGCCGTGACGCAGCAGGGCGCCCCAGCCGCCAGGGCCGGGGTTTCCAAGGCAGGCGCCGTCGGTGTAGATCTCAACCTCTTTCATGGGGCTCCCAGTCGTGCGGCCGCCAGCGCACGGCGCGCGGGCAGCGGGGTCATGCCGTGGCGGCGGCGCTTGAACTGCAGCACTAGGCTGGCGCAGAGGGTGGTCGACTGCAGCACCGCCGGGCCGGGTTCGGCACCCAAGGCCCAAGGCCAGCGCGGGCCGAGACCACGCACCGCGCGCAACTCGAAGCCAGCGGCCTGCGCGCGCAGCCGCACACCGTTCACCGGCAGCGGCCGCAGACCGTAGCGCTGCCAGTGAAGGCGCCAGGCCGACAGCCCGTTCAGGCCCACCAGCACCAGCTCACCTTCGGGCTGCAGCAGTTCTGCCGCCTCGGCAAAGTCGAAGTGCTCGAAGGCCGCTTGCGATGGCAGGTGCCAACCGAGGATCAGCCCGAAGCTCTCGCGGCAGAAAGGCAGGCCGTCGATGTCCGCGCGCAAGGCCCCGGCGAGCGCACCGCTGCGCGCCTCGAAGCCCAGCGAGACCGCCGCCCTCGGGCCCTCGAGGCCCAGTGCGAATCCGCTGGCGCGGCTGCCGCACAGCAGCAACGCGCGACCGCCCACACAGCGGCCGCCGAACTCCTGCAGGCCCGGCGCCTCGCAGGCCAGCAGGCGCGCGCCAGCCGCGCTGGCGAACCAGTCGAGCGAGGGCGTCGCAGAGGCAGCGGGCAGCGCAGGCATCGCCGCCATTGTCTGCGAATCGCCGCCGCCGTGGCAGCCGGGCTCAAGGCGTACGCCGAACCTCGCTCACACCGGGCACGGCCGCGAGCTTGCCGAGCAACTCACCCAACTGCTGGAAGTCATTGACACGCAGGGAAAAGCGCAGCTCCGCCTTGGAGGTCTCCGGGTCCATGCGGCTGTTGACCCCAAGGACATAGGCATTGGCCACACCGATCACATTGGTGAGGTCCTTGAGCAGCCATTTGCGGTCGATGGCGCGCACCAGCACGTCGACCTGGTAGCTCTGGCCGCCGCGACGGCCCCACTCGACCGGGAGCACGCGCTCGGGATGGCGCGCGGCCAGGTGCTGCATGGAGGGGCAATCCTCGCGATGGATGCTGACGCCACGCCCGCGGGTCAGAAAGCCGACGATAGGATCGCCCGCCACAGGCTGGCAGCAACGCGCCAGCTGTGTCAGCAGATTGCCCACGCCCTCGATGGTGAGGCCGCGATCGGGCTTCGGCGGCTTGGCCGCCGAGATCAGCGGCTTTGGCGCTTCCGGCTCCTGCTTGGGACTGGTGACTTCGTGCAGGGCGCGCGCGACCTGGCTGGGGCTCAGGTCACCCAGCGCGACCGCGAAATAAAGATCCTCGACGCGCGGCAGGCGGAACTTCGCCAGCACCAGGTTGAGATCGAGCTGGTGCAAAGCCAGCCGCTTCAACTCTTTGTCCAGCACCTCGCGGCCTTCCTGCAGGTTGCGAGCCTGGTCGAGCTTGTGGAACCACGCTCGCACCTTGTCGCGGGCGCGGCCGGAAATCAGATAGCCCGCGCCCTGCAGCAGCCAGTCGCGGCGCGGCTCGGACACCTTGCCGGTGAGGATCTCGACGCGGTCGCCGGAGCGCGGCGCATAGGTCAGCGGCACGATGCGGCCATTGACCTTGGCGCCGCGGCAGCGATGCCCGACCTCGGTGTGCACGTGATAGGCGAAGTCGAGCACGGTGCCACCGCGCGGCAGATCGATGACCTGCCCCTGCGGCGTCAGCAGGTAGACGCGGTCTTCGATCAGTTCAGTCGACAGCCCGGCGAGCAACGCCGTGTCCTCCTCGCCCTCCTTGCCTTCCAGCAGCTGGCGCATCCACGCGATCTTGCGCTCGAACTCGGCGTCGCTGCCGCCGCCCTCCTTGTAGCGCCAGTGCGCGGCAACACCCAGCTCGGCATGCTGGTGCATCTCGTGGGTGCGGATCTGGATCTCCAGCGTCTTGCCCTCGGGCCCGACCACGGCCGTGTGCAGGCTGCGGTAGTTGTTGCCCTTGGGGTTGGCAATGTAGTCGTCGAACTCGGAGGCGATCGGCGTCCACAGGCTGTGAGCGACGCCCAGCGCCGCGTAGCAGGCGGTCAGGTCGTCCACCAGCACGCGCACCGCACGGATGTCGTAGAGATCCGAAAACGGCACGTCCTTGCGCTGCATCTTCTTCCAGATGCTGTAGATGTGCTTGGGCCGGCCGGCGACTTCGGCGCGGATGCCGGCCTCGGCCAGCGCCGAGCGCAGACGCGCCTTGGCGTCCTCGATGAAGCGCTCGCGGTCGCCGCGCTTCTCATCGAGCAGTTTGGCGATGCGCCGGTAGGTGTCGGGCTGCAAGTAGCGAAAGGCGAGGTCTTCCAACTCCCACTTGAGCTGCCAGATGCCCAAGCGGTTGGCCAGCGGCGCGTGGATATCGGCGCTCAACTGGGCCAGCTTGCGCCGCGCCTCTTCCTCCAGTTCATTCGCGGCGCGCATCTTGGCCAGCTGCCGTGCCAGCAGGATCAGCACGACCCGCAGATCGCGAATGATCGCCAGCAGCAGGCGGCGCAAACCCTCGGCGCTGCTGCGCGCGCCGCGCTCGCCCCACAGCGCCCAGACCTTCTCGGCCTCATGCAGGCCCTCCAGCAGGGTGCGCACCGAGGCCGACAGCGGCCACGGCGGCCTGGCCTCCAGTTCCGGCCCCGCGGCGTAGAGCAACGCGGCCTGAAGGGTGTCGGCATCCGCGCCCAGGCGATCCAGGAGCCCCAGGCTGTCGGTCACCACACCTCGCTCGTAGGCGACAACGCCGGTCGCCTCGACCCATGCGGCCACCTCGGCCGGCAGCGCGGGACTCTGGGGCGCACGCAGGCGCAGCCATTCGGCCGGGCTGGAAGGGGCGGGCTTGCTCATGCGCGACAGTGGACTTCAAAAGCAAACGCCGGAGCAAGCTCCGGCGTTCGAACGACGCGAGGGCTGGCGCCGATCAGTTGTTGAAGATGATTCGCAGGCTGCGCTGGGCATTGAGCGCCGGCGAACCGGTGTCGGTCAGCGTAATCGTGCAGAGCACTTCGACGGCTGGGCTGGGGGCGGGGTCGAAGTTCGACTTGCGATAGGTGAATGCCAACGCAAACGGCTGAGCGACAGGCTGCGGGGTAGACGGCGAAAGGCTGGGCGCGACTTCGAACGGGTTGACTCCGGTCGAGTGCGGAGAGCAGCTGATGCTCGCCTGCAGCTGCTGGGCGGGCGATTCGGGCTGCACACCGACCGAACGATTGGTCAGGAAATCCGGGAACGTCAGGGTGCAGACGTCCTGACTCGGACAATTGGCTCCGCGAACCACGTTCGGGCTGTCGATAGGCAGCCCGGCGGCATCGCGCGGCAGGCCACCTGTGGGGGACATGCGGATCTCATCGGAGAACAGCGCGAAGCTTGGCGGCGAATTCACGTCAGCAACGTTGACCACCACGGTCAGGTCTCGGGTCCCGGAGCGGCTGTCGGTGGACCGCAGCACCACGGTGGATGCGCCGAGCTGGTTCGCGGCGGGCGCAAAGCGCAGCGTCCACGTGTTGGGCGCCGCTCCTACCGTGAGCATCCCGGCACTGGGCAGCAGCGTCGTATTGGAATTGCTCTGCACGGCGAACCCTGTGATGGCATCGCCCTCCGGATCGCTCAGCGTGCAGGTGTACTCCACCGGAGCCGGATTCTCGAGCAGATTCACCGGGCTGGTGAGCCCTGCGCAGGCGATCTCGGGGCCCTGGTTCGGAACCAGCTCCAGCACCAGCGGGGCACTGTTGTCGGTGGCCAAACGATCGCCCGCGCCGACCGCATCCTCCGGGTCGAAGAAGACCGCTGCAGCGAGCAAGGTGCGCTGCGGGGGTGCGCCCGAGGTCACCGTGCGGTTGAGCACATAGGTGCGCGATTCACCGGCGGCCAGCGTGATGCCCGCCTGATTGAGAACACCGGTACCCGAGGCAACTCCGCTGCAGGCGCCGACCGCGGTCGAGCAAGTCCAACTGCCGGCCGAGACCACCGGCGTCAGCAAAGGCGTGGTCGCAGGCAGCGGTACAAACTCGCGCACACGCACGCCCGTCGCGGGAACCGCCCCGGTATTGGTGATCCGGATGCGGTACGCGAAGCTCTGGTCGCGGGTGACGTCCAACTCGCGGATCACGTTGGCGCCATCGCCGGTGAGCAGTTCAAGCGCGACGCTGGCCGAGTCGTCGAACCCGGACGCGAACAGGAGATCGGGATTGACCGGTGGCGGCACGGGCACCGTGGGCGGATTGGCGATCAGACTGGTGAACGGGAACGCATGGCACTGCAGCGTTGCCCCGAAGGCACCAAGCACGGCGTCCGGCACGAAGCGCGCTGTATTGGGGGTGTAGTCGATGCGCCGGATTCCCGGCAGTGTCTGCACCACACCGTTCGTATCGGTGATGCGCAGGCTCAGTCGATCGTTCGCGGTGTAGTAGCTTTCGCAGAGCGCGGGCTCGGCCAGTGCGATCTCGGCGCGCCTCGGGGTCTGATTCAGTCGGTAGTTCACCGGGCCGGCCAGCAGCAACGCACCCTGGCCGAGAAACTGAACGTTGAGGGCGGCGCCAGTGGCCAGGAGCGCACAGGGCTGCCCGGCTTTGACCGGAGCCAAGGTGAGCCCGCTGCCGGTGTCATACAGGCCGAGACCGTCTTTCGCGACTTTGGTGGCGCCCGGTGCGCACAGCAACTGACCGGCGCTGCCGGTTGCCGCCTTGCTGTCCTCCGTCGTCTTGGCCAAGCGCGTCGGCGCGTCCGCACTCAATGGCGCCGCGATGGCTGCGGTTCCAAGGAGGCTTGACGCAAGCGCAAGCGCGAGGGTGCAACGAGGGAAAGGAAAGAAGGTCATGGAAAGCTCCGTAAGCTAAGTGCGCATAGGGTAAGGGGTTGCAGCTCCGCGTGCCATCTCCGGCCATCGGGTCAAGCCAGCCGCTGGAGTGTAGCCCGGGCCTCCTGAACCGCCTGAACCCCCTGTAAACCCCGCTGTTCTGGTCAGCCGCGGTGCCAACGCCATCGCGGTTCCTGGGTGAGGCTTGCATGCGTTTCCCGCCCCGCCCACCATTCAGGCCATGCCAAGCCTGTTTCTTCCCCCGACTCGGCTTCGGCGAGTGCGGCGCTGGGAAGCCTCCCAGCCCCGCAACGCGAAGCGCGTCTTCGAGATTGTCCCCAGCGATGCCGTTCAGGGGCGAGGATCGCGGACGCAGCGTCTCCTTGCGTGCGCCACTTGGCTACTCAGGGAGGCGGAAAGCGGGTGTTTCCTCGCGACACTCGACCGTCGCGGAGCGCCGGTCGCGCTGCTGCGACGCCCGGGCCCCGTGGCTGTACGACTGGGCCACGCCATCGGCGTACGGCGGTCATTGCTGCGCGAGCTCGGCATCACGCAGGACCAGGCTTCACACGGCGGCCAAACGCCTCACGCGGCGCCGCCGGCTCTGGTTCTCGCCGGGTGCGACCGCTATGGCCGCGCGCTGTGGCTGAGCCCTGAAACCGCAAATGCCTGGACGGCCATGCAGCGCGCGGCCGCGCGGGCGGGCGCCCCGCTTGAAGCGGTTTCCGGTTTCCGCAGTCCGCACTACCAGGCAAGCATCATTAGGCGAAAGCGCGCTCGGGGTCTTGGCATCGAGGAGATCCTGAAGGTGAACGCCGCTCCCGGATACTCCGAGCACCACAGTGGCCGCGCCTTGGACATCAGCTGTCCGGGCGAGCCGCCCGCCGAGGAAAGTTTCGAACGCACCGCGGCATTCGCGTGGCTGCAAGGCCATGCCGGCCGCTTCGGCTTCCGCCTCAGCTATCCGCGCAACAATCCCTACGGCATCGTCTACGAACCTTGGCACTGGTGCTGGCATCCACCGACGCCCGGAAGCCTGCGTCAGCGCCGTGGCGATTGAGGGGCCTCAGCCCCGGAGAGCCGATCGCCAGCGAGTTCTGGCTCCTCAGGCGAGGCGGAGCGCGGCGGAGCATCACCCAGCATCAGCGCCTGCTCGAAGGCCTGCGCGGCACGGCGTTCGGCGCGCTCGCGCAAGCGGCGACGCCAAGCAACGCGGGCGCTCAAGCGCCAGGCTTGGTTGACGAGCAGATGCGAGAGCAGGCTGCCGGTGACCGCCATGACCGCGAGGCCCAGCAGCAGCGGCTTGCCCAGGGCATCGAGATAGGCCCAGGTCGAGGCCAGCCAGCCCCGATCCTCGGCCTGTGCGATTTGCGCATCGAACAGCAGCGGATCCGGCCACGGCCCGGCGAATTCGGCCGCTGCCGCATCCGCACCGATCAGCAGGAGCCCAAGCCGGTAGGCGAGGTAGTAGATGACGGGGAAGGTCACCGGATTGCTGATGAAGGTGCTGGCCATCGCCACCGGCACGTTGCCGCGGAGCAGGATGGCCGTGATGCCGGCCAGGGGGATCTGGCCGAAAGGCAGCAGCAGCCCGTAGAAGATGCCGATGGCAAAGCCCAGCGCGATGCCCCTGCGGCTGAGCTGCCACAGACGGGGATGCTGTATGCCGCTGCCCATCCAGCGGGCCCAGCGAGCATCGCGGACCCTGTCGGCATTGGGTAGCCAGCGACGCAGTCGACGCTTCACGCGCGCCGACCTTTCTGATTGGCGACGGGACACTCCGCCAACGCACGCGGCCCTCGTCCAGCCGCGGATACGGCGCGGGCGCCCAGGGCGCGTGCGGACGTGTCAACGAACAGGGTAGACGCGCTCACCGTCGATCCAGGTCGACTGCACGCGCAGATCGAGGATGTCGGCGGGCGCCAGGTCCTCCAACGCGCGCGAGAGCACCACGAAATCTGCGCGTTTGCCAACCTCCAGGCTACCGACTTCGGTCTCGGCGAAACCAGCACGCGCCGCGTCGAGGGTAAAGCCGCGCAGGGCCTCCATCAGGCTGAGCTTCTGGCTGGCGATCCAACCGCCCTCGGGCCAGCCGCGCGCGTCCTGTCGCGTCGCCGCAGCATGCAGCCCCAGCACCGGGTCCACCAGCTCGACGGGGAAATCCGACCCCAGCGCCAGCAGGGCGCCCGCCTCCTTCATGCGGCGCCAGGCATAGGCCCCGGCCAGGCGATCCTCACCCAGCCGCGCCTGTGCCCAACGCATGTCGCTGGTGGCGTGGGTCGGCTGCATCGAAGCGATCACACCGAGCTGGGCGAAACGAGGGATGTCGGAAAGAGCGACCACCTGCGCATGTTCGATGCGCCAGCGATGGTCGCTGGCCGAGGCTTCACCCAGCACCCGCTGCATGCCGTCCAGCACCACCCTGTTGCCGCGGTCGCCGATCGCATGTGCAGCCACCTGTGCACCGCAGTCGTGGGCCTTGCGCAGGATCTTCTCGAAGGCCGGCGGCTCGGCGAACAGCAGGCCGCGATTGCCGGGCTCGTCGCTGTAGTCAGCGAGGAGGGCAGCGCCACGGCTGCCGAGCGCGCCATCGATGTAGAGCTTGACCGCACGCATCTGCAGGCGGCCGGACGGATGCCGGTAGTGCCCCATCGCGCACAGCGCATCCAACGCTTCGGCATCACCGTTCGCCATCGCGTGGATGCGCAGCGGCAGGCGGCCGCTGTCGGCGAATCGCCGATACAGCGCGAGCTGCTTGAGCGATACGCCAGCATCGTGCACGCCGGTCAAGCCGAACTTGACGGCTTCGGCCAGCGCGCGCTCCAGCGCCAAAGTATCGACCTCGGCGGACGGAGCAGGGATCTGCTCGACGATGAAGCGCTCCGCGCTGTCGATGAACACGCCGGTTGGTTGACCGGACGCATCGCGAAGGATTCGCCCACCCTCGGGCTGCCAGTCGCCGGACAGATCTCTCTTCGACGCCGCCAGCGCCAGCGAATTGCCCCAGCCGGCATGCCCGTCGACGCGTTCCAGCCAGACCGGGCGATCCGGAAAATGGGCATCCAAGTCAGCGGCAGTGGGGAACTCCGCCTCGGGCCATAGCGTCTGGTCCCAGCCGCGACCCAGCAGCCAAGCGCCCTGCGGCAGGTCGCGCGCGTGCGACTTGAGACGCTCGACGATCTCGGCCTTGCTGGTAGCGCCCATCAGATCGGCCCGCAACAGTGCATGGCCGAGATTCATCAGATGCCCATGCGCGTCGATCAGGCCCGGCACCACCGTCTGCCCGCCAAGATCGATCTCGCGCGCCCCTTCGAACCGTTTGCGCAATTCATTGCTGTCACCGAGTGCGAGCAACCGGCCCTCGTGGTCCCACGCCATCGCATCCACCAGCGGGCGCGATTCGTCCAAGGTATGGATACGCGCGTCCACCAACAGCGTGGTCTCGGCGGAGACGAAGGAGGCGGCAGCGAGGCCCAGCAGGAGGATCGAAGCGCGAAGCGACATGCGGCGGGCTCGGTTGATCGCGGTGACCGCCACTCTGCCGCAGGCCCCGAAAAGCAACAAGCCGCGCTGCGATGCGCGGCTTGCTGCTTGAAACGTCAAGTGGGATCAGTAAGGCAGCGGGCGCACGTCCACCTCGACGCGGATGCGGTCGCCGGGATGGTAGTCGGTGCGGGTCCAGTGGGTGCGCCCGCGATAGCGGTAGGCCACGCCATAGCCGACCACGCGGTCCTCGTGACGGTAGTCGGCAACTACCCGGCAGCGGTCCTCGTAGCGTGTGTACTCGCGGCCCTCGATGTAGCCGCCGCGGTGCCGCTGCGAGTCACGCACTGCGGCATAGCCAAGTGCGGCACCGGCGATCGTGGCGGCGTCGCGCCCGCTGCCGCTGCCGAACTGGTTGCCGATGGCGCCGCCGATGATGCCACCGAGGATCGCAGGAGCGCGGTCGCGCGATCCACCGACGTAACGATCGGGCTCGCGATACGTGACAGGCTCACTCCAGCACTGCTCACTGCGCACCGGCTCGCGATAGCTCTCGAGGATCGGACGCACCTCGACCACCCGCGCATAGTCATAGGTCGGACCGTAATCGCGGCCGCCTGCCGAGGCTGCGCCCGCGCAGCACAGCGCGAATGCGGCGGCAACGAGGGAAATGGAACGCAGGCCTGTACGCTTCATGACGAACTCCACGCTGTGCAAGACCGGGCCGTCCCGGCGCGATCGACGCTAGGTTCGTCGGACTTAATCGGTTCTGAACCCTGTGCCCCCCATTCAGCGCCCATCGAGCGAGGCAAGCGGGCGCTGAACGCCGAGCCTCGCAAGCCCATGGTTGCTGTCGCGCCAAAGGCTTTCGGCGCGTATCGGAGCGCGCCATTCAGTTGAGCGCAGCGAGCCAGGCACGCACGCCGTCGAAAGCCTCCCACCACCCGCTGCCGAGCAGCGGCGATACATGCGAACCGGGCAGGCGCAGATGCGAAGCACGCCACTGGGCCACCATCGCCTCGACGGCGAGCCGATCAATGACGTCGTCCCCATCGGACTGCACAACCAGCACTGGGCAGTCCGGAGGTTCGAAGTGGAATCCGGACTGCGCCTCGACCAGCAGCGGCGTTGCAAAATCGACCCAACGCCGGAACGCAAGCAGAGCCTCGCCTGCGCGAAGCTCGGGCAGCGATGCCTGCGTACCCGCCAAGCGTGCATCGAGCCCCCAGCGCCGCAACGGCGACGCGGACGCGGCATCGATACGTTCCAGCCGCAAAGACTGGAACGGCGCGGGCGGCAGCGGATTCAACAGGACGAGGGCGCGGGCCCGCAGCGGCCGCGCCAGCCCGCACGCGACGAGACCGCCGAAGCTGGCGCCGATCAGCACGCTGCCCTTCTCCGCGATATGCCGAAGGTGCAGCAATGCCAGCAGCTTCTCCATGCGGGCGCCCGGATCAGCGGCAGCGCGACTGAAGTCGGCCGCCACGAAATGCCCGCCCATGGCCGACCAGGCCCGCGCCCAGCAAGCCCATTCCCAAGCGCCACCACCCGCACCATGCAGCGCAAGCACGGTGGGCAGCGCGTCATGCGCCGCCCCTTGGCATCTGCCAGACTCTGCGCCCCCCAAACACCCCTGCCTCTGCTTGATCACGGTCTCAGCCCTGCCCGCCTTCGACGACAACTACCTCTGGCTGGCGCACACGCCGGAGGCAGGCGCCATTGTCGTCGACCCAGGCGATGCGAAGGTGGTGCTGGCCGAGGTTGAACGTGGACTCGAACTCGCGGCCATCCTCATCACCCACCACCATGCCGACCACACCGGAGGCGTCGTCGAGCTGCAACGCAGTCTGGATCTCCCCTGCTTCGCGCCGGTCGATTCGCGAATCCCCGGCGACTTGAAGCCGGTCACGGACGGTGAACGGATCGATCTCGATGGCTGGCCGGCGTCGATACGTGTGATCGCGACACCCGGCCACACGCGTTCGCATGTGAGCTACCACGTGGGCGATCACCTGTTCTGTGGAGATACCTTGTTCAGCCTCGGCTGCGGCCGCCTCTTCGAGGGCGATGCGGCCCAGATGCACGCCTCGCTGCAGCGGCTTGCGGCCCTTTCGGCCGGAACCCTGGTGTGCTGCACCCACGAATACAGCGAGGCCAACGCGCGCTTCGCGCAGGCTGTGGATCCCGACAACGCAGCGCTGCGCGCGCGCGCGCGGGCGATCGTGGATGCGCGCCGGGAGGGACATTCAAGCTTGCCTGTTCCCCTGGCCAGCGAGCTCGAGTGCAACCCGTTTCTGCGAGCGCATCGACCGGAGATCCGCGCAGCGGCAGAGGCCTGGTGCGGCCGCGCGCTGGCGACACCCGTTGAAGTCTTTGCCGTGCTGCGACGCTGGAAGGACGAATTCCGATGATGCGACACCCTTCCACTCGTCCAGAGCGTGGGCGCGGCGCCTCCGCGTCACGTGCGTTCCCGTTCGCAGTGCACCCGCTGATGCTGTCGCTTTTGCTCGCGTTGGCAGGCTGCCAGGCGCCGACGCGCCCCGATCCGCCTGCCCCCGCGAAACCGGCGGTGGCGGCTCCTGTTGTGGTACCGGCACTTGAGCCGATGCCCCCCGCTGAGCCGGAACCGAAAGAGCCGGCGACCCCGCCGCCAGATGTGTTCGAACGCCTGCGTGCGCAACTGGGTTCGGACCACTGCGCGGATGACAAGCGCCAAGCCCAGTGGGTTCGTCTGTATGCGCCGCGACCCGATCGTTTTGGCGCACGCATCGTCCCCATGCTGCCCCTGCTCGACTACGTACTGGACCAGGTCGAAGCCGCGGGCCTGCCCGGCGAGTTCGCCCTGATCCCGATCATCGAGAGCAGCTACCGACCGCAAGCCCGATCGCCCGCAGGGCCGGCGGGCATGTGGCAGTTCACCGCCGATACCGCGCGCCATTTCGGGCTCAGCGTGAGCGGCGAACGCGATGAGCGCCTGTCGGTCGTTGACGCGACGGAGGCCGCGCTTGAACACCTCGGGCAGTTGCAGGCAGAGCACGGCGACTGGGTCCTGGCTGCGGCGGGCTACAACGCAGGGGCTTTTCGCGTGCGAAAGCTGCTTGAGCGTCTCGACGCGCCGCCGGCGCCGGGCCAGCTTCCGCAGGGCCTCGCACGTGGCACCTATGAGTACGTCGAGAAGCTCAAGGCCTGGGCATGCATGCTCAGCGAACCGGATCGGTTTGGCATCCAACTGCCCGAAGCCGACAGTTACGAGCCCTTGAAGCGCGTCACGGCTCCACCGCGCATGCAGCGTCTCGATCTTCTCAGCGAAGCCTCCGGGATGAATGCCGAAGCGCTACGCAGCCTGAATCCGCTGCTGCGTCCGGCCGCCCCCGCTCGCAACGAAAAAGAGCTGCTGCTGCCGGAGAATGCCGCGGCCGAGCTCATCGCTTTCATGGAACGCGTCCAGCGTGGCGAGATTCCGCTGCCCGAGCCTCGCCTTTACACGGTTGCATCGGGCGACACGCTTTCGGCCATCGCACGCCGGCACGGGCTCAGCGTCGCCGAGCTGCAGCAGTGGAACGGGCTGAGCGCGAAAGCGGTCCTGCGCATCGGCCAGATTCTTCGCCTTGAGCCCTCACCCGCCACGCCATCCGCAAGCGCGCGTTAGGCAGCAGCATCACCGTCCGGTCAGAGACTGTTCCAGCGCGCAGCGAACTCTCCGCGTCATTCCGCACGAATGGTACCGGGCGCCTTCGTGCACAGGGCTCTGCGAAGCTTGTCCTGTACTCTGCCGTACGCGGTGACCTGACTGAGCCTGCGTAGCGATCGCGTGCTTCAACGTGCACACTTGCGCGTCTGCAGCGCCGCACGTGGCTGCATACGCACGCGTATTCGTCGACACCGGCGAGCGCCATCCACTCCGCTGTGCTGACGGCACTTCGCCGCAGCAGCCAGCCTCATCGCAACGCAGGAGGAACTATGGGATTCATGCAGGGCAAGCGCGCGCTGATCGTCGGCATCGCCAGCCAGCGCTCAATCGCCTGGGGCATCGCCGAAGCCATGTACAAGCAGGGCGCCGAGCTGGCCTTCACCTACCAGAACGAGAAGCTCCGTTCGCGCGTGGAGGAAGCGGCCGCCGAATTCGGCGGCGGGCCCGTTCTTGCCTGTGATGTTGCCTCGGACGCAGAAATCGATGCAGTGATGGCTGAACTCGGACAGCGCTGGGGACACCTTGATGTGCTGGTGCACTCGGTGGGCTTTGCTCCTCGCGAAGCCCTTGATGGACAGTTTCTCGACAACCTGACTCGTGAGAACTTCCGCATCGCCCACGACATCTCGAGCTACAGCCTGGCCGCCCTGGCAAAGGCCGCGCGTCCGCTGATGCGGGGCCGGAAAGGCAGCATCCTGACCCTCAGCTACCTGGGCGCCGAGCGAGCCCTGGCGAACTACAACGTCATGGGCTTGGCCAAGGCCAGCCTTGAGGCCTGCGTGCGCTACCTTGCGCTGAACCTGGGCCCCGAAGGCACTCGCGTCAACGCGGTGTCGGCCGGGCCGATCAAGACGCTGGCAGCCTCTGGTGTGGGCAGCCTGCGCAAGATGCTCAGCCACGTTGCCGAGCATGCACCGCTACGCCGCAACGTGACGATCGAGGATGTCGGCAATGTCGGCGCCTTCCTCTGCTCCGACCTCGCCGCGGGCGTCACCGGCGAGGTGACCTATGTCGACTGTGGCTACAACGTGCTGGGCATGACCGGGATAGACGTCTGATCGGTGGCGAAGCGGGGCGTCACCCCAGGGCCCCGCCTTCGCCTGCATCTCGACGCGCGTCTGCCAAAGCACGATTCGAACACCACCGCCGCAAAAGCAAAGGCCCGCCAGAGCGGGCCTTTGCTTTCGGGTGAGGTGCCTCTCGGGCTTACAGCCGATCTTCCGCGAGAACAATCGGCGTGCGCTGACGCAGGGCGGCCGCCAAGGCGCGTGCCTCCGCATCGCCCATCGCCTGGGTCAACTGCTCTCGCAGCGCGTCGCGCTCGGCCTGCGGCACGCCCGCGGGATCGCCCGGCTGCACGCTAGTGAGTTTGACCAAGGCGTGGCTCGCTCCGCCCACATCGAACTGGCCCCAAGCGGGGCTGTCCGCCGCGGGCGAACTCATCCGAAACACCTGCTGCAGCAGGGTTGGATTGACGGTAAAGGCGTTGCGGCCCAGTTCGTCGCCGGTCTTGAGCTCCAGACTGCGCGCTTCGGCCAAGGCCTCAAGCGTAGTCTCGCCCGCCTTCAGCTGGGCCAAAAGGGCCTCGGCTTCGCTGCGCGCCTGGTCGGCGAGCCGAGCCTCGCTTACTTCCGCAAGGACTCGAGTACGCACCTCCTCGAAGGGAAGGACCTCGGAGGGCGCGTGGTCGGTCACGCGAAGCGCCACGCGCTGACCGGAGGCAAGCTCGATCATGTCGCTGACAAGGCGGTCTTCCAGAACGGTTGCAGAGAAAGCGGCTTCGCGGATCTTTGCGTCATTGCTGACGGCGTCGACGCCGGCACTACGCGTGAACGGACCGGCGGTCTTCAGCTCGACACCCAGCTCCGCAGCTGTCGCATCGAGAGCCATAGGGTCCTTCAGCAGCAGGTCGACCATGCGGCCGGCGAGCTCACCCAACTGGCGATCTCGCTCGGCTGCGACATACTCGACCCGGAGCTCCTCGCGCACGTCCTCAAAAGGCTTGGCGACCTCGGCGCGCACCTCGCGCAACTGGATCACGTGCCAGCCTTCGGCGGACTTGACCGGCTCACTGACGCTGCCCGCGGCCAAGGCAAAGAGTGCCTCCTCGAAAGCCGCATCGGTGAAGCCGCGCTCCAACCAGCCGAGATCCCCGCCGCCGTTACGGGAGCCTGGATCTTCCGACAACTCTTTCGCCAGTGCAGCGAAGTCCGCGCCCTCGCCGCGCGCGCGCGCCACGGCCGCTTCGGCCTTGGAGAGCGCTTGCGCCTCGGTCTCGGCGTCCGCATTGGCGGGCACCCGGAACAGGATATGCGAGGCCAGCCGCTGCTCGGGTTCAACGAAACGGCGCCCCGCTTCGGTGTACAGCTCGCGGAGGCTTTCGTCGCTGACCTCTTCGCTCACGCTGATCGAGGCAGGATCCAGCGCGATGTACTCCACGCTGACAGTCTCTTCGCTGCGATAGCGATCGGTGTTTTCGTCGTAGTGAGCCCGCAGGGCCGCTTCGTCGGGGGTTTCCGTGAGCGCAGGTGCAGGTAGTTCGAGGTAGCTGAAGCTGCGCTTCTGATCGCGGAGGGCGAGGTAGCCATCGACATAAGCGGGCGTGACCAGAGCACTGCGGGTCAGTCCCTCGGGCAGGAAGGAGGCCTCGATATCGCGCGCGAGCAACTGCTCAAGACCGGTGGCAGTGAGCCGCTCGCGGGCCAGGAGATCGCGGTAAAGCTCCGGGCTGAACTGCCCCGCCACCTGCAACGCAGGGATTGACCTGATCTCGTCCTGCAGGCGCTCCGCAGTGACCTTGAGCCCCATTTCGATGGCCGCCGTGCGATACAGCGCTTCATCGATCATCTGGTCAAGGACCTGCCGCCGAGCTTCTGGCGTATCGACCAACGAGCGCTGGAAGGACTCCCCCATCATTCCTTGGGCGCGCTGGACGTAGGCCTCAAAGCGACGCGTGAAGTCATCCCGGCTGATCTCGATCTCGCCGACCTTGGCGACGTAGTCGGCGATCGACTGGGCTCGGTAATTCTCGATACCCACGAAGGCGAAGGGGATGGCGAGTGCACCGACGATGACGACGGCGACCCAGCCGGTGGTTTTCTCACGCAGTGTCTGCAGCATGCGAATTCGACCGTGCTCGGGTGGCGGGCACGGGACATCCGTACCCGGAAAAAAACAAGGGCGCCACGCGGGCGCCCTTGAAGAGATGGCGGAGTGGACGGGACTCGAACCCGCGACCCCCGGCGTGACAGGCCGGTATTCTAACCGACTGAACTACCACTCCGCGCTAAGCCCAGCATTATGCTGGTCAACTTTACCGCTGTCTACTACTTTTTTGACAGCGTCGGGATGCTTGAACTGTGGTGGGTGCTGAGGGTTTCGAACCCCCGACCCTCTCCTTGTAAGGGAGACGCTCTACCACTGAGCTAAGCACCCGCGAGAGTTCGACAGCATACAGGATCGATGGACACCTGAAAAGCCCGTTCAGTGGGGTTGTCGCGCCTTCTCACCGACCCGGCGTCGCGCCACCGGTTTCGTCACCTTTGCTGGCTTGCGCGAAGCACGGGCAAGGCTCGACGAAGGCTTCGCCTGGGCGACGACAGGCCGTTCAAGCGCGATGTCCAACACCTCGTCGATCCAGCGCACCGGGCGGATATCGAGACCCACCGTGACGTTGGAGGGAATGTCAGCAAGATCCTTGGCGTTCTCCTCCGGGATCACCACTGTGCGAACACCGCCGCGCAGCGCTGCGAGCAGCTTCTCCTTGAGCCCGCCGATCGGGAGCACGCGTCCGCGCAGGGTGATTTCGCCCGTCATCGCGACATCGGACCGGATCGGCACGCGCGTCAGCACCGACACCAGCGCCGTGCACATGGCAA
This sequence comes from Lysobacterales bacterium, assembly GCA_046318115.1. Lineage (GTDB taxonomy): Bacteria > Pseudomonadota > Gammaproteobacteria > Xanthomonadales > Xanthomonadaceae > Aquimonas. Next base: position 40,989 of record JBKCVA010000091.1, on the reverse strand, counting down.
TGCCGGCACTGGGACCGTCCTTTGGCGTGGCTCCCTCGGGGACGTGCACGTGGATATCAAGCTTCTGGTAGAACTCGGGATCAAGCCCAAGCCGATCGGCGCGCGAACGCACCACGCTCTGCGCGGCCTTGATCGACTCCTGCATGACGTCACCGAGCTGGCCGGTGTGAATGAGGTTGCCCTTGCCTGGCACCACCGTGGCTTCAATCTGCAGCAGGTCGCCGCCGACCTCGGTCCAGGCCAGGCCAGTCACGAGGCCAATCTCGTTGTCCTTTTCAGCGCGGCCGAAGTCGAAACGACGGACGCCAAGGTAGTCGCCCAGATTGTCGACCGTGACCTGCACACCGTCCTTGGCAGGACGGAGCTTGGGCAACTTGCGGGTCTTGCTCGTCTTGGCCGGCGCAGCCTTCGACTGCGCGGGCTGCAACAGCAGTGCCTTCACGACCTTGCGGCAGATCTTGGAGATCTCACGCTCGAGATTGCGCACGCCCGATTCGCGCGTGTAGTAGCGGACCACCGCACGCAGGGCTTCGACATCAACGCCGAGCTCTGAAGGCTTCAGGCCGTTGGCCTTGATCTGCTTCGGCAGTAGGTAGCGCTGGGCGATGCTGAGCTTTTCATCCTCGGTGTAGCCGGGGATGCGGATCACCTCCATGCGATCCAGCAGCGGTCCCGGAATACTCAGAGAGTTCGCAGTCGCGACAAACATCACCTCGGAAAGGTCGAAGTCAACCTCGAGGTAGTGGTCGGCAAACGCGCTGTTCTGCTCGGGGTCCAGCACTTCCAGCAGCGCCGAGCTGGGGTCACCGCGGAAGTCCATGCTCATCTTGTCGATCTCGTCGAGCACGAACAGAGGGTTGCGACTCTTCACCTTCGACAGGTTCTGGATGATGCGACCTGGCATGGAGCCGATATAGGTGCGGCGGTGACCGCGGATCTCCGCCTCGTCGCGCACGCCGCCCAGGCTCATGCGCACGAATTTCCGGTTAGTTGCTTTGGCGATCGACTGTCCCAGCGAGGTCTTTCCGACGCCAGGGGGTCCGACGAGGCAAAGAATCGGCGCCTTCATCGTGCGCACGCGCTGCTGCACGGCGAGGTACTCGAGGATGCGCTCTTTGACCTTCTCCAGACCGTAGTGATCAGCATCGAGTACCTGCTGGGCGCTGCGCAGGTCGCGCCGGACGCGCGTGCGGAGCTTCCAGGGTGCGCCCACCATCCAGTCGATGTAGTTGCGGACGACGGTCGCTTCGGCGGACATCGGCGACATCTGCTTGAGCTTGTTCAACTCAGCTCGCGCCTTCGTCTCGACCTCCTTGGGCATGCCGGCAGCGGCGATCTTGCGAGCGATCTCCTCGATCTCGTTTGGCGCATCGTCCAGCTCACCCAACTCCTTCTGGATGGCCTTCATCTGCTCGTTGAGGTAGTACTCCCGCTGGCTCTTCTCCATCTGCGACTTGACCCGACCGCGGATGCGCTTTTCGATCTGCTGGACATCGATCTCGCCCTCAACCAGGCCGATCAGGAGTTCCATACGACGACCGATCTCCAAGGCCTCCAGCAGGTTCTGCTTCTCGGATAGCCGAACGCCGAGATGGGCGGCGACGGTATCGGCAAGCCTGCAGGTATCGTCGATCCCACCGAGAGTGGACAGCAGCTCCGGCGGGATCTTGCGGTTCGACTTCACGTACTGCTCGAACTGCGACAGCAGCGACTGCTGGATGACGCCAAGCTCGCGGGCATCGCGGTCACGGACCGAGTCAACCACCTCGGCGCGCGCATACAGCGCGCCCTCGCGCTGATCGACCCGATCCACGCGTGCGCGCGCAACGCCCTCGACCAGAACCTTCACGGTGCCATCGGGGAGCTTCAACAACTGCAAGACCTGTGCAAGCGTGCCCATGCCGTAGAGATCACCCGGCGTGGGGTCGTCGATATCGGCGGCTTTCTGCGCCACCAGCAGGATCTGCTTGTCACCGGCCATGGCGGCTTCGAGCGCCAGCATCGACTTCTCTCGGCCGACGAACAGCGGGATGACCATATGCGGATAAACGACGACGTCACGCAGCGGAAGCACGGGCAACTCGACGCGCGCGGTGACAGGGGCATCGCTCATGGAATTCTCCTTTGGACGGCCATCGGCGACAGCGCACGCGGCCCATTGGACTGACACATGCGGGCGAAGCGGCGTCTTGCAAGGGCGACATCGGATGACCGGTGACTCCCTCCAAGGCAGCATGCAAGAACCCGACCGCAACTACCTGAACCACGCTCAGTGGTGTGTCTCTCGCGCCAAATCCTCATGCGTCTGAGACGAAAAGGCCCCCGCGGACGCGCCGCGGGGGCCTGCATCACGAACGCGCCCAGAACGGACTACTCGGAGGCCGCCTTGGCTGGCACCCGCGCCGTGTTCTCGTAGATGATGAAAGGCTCGGACTGGTTGTTGATCACACTTTCGTCCACCACGACCTTGCTCACGTTCTCCATGGAGGGCAGCTCGAACATGGTGTCGAGCAGAACCTGTTCGAGGATTGTTCGCAGGCCACGCGCGCCGGTCTTTCGAGCCAGCGCCTTGCGGGCGACGGCGGTGAGCGCATCCGGGCGGAACTCGAGCTCCACGCCTTCCAGTTCGAACAGGCGCTTGAACTGCTTGGTGATCGCATTCTTGGGTTCGGTCAGGATGCGCACCAGGGCCGCTTCGTCGAGTTCCTCCAACGTGGCCAGCACGGGCAGACGACCGACGAACTCGGGAATCAGTCCGAACTTGATCAGGTCCTCGGGCTCCACGTCCGCCAACAGGCGACCGACATTGGGCTTCTGGTCCTTGCTACGGACGTTGGCGCCAAAGCCGATGCCCGAATTGTCCAATGAGCGCTGCTGGATGACCTTCTCAAGTCCAGCGAAGGCACCGCCGCAGATGAACAGAATGTTGCGCGTGTCGACCTGCAGGAACTCCTGCTGGGGATGCTTGCGCCCGCCCTGCGGCGGCACCGAAGCCACCGTGCCTTCGATCAGCTTCAGCAGGGCCTGCTGGACGCCTTCGCCGGATACGTCTCGGGTGATCGACGGATTCTCGCTCTTCCGCGAGATCTTGTCGATCTCATCGATGTAAACGATGCCGGTCTGCGCTTTCTCGACGTCGTAGTCGCACTTCTGCAGCAGCTTCTGGATGATGTTCTCGACGTCCTCACCGACATAGCCAGCTTCGGTCAGCGTGGTCGCATCGGCAATCGTAAAAGGCACGTTGAGCAGGCGCGCCAGCGTTTCGGCCAGCAGGGTCTTGCCCGACCCGGTAGGGCCGATCAAGAGGATGTTCGACTTCGACAGCTCCACCTCATCGTTCCGGGACCTGCTTTCAACGCGCTTGTAGTGGTTGTAGACCGCTACCGCCAGCGTGCGCTTGGCGCGAGCCTGACCGACCACGTACTGGTCGAGGGCCTCCATGATTTCGCGCGGCTTGGGAAGATGGCTGCGCGTACTGGCACTCTTCTCCTCCAACTCCTCGCGGATGATGTCGTTGCACAGCTCCACGCATTCATCGCAGATGAACACGCTGGGGCCGGCGATCAGCTTGCGGACCTCGTGCTGGCTCTTGCCGCAGAAGGAGCAGTAGAGAATCTTGCCGCCTTCGCCCGCCCTGCCCTGTCGCTCGTCGCTCATTCGTCTTTGTCCCGATGGACCTGTGAGATGCAGCGGAGGCCTCTTCGCCCCCCGGATGCGCCCATCGATGCGCCCCGAAATGCAGCATTTTCAATATCTTGCAGGAAACCGCAGGGCCTAGAGCCCTCAACGGACGACCAGTGCCCGGAGGATAGCACAGCGCCCAGCAAGCCCCGGCGCCGGCCGCTTGGCCGGCTCCAGCCACCCGCCTGCAGCCTTACGGCCTCAGCCCGCCTTGACGGTTTCTTCCGAGCGACGCTCGAGCACCGCGTCGATGAGTCCGTAATCCCGCGCCTGGGTGGCGGACAGGAAGTTGTCGCGATCCGTGTCACGGGCGATCTGCTCGACCGGCTGGCCGGTGTGATGGGCAAGGATCTTGTTGAGACGGTCGCGAATGGTGAGGATTTCGCGGGTGTGAATCTCGATATCGCTCGCCTGGCCCTGATAGCCGCCCAGCGGCTGATGGATCATGACTCGCGAATGCGGCAGCGCGTAGCGCTTTCCGGCCTGCCCTGCGGCGAGTAGCAGCGCCCCCATGCTCGCCGCCTGACCGATGCACATGGTGCTTACGTCAGGCTTGATGTACTGCATGGTGTCGTAGATGGCCATACCGGCAGTGACCACGCCACCGGGGCTGTTGATGTAGAGGTGGATGTCCTTGTCCGGGTTCTCAGACTCGAGAAACAGCAGCTGGGCCACCACCACGTTGGCCATATGGTCGTCGATCGGACCGACGAGGAAAATCACCCGTTCCTTCAGCAGACGGCTGTAGATGTCGTACGCGCGCTCGCCGCGGCTGGTCTGCTCGACCACCATCGGGACCAGATTGAGGTTGGTGATGCTCATGGGTTGCGTCCTTGTGCTTGGCGCAGTCGATGAATGGGATGAATGAGCGTAGCCGAAAACGAAACGGCCGCCTGCGAAGCGCGGCGGCCGTTTCAGTCGCAAGCCCCGGGCGATCAGGCCGCCATCGGGCGCATCACGTCCTGGAAGTCCAGCTTCTGCTCGGTGAGGTCGGCGTGATCGGCGATCCAGTCGATCACCTGGTCCTCGATGACACGGCTCTGCAAGCCCTGCATGAGTTGGGGTTCGCGGCGATAGAGTTCAACCACCTCGCTCGGATCCTCGTAGGTCGAGGCGATCAGGTTGAGGGTCTCGCTCAGGCGCCGAGCATCAAGGCGGATTTCATTCTGGCGAGCCAACTCGCCCAGCAGCAAGGCGGCAGCAACGCGGCGCTTGGCCGTGTCCAGGAACAGGGCTGCATCAACCTTTGCTCCGGGGTTGCCCTGCTGGGCCGCCTGCTGTTCGGCCTGCCGCGCCAGAGCCTGGGCCTCAGACTCGACCATGCGCGAGGGCAGCTCGAGGTCGGCGTGAGCAGCCAGCAGCTTCTCGACGACGTGGGTCTTCAGGCGGGCCATCAGCGCGCCCTTGAGCTCGCGCTCGAGATTGGCGCGCACTTCGCGGCGGAAGCTATCGACGTCCGCCTCAGCCACACCGAAGCTGCGGATGAACTCCGCGTCGATCTCAGGCAGCTTGGGCTCCGACACGCGGACGATCTTCACGCTCATTTTTGCCGTCTGGCCGGCGAGGGCCGTGGCGCGATAGTCCGCAGGAAACTCGACCTCGAACTCTGAGGTCTGGCCCGCTGCCAGACCGATCAGCTTGTCTTCCAGCGCCGGCAGGATCGCACCAGAACCAACGATGGTGCCAGCGCGCTCGACGCCCTCGGCAGGCACGCGGCCGGCGTCGGTGCTGGCGCTGGACTCGAACATCACCATGTCGCCCGCCTGTCCGGCGCGCTCGACCGGCGTCCAGGTGCGGCGCTGCAGCCGCAGCGTTTCGATCATGCGGTCAACGTCGGCCTCCTCGACGCTGGACACCGGCTTCTCGATCTTGAGGCCGGAGACGTCGATCGTGCCGATCTCGGGCATGACCTCAAAGGTGGCCACGAATGCCACTTCGCCATCTTCGCCGGTGGACGTCGCTTCGATGTTCGGCGCCACGGCCGGGCGCAGCTTCTCCTGCTCGACGGCTTCGGAGAAGCCGCGGCGAATCACCTCTCCAAGCGCCTCAGCGCGCACCTGCGCGCCGAAACGCTGCTCGATCACCTTCGCCGGCACCTTGCCAGGACGGAAGCCCGCCAGACGCACGGTTCGACCGAGCTCGCGCAGACGGGAGGAAACCTGCGACTGCAATCCCTCCGCCGGGAGGCGGACGGTGAGCTTGCGTTCGAGCTTGCCGACGTTTTCAACCGAGACTTGCATGACGACTCCTGAAATGGACGAGGGCAGCCTGAGCGTCGGAATCGCTTCCGGTAACGCTTGGCCGCCCGCTCTCAACCTTTGGGATACAGACCGGATCGCGCCGCCCGAATCGCCGCCTGGGCAACCGAAGCCTCCCGAATGGTGCGAAAGGAGAGACTCGAAATCTCACGGGGTTGCCCACTGGAACCTAAATCCAGCGCGTCTACCAGTTCCGCCACTTTCGCTTGACCGGTCCGGGATGCCTCCGCGACAGGCGGAGAAGAAGGTGGTGGGCCGTCTAGGACTCGAACCTAGAACCTACGGATTAAGAGTCCGCTGCTCTACCAATTGAGCTAACGGCCCGACCTGGACTGTGACCACTGCGCTGCCCCGGGGAGGGGCGGGTCGCCGCGGTGGATGCGCATTGTGCCGCATCCGGGTGCTGGGGTGGAAGACGGGACTCGAACCCGCGACATCTGGAATCACAATCCAGTGCTCTAACCAACTGAGCTACATCCACCATTGAATCTGTGCTGCTGGCGCGCCTGGCAGGAATCGAACCTGCAACCACCGGCTTAGAAGGCCGGTGCTCTATCCGATTGAGCTACAGGCGCTTGCAATCGGCAGCTGCGGTTGTCGAATCCTGAGTCGCCGCCCGAAGGCGCCAGCCAGCCCTGCGCTTGCGCGGAGGCTGGTCGGGGTAGAGGGATTCGAACCCCCGACCTTCTGCTCCCAAAGCAGACGCACTACCAAGCTGTGCTATACCCCGGGCTTGTGCAGCAGCAGGTGTGCGCTTGCACGCAACACCTTGAGCCGCGGAAGCATAATGAGATGGGCGCTCCGCGTCAAACCCCCTTACCTCCCGACTGTCTTTCCCATGCGCTTTGACGGCACTCGTCGATACATCGCCACTCCCGAACTCAGGCAGGCGGTCAACGCCGCCATCACGCTGCAGCGCCCGCTGCTCATCAAGGGAGAGCCCGGCACAGGCAAGACCCTGCTGGCCGAGGAGCTGGCCGCCAGCATTGATGCACCGCTGATCAGCTGGCATGTGAAATCCACCACTCGCGCCATCCACGGCCTCTACGAGTACGACGCGGTCAGCCGACTGCGAGACTCGCAGCTCGGCGTGGCCGGAGTCGAGGACGTCCGCAACTACATCCGTCCCGGCAAGCTGTGGGAGGCCTTCACCCACGAGCGCCGTTGCGTGCTGCTGATAGACGAGATCGACAAGGCCGACATCGAGTTCCCGAACGACCTGCTGCAGGAGCTGGATCGCATGGAGTTCTTCGTGCACGAGACCGGCGAAACCGTGCGCGCAACCCATCGGCCGATCATCCTCATTACCTCCAACAACGAGAAGGAGCTGCCCGACGCCTTCCTGCGTCGCTGCTTTTTCCACTACATCGCCTTCCCCGACCGCGAGACTTTGAAGCGCATCGTCGACGTGCACTTTCCCGGCATCTCGGGAAGTCTGGTGCGCGAGGCGCTGGAGGTGTTCTTCCAACTGCGCGAGATCCCGGGCCTGAAGAAGCGGCCCTCGACCTCGGAGTTGATCGACTGGATCAAGCTGCTGCTGGCAGACGAGGTGCCCGAGGCCGTGCTGCGAGAGCGCGATCCGCGGCGCGCGATTCCGCCGCTGGCAGGCGCCCTGGTCAAGAACGAACAGGACGTGCAGCTGCTCGAGCGGCTGGCCTTCATGACCCGCCGCGGCCAGGGTTAGGAGCCTGTGTTCATCGGCCTGTTCGAACGCCTTCGCGGCAGCGGCGTGCCGGTCAGCCTGCGCGAGCTGCTAGACCTGCACGCCGCGCTTGAGCAGGGACTGGCCTTCGCCGACCTTGAGGAGCTGCACGCGTTGGCGCGCGCCCTGCTGGTCAAGGACGAGCGCCACTTCGACCGCTTCGACCGCGCCTTCGGCCAGTGGCTGACAGCGCAGGAGGTCATCGGCGAAGGCCTGCGCGCGCAAGTTCCACCGGAGTGGCTGCAGCGCGCCGTGCAGCGACAGCTGAGCGACGAGGAAAAGGCGCTGATCGAATCGCTGGGTGGGCTCGACAAGCTGCTGGAGACCTTCCGCGAACGCCTCGCCGAGCAGAAGGACCGGCACAGCGGCGGCAACCGCTGGATCGGCACCGGCGGCACCAGCCCCTTCGGCGCGCACGGCTACCACCCGGAGGGCATCCGACTCGGCGCACAGTCGGCCGGCCACAGACGCGCGGTCAAGGTGTGGGAGCAGCGCAACTTCCGCGACCTTGACGACAGCGTCGAGCTCAATACCCGCAGCATAAAGCTGGCCCTGCGCCGACTGCGTCGCTTCGCCCGCGAAGGCTCGGCCACCGAGCTGGATCTGGACGGTACGCTGGCCGGCACTGCCCGCAATGCGGGTCTGCTCGACATCCAGCTGCGTCCCGAGCGCCACAACGCGGTCAAGGTTCTGCTGCTGCTCGACATCGGTGGCTCGATGGACGACCACGTCCGCGTCTGCGAAGAACTCTTCTCGGCCGCGCGGAGCGAGTTCAAGCACATCGAGCACTATTACTTCCACAACTGCATCTACGAGTCGGTGTGGCGCAGCAATGCCCGCCGACGCAGCGAACGCACGCCGACGCTCGATCTGATCCACCGCCTGCCGCCGGACTGGCGCCTCGTCATGGTCGGCGACGCGGCAATGGCGCCCTACGAGATCACCCACATCCATGGCAGCGTCGAGCATGACAACGCCGAAGCTGGCGCCGTCTGGCTGCAGCGCCTGTTCAGCCACTTCCGCCGCGCCGCCTGGATCAATCCCCTGCCCCGCGCGGCCTGGGACTACACGGTCTCAGTCGGGCTGGTGCGCGAGCTGATCGAACGGCGCATGTACCCGATGAGCCTGCGCGGACTGGATGAGGCGATCCGCACGCTCTCGCGTTAGGGCATGAGGCGTCGCCCTAATCCGCGCTGACATCCACGCGCGCCTCGATCTCGGCCTGGGTCACGGGCCCCAGCCAGCGATGGGCAATGCGGCCCTGGGGGTCGAGCAGGTAGGTCATCGGCATACCCCGCGGGACTTCGAACGCCGCGGGCGGTGCGTAGACATCGACGATCGCGATCGGATAGCTGACCGGGCGCTCTGCGAGGAAGCTACGCATGTCCGCTGGCTCGATTTCCTCGAACGCGAGCCCCAGCACCTCGATGTCGTCGCGCTCGCGGTGAAGCGCGTCCAGCTCTGGCATCTCCTTGCGGCAGGGGGCACACCAGGTCGCCCAATAGTTCACGACCACCCAGCGCCCGCGCCGCTGCGACAGGTCGAAAAGACCGTGGTCGAGCGTGGGCAGCGCCAGCTCGACGGGCTCGGGAGCGGCCTCCGCCGGGGACAGTGCTGCGAGCTCGGCCGCGCCTACATGCTGCGATGGCACGGCGAGCCCGATGGCGAAAAGCAGAGCAGTGGCGAGGGCGCAGCGACGCATCGGAAGCGCGCACGAGCGGACGCTGGCTCGGACCGAGCTGCGCGGATTGGGGGCGATCTGCGAAAACGGACTCATCGAACAGGGTCCTCGGGAAGCGTGGGGGCCACGGAAGCCGCGGCATCGACCTCTAGAGTTTCCCGCAGCCAATGCGAGAGCGGTGTGTCCAGAGCGTTCTCGACCGTCTGCGCCAGCGCCGTCAGGCGCCCGCCGATGCGCTGGCCGATCGCGTCGCCCAGCAACTCGGCGGGGGGGGTTTCCAGCGGCACGCGCAAGCGCGCGCCGCGATAGAGCTCGGCGAGACTCAGGTGATCGAGATCGCGCACCAGCAGCCAGCCGCCCAGTTCAGCCCGCTGCACCACGCGCAGCTCGGTGAGCCGCTCCAGCAGGAACATCAGGGCATCGTCGGACAGTGAGGGCTCCAGCCGCCGCAGTTCGTCGACCTCCAGCGCTCGCCCGAAGTGCTGCGCCTGCGAGAAGCGGGCGAGCAGCCGCAGCAGCCCGAACAACTCCAGGCCTTCAGGCAAGCGGCGCTCACTCGGCAAGTAGCGGAACGCGCTCAAGGAAGCCGCCAGCGAAGCGCCAAGCAGCACGGCGATCCACACCAGATAAACCCACAGCAGGAAGATCGGGATGACGGCCAGCGCCCCGTAGATCTGCTCGTAGGTCGGCACCTGTCGCAGGTACAGACTCAGGCCGCTCTTGCAGGCTTCAAAAAGCGCAGCCGCCAGCAGCCCGCCGGCCAGTGCATCGCGCAGCCGCACGCTGCGGTTGGGCACGATCAGGTAGGCGCAGGTGAAGCCGAACAGCGCCAGCAGGAAAGGGCTGAGCTGCAACAGGGAGCCCGCCGCCGGCCCGCCATCGGCCAGCAGCGGCAGGGAGAACAGATAGGAAGACAGGGCAAGACTGACGATCACCAGCAGCGGCCCAACGGTGAGCGCCGCCCAGTACATGAGGAAACGCGCCACCGGACCGCGCCCGCTGGGCACTCGCCAGATCCGGTTGAAGGTGTCCTCGATGCCATTCATCAGCAACAGGGCCACCACCAGCAGGCCGATCACGCCGGCCAGGGTCATCTTCGAAGCGCTGGCGGCCGAATCCCTCACCCAGACCTCGACCGTGCGGGCGGCCGCCGGCACGAAATTGCTGAACAGGAAACTCGTGAGCTGCTCGCTCCAGGCCTCGAAGACCGGGAACGTACTGATAACGCCGAATACCGCCGCGGTGAATGGCACCAGCGCGAATACCGTGGCGTAAGCCAGACCGCTGGCGGTCTCGAAGCAGCGATCTTCGACGAAACGCCGCGCAAGAAAGCCGGCGAAGGCCTGCAGACGGCGGCGATCCGACAGCAGTTGCAATAGATGGCGGAGTTCGGCTGGGCTCATGACCGGAAAGACTAGCAGCCCGCCACACCGGGGCCGTCGCGACGGTCTTGGTCGCTTGCAAGGCAGTGGGGCGCTTGCGAACCTCTCGCCTCGGCCGGCAGAGAGGCTTGAAAGCTTGATGCTGCAGTGCGATAAACCGGACACCCCCCGATACCCAAACAGAGCGCCCCAGGCGCAGAGAGGCCAGCATGCACCACCGAATTGCACGATCCATCCGCGGCGCCCTGAGCGGCCTCGCCCTGTCCGCCCTCCTCGCTGGCGGCGCCAGCGCCGGCGAACTGTCCGGCGATGTGGGTGTGGTTTCCGACTACGTGTTCCGCGGCGTATCGCAGAGCGATGAGGACCCTGCCGTGCAGGCGGGCCTCACCTATTCGCTGGAGTCCGGCTTCTACGTCGGCACCTGGGCCTCGCAGGTCGACTTCGGCAGCGAGACCGATCTCGAGGTCGATTTCTTCGCCGGCTACGGCTTCAACCTCTCCGACTCGGTGGCCGCCGACGTGCAGGTGCTGCGCTACGTCTACCCGGACGAGGGCGGGCTCAACTACAACGAACTGCTGTTCAGTCTGACCTTCGCCGAGAAGCTGACCACCACGCTCGGCTACACCAACGACATCTTCAACAGCGGAGAGACCGGCTGGTATTACGGCGCCAGCCTCGACCTCGCCCTTCCGGCCGAGTTCACCCTCTCGCCGGGCCTCGGCTACTCGCGTTTCGCCAGTGGCGTGCTGGAAGACGGCAGCAGCAGCTACATCGATTGGAGCCTCGGCCTGTCGCGCGACTTCGGCCCGATCAGCGCCGCACTGACCTACCACGACACCAACGGCGATGGCGAGGATCTGTTCGGATACCTGGCCGATTCGCGCGTGGTGCTGGGACTGAGCTACGGCTTCTGATCGAATCCCGGGTCCGCTCCCAGCGGGACGATGTCCGCGTCAACGACAGCTGCTGGGGACGATGATTACGGCCGGATGCGTGTGCATCCGGCCGTGTCGCTTCTGGCCCCAGCGGCCAGGCAGTCCAAGCGCTCGGCGGCGCGGACCTCCAGCTGCGATCATGCAATGCATCGGGGATGCGCACCACGCGAACAGGCAGACTCCACCACTTCGATCAGTTCGAAGCCCGCGCCTGCTCCAACAGCCTCGCCAGACGCTTTGCCGACACCGTCTCGCGAGTGCCCAGCTCCTGCGCGAACAGCGAGACGCGCAGCTCCTCCAGCGCCCAGCGCAGGTCCTGCCAAGCAGGACGCGCATCAACGCCGCGACGCCGGGCTTCGTCCAAGGCCTCGCGAAACTGGATCAACTCCAGCATCCGCGCCTGGTCCTTGATCGGGTCCTGGCGCAGGCGCTCGCCGCGCAGGCGCATGGCCTTCAGATACCTCGGCAGCTCACTCAGGCGTTCATAGGGCGTGTTGCGCAGAAAGCCCGAGTGCACGAGCGCTTTCAGCTGTGCACGCAGGTCCTCGTAGCTGGCCGTGCCGTGGCCCATGAGCTTCTGCTCCAGAGCCGGCACCAGCTCGGCGTAGGCGGCGACGATGCGCTCGGTCAGTTCGAGTCGGCGCATGGATTCAGCGAACAGGCCGCGTGAGATCTCCGCGGCCAGCGACTCGAAGGCCTCGCGCTTGCGGATGCGCGCCGGCTGCTCGCCGGCCAGTGCATTCAGCGCCGCCTCGACCAGGTCCTCGCGCAGGCGCTCGCTGCTCTCGATCGCGGCGTACATCAGCCCGGTCTTCGGCGACAGCGGCAGCTGCTTGCGCGCCTGCTTGAGCTTGTCGGCCAGCGCGCGCCGCAGCAGCGCATGTACGCCGGCGGGATGCGCCGCCTGCGCCTGCTCGCGATCGGCATAGACGCGGATCATCACGCCCTCGCCTTCCGCGCTGAGCGCCGGGAAGGCCGGCACGCCGGCCGCGCCGCGGATCTGCTCGGCCACCCCGGCCTCGGGAAAGTGCTCGACCGCCTGGCCGTCGAGCTTGCGGCCCGCTTCCGCGGCGAAGGCCGCCTGCGCGCGCTCGCCGTAGCGGGCCTTCAAATCAGCGAGATCGCGCGACTCCTCAAGGATCCGCTTGCCCTCGGACAGGCGCAGGTTGAAGCGCAGGTGCGCCGGCACCGCGGATTCGTCCCATTCGGACACCGGCACGTCGACGCCCGTGCTGCGCTTCAGGAATTCACCCAGCGATTCGGTAACCGGTCGGTCGTGCGTCTGCGCGCCTACGGCCTCGACGAAAGCGCGGGCGAAATCCGGCACCGGCACGAAGTTGCGGCGGAGGGCCTTGAGCAGGCCGCGCAGCAGTTCGGCGACCTTGTCTTCAAGCAGGCCCGGCACGAGCCAGGACAGCCGCGTCGCATCCAGCGCATTGAGCAGGTGCAAAGGCAGATGCAGGGTCACGCCATCGTCCGGCGCCCTCGGCTCGAAGCGGTAGGACAGGCGCAGGCTGACTTCACCCAGGCGAAAAGCGTTCGGAAAGCGCGCGGCGTCGGTTTCGTCGGCGGGGATCAGATCGGGCAGCGACCATTCGAGCGCTGCGCGCTGCTCGGGCGACAGGCGCTTGTACCAAGCCTCCAGGCCCTGCGCGGTGTTGATGTCCTCGGGCAGGCGCTTGTCGTACCAGGCCGCCTGTGCATCGGCGTCGATGACGATGCCGACGCGGCGCAGCTTGGCCTCTTCCTCCATGGCCTGCTGCAGCACGCGCTGGTTGCGCTCCAGCAGTGGAATACGCAGATTGACCTCGCCCGGCACCAGGCCTTCGGCGATGAAGATCTCTCGCGCGTGCCGCGCATCGATACCGGCGTAGCTGATCGGCCGCTTCGGCGCCAGCACCAGTCCGTGCAGGCTGATCTGCTCGGAGGCGATCACCCGGCCCTGGCTGCGCGACCAGTGCGGATCGAAGTGCTTGCGGGTGAGGAGGTGATCGGCCACTTCGATCACCCATTCGGGCTCGATGCTGGCATTGATCAGGCCATAGACCTTCTGCGTCTCCATCACCACCGCCGACACCACCCAGGGCGGCGGCTTGCGGGCCAGGTTCGAGCCCGGGAACAGAGCGAACTTGCGCTGTCGTGGCGCCTCGAACGGGCCCTTGTCGACGCGCTTGCCGATCTGCGCGGGGATGCCGGTGAGGATCGCCTTGTGCAAACGCGCGTAGCCGCTGGCCAGCGCACCCGGCGCGGGCTCGGCCTCGTTCGCCAGCGCGGCGGTGCTGGTGTCGATGCCGAGCTCGGCGCAGTTCAACAGCAGCTGGCGGTGCAGCTCGCGCCACTCGCGCATGCGCAGGAAGTTCAGGAAATGCTTGCCGCACCAGTCGCGCAATTTGTTGGCGGTGAGGTCTTCGTGCGCCGTCTGGTAGGCCTCCCACAGCTTCAGCAGGCCGACGAACTCCGAGCGCGGATCGGCGAACAGCGCATGCGCATTGTCGGCCGCCTCGCGCGCTTCACCGGGGCGCTCGCGCGGGTCCTGGATGCTTAGAAACGCCGCAATCGTGACCAGCTCGCGAGCGCAGCCGAAGTCGTTCGAGGCCAGCAGCATGCGCGCCAGCTTGGGGTCGATCGGCAGTCGCGCCATCTGTCGACCCAGCGGCGTGATCTGCCGGTTCGGCGCCACCGCACCCAGCTCGATCAGCTGCTGCCAGCCGTCGCGGATCGCGCGCTCGTCGGGCGCGTCGATGAAGGGGAAATCGTCGATGCGCCCCAGGCCGAGAGCCAGCATGCGCAGGATCACGCCAGCAAGCGAGGAGCGCAGGATCTCGGGGTCGGTGAACTCGGGCCGGGAGGCGAAATCGCTGTCGGCATACAGGCGATAGGCCACGCCCGGCGCGGTGCGTCCGCAGCGGCCCGCCCGCTGGTTGGCGCTGGCCTGGCTGATCGGCTCGATCTGCAGGCGGTCGAGCTTCTGCCGCGGGCTGTAGCGCTTGACGCGGGCCTGGCCGGGGTCGATCACGTAGCGGATGCGCGGCACCGTCAGCGAGGTTTCCGCGACATTGGTCGCCAGCACGATGCGGCGCTGCGGCCCCGGATTGAACACGCGGTCCTGGTCGCGCGTCGACAGCCGCGCATACAGCGGCAGCACGATCGTCTCGCGGTAGTTGCGTCGGCTCAGCAGCAGATGCGTCTCGCGGATCTCACGCTCGCCGGGCAGGAACACCAGCACGTCGCCGCGCGGGTCCTCGCGGTTGATCTCGTCCATGGCGGCAGCGATGCCTTCGGGCACCGTGCCGCCGCCCTCGTCGCGGCCCAGCAGTTCGAGCGGCCGATAGCGCATCTCCACCGGATAGCTACGGCCCTCGACGTTTATCACTGGCGCGCCGTCGAAGTGCTTGGCAAAGCGCGCGGTGTCGATGGTCGCCGAAGTCACGATCAGCTTGAGATCGCGGCGCCGGCGCAGCAGGTCCTTCAGGTAACCCAGCAGGAAATCGATGTTGAGGCTGCGCTCGTGGGCTTCATCGATGATCAGGGTGTCGTAGGCCGAGAGCATGCGGTCCGACTGGATCTCGGCCAGAAGGATGCCGTCGGTCATGAACTTGATGTAGGTCTGTTCGCCGACCTGCTCGGTGAAGCGCACCTGGAAGCCGACCGCGCTGCCGAGCTGGGTGCCGAGCTCTTCGGCGACGCGCCGGGCGACCGAACGCGCGGCGATACGCCGCGGCTGGGTGCAGCCGATCATGCCGGCCGCGCCGCGACCCGCTGCGAGGCAGAGCTTGGGCAGCTGGGTGGTCTTGCCCGAGCCGGTCTCGCCGGCGATCACCACGACCTGGTGCTGCTGGATCGCTGCGAGGATCGCGTCAGCTTCGCGCGCGATCGGCAGCTCGGCGTCGAACTCGGGCTTGGGCAGGGCCTGCGCACGCGCCTCGCGCGCAGCGGTCGAGACCACGATGGCCTTGTCAAAGGCTTCACGCCGGCTTGCATTTTGGGGTTCGCGCTCCCAGTTCGAGAGAAGCTGACGCAGCCGCCGCTGGTCGCGCGAGAGTGCACGCACCAGCGCGCTGCGCGCTCTGGACAGGGCGCGCTGGCTTTCCTGCGTGTTGGACACGCTGGGGTCCGGCGGGAGTTCGGATGTACTGCTCACGCTTGATCCGGCGCAAGGCCTGGCCTTGATGGGCCGGCGATTCTACCGGCATGCGCGTGGCAGCCATGCCCAAGCGTCAGCGACCACCTTTTCTTCCCAGCCTTGGAGGTTTGCATGAAGATCGACATCGGCATCAGCGACAAGCAGCGCAAGAAGGTGGCCGAAGGCTTGGCGCGCTTCCTCGCCGACAGCTACACCCTGTATCTCAAGACCCACAACTACCACTGGAACGTCACCGGGCCGATGTTCAACAGCCTGCACCTGATGTTCCAGACCCAGTACACCGAGGCCTGGAACGCGCTCGACGAAATCGCCGAGCGCATCCGCGCGCTGGGTTTCTCGGCGCCCGGCTCCTATGCGCAGTTCGGCAAGCTCAGCAGCATCAAGGAGCAGGACAGTGAGGTGGTGCCGGACTGGAAGACCATGGTCGAGCAGCTGGTGCTGGGCAACGAGGCGGTCTGCCGAACCGCCCGCAAAGTGCTGGAGGCCGCGGGCGAAGCCGGCGACGAGCCGACCGCCGACCTGCTCACCCAGCGGCTCAACATCCACGAGAAGAACGCCTGGATGCTGCGCTCGCTGTTGGCCTGAGGCGCAGACCGCGCCACCAGCACGTCGTGGGGCGGGCCAGCGCCCACTCCATGCTTGCCGTAGTAGCGCGGCGCGGCCCAAACCTCAGGGACTGAACTCGCCCTCGATGGCGTAGCGGTCACCGGGGTGCAGCAGGCGCGCGCGGGTGATCATGGCCGATCGGCTGAAGGTCTCGCGAGTGATGCGCAGGCAGGGAGAACGGACCTCGATGCCCAGCCACCGCGCCTCCAGCGCGCTCGGTTGCACCGCCTCGATGGCATAGCGTGCGCGCCACAGGGCGGTGGCGCCAAACAGGTAGTGGGTGGGGGTCACCCGGGTGAAGTCCTGCGCGAGATAGTCCGGCGCCTCATCCGGATTGACCCAGCGATCCTCCAACTGGATCGCGCGGCCGGATTCCAGATGCAGGATCACGCTGTGGAAGAGTTCGCGCCGCGGCTCCACGCCGAAGAGCTTCGCGAGCGCCGGCTTCGGTGTTTCGGCCTTCAGCAGCTTCACCTCGGCGGTGTGGGTATGCCCGCGCGCGGCGATCTCTTCGTGCAGGTCGCGCAGAGTCAGCGTGCTGGAGACGCGATCGAGCGCGCTGGCGAAGCTGCCCACGCCCTGCACGCGTTCGATCAGGCCTTCGGTGGCGAGTTCGTTCAATGCGCGCCCGACGGTCATGCGGCTGACGCCGAACTCGGCGACCAGGGCGGATTCGCTGGGCAGTTGGGCGCCCGGCGCATAGTCGCCGCGCGCCAGGGCGTTCTTCAACTCGGCCTTGATCCGCGCGTAGGGCGGAAGCTTGGATTCCGCACTCATGTTGCACCTCGACTTGCCGGGCCCTGTCTAGACAGGTAGCGTAGTCCTTCCCGAGGCGCACCGCCAGCGCGATCGCACTCCGCGACGCCGCACTCGACGCCCGCCACCCGGCCGCCCAGGCCGCAGGAGTCACGCATGAGTTCCTCCACCGCGAAGGCCCAGCCGCGTCGCGTCAGCGCGCCCAGAGGCAACACCCTGCACTGCCGCAGCTGGCTGACCGAAGCCGCCTACCGGATGCTGCAGAACAACCTCGACCCCGAAGTCGCCGAGAACCCCGATGCGCTCGTGGTCTACGGCGGCATTGGCAAGGCCGCGCGCGACTGGGACAGCTTCGAGACGATCCTGAAGACGCTTGAGCGCCTTGGGGATGACCAGACCCTGCTGGTGCAGAGCGGCAAGCCGGTCGGCGTGTTCCCGACCCACCCGGACGCACCGCGTGTGCTGATCGCCAATTCAAACCTGGTGCCGAAGTGGGCCAGCTGGGAACACTTCGACGAGCTCGATCGCAAGGGCCTGATGTTGTACGGCCAGATGACGGCCGGCAGCGGGATCTACATCGGCAGCCAGGGCATCGTTCAAGGGACGTACGAAACCTTCGTCGAAGCCGGCCGCCAGCACTACGGCGGCGATCTCACCGGCCGCTGGGTGCTCACCGCAGGCCTGGGCGGCATGGGCGGCGCGCAGCCGCTGGCGGCGAGCTTCGCCGGGGCGTGCTCGCTCAACATCGAATGCCAGCAGTCGCGCATCGACTTCCGGTTGCGCTCGCGCTACCTCGACGAGCAGGCCAGCGATCTCGACGACGCGCTCGCGCGCATCCGTCGCTACACGGCAGAAGGCCGGGCGATTTCGATCGGCCTGCTCGGCAACGCCGCTGAGGTACTGCCCGAACTGGTGCGCCGCGCGCAGGCCGGCGGCATGAAGCCGGATCTCGTCACCGACCAGACCTCGGCGCATGACCTCGTCAATGGCTACCTGCCGCCGGGCTGGAGCGTCGAGCAGTGGCAGGCCGCCCAGCGCGATCCGTCCAAGCATGCCGAACTGCGCACTGCGGCCGCGCGAGGCTGCGCCGAGCACGTGCGCGCAATGCTGGCCTTCCAGCAGATGGGCGTGCCCACCTTCGACTATGGCAACAACCTGCGTCAGGTCGCGAAGGATCAGGGCGTGGCCAACGCCTTCGACTTCCCCGGCTTCGTGCCCGCCTACATCCGTCCGCTGTTCTGCCGCGGTGTGGGCCCCTTCCGCTGGGTCGCGCTGTCGGGCGACCCCGAGGACATCGCCAAGACCGACGCCAAGATCAAGGCGCTGTTCCCCGAGAACCGCCACCTGCACCGCTGGCTGGACATGGCCGGCGAGCGCATCGCCTTCCAGGGCCTGCCGGCGCGCATCTGCTGGATCGGTCTGGGCGAGCGCCATCGCGCTGGGCTGGCCTTCAACGAGATGGTGCGGAACGGGGAGCTGAAGGCGCCGATCGTGATCGGGCGTGACCATCTCGACTCCGGGTCTGTCTCCAGCCCCAACCGCGAGACGGAAGCCATGCTCGACGGCTCCGACGCGGTCTCGGACTGGCCGCTGCTGAACGCGATGCTCAACGTCGCAGGCGGCGCCACCTGGGTCAGCCTGCACCACGGCGGCGGCGTCGGCATGGGCTACAGCCAGCACAGCGGCGTGGTCATCGTCTGCGACGGCAGCGAAGCGGCGGACCAGCGCATCGCCCGCGTGCTCTGGAACGACCCGGGCACCGGCGTGATGCGGCATGCGGATGCGGGCTACGCGATCGCGCAGCAGTGCGCGCGCGAGCAGGGGCTGGATTTGCCGATGTTGGGGTGAGGCGTGCCTTCACCCGGCTCACTCGTCGCAGAGGGGTGACGCTGACAGTAGCAATCCGTCATCGCCACAAATCGATCACGCGCAGCCCTGCTCCCCTCTCCCAGTGGGAGAGGGGCTGGGGGGAGAGGGTCCGGGAGTCCTCAATCTCCCGTACTGGATGAGGAACACGACTGCTCATTGTGGAAGCCTCTTCTGAGAGTGCCCGGACCCTCTCCCCAACCCCTCTCCCACTGGGAGAGGGGCTCAAGAGCAGAGCCTTGCCGCACAACGTCCGTCGCGCGTCGACTGCGTCATGAGCGGCACTCGGAAACCGCGAGGCACGACAGCTCGCCACGACACAACGCCTCAAAAACACGGACCCGCCCATGACCCTCACCCTCACCCCCGGCCACCTGAGCCTTGAGCAGCTGCAGTCCATCCATGCCGGCGGCGTGCGCGTCGAGCTGGATCACCACGCCCGCGCCGGCATCCGCGCGAGTGCCGAGCTGGTGCAGCGGCATGCTGCTGGCGCTGCGCCGGTCTATGGCGTCAACACCGGCTTCGGCAAGCTGGCCTCCACCCGCATCAGCAAGGCGGATCTCGCCCAGCTGCAGCTGAACCTGATCCGCTCGCACTCGGTCGGCGTCGGCGCACCGCTGTCGCCTGAAGTCGTCCGCCTGATGCTGGTGACCAAGGCGGCCAGCCTCGCGCGCGGGCATTCCGGCGTGCGCGAGGAGGTGATCGACGCCATCCTCGATGTCTACAACGAGGGTCTGGTGCCCTATGTGCCGGCGCAGGGTTCGGTGGGCGCCTCGGGCGATCTCGCGCCGCTCTCGCACATGACCCTCGCCTTGCTCGGCGAAGGCGAGATCCTGGTTCACGGCGAGCGCCGCCCGGCATCCGAGGTGCTCGCCAATCACGGGCTGAAGCCGCTCACGCTCGAAGCCAAGGAAGGTCTGGCCCTGATCAATGGCACCCAGACCTCGACCGCACTGGCCCTGCATGCGCTGTTCGCCTTCGAGCCGGTGCTGGAATCCGCGCTCGTCATCGGCGCACTCACGGTCGATGCCGCGCGCGGCAGCGATGGCCCGTTTGATCCGCGGATCCACGCCGTGCGCGGCCAGCCGGGGCAGATCGATGTCGCCCAGTACTACCGCGCACTGCTTGCCGGCAGCGCCATTCGCGCCTCGCATGCCGAAGGCGACGACCGCGTGCAGGATCCGTACTGCCTGCGCTGCCAGCCGCAGGTCGTCGGCGCCTGCCTCGACCAGCTGCGCTACGCCGCCCGCGTGCTGCTGCGCGAAGCCAATGCCGTCACCGACAACCCGCTGGTCTTCGCCGACGAAGGGCTGATGGTGTCGGGCGGCAATTTCCATGCGGAACCGGTGGCGCTGGCCGCCGATGCCATGGCCACCGCCATCGCCGAAGTCGGCGCGATTTCCGAGCGCCGCATCGCCATGCTGATCGACGCCGGCGTCTCGCGCCTGCCGCCGTTCCTGACCCGCGATGCAGGCTTGAACAGCGGCTTCATGATCGCCCACGTCACCGCCGCGGCCCTGGCCAGCGAGAACAAGTCGCTGGCGCATCCGGCCTCGGTGGACAGCCTGCCGACCAGCGCCAATCAGGAAGATCATGTGTCGATGGCGACCTTCGCCGCGCGCCGACTGCAGGCGATGATCGACAACGTCACGCACATCCTCGGCGTGGAGTACCTGGCGGCCGCGCAGGGCATCGAGTTCCTGCGTCCGCTGACCAGCTCGACCCCGCTGGAAGCCGCCCACGCCCTGCTGCGCGCGCAGTGCCCGAGCGTGGAGACCGATCGCTACCTGGCACCCGACATCGAACGCGCCGCGGCCATCGTAAGGCGCGGCGAGTTGATTCCGCTGCTGCGCGCCCTGCCGGGTTTGCCGGAGCTGTGGGTGCCGGCGTGAGGTCGCGAGCGTGCAGTTGGGGCTGCGGCGCGCGTTGAGCTTCGGTGGGTCAAGACCCACCCTATGGACGGCCGGCCCTGCCGGAGCTGTAGGTGCTGGCTTGAGGCCGCGGGCGTGAAGTTGGGGCTGCGGCGGACGTTTAGCTTCGGTGGGTCAAGACCCACCCTATGCCCAACGCAAGGCGAGCCCTGCTCTTGGCCTTGCGCTCCTTGCGAGAGAGCGTCTAATGCGGTGATCGCGACGGCTGCTCCCTATGCGGTCGCCAAGGTCTGCAGGAACTCCGCGATCAGCCCTGCACACAGGCGAGGCTGGGTTTGCAGCAGAAGATGCGGCCCCTCCACCTCATGCATCCGCTCAGGCTGAAGCGCGTTCGCAAGCTGCCTGAATGCGTTCGCGCTTAGAAGCCGATCCTGACTCGCCCGAAGGATCAGAGAGGGACGCCTCTGCTGCCTGGCTGCATCCGTCGCGTCCACGTGCAGCGCTTCAAACGCGCGCTGACTCAGCACGCTTACCGAGACCTCGGCCAAGGCCGCGGCGAGCCCAGAGCGCAGGGCCTGATTCGACCAGGGGCCCAGCAGGAACCAGTCGAGCAGCAACATCGGTGGACGCAGTCGCGCCCAGCGCACGCTCCCCGAGAGCGGGCCCAGCAAGGAGGTCGGGCGCATGGCGAAGGTCGTCGAGAGGATGAGCCCTTGCAGGTTGGCGGGCGGCGCAGCCCCGATCCTCAAGGCGATCGGCCCGGAGAACGACTCCGCGAGCAGCACGAAGGGGTTGGCGGCGGGTAGCTCCGCGCGCACGCGATGCTCGAGTTCAACGTAACCGAGCGCCTCATGCGCGGGATATCCGATGGCCCTCGCCGAAACCCCGCACTCGGCAAGCGACTCTATCAATGACGCGAACAGGCGCCCGGTGCCGTCGAGTCCGGGCAGCAGGATCAGCTCGGGACGAAAGCTGCCGGTGTTCACGCGCGAGGATTACAGCAGCTTCTGCGTGATCGCCTTCAGCACCGCATGCGTGCGGTCGCGGCAGTCGAGCTTCAGCAGGATCTCGGACATGTAGTTCTTGACCGTGCCTTCCGAGAGGTGCAGCACGCGGGCGATTTCCTTGTTGCTGTAGCCGCCGGCGACGAGCCGCAGGATGCTCTGCTCGCGCTCGGTGATCCGTTGCCCGGGCGTGGCTTCGGGGGCGCTCCAGCCGGCGCGCACGGGACCCAGGCTGACCGGCTGCAGCAGGGTTTCGCCCGCAGCGACGCGGAGGATAGCGGCGCGCAGGTCTTCGGGTGAGGCGTCCTTCAGCAGGAAGCCCTGGGCGCCGGCCTCGACCGCGCGCAGCAGCAGCTCGCTGTCGTCGAAGGTGGTGAGCAGGATCACCGGCGTCGCATCACCCCGCTCGCGCAGGGCGCCGATCAGGCCGATGCCGCCCATGCCGGGCATGCGGACGTCGCTGACAATGACGTCGACCGGCCGCTGCGGCAGGGCCGCCAGCAGGCTTTCGGCATCGGGCGCCTCCAGCGCGATCTCGATGCCGAGGTCGCTCAAGAGAGCGGACAGGCCGCGCAGCACCAGGGCCTGGTCGTCGCACAGCGCGATGCGCGCGCTCATGCGGCCTGCTCCGGCAGATAGGCGCGCAGGCGCAGGCCGCGCTCTGCGCCGGTATCCAGCTCCAACCGACCGCCCATCGCCTGCAGGCGCTCGCGCATGCCGGTCAGGCCGTTGCCGAATTCGATGCGGCGCGGCGGCTCGCCGTCGTTGGCGACCTCCAGCAGCAGGCCCTCGCCGCTGCGCGCGCAGCGCAGATGCACGTGGCTGGCGCGGCCGTGGCGCAGGGCGTTGGTGATGGCCTCCTGCGCACAGCGCAGCAGGGTTTCGGCGGTGGCGACCGACTCCACGCGCAGGCCCTCCTGCACCTCGACTTCGATCTGCGTGCCGGCGATAGGCCGCGCCAAAGCCCGCAGGGCTGCGTCCAGTTCCAGGCCATCGTGCTGGCGCAGGGCGCTGACCACGCTGCGGATGTCAGCAAGCAGTTCGTCGGCGAGCTGAGCGCTGACTGCAAGCTCTTCGCGCGCTGCGAGCGCAGGGTCGCGCTGCAGGCGCGCCAGGTTGAGCTTGAGCGCGGTGAGCTTGTGGCCGGCGACGTCGTGCAGCTCGCGCGAGAGCTTCAAGCGCTCGCCGCTGCGGGCGCTCTCTTCCAGCAGCCGCTGCGTCGCCAGCAGCTCGGCGTTGACCTGGGCGAGATGGTCGCGTGCGCGTTCGCTCGTTCCGGCGTAGTAGCCGGTGAGCGTGGCGAACGCCTGGAAGCCGATCAGCGGCACCAGATTGAACAGCGACTGCAGCGGCGACCAGCCGCTGCCGATCCAGCGCAGGGCCACGGCGGCGTTCAGAGCGAGCAGGCAGAGCACAGCCCAGCGCAGCGGCATCAGCAGCACCAGCTGGGCGGCGACGATGACGAGAAGCACGGTGACCTGGCCTTCCATCAGCAGGCGCTCGGCCAGCACCACCAGCACGCCCTGGGCGACGCTGTTCCAGCGCGCGCCGCGGCAGTCAACGGCGCCATCGCGCAGGCTGCGCCAGATGAACAGGCCGAGCATGCCGATGAGACAGGCGAGGCCGCTCCATTCGCGGAGAAGGCCGGACTGCAGCGTGTCGATATCGACTGCGGCGACAGCAATCGCTGCCCAGGTGATGTAGGCCGCGAAGCTGAGCGGAGCAAGCCAGCCCGACCATTGGGCGGGGGCGCGTGCGCGTTCCGGCGAGATGTGGGTGGTGTCCATGGCGGAAGCATGGCAGCGGCCGCGCTGCGGCGAAACCGGCTGAGTCCGGCGGGTGACTTTTCTCACCCCCGGCGGGTGACGGCAGGCATCTGATCGGTGCGTGGCTCGATACCGAAACTGTGCCCACACCCACCGCGACGGAGCCGCCCCATGGAAACCCTGTATCCGATCCTCGTCAGCGTGCACGGCCTGGCCGGCGCAGTGTCGCTGCTGACCTTCTGGATGGCGGCCTTCGCCCGCAAGGGCGGTCCGCTGCATCGCGGCAGCGGCAAGGTCTATCTGCTCGCGATGCTGGGCATCTGCATCACCGCGATGCCGATGGCCGCAACCTTCTTCCTGCGCGGGCAGAGCGGCATCGGCACCTTCCTCGCCTATCTGGTGGTCATCACAGGCACCTCGATGTGGCTGGGCTGGCGCGCGATCCGGCGCAAGCGCGACCAGGCCGCGTTTCACGATCGTCGTTACGCGGTCGTCGGCGCGCTGAACCTCATCTCCGCTGCCGTCGTGCTGGGCGTCGGCCTCAAGATCGGCAACCCCCTGCTGATCGGCTTCTCGGCCGTCGGCGCCTTTCTCGGTGCGGGCATGCTGCGCCGCCTGTGGCGCCCGATCGATGCCGGCAACTGGTGGCTGCAGGAGCACTACGGCGCCATGCTCGGCTGCGGCACCGCGACCCACATCGCCTTCTTCGCCATCGGCTTGAAAGGCGTGTTGGCCGCCTTTGGCCTGCAGATGAGCGGCTACCTGCAGCTGGCGCCTTGGGCCGTGCCGGTGCTGGTCTCGGTGATCGCTGGCGTGCTGCTGGACCGCCGCTATGCGCGCAAACCGGCCGCCAAGCCCAGCGCAACGGTCGCGCGTGGAGCGCTGCCGCAGGGCTGAGCCGCGCGTGCTGCATCGGCCCTACGCAGGTACAGAATGAAGCGGGCCCTCCCTGGCCCCGTGCGAGGACAGCGCCCCGCACGAATCACGCGCCGCGTGCGGAAGACCACCGCACGCGGCTTTCTTTCAGCGGCGCGCGGCCAAGGCCTCGGGATCGATCTCCGCGAAATCGCCGGCCAGCGCCTTGTAGAGCGCGGCCAATGCGGTGGCACGCTGCACTTCGCTGTCGACCGCCTGCAGCTCGAAATCGATGCGCGTGCGCTCCGCATCGAGCAGGGCCAGCGCATCCTCGCTGCCCGCTTCAAATCGCAGACGCACCAGACGCGCGGACTCGCGTGCGGCCTCGGCGGCCGCTTCGAGATCGAAGGCCGCGCGGTTGGCCGAACGATAGCCCGCCATCGCGTTCTCGGTTTCCTCAAGCGCCCGCAGCAGGGTCTCGCGGAACAGCGCCTCAGCACCGTCGGCGCGGGCCTCGGCCGCCTGCACGCGCTGCCGGGTGCGGCCGAAGTCGAGAATGCTCCAGGTGATTGACGGCCCCCAGCTCCAGCGCTCGGACGCATCCTCGCCCAGATCACCGAAATTCTGCGCCGTCCAGCCGAAGCCCCCGAGCAAGGTGAGCTTGGGGAAGAAGTTGGCGACTTCCGTGCCGATATCCGCGTAGGTCGCGGCCAAGCGGCGCTCGGCCTCGCGCACATCGGGCCGGCGCTTCAGCCAGTCTTGAGGCGTGCCCACTGCCACCAGCGGCGGCAGCTCGGGCAGCCCGGCCTCGGCATCGACCTGCGCACGCACCTCTGCCACGGGCTGCGCAGTCAGCACGGCCAGCCGCTGCTCGGCGCGCACCAGTGCGGCCTCCTGCTGGGCGTACTGTGCGGCCAGCGCCGAACGCTGCGCCTGCACGGCGGCGACATCCTGTGCGCTGCGGCGGCCGTAGCGTTCGAGTGCGGTGACCAGATCCAGCGTGCGCTGCCAGCCGTCGAGGTTCTCCTCAAGCAAGCGCAGGCGCGCATGGGCGCCGCGCAGCTCGAACAGCGCCTGGGCCACTTCAGCGACCACGCTGATGTGGACATGCTGCAGCGCCGCGGCATCGGCCTGCACCCGGCGGTCGATGGCACGTTTCGGGTTGCGCAGGGTGCCGAACAGATCGATCTCCCAGCTGGCGTCGAAGCCCGCGCGGTAGGTGTCCGTCAGGCCCTGCTCGGGCGGGAGGAACGGGTCACGGCCGCTGGGGCGGCTGCGTTCGCCGCTGAAGCCCGTATCGACGGTCGGGAACAGGCTGTAGGTCGACAGCCCGGCCAGCGCACGGGTCTCATCGAGCCGCGCCAGCGCCTGGGCGAGTTGGGTGTTGGCCTCCAGCGCACGGGTGATCAGCGCATCCAGAGCGGGATCGCCGAAGGCCCGCCACAGGGCCGGCTGCACGGCCTCGGTGCCGGCGTGGCTGCCGGCCTGGTCGAAGCGCTCGGGCAGCTCGGCGGCAGGGCGGACGTACTCCGGCCCGACCGTGCAGGCGCCCAGGGTGAAGGCCATTGCCAAGGCAAGGGCGAGCGGATGCTTAAGCATGGGCGGGCGCCTCCTCGGCAGCGGCCGGGCGGGCGCGGCGGCGCTCGACCAGTTTGCGGATGACCACATAGAACACCGGGGTGAAGAACAGGCCAAAGAAGGTCACGCCGAGCATGCCGAAGAACACGGTCACGCCCATCACATGGCGCACCTCGGCACCGGCGCCGCTGGCGAACACCAGCGGCAGCACGCCGGCGCCGAAGGCGAAGCTGGTCATCAGGATCGGCCGCAGGCGCAGGCGGCAGGCCTCGACCGCAGCGTCGACGATGCCGCGGCCCTGCTTCTCCAGATCGCGCGCGAATTCGACGATCAGGATGGCGTTCTTGCAGGCCAGGCCCATCAGCACGACCAGGCCAATCTGGGTGAACACGTTCATGTCGATGATGGTGGGCGGCGCGGCGGTCATCGGGTTGATCCAACCAAGGATGATCTGCGCGATGTACCAGCCCTCGTTGATCTTGTTGAGCACCCAGATGCCGCCGAGCGCCGAAAGCAGGCACATCGGCACGATCAGGATCACCGCCAGCGGCAGCGACCAGCTCTCGTACAGCGCGGCCAGCACCAGGAAGACCAGCAGCACGCACAGCGGAAACACCAGGTACTGCGCGATGCCCTGGTTGACCTGCTGGTAGGTCAGGCCGGTGAACTCAAGGCTCATGCCGCGCGGCAGCACCTGGGCGGCGGTGTCACGGGCGATACCGACCGCGTCGCTGCTGCTGACCGCGGCCGGATCGAAGGGGCTGGCGCTCACATCGGCCGCGGGGTAGCCGTTGTAACGCACCACCGGATCGGGGCCGAAGCTCGGCACCAGCTCGACCACGCTGCCCAGCGGCACCATCTCGCCCTGCGCATTGCGCACCTGCAGGCGGGCCACATCGCCCACCTCGTCGCGGAACGGAGCATCCGCCTGTGCATAGACCGAGTAGGTGCGGCCGAACAGGTTGAAGTCGTTGACATAGGCGCTGCCGAGGTAGATCTGCAGGCTGTCGAAGACATCGGTCAGCGCAAGCCCGCCCTCCTTGACCTTGTCGCGGTCCACCACCGCATCGAGCTGCGGCACGTTGGCCTGGAAGGAGGAGAAGGCCGAGCCGGGGCCGAAGCCGGGCAGCTGGCTGATCGTTCCGGTCAGGGCCTGGGTGGCGACGTTGAGCTCGCCGTAGCCGATGCGCTGACGATCCTGCACATAGGCCTCGACGCCCGCGGCATTGCCGTAGCCGTTCACCGGCGGCGGCATGAAGGCGAAGGCCATGCCGTCCTGGATGGCGCCGAATTTGCCAGTCAGTTCGCCCGCGATGGCCGCGGCCGGCTTGGGCAGCTCGCCGGGCGGATCCAGACCGATGAACATCACGCCGACGTTGGGCGTACTGACGAAGTGGATGGCGTTCAGACCGGGGAACTGCACGACATCAGCAACGCCGGGCGTTTCCAGGGCGATTTCGCCCATGCGCTTCATCGCGGCTTCGGTGCGCTCCAGCGTCGCGCCTTCCGGCAGCTGCACGCCAGCGAACAGATACTGCTTGTCCT
This sequence comes from Lysobacterales bacterium, assembly GCA_046318115.1. Taxonomy (GTDB): domain Bacteria; phylum Pseudomonadota; class Gammaproteobacteria; order Xanthomonadales; family Xanthomonadaceae; genus Aquimonas. Next base: position 13,359 of record JBKCVA010000091.1, on the reverse strand, counting down.
GGGTCGGAATGAAGCCGCCGGGGATCTGCGTGAATCCGAGCACCGTGACAACCACGAGCACGGCGTAGGTGACGAGCAGGCGCGGCGCCCGCGCAATGGTGCCGCCGATGCGGCCGGCATAGCGGTCAGAGCTGCGCTTGAAGCGGGCGTTGAACCAGGCGAAGAAGCGGCCGAACACGCGATCGATGCCGCGCGCCAGCATGTCCTTTGGCGCGCCGTGGGGTTTGAGCAGCACCGCGGCCAGCGCCGGGCTCAAGGTCAGCGAGTTGAACGCGGAGATCAGCACGGACACGGCGATGGTCACCGCGAACTGGCGGTAGAACTGGCCGGTCACGCCGTCGATGAAGGCGATCGGCACGAACACCGCCGCCAGCACCAGCGAGATCGCGACGATCGGCCCCGACACCTCGCTCATCGCCTTGTGCGCGGCGTCGATGGGGGCCAGCCCTTCCTCGATGTGACGCTCGACGTTCTCGACGACCACGATGGCGTCGTCGACCACGATGCCGATCGCCAGCACCAGCCCGAACAGGGTCAGCACATTGATCGAATAGCCGAGGAGCAGCAGCACCGCGAAGGTGCCGACGATGGACACGGGCACTGCCAGCAGCGGAATGATCGAGGCGCGCCAGGTCTGCAGGAACACCACGACCACGAGCACCACCAGCAGCACCGCCTCCAGCAGGGTCGTGATGACCGAATCGACCGAGGCGCGCACGAAGACCGTGGGGTCGTAGGCGATCGCGTAGTCGACTCCTTCGGGGAAGCTCTGCTTGAGCTCGGCCATCTTGGCCCGCACGGCGTCGGAGAGTGCGATCGAGTTCGCGCCCGGCGCCTCGAAGATGACGATCGCGGCCGCCTCGGTGTTGTTGAGGTAGCTGTTCAGTGCGTAGGTGTTCGAGCCCAGTTCGATGCGTGCGACGTCGCGAAGCCGCGTGACCGCCCCGTTCTCGCCGGTCTTGAGCACGATGGCGCCGAACTGCTCGGGGGTTTCAAGGCGACCGCGCGCGTTGACAAGCAGCTGTACCGCAGCGCCGCTGGGCTGCGGCGAAGCGCCGATCGCACCGGCCGACACCTGCACGTTCTGCTCGCGGATCGCCCCCACCACGTCGAGCGCGGTCAGCCCACGCGCGGCCGCCTGATCGGGGTCGATCCAGACGCGCATGGCGTAGACGCCCGCACCGAAGGCCTGCGCGTTGCCCACGCCGGGCAGGCGCGCGAGTTCGTCCTTGACGTTGAGGTTCGCGAAGTTCGACAGGTACAGGCCGTCGTAGCGCTTATCCGGCGACAGCAGGTGCACCACCATCGTGATGTTCGGCGACACCTTGGCGGTGGTGACGCCGAGCGCTCGCACCGAGTCGGGCAGGCGCGGCAGGGCCTGGGCGACGCGGTTCTGCACCTGCACGGCCGCGAGGTCCACGTCGGTGCCCAGCGCGAAGGTGATCGTCAGCACGACGGTACCGTCCGAGGACGCCGCCGACTTCATGTAGATCATGTTCTCCACGCCGTTGATCGCCTCCTCGAGCGGGGCGGCCACGGTGTCGGCGATGGTCTTGGGGTTGGCGCCGGGATAGATCGCGGTGACCTGCACGCTGGGCGGCGCGACTTCCGGGTACTCGGTGATCGGCAGGTTGGGGATCGCGATCAGGCCGGCCACGAAGATGACGATGGACAGGACGGCGGCCAGAATCGGCCGGTCGACGAAGACGCGGGAAAGGTCGGAGTGGGCCATGGATCAGCCCTCGTCCCCGGCCGCGGCGGGCGCGGCAGCGGGCGCGGCCTGTACGGTGTTCGGCTGGTCCATCGGCACATCGATCGGCTGCACCGGCGCACCGGGGAAGAAGATCTTGCGCATGCCGTTCACGATCACCCGGTCGTCGGCATCAAGACCCTGCTCGACGACGACCAGGCCGTCGATGGTCGGCCCCAGCACCACGTCCTTGCGCACGGCGCCCAGGTGCGGTGCGCCGGTGCCGCCCATTTCCGGCGGCAGGGTGACCTGGTCGGCGACGTAGACGTAACGGCGGTCCTGATCGGTGAGCACGGCCTGCGGGTGCACCAGCAGCGCGCTGTCCAGTCGCTCGCCGAGCAGCTGCACGCGCGCGAACAGGCCAGGGGTGAACACGCCGTCCGGATTGGCCAGCTCGGCGCGCGCGAAGATCGTGCCGGTGGCGGGGTCGACGGCGTTGTCGACGAAGACCATCCGTCCCTCATGCGGAAAGCCCTGCTCATCGGCGAGGCCCACGCGCACCGGATTGGCCGCGTCACGCGAACTCTCGCGCTCGCCGCGTCGGGCCAGCGCCTGGTAGCGCAGGTAGGCGCGCTCGTCGCCCTGGAAGCTGACATAGACCGGATCGAGCGAGACCACCGTGGTCAGCACCGGCTCGCCGGGCGACACCAGGTTGCCAACGCGCAGGCGGGCGACGCTGACGCGGCCATCGATCGGCGAGGTGATGCGGGTGAAGCCCAGGCTCAGCTCCGCCTGCTCCACTCGCGCGCGAGCGGCCAGCACGTCGGCGTCGGCCTGGCGCGCTTCGTTCTGGCGGCTCTCCAGCTCACCAGCGCTCACCGCACGGGCTTCAACCAGAGCCTCGCTGCGCTTGAGCTCGGTTTCCGCCAGCGCGCGGCGCGCTTCAGCGCGGGCCAGATCGGCACGCGCGCTGGCGACCGCCGCCTTGTACTCGCGGTCGTCGATGGTGAACAGCAGGTCGCCGGCCTTGACCGCACCGCCTTCCTTGAAGTGGACGCCGGTGAGATAGCCAGCGACCCGCGGGCGGATCTCGATCTGCTCGACGGCTTCGATGCGGCCAGTGAACTCATCCCACTGGGTAACGGGTTTGACTACCACGGTGGCGACGTTCACCTCGGTCGGCGGCATCTGCATCGGGGCACCGCCGCCGGAGCACGCGGCCAACAGGGCGACGAGCAGGGGGGCGAGAGCAAGCCGCGGATCAATCCGGAAGCGCGGGGCAACAGGCATGGGGAAGTCCTTGCGAAAAGTGAATGGAAGCTCGGCGGCTCAGTCGGCCGGCCTGAGTTGGTCGTTTGGTGCGGCAGGGGTTTCGACAGCGCCTGTCCAGTCGATCAGCAGACGTTCGATCAGGGCTTTGAGCCGCGGCCGCACCTCGGCGGGCACCGGACTCAGGTTGAAAAGGTCCTGCCAGAACAGGCCTTCGGCTGCGGCCAGCAAGAGGAAGCGGCGCAGGTCGGTCTCATCCCAGACCCAGTCCGCGAACTCCTGCGCGTGGTGGCGACGCACCGGGTCGAGCAGACTGTGGTCGACCATCGCTGCGCTCAACATGCCGTGCACGAAGCGCTTGTGGCCTTCGTCCTCACTGAGGTGACAGCGCAACTGGCCGAGTGCCGCGGCGGTGCGCGGGCACACGCAGCCGACGGGCAGATCGGACGGCGGAGCGGCGGCGGCATCCCACTGCTGCATGTCCGCTTCGATCAGGGCGCGCAGCAGGTCTTCCTTGGTCGGGAAGTGGTAGGTGATGCCGCCGCGAGTGACACCGCTCTCGCGGGCCAACTCGTCAAAGGTCAAATGGCCGGCCCCGCGCTCTTCAACGATGCGGCGGGCGGCGTCCAGAACGCGCTGGCGGGCTTTGGGAGGACGGGTCATGGGCGCAGAACTTTACAGAACGTACTGTATAGAAACAGGACGCCGCAGCCGCGCAGTTCAGTTTCCAGACAGGAAACTGCCAAGTCCCCGGCTGAGTGCAGGGCATGAGCCTTGCAGACCGCTGAACATCATGGCCCGAGCACAGCGCCCCCATCCGTTTCTGACGACGACTCGCGGCCCCAAACGAGGCTGCGCTTCGCGCTGCGCGCCCGCACAGCACCCGCGCAGGACCTTGGCGTCGTGAGCACACCCGCGCACGCGCAGGCGGGAACCGGCATCGAGCTGTTCGAAGGCTCCTCGGTAGCGGCGTTTCTCGCCGACAGCGCGGGCAAGCTGCTCGGCTTGAACGTGGCCCTGCGCGAACGCATCGGCGGACGCTCACCCGCCACGGTCGGCGAATTGATTTCCGACCTGGATGCCGCGCGCTGGCAGCGCCTGCTCGCCGGCATGGACACCAGCCCCACCGCGCTGCTGGCGCCGGCGGCGCTGACCAGCACGGATGGCAAGCTCGACGCCGTCGAACTGCGCCTGTGCAAGCACGCTGCCCTCAATGCTGTTGTCGGATTGATCTTCCCGCTGCTGGATCGCCAGCAGGAAGCCGCGGTCAATCTGCTGCAGCGCGATGTGCTCGAATCCGTGGCGCTGGGTCGACCGCTGCGCGCGGTGCTGGACCTGCTCTGCCGCCAGGTCGAGGCGCTTGCACCCGATGTGATCTGCTCGGTGCTGCGCGTCGACCCGGAAGGCAAGCTCCGCCCCCTCGCCTCGCCCAGCCTGCCCATGTCCTACTCGGGCGCCCTTGACGGTCTGTCGATCGGACCGATCGCGGGCTCCTGCGGTACTGCGGCCTTCCGCGGCGAGGAGGTCGAGGTCCAGGACATCGCCAACGACCCTCTGTGGGCGCCCTACAAGCAGCTGGCGCTCCCCCTTGGACTCGCAGCCTGCTGGTCCACTCCGGTCACGGGACGCGAGGGCAAGGTCATCGCCACCTTCGCCTTCTACTACCGTGAGCCGCGCGGCCCGAGCCGCTTCCATCGGCGCATGGTGGACGCCTGCATCCAGCTGTGTCGCGTCGCGATCCAGCATGACGACAACCAGGCCGAGATCGAGCGTCTTGCCTTCTACGATCCGCTGACCGGCCTGCCCAATCGTGCCCTGCTCGTTGACCGCGCACGCATGGCCTTGCACCAGGCGGCACGCGATGGCCGGAAGCTCAGCCTGGCCGTGTTGGACGTCGACCGCTTCAAGAACATCAACGACTCGCTGGGCCACTCGGCAGGCGACGAACTGCTGCGCGAAGTCGGACAGCGCCTGCGCCGCACCCTGCGCGAGTCCGACACCATCAGCCGCTTCGGCGGCGACGAGTTCGTCATCCTGTTTCCAGACAGCGATGCCAACGAGAGCGCGGTGGCGGCAGAAAAGGCACTGCGCGCGGTGGCACAGCGCATCGAGATCGGCGGTCAGACCCTGATGCCCAGCGTGAGCATGGGCATCAGCCAGTTCCCCGATGACGCCCGCGATTTCGACACGCTGATGCGCAATGCCGATATCGCCATGTACGAGGCCAAGCGCGATGGCCGCGGCTGCGTGCGCTTCTTCCTGGCCTCGATGAACGAGAACGCGCGACTGCGCATCCAGCTCGAGAGCGCGCTGCGCCTCGCGATGAGCCGTGATGCGCTGGAGCTGCATTACCAGCCCAAGGTCCTGCTGGGTCGTCCCGGCCTTGCGGGTGTGGAGGCGCTGGTGCGCTGGACGCACCCGGAGCTGGGACGTGTGCCGCCTGACCAGTTCATTCCGCTGGCCGAGGACTGCGGCCTCATCAATGCGCTGGATGCCTGGGTGCTCGAAAAAGCCTGCGCGCAGCTGTCCGAGTGGCAGGCCAAGGGCTTGCCGGTGCCCGCGGTGGCCGTCAACCTGTCGGCGCAGCGCTTCCGCCAGGACGACGTGCCTGCACACGTGCGCCTGGTGCTGCAACGCTACCGGCTGGCGCCGACGGCGCTTACGCTGGAGATCACCGAACGCCTGATGCTGATTGACGAGCCCCACGTGCGCGCAGACCTCGACAGCTTGAACCGCTTGGGCGTGCATCTTTCCGTGGACGACTTCGGCACCGGCTACTCCAGTCTTTCCTACCTCAAGCGGCTGCCGGTGGATGAGCTCAAGCTGGATCGCAGCTTCGTACGCGACATCGAAACCGACGAGGGCGATCGTGCGCTCGCCAGCGCGGTCATGGGCATTGGTCGCAGCCTCGGCCAGACCGTCGTCGCCGAAGGCGTCGAAACCCTCGAGCAGCATCAGTTCCTGCTGCAAGCGGGCTGTCCGGTCGCACAGGGCTACTACTACGCGCGACCAATGCCGGCAGCCGAGCTGGAGGCCTGGTTGGCCGGCGACGGTCAGCGCTGGCTCAAGCCGCAGCTTCGCCCGGTGACCTGAAACTCCGGAACCCGCGCGCGGGGGATGCCCTTTGGCGCTCGTCGGCGGCGCGCGCGCTCTGCATACTCCGGGCGATGTGGAAAATCCTTGCGCCCGCATCCGACCGGTTGCGTCCTTTCGCTGCGTGCCTGCTGCTGTTGGCGCTTTCCGCCTGCGCGTTGGCGCCGCGGCCCATGCCCTCCGTGGCTGCGCGGCCCCTGCCGGTGCTGTTGATCGGCATCGACGGCTTCCGGCCCGACTACCTGCGGTTCCCCGAGGCAAAGACTCTGCGCCAGCTTGCCGAGCGGGGTGGACGCGCAGAGGCCATGCAGCCGTCCTATCCCTCGCTGACCTTCCCGAATCACTACACACTGGTGACCGGGCTGCACCCGGATCGCCACGGGATCGTGAACAACAGCATGCGTGACCCGGCGCTGGGCCCGTTCGCGATGCACCTGCGCGCAGCGGTCGCCGACGGTCGCTGGTGGGGCGGCGAGCCGGTGTGGCTCACCGCCCGCCGCCAGGGTCTTCGCAGCGCCACCCTGTTCTGGCCGGGCAGCGAGGCCGACATACAGGGCCAGCATCCCGACGACTGGCTGCCATACGACGCGGGGCTCGACAGCGCAGAGCGAGTCCGTCAGGTGCTTGCGTGGCTGGCTAGACCGGAATCCAGCCGCCCCGACTTCCTGACCCTGTACTTCGAACAGGTCGACACGGTCGGGCACAGCCTCGGCCCGGATGCCCCGGCCCTTCGCAGGGCAGTGCAATCGGTCGACGCCGCCATCGCTGCGCTGATCGCTGGCATCGAGGCCTCGCCCTGGGCGGGCCGCGTCAACCTCGTTCTGGTGGCCGACCACGGCATGACCCGGATCGATGAATCCCGACCGATCCTGCTCGATGAACTGCTCGATCCGATGAGCTTCGAGCTGGTCAGTTTCGGCGCCTCGGCGGGCGTCGAGCCACGCCGGGGCCGACGCGCCGAGGTCGAAGCCATCCTGCTGCGCGATCACCCGAGGATGCGCTGTTACCGACCGCAGGAATTCCCGCCAGAATGGCAGTTCGGCGCGCACCCGCGGGTGCCTTCGATCACCTGCCAGGCCGAACCGCCCTACGTCATCGCCACCCGGCGCGTGCTCAGCATGCCGGGGCGCAACACCAAGCTGGGCGGCCATGGCTACGACCCCGCCCTGCCTGAGATGCAGGCCCTGTTCGTCGGCTATGGGCCCGCCTTCCGGCCGGGCTCCACAGTGCGGAAGGTCCACTCCGTGGACGTCTATGCCCTGCTCTGCCGCCTGCTCGGCATCACGCCCGCCGAGCACCAGGGCAACGCCCGCGCCTTTGATCCGCTGCTCGTGGAGTCGGCCGAGCAAGTCCACTGAGCACGATCGGCACACGCGATCGCCAGCCGTCTCGGGTCCAGCCAGAGGAGAGACCTCTCGACCGTCCGAGCCCGAGTCCTCGGGTCGGGCGCCTCGGCGGCGGCCCCCTCCACGCAAGCATCGAGTGTGGCTAGGCCACTTCCAAGGGCGGCACGACGGTCACCTCGCGGGCCACTTCGGGGGTGATCTTCAGGATCGAATGGCGGAGCTCGCGCGACAGGATCAAGCGCGCGTCCTTGGCCCAGGCTTCCAGTCGCTCGTCGTACTCGAGCTTGCTGTTGGCATCGAGGCGAATCATGCCGAGTTCGCGCAGCTTTCCGATGAAGCCGCGGAACAGCGCGCGATCGAAGAACTCCGGCGCGGCCTGCGAGTACAGCAGGGACAGCCGCTGTGCGGTGAGCTGGCAGAAGTTCTCCAGTTCGCCCGAGCTGAGCACCCCGGAGCCGTTCTTCACCAGAACCGCGATCGCGATGTAGTAGCGCTCGAACGCCTGCTGCAGGCTGTGCGAAACCACGCGCAGCTGGAACACCTCATCGGTCTGGCCAGGGCCGCGCTGCAGGGCACCGCTCTCGTCGAGAATGAAAAGACCGCGCTCGATCAGCAGGTCCACCGTAGACTCGATGCGCTCGCCGAACTCATCCGCGGTCCAGGGCAGGAACAGTTCCTCCTGCACGAAGGGATACAGCAGGCGCCCCAGTCGAACCACGGAGGATCGACTCATGCGGCGGTTGTTCTGGAAGCAGCAGGCCACCCACGACGCCGCTGCGAACAAATGCACGACATTGTTGCGGTAGTAGGTCTGCAGCACCGCCAGATCGGCCGGGAAGCGCAGCACATCGCCGAGCGGATGCTGGACGCGCTCCAGTACCTGCACCGACTCGCCGTAGCGCACGATTTCAACGGGCGACAGCGAAGTGACGGTGACGCGTTCTGAATAAGGCGCGTGCTCAAGCAGCGCCTTCAGCAGATCGAGCGTGGACAGCAGATCGCTTTCCGCCATCGCGTGCTTGGGCGTGGCAAGCAGAGCAAGCGCCAGCAAATTGACCGGATTGACGTCGGCGGCCTGGTTGATATGGCGCTGGATGCGCGTCGACAGGTCATCCACCGCGCGACTGAGCCACTGCGGCTTCTCGTCCGGCTGACTGGCGAAGCGGCGCCAGTCGGAGTCGTGCGCATCGAGCACGCGGTCCAGGAAGATCGGCTCGCCGAAGTTCACCGCGACCTTGCCGTAGCGTTTTCGCAGCACGTTGCCCACGGCGCGCAGCAGGCCGAACAGAGACTCCTTCTCCTTCGGCGCACCCGAGAGCTCAGCGATGTAGCTCTTGCCCTCCATGACCTTCTCGTAGCCGATGTACACCGGCTGGAACACCACCGGCCGCCGAGGCTGGCGCAGGAACGCCCGAAGGGTCATCACCAGCATGCCCGCCTTGGGCTGAAGCAGGCGTCCGGTGCGCGAGCGGCCACCCTCGATGAAGTACTCGATCGAGACGCCACGCGTGATCAGGCTGGCCACGTACTCGCTGAACACTGCCGAGTACAGCGGGTTGGCCTTGAAGCTGCGGCGCAGGAAGAAGGCGCCACCGCGGCGCAGGATCGGCCCTACTACCGGAAGATTGAGGTTGACGCCGGCAGCGATGTGCGGCGGCACGATGCCGTTGACGTAGAGCAGGTAGGACAGCAGCAGGTAATCGATGTGGCTGCGGTGGCTGGGCACGTAGATGACTTCGTGGCCGGGCGCAACCTGCTTCAGCGACTCGAAGTGGTGCATGGTCACGCCGTCGTAGAGCTTGTTCCAGAACGGCGTGAGGATGAACGAGGCCGAGCGCACGGCCGGGTGCGAGTAGTCCGCGGCGATCTCCAGCGCATAGCGGCGCGCCTTGCCGCGCGCCTGCTCCAGGCTGATGCCATCGCGCCGGGCCTGGTCGGCAATCGCGGCACTGACGCTTTCCGCAGAAATCACCGCATCGATCAGGGTGCGCTTGTGTGACAGGTCCGGGCCGATCACTGCCGTGCGCACCCGGCGGAAGTGCGCGCGCAGCACGCGCGAGACCTTGCGCACCGTGCGCTCGCGGGGCAAGCCCTCGGCGAGAGCCTCGCGCAGGGAGACGCCGGGCGCGAACTGGACGATGGTGCCGCGACCGTTGAGCAGCACCGAGAGCGCGCGCCGGAAGAGGCCGACCATCGCCCAGTTCTCGGAGAACAACACGCGGAACCAGCCGCTCTCGCGGTCCGGAGCGCGACCGACGAAGATCGACACCGGCACGATCTGCACATCCAGGTCGGGGTGCGTCTCCAGCGCCTCGACCAGCCGTGCGAGGCTTGCCGAGTGCGTGCGCGACCGCGGCCGCCCGAACCAGGTGCTCTGTCGACGTGACAGCGCGACCATCGCACGCTCGTTGCCGAAGGCGGGATGCTCGCCGATCGGCAGCAGGGGCGAGGGCAAACCGGCCTCGGCGCAGGCGCGGGTGAGGATCGCGGTGTTCGACAAGCCGTAGCGCTCGACCACGTAACAGACCGGCAATTCGGGGCGCACGAGGGCTTCGACAGGCGTGGAGGGCTCGCGGCGGATGGCGATCCAGGGCCTCATGACGCGCCCCAGGAGGCGCATCAGCCACGGTTCTTTTGCAGGCAGGCTGGCGTTCATTGCGGAAGTATCGCCGAAGCGCTCGCGCACGCCGTTAGCTGGGCGTTTGCTGATGCGCGCGTGGAACGAGAAAGGGCGGCCCTGGGGCCGCCCTTTCGGCGTTGACCGAGCGGGTCTGATGCCTTACTCGGTGGCGGTCTCTTCTTCGTCGACCTCGGCCGGCTCTTCGGTCACTTCGGCCTCTGCCGTCGGCGCCGCTTCGGCCGCCGGTGCAGCCTCGGCCGCAACCTCGGCTTCCGCCTGACCGTCCAGGGCGTCGCTGATCGCCTTCATGGTGTCCTTGCCGTACCAGCGGCCGGCCTCGCGGACCATGTCCTGCTCGCTGCTGATGGTGGCGCCCAGCAGGGTGTAGCCGACCTTGACGCGGGCCGTGTCGCCCTCGGTGTTCAGCACTTCGATCTGCGCGCTGTCCAGCGCGGCGTTGATGTCGAAACCATAGACGGCCAGGACGTCCTTCAGGCCGCCGAACGCGATACCGGCCTTCGCCAGCGCATCGTCGAAGCTCAGCGCCTGCAGCTGTTCGAGCGTCTTCACGTCGAGCGCGCGCGCCGTCGCCACGGCCTTGGCGATGGCCTGCTTGGCCAGCTCGCGATCGGCGAGCTTGACGCCCGACAGCCAGTTGCCCAGCGCATCGACGACCTGGGTGGCCTGACGCTTCTGGTCTTCGCTCATCTCAGCGTTCTGCTGGATCCCCTGCACAGCCATGCCGCGGCCCATGCCGATCATCATCGGCATCTGCGGGGCCATCTCGGCCTCGAACTGCGCCAGGTGCGGCTCCAGTTCGGCCATCAGCGCGGTTTCGGCGTCGGCGGCGGTGAGCTTGCCCATCATCTCGGCGAACTCGGCGGCTTCGGCCGGATCGGGAGCACCCGCCTCCGCCTGCTGCGCCTCGTACTTGGCCTTGACCTCGTTGAAGCGGGCTTCCGGCAGGACCAGCTTGACGAACTGGCTGACGTCGTTCTGACGCAGGGCAGACGTGGCGGACTTCAGGGCGGCATCCGGGGTGGCCGTGGCTTCGGCGGGATCCGCCGCGCCCTTGTCGCCGCCACCGCAGGCAGCCAGACCGAGAGAGAGCAGGCCGGCTGCGGCCAGCGAGACGAAACGATTCATGTGTGAACTCCAGGTGGAAAGCGCGCGGACTTTAGCAGTTTGCCGGCGCGGTTGCCGCTGGGCGCGAGCCCGGCGGGCGAATCAATCCAGCGGGCTCCAGGGCCGGCTGTCCTCTTCTTCCTTGATCGCCGCACGCTTCTCGGCGTCGAAGAACTCCATCACCTGCTGGGCCACCGTCCAGGTGCCCTCGCGGCTGATCGCCGAGATCAGGAACCACGGGGCCTGCCAGTCCAGCGCCGCCACCACGGCCTCGGCACGCAGGCGACGGGTGTCCTCATCCAGCAGGTCGCCCTTGTTGAGCAGCAGCCAGCGCGGCCGGCCCAGCAGCTCGGCGTCGTAGCGCTCAAGCTCACCCTCGATCGCGTGCACCTCGCCGACGATGTGCTCGATCGCCTCGTCGCCTTCCAGCATTGGCGCCATGTCGACGATATGCAGCAGCAGGCGGTTGCGCTGCACGTGCTTGAGGAACTGCACGCCCAGGCCCGCGCCCTCGGCCGCGCCCTCGATCAGGCCGGGAATATCGGCGATGACGAAGCTGCGGTCCTGCTCGACGCGGACCACGCCGAGATTGGGATACAGCGTGGTGAAGGGGTAGTCCGCCACCTTTGGCGTCGCCGCCGACACCGCGCGGATGAAGGTCGACTTGCCGGCGTTGGGAAAGCCCAGCATGCCGACGTCGGCCAACAGCTTGAGCTCGAGCCGCAGCTCGCGATCGTCACCCTGGCTGCCCGTGGTGGCCCGGCGCGGCGCGCGGTTGGTGGAGGTCTTGAAGTGGATGTTGCCGCGGCCGCCCTCGCCGCCCTGGGCGACCTTGAGCGTCTGGCCGTGCTCGGTGAGGTCGCCGATCATTTCCTCGGTATCCACCGCAGTGACCACGGTGCCCACGGGCACGCGGATAACCACGTCCTCGCCCTTCTTGCCGTACATCTGCCGGCCCATGCCGTTCTCGCCGCGCTGGGCGCGGAAGATGCGCTGGTGGCGGAAATCGATCAGGGTGTTGAGGTTCTCGTCAGCGACCAGAAAGACGCTACCGCCGTCGCCGCCGTCACCGCCGTCCGGCCCGCCCAAGGGGATGAACTTCTCGCGGCGGAAGCTCACGCAGCCGTTGCCGCCGTTGCCTGCGATGACGCGGATGTCTGCTTCGTCGACGAGTTTCATTGGGGAGCCGGGATTGGGGATTGGGGATTGGGGATTGAGTGGCCGTCTGCCTGGGCAGACGACGATGCAGGGCTGCGAACCCGGGCCATCGGCGGACGGTGCGCGGCCCTCAGTCGGGGCGGGAAGTCGGAGCTAGGCCCTCAGCCTGCCGTTGCAGGCAAACCGTCGGCCAATCCCGAATCCCTAATCCCCAATCCCCGCTCCAAAACGAAAAACCCCGCACTAGAGGCGGGGCCTTTCGCGTGTGCTGCGGGTTCGGCGCTTACTCGCCGATGACGCTCACGGTGCGGCGGTTCTTCGGGCCCTTGACCGCGAAGTTGACCACGCCGTCCTTCAGCGCGACCAGGGTGTGGTCGCGACCGAGGCCAACGCCCGGGCCCGGGTGAAACTGGGTGCCGCGCTGGCGGATGATGATGTTGCCGGCTTCGATCGCCTGCCCACCATAGATCTTCACGCCCAGGTACTTCGGGTTGGAATCGCGGCCGTTACGGGTACTGCCGCCTGCCTTTTTATGTGCCATGGAAGACTCTCCTTGCTTGGGGCTTCAGACGGCGCCGATCAGGCGCTGATGCCGGTGATTTCGATTTCGGTGTAGTGCTGGCGGTGGCCCATCTGCTTGCGATGGTGCTTGCGCCGGCGGAACTTGATGATGCGGATCTTCTCGCCGCGGCCGTGGGCCTTGACGGTGGCGGTGACCTTGGCGCCGGCGACGGTCGGGGTGCCGACCTTGACGCCTTCGCCCGAGCCCACCAGCAGGACCTGATCCAGGTCGATGCTGCTGCCGGCTTCGACGTCGAGCTTCTCGACGCGCAGGGTCTCGCCCTGCATCACGCGGTACTGCTTACCGCCGGTGACGATGACTGCGTACATGTTGCGGATTCCTCTGTAGTTATTGTCGGCTGCCTGGGCCGGGGCTTGACCCCGAAACACCGCCATTGAACCCCGCAAACACGGGAAGGACGGCGCAAGGGCGCCAGGACAGCCGCGGGAGTATAGGTTTGTGCTGCGCCCGGGTCAAACCCGGTCGCAGCGGGATT
>JBKCVA010000090.1:0-61963 GCA_046318115.1 Lysobacterales bacterium | reverse complement strand
CCCCCTCTCCCCCGGCCCCTCTCCCACCAGGGGAGAGGGGTGCAAGAAGCGGCGTGGGCTCGCGCATGGGTCTTCGACACCTGCTGCCCGGACTTGAGCGAAGCCAAATCCTGAGCAAGCGGAGTTTCAAGCCCTTCTCCCCTGGTGGGAGAGGGGTTGGGGAGAGGGGGATGAAGTCTCGCGCGGGTCTTCCCCCTCTCCTCCGGCCCCTCTCCCACCGGGGGACAGGGGAGCAAGCAGCGGCCTCGCTCTGCACACGGGTCTTCAACGCGCACTGCCCGACTTGAGCGAAGCCAAGTCCGGCCCCGCCGCGGCGATGCTATGGTCCGCCGCATGGCCGATACGCCCACCCTGCCCGCCCGCATCGAGCGCACGCCGCACGGCCTCGCGCTCAGCGGCGACTGGACGCTGGCGAATGCGCGACCGTTGTCCGAGTCGGCAAGCTCACTCGCAGGCATCGAGGCGGATGCGGCCTTCGACTGCGCAAGCCTGCGCCGCCTCGACACCTGCGGCGCCCTGATCCTGCTGCGTCTCATGGCGCGCGCTGGGCACGCCGATGCCGTTGATCGCCTGCAGGGCCTGCGCCCGGCCGACGCCGATCTGCTGCGCCTGTTGATCGAACGCCGCAGCGCTCCTGCGCTGCCCAAGGCGCGCGCGCACGGCTTCATCGCCCTGCTGGCGCGCATGGGCGGGGCGCTTGAGAGTTTCTGGTTCGACACTCGCGAGCTGTTGGGCTTTATCGGCTTGACCCTGGTGACCTTGGCCAAGGTGCTGAGCGGGCGTCGCCGCCTGCGCCTGACCTCGACGGTCTTCCACATGGAGCAGACCGGGCTCGATGCGGTGCCGATCGTGGCGCTGCTGACCTTTCTGGTCGGCGCGGTGGTGGCCTTTCTGGGCGCGACGGTGCTGCGCGATTTCGGCGCGTCCATCTTCACCGTCGAGCTGGTCGCCTATTCTTTTCTGCGCGAGTTCGGCGTGCTGCTCACTGCCATTCTGCTGGCCGGCCGCTCGGGCAGCGCCTTCACCGCGCAAATCGGATCCATGAAGAGCCGCGAGGAGCTCGATGCCATCCGCGCGCTCGGTCTCGATGCCGTGGAGCTGCTGGTGCTGCCGCGCCTTCTGGCCCTGCTGGTCATGCTGCCTCTGCTGACCTTCATCGGCATGATCAGCGGCCTGCTCGGCGGCGCGCTGGTGGGCTCGGCCGCGCTCGACATCAGCCCCGGCATGTTCATCAGCCGGCTGTACGAGATGACCGAGATCCGCCACTTCTGGGTGGGCATGATCAAGGCGCCGATCTTCGCCTTCCTGATCGCCGTGGTCGGCTGCCTTGAGGGCATGAAAGTCGCCGGCAGCGCCGAGTCCGTCGGCCGCCACACCACCTCGGCGGTGGTGCAGTCGATCTTCCTGGTGATCCTGTTCGATGCCCTGTTCGCGATGTTCTTCATGGAGCTGGGCGTATGAGCGCGGCCCCGCGCGAGGCGGTGATCGAAGTGCGCGGGCTGATTTCGCAGTTCGGCGCGCAGCGCGTGCACGACGGTGTCGATCTCGATCTCTACCGCGGCGAGGTGCTGGGCGTGATCGGCGGCTCGGGGGCGGGCAAGTCGGTGCTGCTGCGCTCGATCGTGGGCCTGAAGCAGCCCGACGGCGGCACGGTGCGCCTGTTTGGCGACGACACCACCCATCTCGACGAGGAAGCCCGCCGGCCGTATGAGCGGCGCTTCGGCCTGCTGTTCCAGGACGGCGCCCTGTTCTCCTCGCTGAGCGTGATCGAGAACGTCAAGGTGCCGCTGCTGGAGTACTACGACCTGCCCGCCGATCTGCTCGACGAGCTTGCGCTGCTGAAGATCCGCCTCACCGGCCTGCCGGCCGAGGCCGCGCACAAGTACCCGAGCCAGCTCTCGGGCGGCATGCGCAAGCGCGCCGGCCTGGCGCGCGCGCTGGCGCTGGACCCTGAGATCCTGTTCCTCGACGAGCCCACCTCCGGCCTCGACCCGATTGGCGCAGCCGACTTCGATGCGCTGATCCGCACGCTCAGCGCGGCGCTCGGCCTCAGCGTGTTCCTGGTCACCCACGACATGGACAGCCTGTACGCGATCTGCGATCGCGTGGCTGTGCTGGCCGACGGCCGCGTGCAGGTGGCGGACACGGTCGACGTGGTCGAGGCGCATCCGCACCCGTGGATCCGCGAATGCTTCACCGGCCCGCGCGGCCGCAGCGCGCATGCGCAGACGATGAGGACCTGAGGCCATGGAAACCCGCGCCAACCACGTGCTGATCGGCAGCTTCGCGCTCGGCGTGCTCGTGCTCGCCTTCCTGTTCGTGCTTTGGCTGGGCAAACTCTCGCTCGACCGCGAATGGGCCTACTACGACGTGCTGTTCGCCGAGGCCGTCACCGGGCTCACCGTCGGCTCGGCGGTGCAGTACAACGGCATCCAGGTCGGCGAAGTGCGGCGTCTGCAGCTGGCGCCCGAAGACCCCAGCCAGGTGATCGCGCGCATCCGCGTCGGCAGCGATACGCCGATCAAGACCGACACCACGGCCAAGCTGACCTTCACCGGCCTGACCGGTGTCGCGATCATCCAGCTCGGCGGCGGCAGCGCCCAGGCCTCGCGACTGGAAGCCACGGGCGATGAGGTGCCGCGCATCGTCGCCGAGGAATCGGCCCTGGCCAAGCTGTTCGCCTCGGGCGAAGACGTGGTGCTCAACATCAACCAGCTGATGGCGCGGGCCTCGAACCTGCTCAGCCAGGACAACGTCGAGAAGGTCAGCGCCACGCTGGCACATATCGAATCGCTCAGCGCCACGCTGGCCGAACACGGCGACGCGGTCGGCAAGGCGCTGGAGGATCTTTCCGCCGCGGGCACCTCACTGCGGACCTCGCTGGCGCAGGCCGAGCAGCTGCTGCAGCGGCTGGATTCCATCGCCACGCGCGCCGACGGCCTCTTGGCCAGCGATGCCGAGCCGATCCTGCGCAGCCTGCACGAGACGCTCGAAGCCACGCGGCAGCTGGCCGACAGCACCCAGCAGCTGGTCGAGCACAACCGCGAAGCCATCGACCGTTTCGGCGAACAGGGCCTGCCGCAGCTGGCGCCCACCCTGGCCGAGCTGCGCGAAACACTGTCGCGCCTGTCCACCCTCAGCCAGCGCATCGAGCGCGACGCTTCCGGCCTGCTGCTGGGCCGCGACCAGCCCAAGGAGTACGACCCGCAATGAGCGCTTTCCCGTGTGTCCGTGTGTCGCTGCGGGTGCTCGCGCGATGGGGCGCGGTGCTGATGATCAGCACACTCGGCGCTTGCGCTCTGCCGCAGGCGCGCGAGGGCGAGGCGCGGGTGTTCGCGCTCAGCGTCGACGTTGCTGCCAAGGCAGGCCCCAGCGCGAATCGCCAGCTGCTGGTGGAGGCGCCCTCGGCGACGGGCCTGCTCGATTCGGAGCGCATCGTGGTGAGGGCCGCAGGGGACGAACTTGGACTGCTGCGCGGCGCGCGCTGGACGGCGCCTCTGCCGCAGCTTTGGCAGGGCCTCGTGATCCGCGCCATCGAGGACGATGGGCGCCTGAAGGCGGGTCGCGAACGGGATGTGCTGGCCGGCGACGAGCGTGTCATCGGCGAGCTCCGCGCTTTCGAGTACGCACGCGAAGCTCAGCAGGTGCGCATCCACTTCCACGCCAAGCGTGTAGACCGGCAGCAGCGCATCGTCGCCGAGCGCGGCTTCGAGGCGTCGGCCGATACGCGTGGCGCTGACGCCGCCGACGTGGTGGCCGCCTTCAACGAAGCGAGCGCGACGGTGCTGAGCGAGCTGGTCGATTGGTTGGTGGTGCAGCGACCGTGAGCCATGCGCGCGGCGGTTCGGGTCGGAGCCTTGCGCGGACCGATTGAATCCGGGCAGGCCTTGGGGCCTGACGAGACGATCCAGACCCTGCAAGCGAGGCCAGCGAGCGGCTCACGGTGGGCCAGGCCCACCCCATCTGGCGTCATGCACAGGGTGGGCCCCGGCCCCCGATACGCTCGATTCCGCGCCAACGTACAGACCGGCACGCGACAAACCATATCTTTTCATCGCGATGGATGTGTGGTTTCATCTGCCACCTGCCCAAGCCCCCGTCCAGCCGCCATGCCCGCCCTGCCGAACACCGCTCCCAGCGACGCCGCCAAACGCATCGACATCGTCCTGATCGGCGCCCGCGGCCGCGTCGGCAGCGCCTTTCGCCAGCGTCTGGCCGAGCGCCGCGAAGCCCTTCGCGCCAGCCTCGGGCTGGATCTGCGCCTGCGCGCGGCGTTTGATCGGCGCGGCCTGGCCGAACAGGAATCCGGCCTCGATCCGGTCGGCCTGGAGCCCGCGCTGCAGCCGCGTAGCGTCGGCGATCTCGAGCGGCTGTGGGCGCGCATTGGCAGCGCCGCCCACACGGTCGCCGTAGACTGCACGGCCAGCGATGACGTCGCGGCCGACTACCCCGCCCTGCTGGGCCGCGGCATCGCCATCGCTGCCGCCAACAAGCACGCCGGCGCGCGGCCCTGGGCCTTCTACAGCGCGCTGCAGGAGCGTGCGCGGCGCACGCCCTGGCACTACGAAACCACCGTCGGCGCCGCGATCCCCGTGCTCGGCCCGCTACGCGACCTGTGCCTGCGCGGCGAGCGCGTGCTCGGCATTCGTGGGCTGCTGTCGGGCTCGCTGTCCTACCTGCTCTCGCGACTGCACGCGGGCGCGGCGTTTTCCGACGCCGTCATCGAAGCGCGCGAGCTTGGCTACACCGAGCCCGATCCGCTGGAAGACCTTGGCGGTCAGGACGTGGCGCGCAAACTGCTGATCCTCGGCCGCGAGGCCGGGTTCACGCTGGAGCCCCAGCAGATCGCGGTCGAACCGCTGACCGCCGCACGGGCCGTCCACGGCGACGCCCTGCTGCAGGCGCTGAGGGCCGAAGACGCGGACTGGCGCGCACGCATCGCCGCAGCGCAGGCGCGGAGCGAGCGTCTGGTCGTGGTCGGTGAAGTTGGCCCTGAGGGCGGACGCGTCGGCGTCGCCTCGCTGCCGCTGGACGACGTGCTCGCCAGCGCACGGCCGCGCGAGAACGTGCTGGAAATCCGCACCGACCTGCAGCAGCAGCCGCCGCTGACCTTGCGCGGGCCCGGCGCGGGCGCCGAAGTCACCGCGGCCGGCGTGTTCAGCGATGTGCTGGCGGCCGCGCAGCGGCTGAGTCGCTGAGCGCAAGCGCAGCGACAACGACGTCGGAGGCCACGTCCGGTCTTCTCACACGCCCTCGAATCGGCGGGGCGCTGCGCGCCTGCCTCCAGAACCGCAGGACTGGATCCGCGCGCATGCGAAATCGAACCGCGGCTCGCTCAGCGCCGGCTGAGCAGGAACTCCGCCAGCGTCAGATCGGCCGGCGTGGTGATCTTGAGATTGTCGTCCGCGCCTTCGACCAGCAGAGGCTGCACGCCAGCGCGCTCCATCGCCATGGCCTCGTCGGTGACCGCGAGCGACTTCGCCTCGGCCGACTCCAGTGCCGCCAGCAGCGCCTGCAGGGGAAACAGCTGCGGCGTCAGCGCGCGCCACAGGCCTGTGCGCGGCTCGGTGCCGAGCGCGCGCTGAGCGGATGCGGATCGCGACGGATCGACGCGCTTCAGCGTGTCGCGCACCGGCGCCGCCAGCAGACCGCCCTCGCCTGCGGCGAGGCATCGCGAGACCAGGCGATCAAGATCTTCCGCACGCAGACACGGCCGCGCCGCGTCGTGCACCAGCGCCCACAGCGTGGCAGCCTCCTCGCGTGCGGCCAGCAGACTGAGCGCTGCGCGCACGCTGTCGGCACGCTCGGCGCCACCGTCCACGCGCAGGACGGGCTTGCCCGCAAGCGCGCTCCAGCCCGGCCAGCGCGCGTCGCCCGCCCTCAGCGCCACCACTGCACCCGCCACTTCGGGATGGGCCAGCACCGCGCGCAGGCTGTGTTCGAGCACGCTGCGGCCGGCCAGCTTCAGGTACTGCTTTGGCACGGCGGAGCCCATGCGCTGGCCGCTGCCAGCGGCGGGCAGCACGGCCCAGATGCGCGGGCTCATTGCTGCGGGCGCACCGCGGCGGCCGCCGCGTCCTCGGCCTCGACCGGCTCCGAGGGCGGCGGCGGTTCGGGCACCTTGTCACCGTCCACCACGCGATAGAACACCTCACCGGGCTGGATCATGCCCAGCTCGGCGCGCGCGCGCTCCTCCACGGCCGAGGCGCCTTCCTTCAGGTCGACCACTTCGGCTTCGAGCGCGGCGTTGCGCTGCTCCAGCTGGCCGTTCTCCACGCGCTGGCGCTCCACCGATTTCGCCAGGTCCTCGACCTGGGCCCGCCCTCCCGCACCCGTCCACAGCTGCACCTGCAGGTAGACCAGCAGGGCAAGCAACACAAGGATGGCGAGTCGGAACATGCGGGCCCAGGCGGGGCGCAGCGGCTCAGCGGAAGTGTTTCAGCTGCGGAAACGCGGCCCGACCGGCGTAGCGCGCACCCGCGCCCAGCGCTTCCTCGATACGCAGCAGCTGGTTGTACTTGGCCACGCGATCCGAGCGGCACAGCGAGCCGGTCTTGATCTGGGTCGCCGTGGTCGCCACCGCGATATCGGCAATCGTCGTGTCCTCGGTCTCGCCCGAGCGGTGCGAGATCACCTGCGCGTAGGTGGCGGCCTCGGCCATGGCGATGGCCTCCAGGGTCTCGGTCAGGGTGCCGATCTGGTTGACCTTGATCAGGATGGCGTTGCCGATGCCCTTGGCGATGCCCTCGCGGAAGATCTTGGGGTTGGTCACAAACAGGTCGTCACCGACCAGCTGGACGTTCTCGCGCAGGCGCGCGGTCAGGCCGGCCCAGCCGTCCCAGTCGTCCTCGGCCATGCCGTCTTCGATGGTGATGATCGGGTACTGGCGTGACCAGCCGGCAAGGAAGTCGGCGAACTGCTCCGACGACAGGCGCTGGCCTTCGCCGACCAGCTGGTACTTGCCGTTCTCGTAGAACTCGGAGGCCGCGCAGTCGAGGCCGAGGTAGATGTCTTCGCCGGCGCGGTAGCCGGACTTGCCGATCGCCTCCAGGATGACTTCGACGGCTTCCTCGTTCGAGCGCAGGTCCGGCGCGAAGCCGCCCTCGTCGCCCACGGCCGTCGACAGGCCGCGGCCCTTCAGCACCGACTTCAGCGCGTGGAAAATCTCGGTGCCAGCGCGCAGGGCCTCGGCGAAGTTCGGCAGGCCGACCGGCAGCACCATGAACTCCTGCATGTCGACGTTGTTATCCGCGTGTGCGCCGCCGTTGATGATGTTCATCATCGGCACCGGCAGCACCGCCTGGCGATCGCCCAGCAGATGTCTCCACAGCGGCAGCCCGCGCGCCGCTGCCTGCGCATGCGCATTGGCCAGCGACACGCCGAGCAGCGCATTGGCGCCGAGGTGGCTCTTGGTCTCGGTGCCGTCGAGTTCGATCATGCGCTGGTCCAGACCCGCCTGATCGGCGCCGTCGAAGCCGCGCAGGGCGTCGTTGATCGCGCCGCGCACGTTGCCGACCGCGCGGGTCACGCCCTTGCCGAGGTAGCGCGTGCGGTCACCGTCGCGCAGCTCGACGGCCTCGCGGGTGCCCGTCGACGCGCCCGAGGGCACGGCGGCGCGGCCGACCTGGCCGGACTCCAGCGTGACCTCGGCTTCGAGCGTGGGATTGCCGCGGGAGTCGAGGATTTCGCGGGCGTGGATGCTGCGGATCGTGCTCATGGCGTCTCGGGTTCCGTGGAAAGGGATCGAAGGGTGGCGCGGACTTCTGAAAGCTCGGTTGTGTCGGGGTCGCCAGTGCTGCGGTAGGCGCCCAGGCCAAACGATCCGGAGAAGTGGCCTACAAAGTGTCTGCCGAAATCCGGTTCGGGAGGCTGCAACACGAATACATAATCCCAACCGGGCAATAGCCCCAGGCTGCAGTTCCCGGCAGCTAGCGGAAGATCGTACACACGGCCTTCAGCGGGAGGCTTGCCCTTCAGGGTCTCGATCAACCGGTAGGACGCCTCGATCAGAGGCTCATCAAGATCATCAGGGTCGACATCAGCCAAAGCCTCAGGCGGCAGCAGTTCCTGAGGTGGCACCTCGCGAGAAACAGTCACGCGAGCAATGAACACCGCTTCAGCCGACTCAAGCTGCTGCCTAAGCGAAGGCGCGCCACCCTTCATGCTGCAGGCACCCGCCTGCGCGAAGGGCAGCATCAGGCCCAGCGCAGCCGCGAAGGCGCCAGCGGCACGGCCGCCCGCCGTGGAAAGCGGCGCTGGCGGCCGCACTCGGCCTTGGACGCTTTCGGCTGAACCACTGCGTATTGGCATCGGCACGCGCCCGCTCAGCCCATCTCGATAAACGGCCGCTTCTTCACAACCCGGTCGAGCTCGACCAGGCTTTCGAGCAGCTCGGCCATGCGGCCCAGCGGCCAGGCGTTGGGGCCGTCGGACAGCGCCTTCTCAGGATCGGGATGCGTCTCGGCGAACAGGCCGGCGATGCCCACGGCGACCGCGGCGCGCGACAGCACCGGCACGAACTCGCGCTGGCCGCCGCTCTTGCCGCCGGCGCCGCCGGGCAGCTGCACCGAATGGGTGGCGTCGAACACCACCGGGCAGCCGGTGTCGCGCATCACGCTCAGACTGCGCATGTCGCTGACGAGGTTGTTGTAGCCGAAGCTGACCCCGCGCTCGCAGGCCATGATCTGGGTGTTGCCGGTGGCCAAGGCCTTGGCGGTGACGTGCTTCATCTCCCAAGGCGAGAGGAACTGGCCCTTCTTGATGTTCACTGGCTTGCCGGCGCGCGCGACCTTCTGGATGAAGTCGGTCTGGCGGCACAGGAAGGCCGGGGTCTGCAGCACGTCGACCACGCTGGCGACCTCGTCCATCGGCGTGTACTCGTGCACGTCGGTCAGCACCGGCACGCCGAGCTGGCGTTTCACTTCCGCCAGCACCTTCAGGCCTTCTTCCATGCCCGGGCCGCGGAAGCTGGTGGCCGAGGTGCGGTTGGCCTTGTCGAAGCTCGACTTGAAGATGAAGGGCACGCCGAGCTTGGAGGTGATTTCCTTGAGCGTGCCGGCGGTGTCGATTTGCAGCTGCAGGGACTCGATCACGCAGGGCCCGGCGATCAGGAACAGCGGCTTGTCGAGGCCGACTTCAAACCCGCAGAGATTCATGCGCTGGCCTCCTTCGCGGCAGCGGCCTTGTAGTCGCGCGCGGCGCGGATGAAGCCAATGAACAGCGGATGGCCGTCGCGCGGGGTCGAGGTGAACTCGGGATGGAACTGGCAGGCCACGAACCACGGATGCGTGTCGCGCGGCAGCTCGACGATCTCGACCAGCAGGTCGTCCATCGATTTGCCGGCGACCACCAGGCCCGCGTCCTCCAGCTGGGTGCGGTAGTAATTGTTGAACTCGTAGCGGTGACGGTGGCGCTCGGCGATGACGTCTTTGCCATAGAGCTCGCGCGCACGGGTATTCGGCTTGAGCCGGCAGTCCTGCAGGCCGAGGCGCATGGTGCCGCCGAGGTCGGAGGCTTCGGTGCGACGCTCGACTTCGCCGGTCGAGGTGCGCCACTCGGTGATCAGGCCGATCACCGGATGCGCGACGCTGCGATCGTTCTCGGTGGTGTTGGCTCCGCTCAGGCCCGCCACGTTGCGGGCGAAATCCACCACCGCCGCCTGCATGCCGTAGCAGATGCCGAAATACGGGATGCCCTGCTCGCGCGCATGCTGCACGGTGCGCACCTTGCCCTCGAAGCCGCGATCGCCGAAACCGCCGGGCACGAGGATGGCGTCGACGCCGTCGAGCACCGACGGACCTTCGCGCTCGACCTCTTCCGACTCGATCCACTTCAGGCGCACGCGCGTGCGCTGGCGCAGACCACCGTGCTTCAGCGCCTCGCCCACCGACTTGTAGGCGTCCTGATGATCGACGTACTTGCCGACCACGGCGACGGTGACTTCATCCACCGGATGGTCGACCGCATCGATCACTTCCATCCAGTCGCCCAGCTCGGCCGCGCGCTTGGCCGGCAGGTGCAGCTGGCGCACCACCAGCTCGTCGAGCTGCTGCTCGTGCAGCCAGGGCACGATGCTGAAGATGTTGGCGACGTCGATCGCCGAGATCACCGCCTTCTCGGGCACGTTGGTGAACAGGGCGATCTTGCGACGCTCGCCCTCGGGCAGCGGCTGCTCGCAGCGGCACAGCAGCACATCGGGCTGGATGCCGATGCTGCGCAGTTCCTTCACCGAATGCTGGGTCGGCTTGGTCTTCAGCTCACCCGCGGCGGCGATGTAGGGCACCAGCGTGAGGTGCATGAACAGGGCCTTGTCCGGCCCGCGCTCGCTGCGGATCTGGCGGATGGCCTCAAGAAACGGCAGTGACTCGATGTCGCCGACCGTGCCGCCGATTTCGACCAGGCCGACATCGAAGCCCGCGGTCGCGGCGTCGATGCAGCGCTTGATCTCATCGGTGATGTGCGGGATCACCTGCACCGTCGCGCCGAGGTAGTCGCCGCGGCGCTCTTTGCGGATCACGTTCTCGTAGATGCGACCGGTGGTGATGCTGTTCATGCGGCCGAGCCGCGTGCGCACGAAGCGCTCGTAGTGGCCGAGGTCGAGGTCGGTTTCGGCGCCGTCGTCGGTGACGTAGACCTCGCCGTGCTGGACGGGGCTCATCGTGCCGGGATCGACGTTGATGTACGGATCCAGCTTCATGAGGGTCACGCGCAGACCGCGCGATTCGAGAATGGCCGCGAGTGCGGCCGATGCGATGCCCTTGCCAAGCGAGGACACCACGCCACCGGTGACGAAGATCAGGGGAGTCATGGGGGAACACGCAGCGGGAAAACGCGATTCTACAGGCGGAAGGCGCGGGGCGCCTCTCCCGACCCCCGCCCGTTCACGCGCCCCCGCCCTCAACTAGCCCCACCCTCGCCGTCACGCCATGCCGATCGATCTGTTTCCTGGGCGCTTGAAATCTCGGCGGCGGCAATAAGCCCCTCAACGCGAAAACCGGCAGGCCCTGTCATCGCGAAGGACAGCGGCGCCAGCGTCGTCGCCCGATCACGTCCTCGGAGCGTACGGAAAACCCGGGCGCTGTAGCGAGGGCGCCTCTGTGCGCTCGTGGCAAAGCGCGGCATGTGAGTTCAAGGAAGTTTGGTGGGCCCAGTGACCGCGGAATTCGGGTAGCGCACCGCCGCCACGAGCCTCCAGAGGCGGTCGCAGCAGGCGGAGGGTGTTCTCACAGACTCTCGCTCCTTTTCTACGCGCGGCTCGTCGATGGCTGCAACAGAGCGCTCGCCGCAACACGATCCACCCCCGAGAAAGAGCAGAGCCCAACCCGACTGTTGCGCTGCACGCAAACGCTCCTTATACTGGGCGTCTGACTGATGCGGGGTGGAGCAGTCTGGCAGCTCGTCGGGCTCATAACCCGAAGGTCGCAGGTTCAAATCCTGCCCCCGCTACCATCAGTGACGCCGTGGAAGCTTGATTCTTCCAGCGGCATTGCAAAGAGCCTCCCTGTGAGGCTCTTTCATTTTCGGGCCCGCAGCGTCGGTGAGGTTGACCGGCGAGGCTCCGGTGTCTTGGACAGGGCCTGTGCCCTGACCGCGCTCCGCCTGGCTGCGAGCGCGCGAGATCCGGAGGTTGGTCTATGTCGCAGAAAATCCAGGAACTCGAAGAATTGTTCGCGCCTGTGGTCCTCGACCTCGGGCTGGAACTTCTTGGCATCGAGTACGCGCCAAGCAGCCACCGCAGTGTAGTGCGCATCTACATCGATGTTGCAGGCCGGCACGTCACCTTGGACGACTGCACCGCAGTCAGCCGTGAAGTCAGCGCCCTGCTCGACGTCAACGACCCCATCCAGGGCAACTACGTGCTCGAGGTCTCGTCGCCCGGGTTCGATCGTCCGCTCTTCAAACCCGCCCATTTCGAACGGTTCCTAGGCCAACAGGCCAAGATCGCGCTGCATCTCCCGCACGAAGGCCGTCGACGTTTCAGCGCCTTCATCCGTGGCGTCCAGGGCGACGAGGTGCTGGTCGAGCAGGACGGCAGGACCTACCGGCTCGCCCACGACAACGTCGCCAAGGCTCGCCTTGTACCGGACTACTCCGCTCTCGGCCAGGGCGAGACCATTGAAGTGGACGGCGAACAGAGCGAAGCCTCCATCTACGATGATCCTGATGCCAAGCCGGCAGGGCGACGTCCCGGCCGCGGGCGCTGAGCCGCTTCGTTTTTTACCGACCCCAAGCTTTCCTGACCCCCAGGCGCCGATGCGCCTGCCGGAGACACGACGATGAGCAAAGAACTGCTGCTGGTTGCCGAAGCTGTTGCCAACGAGAAGGGCGTCGAACGCGGCGTAATCTTCGAGGCGCTCGAAGCTGCGCTGGCCTCCGCCGCCAAAAAGCAGTACCCGGAGGAGGACGTGCAGATGCGCGTCTCCATCAACCGTTCCAACGGCAGCTATGAGACCTTCCGCGTTTGGGAAGTGGTCGCCGATGACGTGGTGATGGAGTCCCCGCATCACCAGATCCGTCTGATGGACGCCGTTGACATCAAGCCCGACGCACAGGTGGGCGAGTTCATCGAGGAACAGGTCGAGAACGTTGATTTCGGCCGCATCTCGGCGCAGGCGGCCAAGCAGGTCATCGTTCAGCGTGTTCGCGAAGCCGAGCGCGCCCAGGTCGTGGATGCTTTCAAGCACCGCGTGGGCGAGCTCATCACGGGCATCGTTAAGCGCGTAGAGCGCGGCAATATCTATATCGATCTCGGCGGAAACGCGGAAGCGTTCATTCCGAAGGACAAGTCGATTCCACGCGACACCCTGCGCCCCGGTGACCGCGTGCGCGGCTATCTGTACGACGTGCGCTCCGAGGCGCGTGGCCCGCAGCTGTTCGTCAGCCGAGCCGCGCCTGAGTTCATGATGGCGCTGTTCAAGTTGGAGGTGCCTGAGGTCGGCCAGGGCCTGGTCGAAATCAAGGGCGCCGCACGCGACCCCGGCGACCGCGCCAAGATTGCCGTGATCGCCCACGACACCCGTACCGACCCCATCGGCGCCTGCATCGGCATGCGCGGGTCGCGCGTACAGGCGGTCAGCAACGAGCTGAACGGCGAGCGCATCGACATCGTGCTGTGGAGCGAGAATCCGGCGCAGTTCGTCATCAACGCCATGGCGCCGGCCGAAGTGCAGTCGATCATCGTCGACGAGGAGCGCCACGCGATGGATATCGCGGTGGCCGAGGACAAGCTCGCCCAGGCCATTGGCAAGGGCGGCCAGAACGTACGACTTGCGTCCAAGCTGACCGGCTGGCAGCTCAACGTGATGACCCAGGACCAGGTGGCAGCCAAGAGCGAAGCCGAGCAGGCCAGCGCCCGCAAGCTGTTCATGGACCGCATGGAGGTCGACGAGGAAATCGCCGGCATTCTGGTCAGCGAAGGCTTCAGCACACTCGAGGAGATCGCCTACGTCCCGGCCGGCGAGCTGCTGGCAGTGGAAGGTTTCGACGAGGACATCGTCGAGGAACTCCGCGCCCGCGCCCGCGACGCCCTCCTGACCGAGGCTCTGGCGGCCGAAGAACAGCTTGAGGAGCACAAGCCGGCCGAAGATCTGCTGGGCCTTGACGGCATGGATGACGCCATCGCCTACGCCTTGGCCGCGCGCGGCATCTCCACCCGCGACGATCTCGCGGAAATGGCGGTCGACGAGATCAGTGATATCGAGGGCCTGGACGCCGAGCGTGCCGCCAAGCTGATCATGGAAGCACGCAAGCACTGGTTCGAATGAGCGCGCGGGCCGCGCTCGCGCCTCGGGCGCGCGCGCCCTCGTCGCGGTAGAATTACCGGCTTGACGCCCGTGTGCGGCGCGGCCGGGCCCATGAATCTTTAGGAAGCCACATGTCGGAAGTTACGGTACGCACCCTCGCCAAGTTGACGGGCACCCCGGTCGAGAAGCTCCTGGAGCAGCTCGCCGAGGCCGGCATGAACTTCAGCGGGCCCGACCAGGTGGTGACCAGCGCGGAGAAGATGAAGCTGCTCGGCTTCCTGCGCCGCACGCATGGCAAGACCGACGCGCCTGAAGAAACTGCAGCCCCTCGCCAGATCACGCTCAAGCGCCGCAAGGTAGAAGAGATCACGGTCGCTGCCGGCAAGCAGAAGACCACCGTCAACGTCGAGGTGCGCCAGAAGCGCACCTATGTGAAGCGCAGCGAAATCTCGACCACTGAAGATCCCGATCGCGAAGAGGCACAGCGCCTGTTGGCCGAGTCCCAGGCACGTCAGGAAGCCGAAGAAGCCGCGCGTCGCGAGGCGGAGCAGCGCAAGGCGGCCGAAGAAGCCCGCCAGCGGGAAGAGGAAGAGGCCCGTCGCCGCCCGACCGAGGCTCCTGCTTCGGAGGAGGCGAGCGCCCCCGAACACGTCCCTGCGCCCGCAGCCGCCGCGCCTGCCGCACCCACCGTTCCGACACCTTCAACGCCCTCAGCCCCACCGGCGCGCACGCCTTCGCACAGTGCGCCCAGCAGCCGCCCGGCCGCCCGCAGCGACAGCCCTTCTTCGCGCCCGCCCCCGCGTTCCGGCGCGCCGTCCGGCCCCGGCGCACCGCGTCCCGCGGGCGCACCGCCCAGGCCGGGCATGCGCCCGCCGGGCCCAGGCTCCGCCCCGCCGCCGCCGCCGGGTCCTGCCCGTGGCCGCGACGATCGTCGTGCGCGACCGGCGCGCGGTGCGCCCGCGCGTCCGGGTGGTGAAGACGACGCCGGGTCGCGGTTTGGCCGCGGCGAGCTGCACCTGTCGGACGCCGGAATGGCCCGCCGCGGTGCCCGCAAGAAGCCAGGCCAGCGACGCCAGGAGGCCTCGCGCTCCGGCGGCGGCACGCACGGCTTCTCGCGTCCGCTTGCACCGATGACGCGCGAAGTCGCGATCGGCGACAGCGTCGTCGTGGCGGATCTCGCCCAGAAACTCGCGCTGAAGGGCGCCGAAGTGGTGAAGGCGCTGTTCAAGATGGGCGTCATGGCGACCATCAACCAGACCATCGACCACGACACCGCAGTTCTGGTGGTTGAAGAGCTCGGCCACACCGCGGTACGCGCCAACGAGAACGACGTCGAAGACGCCCTGATCGCACACGCCGAGCAAGCCGGTGAAGGCGAGCCGCGTCCCCCGGTCGTCACCATCATGGGTCACGTCGACCACGGCAAGACTTCGCTACTCGACCACATCCGCCGAACCCGCGTCGCATCGGGCGAAGCGGGCGGCATCACCCAGCACATCGGCGCCTATCACGTCGAAACGCCCAAGGGCGTTATCAGCTTCCTCGACACTCCGGGCCATGCCGCCTTCACGCAGATGCGCGC
Organism: Lysobacterales bacterium; assembly: GCA_046318115.1. Classification (GTDB taxonomy): domain Bacteria; phylum Pseudomonadota; class Gammaproteobacteria; order Xanthomonadales; family Xanthomonadaceae; genus Aquimonas. The sequence continues at coordinate 46,639 of JBKCVA010000090.1, read as the reverse complement.
CCGCGGCGCCAAGCTGACCGACATCGTTGTCCTGGTCGTCGCTGCGGACGATGGCGTGATGCCGCAGACCGTCGAAGCGATCAAGCACGCCAAGGCAGCGGGCGTTCCCCTGATCGTGGCTATCAACAAGATGGACAAGTCGGACGCCAATCCGGACAACGTCAAGCAGGGCTTGGCGAATCACGAGGTCATCCCGGAAGAATGGGGTGGCGATACCCAGTTCGTGCCGGTCTCCGCCAAAGCGGGCACTGGCATCGATACCCTGCTCGACGCGATCTCGATCCAGGCCGAAGTCATGGAACTGCGCGCCGTCGTCGACGGTCGCGCCACCGGCGCGGTGATCGAGTCCACGCTCGACAAGGGCCGCGGCCCGGTCGCGACGGTGCTCGTCCAGACCGGCACCCTGAAGAAGGGCGACTTTGTGGTCTGCGGCACCCAATACGGCCGCGTGCGCGCGCTGTTCGACGAGGCCGGACGCCAGGTCGAGTCGGCTACGCCGTCGATCCCGGTGGTCATGCTGGGTCTTTCTGGCGTGCCCGATGCCGGCGACGACTTCGTTGTGGTCGAAGACGAGCGCCTCGCCAAGGATGTCGCCCAGCAGCGCGAGGCCAAGAAGCGCGAATCGCGCCTCGTCAAGCAGGCCGGCAACCGCATGGAAGACATCATGGCCCAGATGGGTCAGGGCGAAGGCCAGCAGACCCTGAACCTGGTCGTGAAGGCCGACGTCCAGGGCTCGGTCGAAGCGCTGCGCGATTCGCTGACCAGCCTGTCGAACGAGCGGATCCGCATCAACGTGATCGCTTCGGGCGTTGGCGGCATCAACGAGTCGGACGCCACCTTGGCGGCCGCCTCCAAGGCCGTGGTCATCGGCTTCAACGTGCGTGCCGACGCAGCCGCTCGTCGCGTGATCGAGGCGAATGGCCTCGACCTGCGCTACTTCTCGATCATCTACGACGTCATTGACCAGGTGAAGCAGGTTGCATCCGGACTGCTCGGCGTGGAAATCCGCGAAGAAATCATCGGCACGGCCGAGGTCCGCGAGGTCTTCCGCAGCTCGAAGTTCGGCGCGGTCGCGGGCTCCATCGTCATCGAGGGCGTTGTCCGCCGCAACAAGCCGATCCGCGTTTTGCGCAATCAGACCGTCATCTTCCAGGGCGAGCTGGAGTCGCTGCGCCGCTTCAAGGACATCGTCGACGAAGTCCGCATGGGCACCGAGTGCGGCATCGCGGTCAAGCAGTACAACGACGTGAAGCCGGGCGACCAGATCGAGTGCTACGAGCGTATCGAGGTCCAGCGCACGCTCTGAAACCGGGATTCGGGATTGGGGGTTCGGGATTCGTTCCCGCCCCAATCGCGAACGTGCCGTCTCAGAGCGGTGAAAAACCCAGATGTCGTAGATCGACCCTCTGCAGGCGTTCGTGGCAAGGCTCGTTGCGTGAATTCGAGGGCGTTTGGTGGATCCAATCACCGCGGAATTCGCGTGGGGCGCTGCCGCGAGGGACGCCCAGACGCGGCCGCCGTTGGTGGATGATTTTTTGACCCGCTCTCAGCTCGGCCTCGACGCCCCACGTCGACAGGAGCACAACGTGCTTGCCGTGCCTTCAAGCCCCAAATCCCGAATCCCCAATCCCGGCTCTCAATGAAACGCAGCTTTCACCGCACCGACCGCGTCTCCGCCCAGCTCCGCCGCGACATCGGCCAGCTGGTGCATGAGGCCGTGCGCGAGCACGGTCTGCCTTCCGTCAGCGTGTCCGACGTGGAAGTCACCCGCGACATGGCCCACGCCAAGGTGTTCTTCACGGCGCTGCAGCCGGAGCGAGCCAAGGAGGCGTTGAAGGCCTTGAAGGAGCTCGCAAAGGAAATGCGCATGGAGCTGGGCAAGCGCGTACGCATGCGCTCGGTGCCGGAGCTGCACTTCCACTACGACGATTCGGTCGATCGCGGCGAACGCATCGACGCGCTGCTGCGCGGGCCGGAGTAGACGCCGATGTCGCGTCAGGCGCGGACCGTCTGGCGTCGGCTGGACGGCATCGTCTTGCTCGACAAGCCGGCGGGCATGTCCTCCAACCAGGCGCTGCAGCGGGCCCGTCATCTACTTCGCGCCGACAAGGGAGGCCATACCGGCGCCTTGGACCCGCTGGCAACGGGTCTTCTTCCCTTGTGCTTCGGCGAGGCCACCAAGATCGCCGGTCACCTCCTGGGCGCGCGCAAGGCGTACGAGACCGTTGCAACGCTCGGCTTGACCACCGACACCGATGACGCCGATGGCCAGATCCTGCGCGAGCGTGCCGTGCCGGAACTCGAAGCCGGAAAGATCGATGCCGCGCTGCATCCTCTGCGCGGATCGATCCAGCAGGTACCCCCGATCTACTCGGCGCTGAAGCGCGGCGGGGAACCCATGTACCTGCGCGCCCGCCGCGGGGAAACCCTGGAGTTGGAACCGCGACCCGTGCAGGTCGACCGATTCGACCTGGTCGCCATCGAAGGGCAGCGCCTGCGTCTGAAGGTCGAGTGCGGTTCGGGAACCTATGTGCGCTCGCTGGTGCGCGATCTGGGCGAAGCGCTCGGCTGCGGCGCCCACGTACAGGTGCTGAGGCGTCTCTGGATCGAGCCCTTCCACACGCCGCAGATGGTCAGCCTCGAACGCATCGAGGCCGAGGCTTCACTGCCCTCCCCCGCATGGCTGCTGCCGCTGGAGGCCGGTCTCGCCAGCTTTCCGCGCGTGGAGCTCGACGCTGCAAAGTCGGCGCAGCTGCGGCGCGGCCAACGCCCCTCAGGCTTCGACCATTTGCCAGACGGCGCGCATGCGGCCTTCGGACCTGATGGGCTGGCGGTCGGGCTGGTGGAGCGTGCCGAAGGCGGCCTGCTCGCCTCGATTCGGGTGTTCCTGCCGCGCGACTCCGCCTGAACGGCACACTCGAATCCTCTTCGGACGTCCGCGAGCGGCGGCGCATCCCGCCCTTAGTCAGCGCAAACCCCAAGCTCGGCAGGCAGTTCCGGAGGACAGCTCGCAGGCTTCAATCGTCGAGTTCGCTCGCCTGCAGCGCAAGTCGCCCTCGACTGGCCTCGCGCAGAGCGTGGGCGAAGGCTCCGAGCCGATCGCTGGCCATGCGCACCCGCAACGTCACGCCATCCGCATCGAACTGCTCGTCGACCTTCCGCACGCCGTGCAGCCCCATCAGCCCGTGTACTTCGCCAAGGTCTGCAAAACCGCAGCGCAGACGTAGCTCCCGCATATCGATGATCGCGACCCTCGCCGCGGTGCGCAGGCATTCGGCAGCACAGCCGCCGTAGGCCCGCACCAGGCCACCGGCGCCGAGCTTGATCCCGCCGTACCAGCGCGTCACCACCGCGATGACTCCATCGAGTTCCTGACCGTCGATGGCGGCCAGAATGGGGCGACCGGCGGTGCCCGCCGGCTCGCCATCATCGGAAGACCGATACAGCTCGCCGATGCGGAAGGCCCAGCAGTTGTGGGTGGCAGCCTGATCCGACACCGCGCGCAGAAATGCAGCCGCTGCCTCGGCACTGTCCACGGGCGCGGCGCGACAGAGGAATCGGCTGCGTTTGATGTCATGCTGCAGCGACACTTCCGTTGCGAGGGTGCTGCGGGTCACGGCGTCTCGTTCAGCAGAGGGCGCAGATCGGCGGGCACAGGCCGCTGCGCGTTCACGCGCATGAACGCCATAAGACTGCGGCGTGCAGACTCGCGATCGCCACTGTCACGCCGGGCACGGATACGCTCGACCCAGTCATCCGGTGCAAGACGAAAATCCTGGGCGACCGGGGGAAACTGCGGCTCCGCGACTCGAGCGCCCGTCACCACGATCTCATCGAGCGGCGCGTCTTCCGGGTCCGGCATCGACGTGCCGAGTGGATCTGCCAGGGGAACGCCAACCTGCGGCATGGGCGCAGGTGCTTCATTCACTGCCTCGCGGGGGGCCTCAGACGGCGCTGGCGCTGGCGCGGGCGTTGGCGTTGGCGCAGCCCTCTGCTCCAGCCGCCTCGGCGCAAGGGGCTGCAAAGGAGCAGGACGTGCGCGCTCTGAAGGAACCGGCTCGGCGCGCGTTTTCGGTGCCCCGGCGTTGGCGCCTTCTTCCTGAGCATCCGCAGGGCGGCGCGGAATGATGAGCACCTCGAATTCGGCCTCCATGCTCGCGGAAGGCGCGTCCCGAGCGGCTGACACTGGAGCGGACTCACCGGCAGGTGCAGCGGGATCCGAGAAACCACCGAGCTGCCAGCCGATCCCGGCCGCCATGACCGCGCCTGCCGCGCTGCCCAACCACCAGAGGGCGCCCGGCCGCCGACGCCCCCGCACGGCGGGCTGGGTGCGCGCTTGCGGTGCCGAAGCAGTCAGCGCGCTGCGCGCCATCGCCAGTACGCGCGCGTCCAGCTCGGGCGAGGGCCCACTCACCGGCAGCGCACGCAAGGCGATCGCAGCGACCGCTTCCTCCGCATCGAGCGGACTGCCCACAGACACTGCGTCTTTCAAGGACTTGGCCGCGCCTTGCCCAGTGGGAGGATGTGGAGTGCTCATGGGCGCAGCCGGTCCTTCAGTTTGTCCAGCGCGTAGCGCAGCCGGGACTTCACGGTTTCACGGCCGGCGCCGGTGATGGCGCCGATCTCTTCGAGACTCAGCTCCTGCTCCAGACGCAGCTGCAGGGCAATGCGCTGTTCGTCGGGTAGCTCTGCCAAGGCCTGCTGCAGGCGCCGCGCCTGCTCGAACGCACCGAGCTGCTCTTCTGGCGTCAACGCAGCCCCATCGCCAAAGGGGTTGTCGCTGCGCTCGGCATCTTCTGGAAGCGTCTCGACATTCACCTCGGGACGCTGACGACGGTACTGGTCGATCAGCAGATTGTGGGCGATCTGATACAACCAGGTCGCGAAGCGTGCCTCCGGCTGGTACCGCTCGCGCGCCGCCACCACCCGGCTCCAGACTTCCTGAAAGCACTCCTCGGCGGTTTCTCTCCGCCCCAGTCCGCGATGCAGGAAGCGCATCAAGCCACCGCGATGGCGCGCGTACAGCTGCTCGAAAGCCGCCATGTCGCCACGCGCGAAGCGCTGCATCAGCACGCCGTCCTCGGGCTCGCAGGCCGGACGGGCCTCAATGCCGGCAGCCGATTCCGGGTCCAGAAAGCGCATCAGGCGGGATCGCAGCGCAGACCGAGCTCGCCATCGGCAAGTCGGGCGATCAAGGCTTGGCCGGGCCGGGCATCCGCGCGGCGCGCGATCACCCGTCCACTGCCGGCGTCCTGAAGGATGGCGTAGCCGCGACCCAGCGTCGCCAGCGGGCTCACCGCCGACAGAGTGCGCGCGAGCAGACCCGCCCGCAGGCGATGGGCCTTCAGCCGTCGGTCAAGCGCGCCCTGCAGGCGCGACAACAGCGCCCGCGAGCGTTCGCGCTCACGATGCAGGCGAAGCGTTGGATTCTGCTGCTCGAGGCGCTGGCCAAGGCGCAACAGCCCCCGGCCAAGACGATCGCGCGTCCGGGCTTCCGACTCCGGCAGACGCAGTCTTGCAGCACGCAGGCGCTCGCGCAGGCGCTGCAGGCGAAGCGCCGGAGCCTGCGCTCGCAAGCGAAGCTCCAGTTGGTCCAGGCGCTGACCCACTCGCTGGGCTTGCTGGCTCTGGACCAGCAATGCGCGCCGGCGCAGCCCGTTCAGACGGGCACGCAGTTCAGCCTGGTCGGGCACCAGCAGCTCGGCGGCCGCGGAAGGAGTGGGCGCCCGCAGATCCGCCGCGAAATCACTGATGCTGAAGTCGATCTCGTGCCCCACCGCCGACACCAGCGGTGTTCGCAGCCCAGCGATACAGCGGGCCAGCGCCTCGTCGTTGAAGGCGAACAGATCTTCCAGCGAACCGCCGCCGCGGGTCAGCAGCAGGGCGTCATAGCGCTGGCTGGCATCCGCGCGCTCGAGCATGGCGCGGATCTGGGCCGGCGCCTCCCTGCCCTGCACCGGCACCGGCAGCACCTCGACCTCGATCAGCGGAAACCGCCGCGCCAGTACGCTCAGCACGTCGCGCACCGCGGCGCCGCTCGGAGAGGTCACCACGCCCAGACGCCGTGGCGGCAGCGGCAGGGGGCGCTTGCGCGCCGCCGCGAACAGCCCCTCGGCTTCGAGTCGCGCGCGCAGCGCCTCGAAGGCCCGGCGAAGTGCGCCCTCGCCCGCGGGCTCGATGTGTTCGGCAATGAGCTGGTAGTCGCCTCGCGGTTCGTACAGCGAGAGCCGCCCCCGCACCAGCACCTGCTGGCCGTCTTGCGGAGTGAAGGCCAAGCGTAGGCTGCGCTGCTTGAACAACGCGCCGCGCACCTGGGCGCGGGCGTCCTTGAGTGTGAAGTACACATGCCCCGAGGCCGGCCGCGAGACACCGGACAGTTCCCCCTCCACCCAGATCAGTGGAAACGCGCCCTCCAGCAGATCGCGGGCGAGCGCATTGAGGCTGCTCGGCGTCAGGCTTGGCGGCGAAGCAGTGAGCGGCGGGTTCGGATTCAAGCGCTGAAGGTGCCGGACGCAGGGCTCCGCATGCTAACTCCAGCAGGGCCTGTCCGCATGAGGACGGGCGGGCGGACGCCCTCGGGCGTCGAGGTTTCGACGCAGGAGCAAGACAGCAACGGCCCCGACCTTGCATCGGTGACCGGTGGCCACGGTCCGCACCCGGCCAGCCGATGGGCGCGCGCCCCTGGGGCGCCGCCGCTCTGGGGGCAGCGGGACGCGCGGCCGAAGGGCTGACGCCCGTGTGTGCGCTGCTAGACTCCGGCCTGGCGCACACATCGGCGGTCGCGGGCCCGAAGGTACACACGCGTCCGTGGACAACCGAGCCGCACATCAGGATCAGTGCACGCATGTCAGAGCCCTACCAGCAGTTGGGAGAGCAGCTACCGGAGCGCTCCAGCGCCGCCGTCGGCAGCTTCCCCTCGGATCCCAAGGCGGTTGCGCGCTGGGTGGAGGACCTCCCCCGCGCCAATCCGCAGGTCACCCTTGTCCGACTCGCGGACGCATTCGCCCAACTGCGCCAGCGGGCGCTGCAGGGCAACCAGCGCGCTGCGATTCTCGATCTGGTCCGGCCGGCGGTAGTCGAAGCCCTGCAGTTCCTCGACCGGCAGCTGCAGACCAGCTCCTTCCCCCTGTCGCCGCAGGCATCGCAGGCCGCGGAAGCCTGCCTCAACCTGCATCGGGAGCTGGCCAACGGCTATCGCGCCGCCGCACACGAGGCGCTGGCGCCTTCGGGAGCCGTGTCGTTCCTGAGGCGCGGCTCGGTCTCCCAGTTGCTGGTGCGGGCCGCCGTCCACCATGCCCGCCTGCTGTCGCTGTGTTACTTCCTCTATCGCATGCCGCTACCAGGCACCTGGTTCGGTCTGCATTCGGTCTACCGGTTCGCCCGGACGGCCGGGCTGGCCGCGAAGGCGGTGACGGAGCCCTCAGAGAGCGCTTCCTGCAGCGTCGAACAGGTGTATCTGCAGTCGGTGCTGTTGGCGCTGTCCAACCCCTTCCGCTTCAGCCAGCGCGAGCAGGCCGACCTGTGGCCCATTTGCCGCGACCTCGTCGGCGAGTTGGAGCTCAAGGAAACCCAGGGCGGCGAAGCGGATTTCGCCGTGCCGGTGGCCACCGACCGTGGTCCGGGCTACATCCCCGAGGAGCGCGAGGCCGGCGCCGGGTCGGTGCTGTGGCTCGACCTCACACCGCTGCGCAGCCAACTCGAAGCACCCCTGCAGAGCGTCGGCATCGAGCAGGTGCACCTCAAGCTGAAGCGCCAGCGCCGGACCCTGGACGCACCGGCGGAGCTGCTCCGACGCCTGCGGGCGGGCTGGGGCACCGCGGCGGCCCGGCGCGCGCGCAGGCTGGGCGCTACCCATCGGCTGGACACGGTGATCGGTCTCTCGGGTCTGCACTACTTTCTTGCCGGCGAGCAGGATTTCGACGCGTTCATGCATCACGTCACCGGTCACCGGGTCGGCGCAGCTCCCCACGCCAGCTGGGCGAATGCCACCCAGGAAACCGTCAAGGCCAGCCGGGTGCGCGCCCAGGTGCTGGACCAGAGCCTCGGGGGCTATCGCCTCATGTGGGCACGTGAGGCCGGTATCCGCATCCGTGTTGGCGAGGTGTTGGGCCTCACGATCGCGCACGAAGAGGACGACCCGCTGTGGATGGTGGGCGTGGTGCGCTGGATGCGCTACCACGGCGACGGATCGGTGGATGCTGGCGTCGAGTTGCTCGCGCGGCGTGCGTTCGCGGTGGGCCTGCGCACTCTTGACCTGCTGGGCACACCGAAGCCACCACAGCGCGGCATCGCCGTGCGCTGGCTGCGGGAACCGGAAAGCGAGTGCCAGCACCTGCTGGCGTCAGCCTTGATCGATGCCAACGCCGGCCGTATTGAAGTCGCTGGCCTGCCTGCGGATCAGGACGATCTTGAATCGACGCCGGGAACCGAGACGGTATCCTTCCGCGGGCTTGCGGCGGTGGAACAGGCGGGTGACTACGTCCTGCTCCGCGTCGAGCGCAGTCCAGCCCCTGAAAGCCCGGTGATCTGAATGTCCGAACTGCAAGTGATCGAGCGTCGACGGACGCTCCGTGCCCGCGTGGGCGCTGTCGATGTAGGCGGCGGTGCGCCGATCGTCGTGCAGTCGATGACCAATACCGATACCGCCGACGTGACGGCAACCGTCAAGCAGGTCGGTGAATTGTGGCGCGCCGGCTCGGAACTGGTGCGAATCACCGTCAACACCCCCGAGGCCGCGGCCGCCGTGCCCCGCATCCGGGACAAGCTGGCGATGATGGGCATCGAAGTGCCCCTGATCGGCGATTTCCACTACAACGGCCACAAGCTGCTTGCCGATGAGCCTGCCTGCGCCGAGGCCCTCGCGAAGTACCGCATCAATCCGGGCAACGTCGGCTTCGGTCGCAAGCGCGACACCCAGTTCGCCCAGCTCATCGAGTTCGCGATCCGCTACGGCAAACCCGTGCGCATCGGGTCCAACTGGGGTTCGCTGGACCAGGATCTGGCTGCGCGACTGATGGACGAAAACGCCGAGCGCGCCGAGCCATGGGACGCCGCACGCGTGCTGCGCGAGGCTCTGATCCGCTCGGCGCTCGATTCTGCCGAGCGAGCTGTCGAAATCGGGCTGGCCGCCGAGAACATCATCCTGTCCTGCAAGGTCTCTGGCGTGCAGGACCTGATCGCGGTCTACCGCGACCTGGCCCGTCGTTCGCAATTCCCGCTGCATCTCGGCCTGACCGAGGCCGGCATGGGCTCGAAGGGCATCGTCGCCTCCACCGCTGCGCTGGCGATCCTGATGCAGGAAGGTATCGGCGACACCATTCGCGTCTCGCTGACGCCGGAGCCGGGACAGTCGCGCACCACGGAAGTGGTGGTCGCGCAGGAGATGCTGCAAACGCTCGGCCTGCGCGCGTTCACCCCGCTGGTCACCGCCTGCCCGGGCTGCGGCCGCACCACCAGCGAGTTTTTCCAGGAGCTGGCGAAGCAGGTGCAGGCGCATGTGCGCGAGCGCATGCCGGAGTGGAAGCTGAAGCACCCCGGCGTCGAGAACCTCACCCTCGCGGTGATGGGCTGCGTGGTCAACGGCCCCGGCGAGAGCAAGCACGCCAACATCGGCATCTCCTTGCCCGGTACCGGCGAAGCGCCGGTGGCGCCCGTCTTCATCGATGGCGAGAAGGCGACCACGCTGCGCGGCGACAACATCGTCGGCGAGTTCATCAGCCTCATCGAAGATTACGTGGAACGTCGCTACCGCTGAGGCCCTGGACGAGAGCCGCAAGGACCGCGTCGACTCGTGTCTGATGTCCGGCAGTCGAGGCGCACGCCGGACCCGTGGCGCGCATCCCCCACCGGCGCGGGTGCGCGGAAGCGTGGCTGCGATGTCCGCTCACGGCACCCGGCGCGGCTGTCGGCTGCCGGATTCAGCAGGCGCGCATCAGCCAATACGCTTCGCGCTCCCCCACCCGTTCGAATCCGTGGCGAGCATAGAAGCGCTCGGCTCTGCCGTTGACCTTGAGCACCTGAAGCTCGACGCTGCGACCGACGGCGCGGGCCTGCCCCAGAAGATCGCCGAGCACGGCGCTGCCGAGGCCTTTGCCTTGCGCCTGTGGACGCAAGTACAGGCGCGCAAGGAACAGGTCCGTGGGGCGCCAGCGGAGCGCCCGCAGACCCAGCACTTCACCGCCCTGGAGGATGAAGTCCTGCTCGGAGGCATTGAAGCTCAGGGCATGGCGCTCGCGCTGCTCCACCTCGATCCATGCTCCCCAGGTCTGCTCGACGTAACTGCGCATGGCCTCGCGAGTGAGGGTGTAGGCGAGCTCCCGCTCATGGGGCGCGATCGGGCGCAGCGCGTAGCGGAGGGGCGGAACCGCTGTCATGCAGGACGTCCTGGGGCGGAGCAGGCGAGACTGCCGCGAATCCACCGCGGCGAACAGTCCCAAGCCGGGCAGCGGGCTCACGCGCGCACCGGCGAACGCACGCGGCCCCGTAGGTGCGACGCCGGCGGCGGACGCCGACGAACGCCGGACGCAAACGGCCTCACCGGCGGTATTCATGCTCCTGTAATGCGGTGCGCCCGCTTGTTTCATGTCCGGCGGACGCGCACGTCATGGGCCATCGACTTCAATGGCACAGCACCGGGGCAGTCCTGCCCCTCACTCCCAGAGGTCCGCCATGTACCGTACGAGCTTCGCCCTGATTGCCCTGTCGCTTGCCGCGAGCGTGTCCGCCAAGACCCCCGTCTACGACGCCAACGTCACCGAAGCCGAGGTGTTGGCCGCACAGACCGCGTGGTGCAATGCGCTGGTATCGATCAGCAAGACCGGTGAGGAGCAGGGCCACGCCGCCGCCAAGACGCTGGCCGGCCAGGTCATCGACGCCGCCTACGGATACAACCTGGGCCCGGTACTGTTCAAGCCCACCCTCACCGTGGCGCCGCAGACGTTCCGCACCACCCGCGAGGGCGCGCTGGCCTACTTCGTCGGTGGCGACAGCAACTTCCCGAACGACAACGGCTTCGCGCTGAAGGGCTGGACCGCCTGTCGCGCCGAGAATGCAGCCATCCACATCAACGGTGACGTCGCCACCACGATGGGCAATGTGATGATCACCAACAAGGACGGCACCACCACCACGGTCGACAAGACCTGGAAGTTCAAGAAGGATGACCAGGGCAAGTTGCGCATCGTCGTGCACCACAGCTCGCTGCCCTACACCGCATCCTGATGCGTGGGCGGGGGCTCTGCCGACCCGCGCGCCGGCAGACCCCTCGACCTGCTTTGAGCCCTTTGCGGGCCGGGCGATGACAGATCCCTCATCTCATGATTCGCACCCGGCTCGCCATCGCGTTTTCCGCTCTCGCCCTGCTGGGGCTGGCGCAGTCGGTGTTCGCGTGGTGGGCGGCCTCTACCGCCGCCCACCACGCGGAACGCAGCGTCAACGCCACCCGCATGCTGGCGGAATACCTGGAGATATCCGGCAACAAGCAGCGGCTGAAGGTGTGGTTCGCCCAGCGCATGCTCGCCAATGATCCCGCCCCGGACGTGCGGGATGCGCTCATGGAGTCCGTACTCTCGAGCCTGGAGGCCCTGCGGGAACTCGCGGAGGCGGCGCCAGAAGAAACCCGCGACATGGAGCGCCGCGAGGTGGAGACCGTCGCGCTCAACATCGCCACGATGGACGCGGCGATCGAGGCAGCCGAGCGTCCTGGGGCCGAACTGCCGCCTGCAGAGCAGTGGCGAACCACCCTCCTCGCCTTCGATGAACTGGCCGGCCGCGACATGCGGATGCTGCTGCGCGAAGCCGTCAACCGGCAGGAAACCGCCAGCCTGCAAGCCTCGGCCGAACTGTCCAAAGCCTTGGCACGCGTACGCCAGTACGAGTTGCTGTTGGCGCTCAGCGTCTGCGCGCTTGCGTTCGTGTCGGTTGCGTACTTCGTGCGCCGGCTCGATCGGCCGTTCGCCGACCTGACCCGTCTGAGTTCCGAGCTCGCTGCCGGCGACTTCAGCGCTCGCAGCAGGGTCAGCGGTCGCGATGAGTTCGCGCGCATCGGCTCGCTGCTCGACTCCATGGCCGAACGCTTGGCCGGCGCGCAGGCGCGCAGCCAGCAGCTGCAGCAGCAGCTCGATGAGTTGGTGGCCGCGCGCACGCGCGCGCTCAGCCATGCCTACGAAACCCTGCTCGGCATCGAGGCACGGCGCCGCCAGTTCTTCGCCGAGCTGAGCCACGAGCTGCGCACGCCGGCCACGGTGATCCGTGGCGAGGCCGAGGTGGCGCTGCGCAGCCCGGGCAACCCCAACGCCCAGAGCGAAGCACTCGCGCGCATCATCGAGGCCACCAGCGAGCTGGGCGGGCGGATCCAGGACCTGCTGGACGCCGCGCGCGGCGGCCCGCTGGATTACGCGCTCACCATCCGCACCGAACGACTGCTCGACATTGTCGATGCCGCGGTCAGGCAGATGCAGGCGGTCGCCGAGCATCGCGACCTGCGGCTGGCGTTTGACGCGGACGCAGCACCGCGGGACTGCCTGGTGGATGCCGATCGCGAGCGTCTGCAGCAGGCACTGGTGATCCTTCTCGACAATGCGCTGCGCTACTCGCCGGGCCGCACCCGGGTCACAGTGGCGATCACCTCCGACGGCGAACACTGGCTGGTCAATATCGACGACGAGGGACCAGGCATGGCCTCGACCGAGCTGGAGCGAGCCTTCGAACCCCACTACCGCGGCGCCGCCGGTCTGCAGCACGCCCCGCAAGGACAGGGCCTCGGGCTTGCCATCGCACTGCGCATCATCCAGGGACTGGGCGGCAGCATCGAACTGTTCAACCGGGCCCCGGGCGGCCTGCGTGCGAGCATTGCGCTCCCCATCAGCCCGGCCGAAGGCACCGCATGAGCAAGACCCTGCTGATCGTCGAGGACGACACCCGCGTTGCCGACTTCCTGCTGCGCGGCCTGCGCGCGGAAGGCTACACGCCCACCGCTGTCGGTAGCGCGGAAGAGGCCCTGCCCCTGCTGCGACGCGGCGGCTTCGATCTCGCCCTGTTCGATGTGATGCTGCCGGGCCAGTCGGGAATGGAGCTGTGCCAGCAGATCCGTGCGGAATGCCTGGCCCTGCCTGTGTTGATGTTGACCGCGATGGGCAGCGTGCAGGAGCGCGTTGCCGGACTGCGCTGCGGCGCCGACGACTACCTGACCAAACCCTTTGCCTTCGATGAACTATTGGCGCGGGTCGAGGCACTGCTACGGCGCCCTCCGCAATGGGTGGAACGCGCCGCCGAGCTGGTCGTGGGCGACCTCGTGTTCGACCGTCGCCGCATGGAGGTGCGCCGCGACGGCGTCGAGCTGCCCTTGACCGCGAAGGAGCTGGCCCTGCTGGAGCTGCTGATGAGTGCGCCGGGGCGACTGTTCAGTCGTGAGCGCATCCTCTCCAATGTCTGGGGCATCGACTCGGACCCACTGACCAACGTGGTGGATGTCTACATCCGCCGCTTGCGCAGCAAGCTCGACACTGCCGGGCAGGCCTCTTGCATCACCACCGTGCGTGGTCTCGGCTACCGGCTGGATCCACCCCAGCCCGAGGAACGGTCGGGCTGATTTTCCGCTTCACCCTGCCAATCCAGGAGCACTCAATGGCTCACCTACTCCGTGCGCCCGCCCGCCGGGCGCTGTCGTTTGCGCTTGGCCTCGGCCTGGCCGGGCTGTCCTCACCGCCGGCTTTCGCGCAGACCCCGGAGCCCGCGCTTGCAAACGAGGTGGCGGCGCTGCGCGCCGAACTTGAGCGCCTGCAGGCCCGTGTGTCCGAACTGGAAGCGCGCAGCGCCGAGGCGCGGTCTGTCGCTCCACCTGCCGCCACGGCCAGCGCCGAGACGGTCGAGATCGCTGCGGGCCCCGGACTCGAAATCGCCTCGGAGACGGCCGAACGCAGCTTCGGAATCGGCGGCCGCCTGCACTATGACTTCTATGCCCACAACGAGGGCGCACGCGCTGCCACCGGCGGCAGCGAGTTCCGACGCGCCCGGGTCAACCTGGACGGAGAAGCGGCCGGCTGGGCCTATCGTCTGCAGGTCGAGCTGTCCGGCGATGAGGTGGACCTGCGCGACGTGTACCTGGAGCGCGCACTGGGCGGCAGCACGCTCACCCTTGGCCAGTTCAAGCCGCATCGCTCGATGGAGGAGCTCGGCAGCTCCAATGATCTCAGCGTGATGGAACGCGGCTATACCAGTGCAGCCGGCCTGTTCGCCGAGCGGCAGTGGCAACAGGGCGCGGGTTTCCTGACGCCGCTGCGGGCGGGTTCTTTGGGCGTGTCGGTATTCACTCTGCGCGAGGACGACACCGCTCGCAACGAAGGCTGGGGCGCGGCCGCACGCGCCACCTGGGCACCGGTGCGCGAGGAGACCCGGGTGCTGCATTTCGGTCTTTGGGGCAGCGAGGAGCAGGGCGGCCGCAACACCCCCTCAGTGGACATCGGCGCGGCCTATGCCGGACGCCGCGGGCCGTCGGCGCTGATCTTCGAGAGCGCAGCGGGCAGCGACTTCGAACAGCGCAGCGCCGGCCTCGAGTTTGCGGGTCGACTGGGCGCTTTCCACTGGCAGTCAGAGTGGTCGCGCGCACGGATCGCAGGGCCGCTGTCCACGGGCGAGATCGATGCCGCCTACCTGCAGGCGGGCTGGGTCTTCGGCGGCGGCGGCCGCGAGTACGAACTCGACGAAGGTCTGTTCGGCGACATGCAGAACGTCGGCAGCGGGCGCTGGGAGGCGGTGGCGCGCGTCGACCGGATCCTGCTGCGCGACAGCGATGCGATCGAGGCGCGACGGGTGGTATTGGGTTTGAATCGCTACTTCACTGACGAACTGCGGCTCATGCTCAACTGGGTGCGTGGCGAGGACCGCCGCATCGACGACCACGCCGGTCAAGTCGGTCTGCGCGTGCAGTACGTCTTCTGAAAACGTTCAGCGTGACGGCGCCGGATCATCCACGGCACCGACGCGTCCACCGCGCCCGTCATCGCTCTGTCATCGAGACTTAATCCGCGGGCGCCACGCGGTTCATCGCGCGCGGACCCGCGCATCACCGCAAGGCTGGCGGAATAGTTGGGGTCGCGAACCACTGGAGGTTCGCGACAACGCCCCCGCCCGCCTGGCGGCCCGCAATGCGAGCGGGGCCGACTCTCTCCCCCTCATGAGGTCCACATGCATCTCCTCAAGCCTGCTTTGCTGCTCGGCCTGTTCGCCACCGCCGGCAGCGCGGTCGCCGACGACGCCTGGTTCGTTCGCGCCGGTGCCCACAACGTCGATCCGAAGTCGGACAACGGCAGCCTGGCCGGCGGCACTCTTGAGGCGCGCATCGGCAGCGATGTGCGCCCGACCCTCGCGATCGGCCGCTTCCTCAACGACCGCTGGGCGGTCGAACTGCTGGCCGCACTGCCCTTCGACCACGAAGTGCGGCTGAATGGTGCGAAGGCAGCGGACTTCAAGCATCTGCCGCCCACCCTGAGCCTGCAGCACTACTTCGGCGAGGCCGGCGGCTTCCGCCCCTTCCTGGGCGCCGGCCTCAACTACACCTGGACCTTTGATCAGCGCGAAACCGGTCCGATCGCCGGCACCCGCCTCAAGATCGGCAACTCGGTCGGCGCAGCCGCGCAGGCGGGCTTCGTCACCGAGATCACCGACACCTTGCACTTGGTTGGTGAGGTGCGCTGGGTGGACATCGACGCCAGCGTGTCGGTGAACAGCACACGCGTCGGCACCGTCGAAGTGGACCCGCTGGTCTATGGTCTTTCGCTGGGATGGCGCTTCTGAGCGGCGAGGGGTCACGAGCAACGTCGACTTCCGCACAGCGCTGCCTGCTGATCCCCACTGAGCCATCTTCATCGCCGACGATGCGGCTCAGAGCGTGTGCAAGGCCCGAGGCGCCGTAGCGAAGGCGTCTCTGGGCGTTCGTGGCAAAGCGCGATGCGCGAATTCAAGGGAGTTTGGCGAGCCAAGCGACCGCGGGATTCGCGTAGCGCGCCGCCGCAACGGGCGGCCGGAGGCGGCCGCAGTCGGCGGATGGTGGTTTCGCATGCTCTCAGTCCCGCTATACCGCCCTGCCGAGTCCGGCGTCTGCCGCTCGGCCGGGCGCGTTCGGGCCGCTGGGGCCTCCCGAGCCGCGTCCCCGCGCGATCACGCCCAGAGCCGGGCTGACGCGGAACAATGCGAACAGCGCCGGCGCCCGAACGGCGACCGAAAGCGGCGCGAGACGCGAACACGCGCCCTGCCGAACCAGCGCAGGGCAGACGCCCCGCTGCCCCTGGGCGCGCACAGTCCCTGCGCAGACGCCTCGCCTGACTCTGGAATCGCGCAGCGGACGCCGGTGTCCGCTGAAGCACGGCAGGCGTTCGGATGTTGCAGCGCGAAGCAGTCACCCAAACGCCATGTTCCCGCAATCCCCGGGGTCTCTACTCCGCATCGCCGGCCGGTTTGCGGCAGCGCAAAACAGAGCAACGCGCAGCACGCGGTGCGCAGACCGGAACGCTGTGCGCTGCGTCATGGAATTTTATTGACGGTGTTCGCAACCCGACGCTAGCGTACGGCTCGGCCTTGGGGGGAACGCCCGCAACGGGCGCCGGGCCATTGTTGGTCGAGTGAACACAAGCGGGGCGATCAGCCCTGCGTCGCACACCACATCTCGAGGGGAACACCATGCACAAGCGTCTCCGCGGTCTCGCCCGTACCGGCCTGCCCGCATTTGGGCTTCTTGCACTCAGCGTCAGCGCCTTCGGCAGCACCCTGAACCAGAACGTCAGTTGGACGGTCGACCGCGCCGGCACCACCACGAAGTACCGCGTGGTCGCCTACGGTGATTCGATCTACGCGGGCTACAACGGCTCGGTCAGCAATGCCGCGCGCTATGCGGCGCCGACCGTGCAGTCGGAGTACCTCGCCGCACGCTGGAATGCGGACATCGAAAACATCCGCCGCACCAAATCCGGCGCGATCGCCTCCGACGTCTACCAGAACAAGATCGTCGCCGAGCGCAGCTTCATGCAGGCGGCCTCGACCCGCGTGGTGACCTTCGAGATGTGCGGCAATGACGGCCTGCAGGCGCGCTCGGCTTTCAAGTCGCAGACCGGCACCTGCAACTACAGCGGGCTGACGAATGCCGTCAACCAGTGCAAGACCTACGTGGCCGCGGCGATGGACTACATCAACGCCAACGCCCATCCGAACACCCGGCTCAAGGTGATCAGCAACCTCTACTACCCTGGCTTCAACGCCGACAATGTGCAGAGCAGCTGTCGCGACCCCAATACCGGCGCCACCGTCAATCTGCGTGACCGCTTCCTGCCGGCACTGGTGACGATGAACTACTGGATGTGCGAGTACGCCCGCCAGAAGGGCTTCCAGTGCAATGACAGTTTCGCCCAGTACATGGGCGCGGACTACGACAGCAATGGCGACGGCCAGGTCGATTCGGATGCGCTGCGCTACGTGCCGGGCGAGAGCGAGGCCAGTTATGTCGGCCGCATCACCGGCGCATTGCGTCCGACCCTGCGCGATGCCAACACGCACTTCGTCTCGGCCAGCACCAGCTACGACTACATCCAGTCGGACGACGTGCATCCGACCTTCACCGGCGGCACGGTCAGCGCCGGACTGTGGGGCGGCAGCACCGGCACCGGCGCCGCGCGCTACACCAGCTTCACCAATGGCCGCAGCCCGATCTGGAACCAGCTGGGCCACGAGCGCATGGGCTGGGGCCTGTCGCAGTACAACCCGGTCGCGCCCTGAGCCTGCAGCCACGAAAACAGAGGCCCATGCAGTCCCCGCAGCCGCCTTCCAGCACAGCGCAGCCCGCCCGGGAGGGCGGGCTGCGCGTTTCGCACCTGGGCGGCGAGCGTGCGGCGCGTGCACAGCGGATCTGGCTGCTGCTCGCAATCGCGGCCATCGCCGCGGGTCCCGCGTGGCTGCTTCTGGAGCACGCACCCGCGGCACCGGAGACAAGCGCCGGCGCGGACGGCTCGTCGCCGATGGCTGCGCCAGTGCGCGCCGACACCGTTGTGGCGCCGGCGGCTCCGCCGGCCAAGCCGGTGCTGCGGCCCGCTCCACTGCAGGCGCCGAGCCCGGCGCCGCTGACGCCCGCCGACGACACCCATCTGCCGAGCCTCGATCCGAATGACCTTGCCGCCTACATCCGCCCGGGGGATCCGGAGCCGACCGGCGCCGAGGTGATCCGCGCGCTGCATGACGCCGGCATCCACGAGGGCCTGGGCGCGTTCAATCCGCCGGGGACGGTACCGCTGATGCCGGGTATCGAAGTGCCGGAAGATTTCATTCTGCCGCCGGGGTATGTGCGCCATTACCAGGTCACCGACGCCGGCGAAATGCTGCCGCCGGTGCTGATGTTCTCGCCCGACCATGATTGGCGGGATGGCAATGGCCGACGGCTGCCGGAGGATCGTCTGGTGCCGCCGGAGATGGCGCCGCCCGGCATGCCGATCCGTCCCCTGCCCTTGCCGCAACCGCCCGAGGGTTGAGCGCGTGACCGGCCCCGAGCGCCGCGCGCTGCGGCGAACCCCTGCGCCGTACCGCCTGCCGCTGCGTACCGGACCGCGCGCCCGATCGCTGGCGAGCCGCGCGGGCGCCCAGCCAGCCGGCGAACCGATCCTTGCCAGACGCCAACAGGGGTGAGTCGGCTGTGGTGAGTCTGGCCCTGCGCGCGAGCGCCCCCCTGGCACTGCTGGCGGCGATCACCCTGAGCACGCTGCTGCTGGGTCTGTATGCGCGGGGCGGTCTCGCCTGGACCTTGGGCTTCGTACTGCTGGTGCCCTGGCTGTGGGCGCTGCAGCGCGCATCGAACGTCGGGCACGCACTGCTGCTGGGGGCGGCGATGTCGGTTGGCTATGTGCTGGCGGCGATGCACTGGTTCGCGCCCGCGGTCGCCAGCTACACGGGCTGGCCGCTGCCGCTGGCACTCGCGGCGCTGGCGCTGGTCGCGCCGCTGCTGCAGCCCCAGTGCATGGCCTATGCGCTGGCAGGAACTCTTGCCGCCCGCCGCTACGGCCCGGTGCTGACCTCCCTCGCTGCGGCCTCCGCCTGGGTCGCGAGTGAGGCCCTGCTGCCCAAGCTGCTGGGCGACACCCTGGGTCATGGCCTGCAGCCCGCGTCGCTGCTGCGGCAGTCGGCCGACCTCTGGGGTGCCGCCGGGCTCAGCTTCGCGCTGCTGCTGGTCAACGCGGCCGTCTTCGAGGCGCTGCGCCGGGCGCGTGAATCGCAGCCTGCGAAGCAGTGGCTGAAGCCGCTGGGGCTCGCGCTCGCCCTGCCGCTTTCGCTGGCGCTGTACGGCCTCTGGCGCACCTCGGACGCTGGGTTCGATCCCCCGGCAGACGCCGCGCGGCTGCGGGTCGCGATGGTGCAGTCGAACATCACCCACTACGAGGATCTCCGCCGCGAGATCGGCGCCTACGCGGTCGTGCGCAAGGTGCTGGACACGCACTACGCGCTGTCGGACCGGGCCATCGCCGAGCAGCGGGCCGATGCCCTGCTGTGGTCGGAAACGGTCTACCCCACGCCCTTCGGGCATCCGCGCAGCGCCGACGGCGCGGAGCTGGACCGCGAGATCGAGGCCTACGCGCGCAGCCGCCGGGTGCCGCTGGTGTTCGGCACCTACGACGTCGACGGCACCGGCGAGTACAACGCCGCCGCCTTTCTCGACCCCGAGCGCGGCCCCTTGGGCTACTACCGCAAGACCCATCCGTTTCCGCTCACCGAACACGTGCCGGGCTGGCTCGACGGCGCTGCGCTGCGTCGCGCCCTGCCTTGGGCCGGCACTTGGCAGCCCGGCCACGGCCCGCGGGTGATGCCACTGCGCGCCGCCGACGGCCGCGAGGTCAACGTGCTGCCGCTGATCTGCCTCGACGCCGTGCATCCGCAGCTCAGCATCGACGGCGCGCGACTCGGCGCGCAGGCCATCCTCGGGCTGTCGAACGACGCCTGGTTCACGCAGTGGCCACAGGGCGCCGAGCTGCATCTGGCGGTGGCCAGCTTCCGCAGCATCGAGACCCGCCTGCCGCAGCTGCGCGTCACCACCAATGGCATCAGCGCGGTGATCGATGCGCGCGGCGAGATCGTGGCGCGCACTGCGATGGGCGAAGCGGCCGTGCTGGTGGGCGAGCTCGCTGCGCACGATCCGCCGCCGACGCTGATGCTACGGCTCGGCGACTGGGTCGGTCGCGCCGGTCTGCTGTTTTTGGCGCTGGTCTCGGTGCATGCGCTGTGGCGAACGCTGGCGACGCGCTGGCCGCGCGCGCGCCGCGCTTCCATCGCGGAACAGCTCGCCGGCGATGGACTGCCGGTCCTGGTGCTGAGCCGCATGGCCCGCGCTTCGATCGGATGGGCACAGAGTCTCCTCGCCCTTGGCCTCGTCTGGATGGGCGTTCGGATGCTCACGATCGACGGCCTGCAGGTGACCTCGCTGCGTCCACTGCTGCACTTCGCCTTCGCCGTGCTGGCGCCTGCCGTCGCACTCTGGGCCCTGCAGCGCGCGTTCGCGGCGCGCGCCTTCCTGCGCGAGGGCCTGCTGCGCATCGAATCCGAAGCGCGTCGCATCGAAGTTCCGCTGAGCGCGCTGGCGGCAGCGGACACGTGGCGACTGCCCCTGCCCGCGCCCGGGCTGCAGCTGCGCACGCAGGCCGGAGAGCGTCTCGACCTCGCCCTGCCCTCTTCCCACGACTTCATCGCAGCGCTGCTGCAGGCGGGCGCGCCCTCCGCGGCCTCGGGCAATAGCAGACCGGGCCTGCTGCAGCGCTGGGCCGAACAGCGCCTGCGCAGCCGACATCGCTGGCTCGATGTGCCCTGGCTCAAGCTGGGTCTGTTCCCTCTGCTGCCCGCGCTGGTGGCCTTCCATCTGCACCAGGTGATCGCCTTTGGTGGGCCTTTCGGCGAATGGCTCACGTTCGGTTTCAGCGCGTGGATCAAGGCGCTGCTGCTGTGGTGGGCCTCGTGGGTGCTGGGGCTGAGTCTGCTCGCGGCCGCACTGCGCGCACTGGTTGAAGCGGTGGCGCTGGCGGGGCTCGGAGTTCAAACCTTCGCTGCCAGACGCGCGCGCCCCGGTGGGCTGGCCGACCTTGCCGTGCCCAGTGCGCACACAGCCCAGCCGCTGCGCCACTTGACGGAGTGGAGCCTGCGGGCGGTCCATTACCTCGGTGTCCCGGCCTGGCTGCTGCTGCGCGTGCTTTAGCCGAGCGCGACTGAGACTCAGCCCGTGGAGCAGGCCCAGCACTGGCCGTCGGTCGCGTATCGACCGAAGTGGGCTACGCACGAGCTGTCCCACTCGCCGGCATCGCCACCTCCGGCCCCCTTTCACCTCTCCCGGTCACGCGGACAGCAGCCGCGCGTCCCCGGCACTCGCTCGCCTCGACGCAACGGCGTATCCATCATGGTGGGCCAGGCGCCCTTGACCCCGTTTGCCACCGGAACTTCGCATGTCCCGTTCATCGTCCCCTGCCGCTTCGATTCCTCCCTTCTGGCTCAACCTGAGGGCCATCAGCACCTACCCCTTCCGCGGCGATGCGCTGTTCACCCTGCTCGTCCTGAGCGCCGCCCAACTGCTGACCGGGCTGCCGGTGCTGGGCCTGCTGCTCAATCTGTTCCTGCTGCTATGGGCCTACAAGTACGCCTTCAGCGTGCTGCGCGACACCGCGCATGGGTACATGGAATCGCAGGTCGGCGTGCTCGAGTCGCCCGACTCGGTGGTGTTCAAATTTGTCGCGCTGAACGTCCTGATGCTGCTGATGCTGCTGCCGCTTGCCTACGCCTTCGGTACAGTCGGCGCCGGGCTCGGACTGATCGTGATCGCCTTCGCCCAGCCGGCAGCGACGATGGCGCTCGCGATTGACGAGAGCCTGACCAACGCCCTCAACCCCAGCACCTGGTTCGCTCTGATCGGTCGCATCGGCCTGCCTTATGGTCTGCTGTGGCTGTTGATGGTGGTCTTCCAGGCCAGCGCCGCGAATGCGGCCGGCTGGCTCGACGCCTGGCTTCCCGGCCCGGTCGCCACCGTGCTGGCGCAGGCGCTGTTCCTGTGGGGCCTGTTCGGCACCTTCCACCTCATGGGCTACTTGATCCACCAGTACCACGAGCGTCTGGGCTTCGAACCGAAGGGGCATGCCAGGGCGGCTGAGCTGCCGCGCGATCGCGAATCCACGCTGGTGGCTGCGGCCAGCGCCCGCGTGCGCGAGGGCGACAGCGCGGGCGCGATCGCCCTGCTGCGCGAAGAGATGCGCGAACGCGCTCTGAGCCTTGAGGGGCACGAGCTGTACCGCCGACTGCTGCGCACGCAGGGCGATATCTCCGAACTGACCCGCCATGGCCGCCAGTACCTCCACCTGCTGATGGTCGAGAAGCAGGACCGCAAGGCCCTGGCGCTGGCCCGGGAGTGCCTCGACACCGACCCTGCCTTCGCGCCGATGGAGGGCGAGGACGGCCTGCGCCTTGCCGAGCGCGCCGAGCAGCTCAGCCAGCACAAGCTGGCGGCCGACATCCTGATCGGCACCGCCCGCGGCCATGCCCGCGACGCCGTCGGCACTGAAGCCGCCCTGCGCGCCGCGCGTGCGCTGCGCGAACGCTATGACCGGAACGATCTGGCGCAGCAGCTGCTGGCCTTCGTGCAGAGCCAGACGAAGAACGAGGAGCGCCGCGCGCAGCTGGCAGCCGCGATGGGCTGATGCAGGCGAGCGCCGCGCCACACGCGACGCTTGCGCGATGCGTGGTGGCAGGACCGCAGGCCGCGGGTCAGGTCCATGCTCCGCGCGGGTGAGCGCAGCAATCGTGCGACCGTCCGCCCTCCGCACTCAGCGCCGGCGGGCGTAGAGGTCCGGCGCACCCGGTGGCCGCGTCTTGAAGCGCTTGACGCCCCAGTCGTAAGCCTCCGGCGCCTCGCGCACCCGCGCCTCGACCCAGGCGTTGTAGCGCTCGGCCGCAGCGACACCATCGCGCCCGGGAAACTCCGGCAGCGGGGCTTCGAAGCGCAGCGCATAGCGCCCGTCCGGCAGCGGCCGGGCCCAGGTCGGCACGATGACGCCGCCGGCGCGACGCAGCAGGGTGGGCATCGAATCGAGGGTCGATGCCTGCACCCCGAAGAAGGGCGCGAACGTGTTGCGAACCCGCACGTTGACATCAGGCGTGTAGACCACCGCTTCGCCGCGGCGCACCGCAGCGCAAAAGCCGTGCATATCGCTGCGCGCGAGCACGCCGCCCAGGTGCTGGCGCCGACGCGCGTTGATCTCTGCGTCTGCGCCACCATCGCGAAACGCGCGCACGATCGGGCGCACCGGCACGCCCGCGAGCTCGCGGATCGCGCGCATGTGCAGTTCGCTGCCGTGGAAATGCGCCCCCAGCAGAACAAGGCCGCGCCCCTGCGCCAGAGCGCTTTGCAGGTGCTCCAGCCCCTCGATCTCGTAGAGATTGGCGAGGCACAGCGCGTCGCCGTACCAGGCCACGCAGGCGTCCAGCAGTCCCCTGAGATTGGTGGCCAAGGCGCGCTGCCCCAGGGCCTCGCGCGCCTCGGCCGACAGCTCGGGGAAACACAGGGCGAGATTGGCGCGCGCGATGCGCTGGCGCTTGGCCGCCAGCCTGGCCGCGAGCGGCGTCAGCAGGCTAGCCAGGGCCTGCCGCTGCCCCGGCGTCCGGCGCGCCACCCAGCGGGCGAGCCAGCGCAGCAGTCGTATCTGCATCCCGGGCATCATGCGTCTCGCTTGCCCTCACGGGCAGCTGGCGGTGGCGGATGGGGGGCGGCTCGCAGAGGGAATCGGCTCATGCGCTGAGGTTAGCGGAACTCGTTGTGCGATCACGCCAAGGCCCGGTCCGCGCTGACTCTCACACCTTGGACGCGGCCCGCGCTAGCCCAGCAAAACACGGGCCTTGGCGGCCTCGGGCGACTGTGGAAATCGCTTCATCAGCTCGCGCAAGGTGCCGCGCGGATCGCCGCCGGCACCGCCCTGGCGCTCGGCCAAGGCGAGCTTGAACCACAGGCGCGGCTGCAGCGCGCTGTGCAGGTCAAGCGGAAGATCGCGCAGCAGCGCATGCAGGGCCTCGAAGCGGCCGGCCTGCAGCTGGCGCTCGAAGCCGGCGGCGAACGCCTCCGCACTCACCCGTGGGCTGCCGCTGGCGGCCTCCTTCAACAGGCCGAGATGGCTGCCGAGATCCAGCCCGGGCTGCACCAGCAGCTCGGACAGGATCGCACCCGCCTGCGGCAGTCGGGCTCCGAAGCGCGCAATGCGATAGCGGGCGATGCGCGCACGCGCCGAAGCGGCCAGCGCTTCATCTTCTTCCGCCAGCGCATCCAGGCTGGCCTCCGCCTGGGCAAGATCGAGCCGCCCGATCTGCTGCTCGGCCGCGTCCAGCAGCGCGCTGGCGCGCTCGCGCGAGCTGCTGTCGCTCAACTCGATGAAGTCCTCGCGCACCCAGCCCAGTCGGCTCACCGTCAGGCCGAAGGCGGCACCGGTCAACAGCCCGCCCGCATGCGCGTCGAAGCCGATACCGGCGTCGGGATGCATCAGCAGATTCCAGAGCTCCCAGCCCAGCCAGACCGGAAACAGCAGCAGCGCCGGCGCGCGAACATAGTCGAACACCACGAAGAACCAATAGAAGAAGCGCACCGGCCGCAGGCCCCAGATCCAGCAGTAGGCGCCCATCAGGGCCGCTACGGCACCGGAGGCGCCGAGCCCCGCATGCGGCTCACCCCAATTCCAAGCGAGCGCTGCCAGGCTGGAGCCGATGGCACCAAGCACGTAGAGCAACACCATGAGACGTGCGCCGATCGCCCCTTCGACCAGCATGCCGATCAGCAGCAGGAACAGCATGTTGCCGATGAGATGCCCGACACTTCCGTGGAGGAAGGCGGAGCCCAGGAGCCGCGCGGGATCGAGGCTCTCGGACTGGATCTGGTAGCGCCAGGTGAAGCTGCGCGAAAGTTCAGCCTCATGCGCGTCGCGCAGCGCGCGCCAGGCGCTTGGGTCCGACACGGTGGACGGCAGGGCCCGCAGGAAGGCGGGATCGAGATCGATCAGCTCCGAGAGTTGACTGGAGCGCACAGGCTCAGGCGCCGCGCGCAGCATCTCCACGTAGGCCTGCATGCGCGCCGACAGATTCTGGCTGGGGGAAGCCAGCCAGGCCTCGACTTCGAGCGCGGCAAGCCCTGACTCGACATAGCGCTGGCGGGCGTAGGCCTCGCGCGCGGGGTCGCCAGACTGCAGCACGATGAACACGAACAGATTGAGCAGCAGCAGGCCGAAGGTCGCCCAGGGCAGGTGGCGAACGTCGAGCGGATGGTGCAAGGGCAGGATCAGCACGGCAGGGTGGCAGCGCCATAGGCATTGAAAGGCGCAAACCATAGCGCAGGCACGGGCGCGGCGAGCGACGTCGGCCGCGCCCTGGCCTACACTCGCCGCACACCGAAGCGAGGAACGTCCATGCTGGCGTCGAACTATCCGCAGTACATCGGCAGTCGCGCCGAGATGCCGAAGGCGGGCCTGGACGTGCTCGACAAGTTCAGCGGCGAGGTCGCGGCGCGCGTACCGCTGGCCTCATCGCAGGACGTGGAGCGCGCCATTGCGGCGGCCCATGCGGCGGCGCCAGCGCTGGCCGCGTTCAAGCCCTGGCAGCGCCAGGCCGTGCTCGAGCACTGCGTGCGCCGCTTCCGTGAGCGCGCGGACGAGCTGGCGCTGGCCCTGTGTATCGAAGCCGGCAAGCCAATCAAGGATGCACGCGGCGAAGTGGGCCGCTTGATCGATACCTTCCGTATCGCCGCCGAGGAATCCGTTCGGATCGGCGGCGAGACGCTGAACCTCGAGATCTCCGCGCGCGGCAGCGGCTACCGCGGCTTCACCCGGCAGGTCCCGATCGGGCCCTGCAGCTTCATTACGCCCTTCAACTTTCCGCTCAACCTGGTGGCGCACAAGGTGGCGCCCGCCATCGCCGCGGGCTGCCCCTTCGTGCTGAAGCCGGCGCCGCGCACGCCGATTGGCGCGTTGATCGTAGGCGAGATCCTGGCCGAGACCGAACTGCCGGCCGGCGCGTTCTCGATTCTGTGCTGCAGCAACGAAGACGCCGCACCGCTGATCGAGGACGAACGCTTCACGCTGCTGTCGTTCACCGGCGGCGCAGTCGGCTGGGAGTTCAAGGCGCGCGCCGGCCGCAAGAAGGTCACGCTGGAACTCGGCGGCGATGCCGCCTGCATCGTCGATGCCGAGCCGGGCGTGGCGCTGGAGCACGTGGTCGATCGGCTGGTGTTCGGCGCCTACTACCAGAGCGGCCAGAGCTGCATCAGCGTGCAGCGCATCCTGGTGCACGACAGCCTGTACGCGACCCTGCGCGAGAAGCTGATCACCCGCGTCGAACAGCTGAAGATGGGCAATCCGCGCGACGAGGACACCTTCATCGGCCCGCTGATCGACCATGCGGCGGCCGAGCGCATCGAAGACTGGATCCGCGAAGCCAAGGACGGCGGCGCGCGCGTGCTGGCCGGCGGCGAGCGTCGCGGCAATCTGCATGCGGCGACTCTGCTGCAGAACGTTCCGGCCGAGTGTCGGCTGGCCCGCGAGGAAGCCTTCGGGCCGGTCGCCTATCTCGAACCTTTCAGCGACTTCGACGCCGCCATCGCCCGCGTCAACGCTTCGCGCTACGGCCTGCAGGCCGGTGTCTTCACCCGCGACATCCAGCGCGCCCTGCGCGCATGGGAGAGGCTCGAAGTCGGCGGTGTGGTCGTCGGCGATGTGCCGAGTTTCCGCATGGACAACATGCCCTACGGCGGCATCAAGGCCAGCGGCCTCGGCCGCGAGGGCGTGCGCTGGGCCATCGAGGACATGAGCGAAACGCGGCTGCTGGTGCTGAAGGACTGGCAGGGCTGACGCGCTCGTCTGTCAGCGTGTCGAAAAGCTTTCTTCCTGGGAGTTTTTCGAGTCCGCGGTCCAGCACGGGCCCGTACCTTCTGCCGACACATCCATCGCTTACGCGCTTGCCGTGTCGACTCGGCCCTCCATGGCCGAGCTCGCAGGCTGCGCTTCAACAGACAGCCTGCGAGCGCGCTTCGAAAGCGCTGGACGCCTGCCAAGCGGGGAGCACATCCCTGCCCTTCGGCCTACTTCGCGGGCGCATCACGGGACGTTATAGTGTTTCACTTCGCCCAAGCCGCTTTCTGCCATGCCCACCCACGCCCCCTGCACGCTCCGGACTCTCGCGCTGACCCATGCCATCGCCGTGGCGCTGCTCGCACTCGCGCCCAAACCCGCCTTTGCGCAGTCCGAGGACGGCGATGCCGAGCGGCTGGATGCCATCGAAGTGGTCGGACGCAGCGTCTCCGGCACCTACTACGCGGACGACGCGGCCGGCGCGAAGTCGGCCTTGCCGCTGCGCGAGCTGCCGCAGTCGGTGCGCGTGCTCTCGCGCCAGGCCATCGACGACCTCGGTGCGTTGCGCCTTTCCGACACGGTCGACTACGTCGGCGGCGTCTCGCGCCAGAACAACTTCGGCGGGCTGTGGGACAACCTGGCCCTGCGCGGCCTGCCCGGCAACGAGAACACCGGCAGCGCCCTGCTGCTGAACGGCTTTTCGGCCAACCGCGGCTTCAATGCCCCGCGCGACACCGCCGACGTCGAGCGCTTCGAGTTTCTGAAGGGGCCAGCCTCGGCGCTGTACGGCAGCAGCGAGCCCGGTGGCACGGTCAACGTGGTCAGCAAGCGGCCGCTGTGGCAGCCGGCCTCGTCCATCGAACTGTATGGCGGCAGCCACGATTTCCGACGGGCCGCCTTCGACAGCACGGCGCCCGTGGGCGAGAGCTTCGCCTGGCGACTCAATGCCGCGGTGGAAGACCGCGACAGCTTCCGCGATGTCGTCAACCAGCAGCGTCGACTGCTGGCGCCGGCGTTCACCTGGAAGCTCGGCCTCGACACCGAGCTGAACTATGTGGGCCAGTGGCTGCGCCACGAAGCCGTGCTCGATCGCGGCGTGCCGGCCATCAATGGACGTCTCGGCGTCGTGCCGGTGGAGCGCTTCAACGGCGAACCCGCTGACGGCCGGGTGCGCCTGCAGAACGCCCAGCACCAGCTGAGCATCGACCACGCCCTGAGCGAGGCCTGGAATCTGCGCGGCGCGCTGTCGCGGAAGGACGGCACGCTACGAGGCTTCTCGACCGAGCCCTCCCTGGTCGAGGCCGATGGCCGCACCCTGCGCCGCCAGCGTCGCTTCCGCGACTACGAATCGGACGACACCGCGCTGCAGCTCGAAGCCGTTGGCCGCCTCCAGGGCGACGCCGTCGAACACGAGCTGCTGATCGGCGTCGAGCGCTACGAGTTCGAGCTGAGCCAGCTGATGCTGCGCATCAACCCGAGCGCAGCCGCGCCCTATGCCATCGACCTGTTCAACCCGGTCTATGGTCAGCCGCGGCCAACACCGCTGGCGAACACCGACACCTTCGAACGCCAGCGCAGCACGGCGCTTTACCTGCAGGATTCGATGAGCTTCGGCGAGCGCTGGCGCGTCGTCGCCGCCGTGCGCGGCGAGCGCTTCCAGCAGGACTTCGAAAACCGCCGCAACGGCCGCCGCAGCGAACAGGATCCGACCGAATGGGTGCCGCGCCTGGGCCTGTCCTGGCTCGGCGGCGCGGGCTACACCCTGTTCGCGAACGTCGGCCAGTCGTTCCGGCCGAACGCCGGCAGCGACGTCAACGGCGCCGCCTTCGATCCCGAGTCCGGCCGCGCGCTGGAGGCCGGCGCCAAGTGGGAGCACCGCGATGGCGGCTTCGGCGCCACGCTCACCGCCTTCCAGATCGACAAGCGCAATGTGCTGACCGGCGACCCCGCCAACGCTGGCTTCTCCATCGCGGCCGGCGAAGTGCGCAGCCGCGGACTCGAGTTCGATGCCTCAGGCCGCATCGGCGAACACTGGCGGCTCAATGCCGCCTGGGTGCAGCTCGATGCCGAGGTCACCCGCGACAACGTGCTCGAAGTGGGCAGCGCCCTGATCAACGTGCCGCGTCGCAACGGCAGCCTGCTGGCCGTGCATGAGCGCAGCCTCGGCCGCGGCCTCTTCGGCCTCGGCGGCGGCGTGACCTATGTGGGCGAGCGCGCCGGCGAGACCCGCACACGCGCCGAAGCGGCCAGCGGCCTTGCCCTGTTCCGTCTGCCCTCCTACAGCACCGCCAAGCTGGTCGCCTAC
The DNA here is from genome assembly GCA_046318115.1 of Lysobacterales bacterium. Taxonomy (GTDB): domain Bacteria; phylum Pseudomonadota; class Gammaproteobacteria; order Xanthomonadales; family Xanthomonadaceae; genus Aquimonas. The sequence continues at coordinate 17,455 of JBKCVA010000090.1, read as the reverse complement.
TGGCAGCCCAGCGATCGCTTCAGCCTCTCGCTGGATGTCGACAACCTGTTCGATCGCGAGCACTACGTCAGCTCGGTGATGCGCACCTGGGTCACGCCGGGCGAGATGCGCCGCATCACGGTCGGCGCGCAGCTGAGGTTCTGACATGGGCCGGCAGCCGGAGGATCTGCGCATCGAAGTGCGTGGGCTGCATCACCGCTATGGCGAGCAGCCTGTACTGCGAGGGCTGGATCTGCAGGTGCGCGCCGGCGAGGTTTATGCCCTGCTCGGCGGCAACGGCGCCGGCAAGTCGACCACGGTCGCGGCCCTGCTGGGGCTGATCAAGCCCGAGGCCGGCGAGCTGCGGATCGCCGGCATCAATGTGCGCACCCATGTGCAGGATGCGCGCGCGCAGCTCGCCTACGTCGCCGAGAGCATCGCCCTGTACGAGCATCTGTCGGCCGTCGAGAACCTGGACTATCTGCTTGCCCTGGCGGGCATCGAGCCTGATCCCGTCGGCGTGATCGAACCCGCCCTGCTGCGGGTGGCGCTGCCTCGCGAGGCCTGGAAGCGACCGCTGTCGGGCTACTCCAAAGGCATGCGCCAGAAGGTGGCCATCGCCCTGGCGCTGGCGCGACGCACGCCGGTGCTGATCCTCGACGAGCCGGGCTCGGGTCTCGACCCGCGCGCCACGGCCGAGCTCAACGCCCTGCTGCAGGCGCTGAAGGCGAACGGAGTGGCCGTGCTGATGGTCACCCACGACCTGCTTTCGGCCGCCGACACCGCAGACCGCATCGGCTTTCTCGCCGACGGCCGCATCATCGAGGAATGGCACGCACAGGGTGAGGACCGCTTCGACCTCAACGCCCTGCATCGACGCTTCGCCGAGGCGGCGGCGTGAACGCGACACGTTCGATCGCGGGCATGGGCTGGACGCTCACACCGCGCCGCCGCCACGTCGTGCGGATCGCTAGCGAAGAGCTCCGCTGGCTGCTGCGCCACGGGCTGAGCCGCGCGGCGGCCGTGCTGATGCTGATCCTGATGCTGGCGGCCACGGTCGCGGCACTGGATCAGCGCGCCCGCGCCGACTCGGCGCGCGAGCGTGCGCAGGCCAGCAGCGACCAGGCCTTTCTCGATCAACCGGATCGGCACCCGCACCGGGTCGTGCACTACGGCCAGTTCGCGCTGCGCCCCCTGGGCCCGCTGGCATTTTTCGACTTCGGCGTGGACGCCTACACCGGGCATCTCATCTACCTTGAAGGGCATCGCCAGAACAGCGCCAACTTCGGCGATGCGCGACAGTCCTCCTTGCTGCTGCGCTTTGGTCAGCTCAGCCCGGCCTTTGTGCTGCAGCTGCTGCTACCGCTGTTGATCGTTCTGCTGGCGCACGCCGCCATCGCCCGCGAGCGCGCCGGCGGCAGTCTGCGCCTGCTGCGGGTGCAGGGCGTGCCGCTGGCGCAGATCGTTGCCGGCAAGCTGCTCGCCCAGGCCGGCGTCGCGGCCGCGCTCAGCGCGCCGGCGCTGATCGCCGTGCTCGCGGTGGCCAGTGCGCACGGCCGGCTTCTGCCCGCGGTGCTGCTGTGTGCGCTGTACCTGCTGTATGCCCTGCTGTGGGTGCTGCTGGCCCTGCTGATCTCGCTGCTCGCGCCACGACCGCGCGAGGCCCTGCTGGCCGGGCTGTCGCTGTGGGCGGTGCTGTGCGTGGCCCTGCCGCGCATCGCCGCCGACCAGTTGCAGCGGAGTCAGCCGCTGCCCACGCGGGTCGCCACCGACATCGGCGTGCAGAAAGCGCTGGCGGCGATCGGCGACAGCCACAACCCCAACGACCCCTACTTCAGCGCGTTCCGCCAGCAGGTGCTGGAACGTTACGGCGTGCAGCGCATCGAAGACCTGCCGGTCAACTACGGTGGCTTGGTCATGCTGGAAGGCGAACGGCTCACCAGCGAGCTGTTCCAGCAGCAGATGCAGGCCCTGCAGACGATCGAGGCCTCGCAGGCGGACGCGCTCGCCGCGCTCGGCTGGCTGTCGCCGCTGCTGGCCCTGCGCCCCGCCTCGATGCAGTTGAGCGGCACCGACGCGGGCACCCACCGCGCGTTTCTCGCGCAGGCGGAGCAGCATCGCTTCGCCTTCGTGCAGGCGCTCAACACTCTGCATGCGGAAGAGATCGAGCAGGTCGATGACCGCGCGCAGAAGCTGTCGCGTGACACCTGGGCCACCCTTCCGCGCTTCGAGTTCATGCCGCCCGCGCCGACGCCGGACGCACAGGTGCTGCGCGCGGCCGCGGTGCTCCTGCTGTGGATGCTGCTGCTGGGCATCGCACTGCACCGGCTTGCCGCACGCACGGAGCACGCGGCATGAGCGCGTTCGCATCACCTGCCACCGGCGACCAGCGTCCACGCGCGTTCGCGCTGCTGCGGCGGGAGCTGCGCCTGCTGCTGCGCGCGCGCATGGCGGCGTTCGCCCTGCTGGTGCTGGGCACGCTCAGCCTTGCCGCCAGCTGGAACGGCGCGCGGCAGATGGACGCGCAGCGCGCGCGCATCGCCGAAGCCCAGGCCCTGCAGGCCGAGAGCAGCGCCCTGGTGATGGCCCGCTATGGCGCCAGCGGCGACGCCGGCAATCTCGCCTACCACCGCTCTGTTCTGGCCTGGGACGAACCCGCCGCGCTCGGCTTTGCCGCCGTGGGACAGCGCGATATCGCGCCCTGGCTGATGCGGGTCCGCGCGCTGGGGCTGGAAGCGCAGATCTACGAGGGCGAGCACGCCAACCCGGCGCTGGCGCTGACCGGTCGCTTCGACTTCGCCTTCGTGCTCGTGTATTTGACGCCGCTGGTGCTGATCGCCCTGCTGCACGACCTGTTCAGCGCCGAACGCGAAGCGGGACGACTGGCGCTGCTGCGCGCACTGCCCGCGGCCGGGGGCGGATTGTGGTGGCGACGCGCGGGGCTGCGCACCGCGCTGGTGCTGCTGGCGCTGTGCCTGCCGGTGCTGCCGTTCGCGATCCACAGCGGCGCCCAGGCTGCGGCCCTCGCAAGCCTGATCGCCCTGTGCGCGCTGTACGTGCTGTTCTGGGCGGGGCTGTGCCTCGCCGTCGCCAGCGCCCGCGGCGGCTCCGGCGCGCACGCCGCCCGCCTGGTCGGGCTGTGGCTGCTGCTCTGTCTGGTGCTGCCCAGCCTGGGACAGGCGGCCCTGCAGCGCGCGCTGCCGGTCGACAGCGGGCTGGAGCTGATGCTGGCCCAACGCGAAGAAGTGCATGCCGGCTGGGACCGCCCCAAGCCCGAGACCTTCGCCCGCTTCTTTGTCGACCACCCGGAGTGGCGCGACACCCCGCCGGTCGAGACGCGCTTCCACTGGAAGTGGTACTTCGCCCTGCAGCACGCCGGCGACGTTGCCGTACGCGATGCCAGTGAGGAGTACCGCGAGCGCTTGCGCCAGCGCGAGCAAAGCACCCACCAGCTCGGCTGGCTGCTGCCCGGCGTCGCCACGCAGGCCGCCCTGCACCGGTTGGCCGAGAGCGATCTCGAAGCCCATCTGCAGTTTCTGGATCGGGTGCGCGACCTGCACCGGGCGCTGCGTCTGCAGCTCTACCCCTACGTGTTCGAAGAGCGCGCATGGACCATCGAGGATGAAGGCAAAGTGCCGCGCTACGCGGACAGCACCGAAGCGGCCGCCGCGCCGCTGGGCCTGCTCGGCGCGCTCGGTTTCTGGGCGCTGGCGGCACTTGTGCTCGGCGCGCGAGGACTGCGCAGGCGCGTCGCCTAGCCTCTGCCCGAGCTCACCGCCGGGTGTCCGAGCCCGAAGCACACCCGTCACCGCGCAGGCGACCGGCGGATGTCCCGCGACAGTGCCCGAAAGACCACTGCCGCGGGGCTCCGGTGCGCGTCAAGCTGACGTCTCCCCGCACGGAGAGCACGCATGCGCGTTGCCCTGGTCACCCACGCCCTGCAGTTCGCCGGTCCACCGGCCGTCGAGGCGCTGACGAAAGAGGGCTTCCTCGTCTTCGCAACCGATGCGGCGTTCGAGGACCCTGCCGCGCGAGCGGCCTTCGAAGCGCAGCATCCGCAGGGCGTCGCGCTCGCCGCGTCCAAGCAACCGAACCCCCTGTTGCAAGCGATCCTGAGCGCGCGGGGTCGGCTGGACGTGCTGATCAGCAACGACGTGCATCCCGTGGTGCACGCGCCGATCGAGGAGGTCACCGAGGCTCAACGGGTGGCGACCTTCGAGGCCCTGGTGTACGCCCCGTTCCGCCTGCTTCAAGCCGCAGTGCCGATCTTCAAGCGGCAGGGCCAAGGCCGCATCGTGATGATCACCTCGTGCCGCACCGCCCTGACCCAGCCCGGCGGAGCGCTGCCCGACATGGCGCGCGCGGCTGCCAATGCGCTGGTACGTTCACTGGCCATTGAACTCGCGCCGCACGGCGTTCCGGTCAACGCGATCGCGCCGAACTTTCTCTACAGCGAGTCCTACCACCCCCGGGCACGCTTCATCGACGACGCCGAGGGTCAGGCCTACGTCGCGCGTACTGTGCCCGCAGGGCGCCTGGGGCAGCCCGCGGAGCTCGGAGAGCTCGTGCGCTATCTGGCCGTCGGCGCCGGCAGCTTCCACACGGGATCGGTCATCGACTTTGCCGGTGGCTGGCCGGCGGGCACGGCGCGGCCAACCTGAGAGCATGTGGAAAGGCCATCCGCCTACTGCGGCCGCCGCTGGACGCCCATGGCGGCGGCGCGCTACGCGATTTCCGCGGTGATCTGGCTCGCCAAACTCCCTCGAATTCCGGTATCGCGCTTTGCCACGAACGCCCACAGACGCCCTCGCTACGGCGTCTGGGCCTTTTCAAACGCTCTGAGCGCAGGTGAGGCAGGCGGACGGGACCGCGCGCCGTCGCCCTGCCCAGACGTGCCCGGCGGCTTGCATGCAGCGCGCCTGCCGTCTCGCCGAGTGACATTGCTCACCTGCGGACTTTCATCGCAACGTGCTGAAATAGCGACTCCCGCGCGCCACTGGGCCACCGCCGCGCGCTCGCTTGACAGGATGTCTCCCATGCGAAGCCGAACCCTCACAGTAGCGCTCGCCGTTGCCTGCCTGCACCCCTTCGCATCCATGCTGGCACTGGCACAGCCCCCATCGCCGCAATCGACCTCCACTGTCGTCGAGATCGAGCCTGTCGAGGCGCTTGCCCTGCCCGACCGCCCGAGCGCCAGCGCCACCGTGCTGGCGCCGAACGATGCGCTGATCGCCGCCGAGCTCACGGCTGCCGTAGCTGCCGTGCATGTCGAGGCCGGCCGCAAGGTCGAGGCTGGCGCGCAGTTGATCACCCTGGACGAGCGCGACGCGCGACTGGGACTGCAACAGGCGGAAGCCCAACTCAAGGCGGCGCAGGCGCGGCTGACGCTGGCGACCCAGCGCGCCGAGCGCGGGCGCAGCCTGCGGGCAGAGCGCCACATCAGCGAGGACGAACTGCTGGCGCTCGAGACCGGCCTCGATGCTGCAAAGGCGGAGGTCGATCTCGCCCGCGCCGCGCGTGACTCCGCGGCGAGGCAGCTGGACAAGTGCCGCGTCCGTGCGCCCTTTGCCGGGGTCGTGCTGGAGCGCCAGGCCCAGGTTGGCGCACTGGCGACGCCAGGCACTCCGCTGCTGCGCCTCGTGTCAACGGACGCGCCGGAAGTCGAGGCCCAGCTCGCGCCTGAGGCCGCGACCCGGCTCGAACAAGGGCGCGACCTGACCTTCGTGTCGGCAGGCCAGCGCTACCCGCTACGTCTTGAAGCGCTGTCGCCGCTGTTGGAACGCAGCGCACGCACGCAGCTTGCGCGCTTCGCCTTCACCGAGGGCGCCGCGCCTGCCGGAAGCACCGGCATGATCGAGTGGACGAGCGCGGACCTTTTGCTGCCCGCCGAACTGATGGTCAAGCGCGGCGGCCGCCTGGGCGCCTTCATCGACCAGAACGGAGCAGCCCGCTTCGCCCCAGCCGAGGGGGCCGAGGAGGGTCGACCCTTCCGGCTTGATGTGCCTGCGGGCACGCGTGTGGTCAGTCGCGGCCAGCAGGGCCTGAACGATGGCGACGCCCTGCCGGTGCTGGAACGATGAGCCTGCTTGAGCGGCTCATCACCCACCATCCGCTGGCCAACATCGCGTTTGCGGTGGTGCTGGTCATGGGCGCGATCGCCTACGCGACCATGCCGCGCGAGCAGGACCCGGAAATCAACTTCAACTGGCTGAACGTCAGCACCGCCCTGCCCGGTGCGTCGGCCGAGGACGTCGAAGCCAAGATCACCAATCCGCTGGAAGACGCCCTGCGCAATGTGCAGGACGTGCGCTGGGTGATCAGCTCCTCGCGCGAGGGCGTCAGCAACATCCTGGTGCGCTTCCGCGAGATCGACGAGCGCACCTTCGACAAGCGCGTCAACGACGTCCGCCGCGAGATCCAGAACAAGGCCAATGCCGAGCTGCCGGTGGAGGCGCTGGACCCCGACATCCTCGAGATCACCACCGCCAACGGCTTTCCCACCGCGATGGTGGTGCTGCGCGGCCAGGCCGACGACGAGCACCTGCGCTCCGCCGCGCGCAGCGTGCGCGAGGACATCGAGCGCATAAGCGGCGTCGACAGGGTGCTGGCGCTGGGCTTCCGCGACCCCGAGCTGCGCGTCGAATTCGACCCGCAGCAGCTGGCCGCGCGCGGGATCAACGCGGTACAGCTGTCGGATGCGCTGCGCGGCTGGTTCCGCGACGTCTTCGCCGGCAAACAGGATGCCAGCGACGCCGAGTGGCTGGTGCGCGTGGCCGGCGCGGTACCCGACGTCGAGCGTCTCGCCGGCTTCGAGCTGCCGCTGGCGAACGGGGCCGCGGTGCGGCTGGACACACTCGCCGAGGTGCGGCGGATCAGCCAGCGGCCGCGCCAGCTGGTCGGCACCGAGGGCCAGCCGGCCGTGCTGCTGTCGGTCACCAAGATCGGTGGCAGCAATACGCTGGAGCTGGTCGACCGCCTGCGCGACTACGTCGAACGCAAGAACGCGGTGCTGGCCGGCACCGGCCTGTCACTGGTGCTGAGCGACGACCAGTCCATCCCCACCCGCGACGCGCTGGCGATCATGCAGGACAACGCCCTGGTCGGCCTGATCCTCGTGCTCGGGGTGTGCTGGCTGTTCCTCGGCTCGCGCATCTCGGCCATGGTGGCGCTGGGCGTGGTGTTCTCGATCGCCGGCACCTTCATCCTGCTGGACATCACCGGCAACTCGCTCAACGTCTCGGTGCTGCTCGGCATCGTGATCGTGCTGGGGATGCTCGTCGACGATGCGGTGGTGGTGGTAGAGGCCATGTACTACCGCATGCAGCGGGGTACCGACGCACTTCAGGCAGCGCTTGAGAGTCTGCACGAGGTCGGGCTGCCGGTGCTGGCCGCGGTGTCCACCACCGTGGCGGCCTTTCTTCCGCTGATGCTGCTGCCGGGCATCCTCGGCCAGTTCATGTTCGTCATTCCCTTCGTGGTGACGGTGGGCCTCGCGGTGAGCCTGGTCGAGGCCGTGTGGATGCTGCCCGCACACGTCGTGGCTTTGGGCCCGAAGGCTCTCAGCGCCTCGCGCAGCCAGGCCTGGCGCGAGCGCTGGACGCATGCGCTGCGGGTCAAGTACACGCGGGCACTGATCCACGTCATGCGCCGGCCGGCGCGGTACCTGAGCGGCGCCTTCGCCCTGTTCCTCGGAACCCTGGGCCTGATCGTGCTGGGCGCGGCCTTCAACAGCGGCCCGGTGCGCTTCAACTTCTTCGCCTTCGATCCGATCCGGCTGTTCTACGTCAATGTCGACCTGCCGCCGACCACGCCGATCGAGGAGAGCATCGCCCACACCTTGACCGTGGAGCAGATCGTGCGCCGTCATCTGCGCGAGGGCGAAGCGCGCTCGGTGGTGTCGATGGCCGGCATCAAGTTCACCGACGTCGAGCCGGTCTATGGTGATCGCTACGGCCAGATTGCGGTGTCGTTGAACCCCGCTACCGACGAATCGCGTCTGATCGACGAGATCATCGAGGGCATGCGCAGCGACATTGAGAACGCGCCGGTGCCGGCGCAGATGTCCTTCTTCAAGCTGAGCGGCGGCCCGCCCACCGGCAAGGCGATCAGCGTCAAGGTGCGCGCGGACGATCCCGCCGAACTTGCGGCGGCCGCCGATGCGGTCAAGCGGATCATCGGCGGCATCGAAGGCGCGCGCGACATCAGCGACGACTCCAGCCCCGGTCGCAGCGAGCTCAAGCTGGAGGTCGACGTGGCCGCCGCCCGCGAGGCCGGACTCGATCCGTCCGCGGTCGCGCGTCTCGTGCGCCTGCATGTGGACGGCGAGGTGGTCGCCGACCTGCGCGACCGTGGCGAGAAGGTCGAGCTGCGCGTGCAGGCCAGGCCGCAGCGACTCGACCGCATCGAAGCCCTGCTCGCGCAGCCGGTCGCGCTGCCCGGCGGCGGCACGACGGTGCTGGGCGCCCTGGTCAAGTACGAGACGCGCATCAGCGCCGACCTGATCAAGCACTGGAACTTCCGCCGTGCGATCACCGTCGAGGCCGATCTGGATCTTTCGGTGAACAATGCGGTGGCGGCAGCGCAGACCCTGCGCGAGCAGTGGGAGACCGTGCGCGCGGCCTACCCGAACGCCGACCTCGACTTCTCCGGCCAGCTCGACGATATCAACGAATCGCTGGCGGCCATGGGGCCGCTGAGTCTGCTTGGCATCGGCCTGATCTATCTGATCCTGGCCGCGCAATTCCGCAGCTACTGGCAGCCCTTCCTGATCCTGGTCACCGTGCCGCTGGCCCTGGTCGGGGTCACCCTCGGCGTGGTCGTCTCGGGCAACCCGGTCTCGCTCTACACCATGTATGGCGCGATCGCCCTGATCGGCATCTCGGTGAACGGCGCCATCGTGCTGATCGATGCCGCCAACCAGCGCCGCGCCGCCGGCATGCGCAGCCTGCACGCGGCGATCTACGCCGCGCGACGCCGCGTGATCGCCATCGCCATGACCACCGGCACCACCATCGCCGGCCTGTTCTCGCTGGCCATGGGCTTCGCCGGCGAAAGCCTGCTGTGGGGGCCAGTGGCCTCGGCCATCGTCTGGGGGCTGGCCTTCTCCAGCGTACTGACCCTGTTCGTGGTGCCGGTGCTGTACCGCCAGTTCATGAAGGGCGTGCCGCCCGGCCGCGCCACCGCTCGCACGGCGGCCTGATCCGCTGGAGCGACCCGGGCGTCACCGGGCGTCCGGGGCGCGCGCAGCGGGTGCCCCCGCCGCGCCACCGCGCTGCGGCGGCCAACGCCACCACGCGGCCAGCACGCACAGGCCAAAGGCGCTGTAGGCCAACACGAAAACCCAGGCGGGCGCCTCGAAATAGAGCAGCCGGCTGAGCCAGTACTCGATGAAGCCGCCCGCATAGGTGGCTTCGCCCGCCTGCGTGCGCAGCCACAGCTCCAGGGTGGTCAGAGGACACACCACGCCCAGCCAGCTCTGCGCGACCACCACGCCGATCGTGGCGAGGTGCCCCAGGCGGAACCACCAGGCGTTGACGTAGCGCCAGCCGCGCAGGTTGCCCAGCACGATCAGGCCGAGGCCCAGCACGACGAAGACCACCACGCACAGGTGCAGGAAGAGCACCACGTCGGCGGCCAGAGTCCAGGCCATCGCTGTCAGGCCGCCAGCAAAGTCTTGAGCGTGGCCGCGAAGCGCGACTCGATCGTCTCGCGCTGCAGGTGACGCCCCGCTGCCACACACTGCACGCCGCCGACCCAGACACCATCGATGGCGGGGCGGTTGCTGGCGAACAGCCAGCGGTCGATGACATCCGCGGAGGTGGCCGCATGCAGTGCCGGGTGCGCGCTGTTGAGCGTGACGAGATCGGCGTCGGCACCGGCTGCGAACACGCCCCCGGGCACCGCGCTGCCCTGCCCTGCGGAGTCCGCTCCCGCGCGCAGCGCCGCCGCCAGCAGGCTCTCACCCACCGAAGACGTCGATGCCTCGACGGCCAGGGTCCGATGCCGGTGCAGCAGGCGCTGGCCATACTCCAGCCAGCGCAGTTCGTCGACCACGCCGACCGTGACATGCGAGTCGCTGCCGATGCCGAAGCGACCGCCCGCAGCCATGAAGTCGAGCAGCGGAAAGAAGCCGTCGCCGAGGTTGGCCTCGGTGGTGGTGCAGACGGCCACCGTAGCCCGGCTGCGCGCAATGGCCTGCGTTTCCCCGGCGTCGAGGTGGGTGGCGTGCACGAGGGTCCAGCGGGCATCGACCTCGGCATTCGCGTACAGCCATTCGACCGGCCGCGCGCCCCGCAGAGCAACGCACTCCTCGACCTCGCCGGTCTGCTCGGCGATGTGGAGGTGGATGCGACTGTCGCCCGGCAGTGCGGCCAGCACTTCGCGCATCGCATCCGGCGGCACGGCGCGCAGGCTGTGCAGGGCACATCCGATCCGCAGGCGCTCGTCTTCTTCCGCGCGCAGGGTATCCAGCAGGCGCAGGTAGGTATCGATCGAATGGCCAAAGCGACGCTGGCGCTCGCTCAGCGGGCGAGCGTCGAAGCCACCGGTCATGTACAGGACAGGCAGGAGGGTGAGCCCGATGCCGGTCTCGCGCGCGGCCTCGACCAGCGCCCGCGACATCGCCGCCGGATCCGCATAGGGGCGACCCTCAGGCGCATGGTGCAGGTAGTGGAACTCGCAGACCCGCGTGTAGCCGGCTTCGAGCATCTCGGCATAGAGCTGGGCGGCAACGTCACGCAGGCTGTCAGGGTCGAAGCGCGCAGCCAGCTGGTACATGGTCTCGCGCCAAGTCCAGAAGCTGTCCTGCGGGTTGAGCCTGCGCTCGGCCAGGCCCGCCATCGCGCGCTGGAACGCATGCGAGTGCAGGTTGGCCATGCCGGGCACGGCCCATGGCTGACCCAGCGACACCGTCGCAGGCCGGAGGCCGACGACGCGACCACGGGCATCGGTGTCGACGACGACATCGGAGATGTGCGGTCCCGCCGCGGTGGGCAACCAGAGACGGCAGGAGGGCAGCGAGGCGAAAGGTAGGCTGGACATGGATGGATTGTGGCCGAAGCCGCACGATCCGCGCAGGCGGCGCCTGAACGGATCCGCACCCGCGCCGGCCCTGGCAACCCCGTTCCGGGCATCGCTGCGTACACGCTGACGCCCCACCCACCGAGGACACCCGCCATGCCGATGCACGCCGCGCGCTCTGCTGCTGCCTTCCGCCCTCGCCGTGCGCTCGCGCTGGCGCTGGGCGTCGGCCTTCTCGCCGCCTGCCAGGGGCCCGCGCAGAAAGCTGCACAGCCGCCCGCCGAACCGATCTCCTCCGCGCCACAACACGCGCCGCGGGAGAACGCCGAGCTTGACCAGATCGTGGTGACCGGCGCTCGCGTCAATCCTGCCGAGGCCGCCCGTCTGGCGCCGCTCGTGGCCCCGCCGCCCCCGCCTGCGTCCTCACCGATGTCGGCCCCGGTGACGAATCGGGAGAACTACGCGGAGATCGATCGCAATGGCATCCTGCGCGTCGCCGAGCAGCCGGTCTCGACCTTCTCGATCGACGTCGACACGGGTGCCTACAGCAACCTCCGTCGCATGCTGCACGCCGGACAGCGTCCGCCGTCGGACGCCGTACGCATCGAAGAGCTGATCAACTACTTCAGCTACGACTACCCGAAGCCCCGAGCCGGCGAGGCACCCTTCGCCTTCGCCACCGAGCTGGCACCCTCGCCCTTCCACGACAAGCGACTCCTGCTGCAGGTCGCGCTGCAGGCGCAGGCTGTCGATGCCAGCGGGCTGCCGCCGGCGAACCTGGTGTTCCTGATCGACACCTCGGGCTCGATGCAGGACAGCGACAAACTGCCTCTGCTGAAGCGCGGCTTCGCCCTGCTGGTGAACCAGCTGCGCGATGAGGACTCGGTCGCCATCGTGACCTATGCCGGCAGTGCCGGCCTCGTGCTGCCGCCGACGCCGGGCGCGCGGCGCGGCGAGATCCTCGCCGCGCTCGAACAGCTCGAAGCCGGCGGCTCGACCAATGGCGGCGCCGGCATCGCCCTGGCCTATGCCGTGGCGAAGCAGGCGCGCGTCGAGGGCGGCATCAACCGGGTGATCCTCGCCAGCGACGGCGATTTCAACGTCGGCACGGTCGACCACAACGCACTGGAGACCCTGGTCGCGGACCAGCGGAAGTCCGGCGTGGCGCTCAGCGTGCTGGGCTTTGGCACCGGCAACTACAACGAGCAGACCGCCGAGCGCCTGGCCGATATCGGCAACGGCAACTACGCCTACATCGACAGCCTGCTGGAAGCCCGCAAGGTGCTGGTGGCGCAGATGGGCGGCACCCTGCACACGCTGGCGAGCGACGTGAAGATCCAGGTCGAGTTCAATCCGGCCGTGGTTGCCGAGTACCGCCTGCTGGGTTACGAGAACCGCCTGCTGGCACGCGAGGACTTCGACAACGATCGCGTGGATGCAGGTGAGATCGGCGCCGGCCACAGCGTCACTGCCCTCTACGAGATCGCTCTGGTCGGCTCCGGCGGCGAGGCCAGCGCGCCGCTGCGCTATGCACCCGCGAACGCCGTCGCTGACGCGCGCAGCGACGAGATCGCCCTGCTGCGTCTTCGCTACAAGCGCCCGGGCGAAGACGCCAGCCAGCTGATCGAACAGCCAATCGCCCGCGGCAGCCTGCGCGAGCAGCCCAGCGCCAACCTCGGCTTCGCCGCCGCGGTCGCCGGCTATGGTGAACTGCTGCGCGGCGGTGAACACGCCGGCGCGATGAGCTGGGATCGCGTCGAGCAGCTGGCGGTGGCCGCCCGCGGCGAGGACCGTGACGGTCTGCGCGGTGAGTTCCTGCAGTTGATCGGGCTGGCGCGCAGCCTGACAGGAGCCGAAGCGCCCGCGCGCTGAGAGCAGGTGACAAAGCCATGCGCCTGCCGCGGCCCGGCCCACTCCGGCCGAGCCGCAGGACGCGCTGCTGGCAGTGGCTCAGCGCTGCGCCAGCGCGAACTCGATCGCTGCGCACACAGCAGCCGCTTGCGCAGCATTGCACTGCTCGGGCGTCGCCCTGGAGCTGTCGGGATAGACCTCGGTGGTGGTGGTGAAGACCGCATCGGTCAAGCCCGCGCACAGGCCAAGCGCCTTGAACGGATACAGGATCACGCCGGGCGCCACCACGTCCGAGCCGATGATCTGACCGGCGGCATCGGCCGGCGCGATGTGGGTCACCCGCGCCACGGCCTCGATCACCGCCGACTGGAACGCAAGCTGCGGGTTCTGCGTATCGCCGACCAGGTAGAACCCATCGGGGATTTCGCCGGGCTCGAAGGGCTTGCCGTCGCGCGCCGCCAACGCCGGTCGGAACTCGCTCTCGTCGGTGTCGGTCGTCTCGTGCAGGTCGATGTGCAGCAGGACGTCGCCCTCCAGCGCCTGCACCAGGCGCATCAGTGCCGACGCTTCCTCGGCGGCACCGTCGGGGCGAAAGCTGCGGTTGGGGTCGATCGCCTGCGCATTCCAGCGATGGATGCGCTCATAGGCCCACGGGCTGATGCAGGGCGCCACCAGCAGGTTGATGCGCCCCGCATAGCGCTGCGCATCGCTTTGCAGAAAGCGCAGGGCGCCATGCACGCCGCTGGTCTCGTAGCCGTGCACGCCGCCAGTGACCAGCACCACGGGAAGCGCGGGGTTCCAGTCGCGGCTGCGCAGGGCGTACAGCGCGAAGTGCTCACCGCTGTAGTCCACGGCACCGTACTCGAGCACTTCAAAACTCTCGCGCAGGCCGTCGATGACGCCGACCACCTCGTGCGCATAGCTGCGCTGGCGCCGCTGCCGCGCCAGCCATTCGGCGCGTTCGGCCGCACCCCAGGGCTGTCCGGGCGTTCCGATCGGATAGAAGGCGTCCGTGCGCATGCTTCGGGTCTCGCTGCAGTGGGAGTTGCGGAATGCTAGCAACCGCCGCGGCTGAGGCTCTGTGCCACGAGCCATGGCCGGACCCGCTGCGCGATCAGAACCACTCGAACAGCGAGATGCCCACACCGATCTGCGTGCTGCGCACGTTGTAGTCGATCAGGCTCTCGCCATAGCCCTCGAACAGCTGCACATGGCCGCGCAGGCTGCGCGACAGCGGGAAGCTCCAATCAAACTGCAGGGCACCGCGCGACTCCGCGCCCGACTTGAAGGTGTGCCGCGCCAGCAGCGCGAACTCATGCGCGCCGCGACGGTGCACCAGGCTGATGTCGCCGCGCCCAAGGTAGTCGACGATGTCGGGATTGTCGTCCGTCTCCGCGTCCTCGCCGATGCGCCACCACGGACGCAGGCTGAGCAGCCAGTTCTCGCGTTCGAAGCCGAACGCGGCCACCACGCGGTTCCAGCTGCGCGACAGCGGCAGGCTGCGGCCATTGGATTGATGGTTGATGCCGATGCTGGCCATGCGCAGGTCCCAACCCAACACTTCGGCTTTCGGGCCGAACACCAGCAGGGCTTCGGGCTCGTAGACGGTCTCGCGGAAGGGCCGCGAGGTGCGGCTGTTGTAGAGCTGCCAACGCGAGCTCTGCGTGTATCCGAACCACAGATCCCCCTCGCCGAACAGCAGGCCCTGCGCCACCTTGGTTTTGAGACTCAGCTGGAAGCGCGCCTCGGTCGGCTGCAGGTCGAAGGGGTCCTGCAGGCGGTTCTCCGGATTGGGGCTCTGCGGCAATCGGTTGGGGCGGCTGCTCCAGGCCAGCGGCAGCAGATACACCGGCTTGTAGGCACGCAGATTGAAGCTGCCGAGCTTGGACTCGGGGCTCAGCTCCCAACGCCGATCGAGCGCGGACAGCTCGCGCGACGCGATGCTCGCCGCCACACGCTCTTCCGCCTGGTTGCGCACGCCATCGGGGTGCAGGCGCGCGTCCAGCGCGTCATAGGCCGCGGCGAGCTCTGCGTTCTCTTGCTCGGCTTCGGCAGCCCGGCGTGGATCGCGCCGCACCGCGCGGTCGTAACACTGCAGGCGCACCGGATCGGAGTCGATCGCGGCGCAGGCCTCGACTGTGGCCGGTGCAACGCCATTGTTCTCCTGCGCCAGCGCGACGCTTGCCGGGACGAGCGCGAGCACCAGGGTCACGCGGGCCTTGAGAGGGGAGCAGGCGGCGAAGTTCAAGCGCATGAGCAGGCCATCGAGTGCGAGATGAGCGCGCTAGCTTAGGGCAACACAGAGCAAGCACTTGCGTGCTCGACCCACAGGCGCGCCCTCCATGACGCGCGGCAACAAATCCTTGAGCCTTGCCTTGGGCAGAGGCCCGGCCGCCGCGCGCCTTGTCCCGCGATGCGCACTCACTGGCTGGGCAGACGCGCGAAAACAAAACCCCGCAGCGCCGAACAGACGACGATGCGGGGTTGGGTGAGGTTGGGCCCGCCCACGTCGGCGGGCCCGAGACGCCGTGGCTTACTTCAGATCGAAACGATCGGCCTCCATGACCTGGGTCCAGGCCGCGACGAAGTCATGCACGAACTTCTCCGTCGCGTCGTCCTCGGCATAGACCTCGGCTTGGGCGCGCAGCTGCGAGTTCGAGCCAAACACCAGATCCGTCAGCGTGCCCGTCCACTTCAGCGCACCGCTCTTTCGGCAGCGGCCCTCCAGCACGTTGGCATCGGCCTGTGAGCGGGTCCACTTCGTCGACATGTCCAGCAGGTTGACGAAGAAGTCGTTGCTGAGCACGCCGGGCCGGTCGGTGAACACGCCATGCTTGGCGTCGCCGTGGTTGCCGCCCCGCGCGCGCAGGCCACCGACCAGCACCGTCATCTGCGGCACGCTCAGCTCAAGCAGGGCCGCCTTGTCGACCAGCAGGGTGGCCTGCTTGTCCTCGAAGCCCTTGGCCACGTAGTTGCGGAAGCCGTCGGCGCGCGGCTCCAGCACCGCGAAGCTGTCGACGTCGGTGTGCTCTGACGTCGCATCCGTGCGGCCCGGATTGAAGGGCACGGCGACATGGACGCCGCCTTTCTTCGCTGCATCTTCAACCGCCGCGTTGCCGGCGATCACGATGAGGTCCGCCAGCGAGACCTTCTTGCCGCCCGACGCCGAGGCGTTGAAGTCCTTCTGGATGCCTTCCAGCACGCCCAGCACCTTGCCCAACTGCGCCGGCTCGTTGACCGCCCAGTCCTTTTGCGGCGCCAGACGGATGCGCGCGCCGTTGACGCCGCCACGCTTGTCGGTGCCGCGGTAAGTCGAGGCCGCCGACCAGGCGGTGTAGACCAACTCGCGGGTCGACAGGCCGGACGCCAGCACCTTGGCCTTCAGCGCGGCCACGTCGTTGGCATCCACGAGCGGGTGATCGACCGCCGGCACCGGGTCCTGCCAGATCAGCACTTCGCTCGGGACCAGCTTGCCGAGGTAGCGGGCACGCGGGCCCATGTCGCGATGGGTCAGCTTGAACCAGGCGCGGGCGAAGGCGTCGGCGAACTCCTTCGGGTTGGCGTGGAAGCGGCGCGAGATCTTCTCGTAGGCCGGGTCCATGCGCATGGCCATGTCGGCCGTGGTCATCATCACCGTGACCTTCTTCGACGGGTCATGCGCGGACGGCGCATGGTGCTCGGGCTTCAGGTCTTTCGGGTGCCACTGCCAGGCGCCGGCAGGGCTCTTCACCAGCTCCCACTCGTAGCCGAACAGCACGTCGAAGTAGCCGTTGTCCCACTGGATGGGGTTCGGCGTCCACGAGCCTTCGATGCCGCTGGTGATGGTGTCGTTGCCCTTGCCGCTGCCATGGCTGCTGATCCAGCCGAAACCCTGCTCGGCGATGTCAGCCGCTTCGGGTTCCGGACCCACCTTGGCGGCATCGCCAGCGCCATGCGCCTTGCCGAAGGTGTGGCCGCCGGCGGTAAGCGCCACCGTCTCCTCATCGTTCATCGCCATGCGCGCGAAGGTTTCGCGGATATCGCGCGCCGAGGCCAGCGGGTCCGGCTTGCCGTTCGGGCCTTCGGGGTTGACGTAGATCAGGCCCATCTGCACGGCGCCGAGCGGGTTGGCGAGCTCGCGGTCACCGCTGTAGCGCTTGTCGCCCAACCACTCGGTCTCGGGGCCCCAGTCGACGACCGGCGGCTCCCAGATATCGGGGCGACCGCCGCCGAAGCCGAAGGTCTTGAAGCCCATCGACTCCATGGCCGCGTTGCCGGCAAGGATCAGCAGGTCTGCCCACGAAAGCTTCTTGCCGTACTTCTTCTTGATCGGCCACAGCAGGCGGCGGGCCTTATCGAGGTTGCCGTTGTCCGGCCAGCTGTTGAGCGGCGCGAAGCGCTGGTCACCGGTGCCGCCACCGCCGCGACCGTCGTAGCTGCGCTAGGTGCCGGCCGCATGCCAGGTCATGCGCACGAACAGGCCGCCGTAGTTGCCGTAGTCCGCCGGCCACCACTCCTGCGAGTCGGTCATCAGGGCCTTGAGGTCGGCCATGACCGCATCAAGGTCAAGCTTCTGGAACTCCTTGCGATAGTCGAAGCCCTTGCCGAGCGGGTCGAGCTTTTCGGA
>JBKCVA010000089.1:0-54045 GCA_046318115.1 Lysobacterales bacterium | reverse complement strand
CCCCCCCGGCGCCCCCGGGGGCCCCGGGGTTGTGTGGCGGCCTTGGGGGGGCGCTCGAAGCGGCCCCCCCCCAAGGCCCTGACGGAGCGGTGTTCGCGCACCTGGCGGACGCAGGGAGCTGGCAGGAGGCGCCTTCGCCCTGGCGAGTGTCGGTCGTGCCACGCGCCGCAGTCCTGATCTTCGCCTGAGCGTGACGGCCGCCCGACGCAGGGAGGGCGTCGGGCCCTCGCGCGTGCCCTGTGCCAACTGGCAGGTCAGCGGGCGTATGTCGCATGGCTATGATCGTGCTCCCTTTCCACGGATACGGAGCGGCGCATGCGTCTGCCTTCCACCAAACCGCTGGCGGTGGCGCTTCTCAGCGCTCTGCTTGGCGTATCGCTCGTCGCCTGCGCGCCCGCCGAGCGCGTGCGCGGCGATGTCGCTGCTTTGTCCGCGAAGACCGAGATCGCGCTGCCGGTCGACATTCCCTACGAGACCTTCACCCTGCCGAACGGCCTGCGCGTGGTGGTGCACACCGACCGCAAGGCGCCGATCGTCGCGGTCAACGTCTGGTACCACGTCGGCAGCAAGGACGAGCCGGCCGGCAAGACCGGCTTCGCCCATCTGTTCGAGCACCTGATGTTCCAGGGCTCGGAAAACTACAAGGGCGAGTTCTTCGAGCCCTTCGAGCAGGTCGGCGCCACCGGCCAGAACGGCACCACCAACACCGACCGCACCAACTATTTCCAGAACGTGCCGACTACCGCGCTCGACATGGCGCTGTGGATGGAGTCGGACCGCATGGGCCACTTCCTCGGCGCCATCGACCAGGCGCTGCTCGACGAGCAGCGCGGCGTGGTGCAGAACGAGAAGCGCCAGGGCGAGAACCAGCCCTACGGCCAGGCCTGGGAGCGCCTGTCCAAGGCCATGTATCCCGAGGGGCATCCCTACAGCTGGAGCGTGATCGGCTCGATGGCCGATCTCAATGCCGCCACGCTGGACGACGTGCGCACCTGGTTCCGCACCTGGTACGGCCCGAACAACGCCGTGCTGGTGCTGGCCGGCGACATCGACGTCGAGACCGCGCGCGAGAAGGTCACGCGCTTCTTCGGTGACATCCCGCCCGGCCCGGTCACCACCCAGCCCAAGGTCGACGTCGCCAAGCGCGAGACCTCGACCCGCGAAGTGCTGCCCGACCGCGTGCCCCAGGTGCGCGTCTACCGCGCCTGGAACGTGGCCGAGGCCACCGACGCCGACGCCGATCGCCTGCAGCTGGTCTCGCAGCTGCTGGGCGGCAGCAGCACCTCGCGCCTGGACCGCCGCCTGGTCCACACCGACAAGCTGGCCGACAGCGTGTCGAGCTTCCTGCTCGGCGGCCAGCTGGGCAGTCGCCTGCTGGTCTTCGTCGACGTCAAGCAGGGCGTTGAGCCGGAGACCGTGGAGCGCGTGCTCGACGAGGAGATCGCGCGGCTGCTGAACGAAGGCATCAGCGACGAAGAGCTGGCGCAGGCGCGCACCGTGTTCGAAGCCAGCTTCATCCGCGGCATCGAGCGCGTCGGCGGCTTTGGCGGCAAGTCCGACGTGCTGGCCCAGTGCACCGTCTACACCGGCAACCCCG
This sequence comes from Lysobacterales bacterium, assembly GCA_046318115.1. GTDB lineage: Bacteria > Pseudomonadota > Gammaproteobacteria > Xanthomonadales > Xanthomonadaceae > Aquimonas. Next base: position 52,448 of record JBKCVA010000089.1, on the reverse strand, counting down.
GCTGCTTCCGCGACGAGATGCGCACGATCCTGGCTGCCACCCCGTCCGAGCTGCAGGCCACCGCCCAGCGCTGGCTGTCCAGCGGCGACCACACCCTGGTGGTGGTGCCGGGCCAGCGCCCGCCTTCGCCGCCGGATGTGCGCAGCATCGAGGCCGGCGAGGAAGCTGTCGCCCTGGTCGAGCCGACGCCGGCACCCGGCCTGCGCGCGCTGGACGCAGGCGTCGACCGCTCGACCGGCGTGCCGCAGACCACCGAGTTCCCCAAGCTGAGCTTTCCCGCGCTGGAGCGCGCGACGCTGTCCAACGGCGTGCAGGTCGTGCTGGCGCAGCGCCATGACGTGCCGGTGGTGCAGCTCAGCATCGAGTTCCGCGGCGGCTACACCTTGGACCAGGGCCGCACCCTGGGCACCGCCGGCTTCACCATGGGCATGCTCGACGAAGGCGCCGGCGATCTCGATGCGCTGGCCTTCGGCGCGCGCGCCGAATCGCTGGGTGCCAGCATCGGCGCCGGCGCCGGTCTCGACGGCGCCAGCGTCTCGCTGTCGGCGCTGCGGGTGAACCTTGATCCCTCGCTGGATCTGCTGGCGGACACCCTGCTGCGTCCGCGCTTCGACGCCGCCGACATCGAGCGCGTGCGGCAGAGCTGGATCGCCGCCATCCGCCAGGAGAAGGCGCGGCCCAACTCGATCCCGCTGCGCATCCTGCCGCCGGTGCTGTTCGGCGAAGGCCATCCCTATGCCATCCCCTTCAGCGGCACCGGCACCGAGGAATCGATCGCCGCTCTGAGCCGCGAGGAGCTGCTGGCGTTCCACCGAGATCAGACCCACCCGGGCCTTGCCACCATCGTCGCGGTCGGCGCCATCACGCTCGAAGAGCTGATGCCGCTGCTGGAGAAGCACTTCGCCGAGTGGAAGGCCGACGGCCCCGCACCGGCGGTGCCTGCCCTTGCCACCGTGGCAGTGCCGCAGGGCCAGCGCGTGTTCCTGGTCGATCAGCCCGGCGCGATCCAGGCCAACATCCTCGCCGGCCAGCTGGTGGCACCCACCCAGGATCCGCGCTCGATCGAGTTCGACGTCGCCAACGGCGTGCTCGGCGGCACCTTCTCCTCGCGCCTCAACATGAATCTGCGCGAGGACAAGAGCTGGTCCTACGGCAGCTACAGCTTCGTGCCGGCGGCACTCGGCCAGCGCCCTTGGATCGTCTCGGCCCCGGTGCAGATCGACCGCACCGTCGATTCGATCGCCGAGATCAAGCGCGAGCTGCGCGAGTTCACCGGCGCGCGACCGGCCAGCGCCGAAGAAGTCGAGAAGATCAAGGCCCGCAACGTGCGCGCGATGCCCGGCTCGTTCGAGAGCGCGGGCGCGGTGCTCGGCCAGGTCAGCGGCATCCTGCGCTACAAGCGCCCGGACGACTGGCCGCTGCAGTACCAGGCCCTGCAGGAAGCGATGACCCTGGACCAGGTCCGCAGCGCCGCCGGCGTGATCCAGCCGGACGCCCTGACCTGGGTGATCGTCGGCGACTTGAGCAAGATCGAACAGCCGGTGCGTGAACTGTTCGGCGCATCAGTGCCGGTGCAGGTGCTGGATGCGGATGGTGAGGTGGTGGAGTGAAGCGCAGCGGCTGAGCTGCCAGAGGCAGGGCTGCAAACACAAACGCCGCCGGAGCGATCCGGCGGCGTTTGTGCACTATGCTTTCGCAATGCATCGTTGAATCCGCGTGGATACCCGCTGCAGCCCATGCAGCCCGCGATATCGGTACTCGTTCCGCCATTTGTTTGATTGAAAGACTATGAGGTGATTCAGGATGAAAAGCTTGAGCTGTCGTGTCGGAGCGTTTGTGCTGGCATGGACGATTGGCGCGCTGCCCAGTTCTGCTGCGACGCAGGTGATTCCCTCCCCTGACATTACCCGCGATTTTGGATTCGGCAAGACGCTTGCCGTCAGCGCCGATTTCCTCGTCGTCGGTGTGCCCGAAGCCGTGGGTAGCGGTGGTTCGAATCAGGGCCGGGTGCATGTGTTCGAGCGAGGCCAGACAGGCTGGCAGCTGTCGTCGACGCTTGCTGCGCCCGATGGAGACTTTGGCGACAAGTTCGGCTGCAGCTTGGCACTCGATGGCAATCGCGTGCTCGTTGGCGCCTGTGAGGACGTGGTTTCGGGCGAGCAGGCGATCGGCTCCGCCTACCTGTTCGAAAAGGACGCCGCCAGCTGGCGCATGGTGCAGAAGTTGAGGCCTGCGCCAAGCTCCGCCAGTTCGGGCTTCGCGTTCGCGCTAGCGATGCGGGGCGACCGCATTCTGATTGGAGCCCCCTGGACCAACGTCGCCGGCAACGCAGCCCAAGGGGCCGTGTTCGCCTTTGAGCGACAGACGAATACTTGGTCCGCCACGCAGATCATCACGGATCCCCAGGGCCAGGCGGCGGACAACTTTGGCCGGGCTCTGGATATGCGTGGTGACGTCGCTGTGATCTCCGCGATGTTTGCCCCTGTTTCGGCTGAGGCGTCGGGGATCGTCATGGCCTTGGAACGCGGTGTCTCAGGTTGGACACCTTTCCAGAGGATCAGCCCTTCCGTCGGGCGCGACTTCGGAAGGGAGTTGGCGTTGGGCGACTCGACCCTGGCCGTACTGGACCGTGGCAATCGTGGCCGGGTACGCGTCTATACCCGCGCCGGGGACCAGTATCTTCTGTCTGCAGAATTTGACGCGGCAGACGTAAGCGGTCCGAGCCCTGAGCTGGAATCACTCGCAAGCAATGGCGTGGACTTCTTCGTGTCCGATTCGCTCGCGACCCTGCGCTTCCGCGCAGAGGGTGCCAACTGGACCACTACTGAAGTCACCGCCTTTTCAGGGTCGTTGGCTGCCCATGCTGACGAACTGGTTCTTGGTCGTCAGCTGATCGAGCCATCGAGCGGCGGGCCGTTTCTGGGCGAGGTCCGTGTGTTCCGCGGTCTTCTGCATCTGAACGGGTTCGAATCGCCGCGTTGGACGGCGAATGCCCCGGAAGCTTTGGTCAGCACCGAGGGTCATTGATTCCCACAATCCTGTGAACTTATCGGCAGTCGTCTTCACCTGCGCCCCCTTCGACGTTACCGCGTAGGGCGGTACGCCTCATGAACGGCGTCATGTGAGGACTACGGGGTCAAGAAGGACAACTGCGTCAGGTCTAGCCTTGTAGCACCCAACGCTGGAACTGATCGCTCAATCAAGGCACTCCGTCCGCTACACGCAACAAGGCCCGCCATGCGGCGGGCTTTGCTGTTGCTTTGTCCTCGGTCCGGTGCCGGCCTTTTGCGCCGTCGCCCTGGCGCGCTGTCCGCCCAGCGGCCGCTCTGCGCCAGCAGCAAGTCGAGCCCTTCGATGACCAGGCGCTGTGTGCTCTCGGTAGGGTTAACCGTCCTGCGATTTGCGCGGACTCGTCAATCTGTCGCCAAGACAGTGCCAGCCCAATGCCACCTGCGTGCGATCGCCTTGACAGGGCCCTTGTCCGCTGGTTAAGTCGCGCGCTCGCTCTCGCGCCAGCTCAACGTCCCGCGCGTGTTTCACGCCGCCGGGTCTGGCTCGGCGCGCCCTGCCCCGTCGAGTTGCCTCATGCCTGAAGCGATCAATCCCAAGACTGCGTATCTTCTCGTCCTGCTGCTGATCTTCGCCCTGCCGTGGCTGTTCTGGCGCTTGGCCCGCACGGACGACGTTGCGCCTCTGCCGGTCGTGCAGATTGTGGCGGGCATCCTGCTGGGGCCGGGCATCGCGGGCGCGCTGTTCCCCGCAGCGCACGATGCGCTGTTCACGCCCACGGTCATCGACAACCTCAACGGCATCGCGTTCTGGGCAGTGATCGTGTTCCTGTGGCTGGCTGGGATCGAGCTGGACCTCAAGAAGGCCTGGGGCGGCCGCCGCGAAACCGCCGTCACGGCGGGGCTGGCGCTGCTCCTGCCGCTGCTGTTGGGGGCTGTGACTGCGCACTTCTTGCTGCTTTGGCAGCCGGGCCTGATCGGCCCCAAGGCGTCGGAGTGGCAGTTCGTCGCCGGCGTCGGCATGGGCTGCGCCGTGACGGCGCTGCCGATTCTGATGCTGCTGATGGAGAAGCTCGGCATTCTGCGCACGCCGCTCGGTCAGCGCGTGCTGCGCTACGCCAGCCTGGACGACATCGCGATCTGGGTGGTGCTGGCCCTGATCCTGGTCGATGCCGATCGGCTGCTGCACCAGCTGGGCTTTCTGGTGGCGTTCGCGGTGCTTGCGCCCTGGGTGCGGCGCGGCCTGCGCCGGGTCGGCGATGTCGATCGCTGGGCGCTGGGCCTGGTCTGGCTGCTGGCCTGCGCGCTGGCGTCCGATGCCGCGGGCCTGCACTTCATGGTCGGCGCCTTCCTGGCCGGTGTGATCATGGACCGCGAGTGGTTCAAGGAGGAGCACTACGACCTGGTGCGCCACCACGTGCTGCTGCTGATGATGCCGGTGTTCTTCTTGTCCACGGGCCTGCGCACCGAGTGGGATGCCGGCGGCGCGACCGTGTTCATTGTGGCCGCTGCGCTGCTGGCCGCTTCGGTGGCGGGCAAGCTGGCGGGCGTGCGTATCGCCGGGCGTCTGCTCGGCTGGAAGCCCGGCGAGGCGCAGCTGATCGGTTGGCTGCTGCAAACCAAAGCGCTCATCGAGATCATTTTCGCGACCATCCTGCTCGACAAGGGCGTGATCTCGGCCGATGCCTTCACCGCGCTGCTACTGATGGCCGTCACCAGCACAGTGCTGACCATCCCGATGGTGCGAAAGCGCGCGCCGGCTCTGGCCGAGGCGGCGCGCGGCGACTGATCCCCGACGTGATGAACTGTCGACGTTCGCGGCTGGGCCGGGCCAGCGCCGGCCCTTGAACGTTTGCCGGCAGCCTGAACGCTCTCCGCAAGGCCGCGTCGGCGCTCGCGGCCGCCCTTGATAGACTCCGCGGCATTCAGCGACTTCGGAGCCCACCCATGTCTCGTTGCGTTCGCGTTGCACTCCTCGCCAGCCTTGTTGCCCTGCTGCCGGCCTGTACCTGGGTCAAGATCGAACCCGAGGCCAAAGAGATTCGCGTGGTCGACATCAACGCCGACATGAGCCGCTGCGGCAGCATGTTGAGCGAGATCTCGGTGAGCGTGCGCGATCGTGTGGGCTTCGTTGACCGTAATGCGATCAAGGTGCGCGACGAGCTGGAGACGCTGGCGCGCAACCAGGCGGCCGGTGGCCAGGGCGATACCCTGAAGCCGCTGGCCGAGCCGCTCAACGGCGAGCAGACCTTCGGCACCTGGCGCTGCGGTGGCGGCGCCCCGCCGGCGGCGCAGGCCACTCGGCCCCAGGCCGAGAGGCGGCCGTCCAACTTCGAGGAAGTGGAAGTCATTCCGCTGGAAGACTGAGCCTCGCAGATCGACCTGGACGTGGGGCGCCTTCGGGCGCCCGCGTTGGTTCCGGTCTTCGGTGGTCAGCGCGCTTGCCTGGAGTCCACCCGGCGGGGCGCTCGCGCTGCAGGCGGCACGCGCGCTTCAGTGCTGCATCCAGCCCTGGATGCGCGCTTCCGATTCGATCGCCTCGATGTCGATCTGCAGCTGGCGCTGACGCCGCTGCAGAACGCCGGCCTGTTCCTCGCTGGCGTCGCGCAGCTGCTCACCGATTTCTGAAAACTCCGCGCGCAGGCCGGCCAGCTCAGTGCCGAGCAGGTGGGCCTCCTTGGCGGCGTCCTCGCTGCAGGCCGTGTCGGGCAAGCGTCGTTCGAGGCCGGCGCGCCACTGCGCCTGCGGGCTGCAGTCGCTGACTGGCGTGGGGGCGTCGGCGCAGGCGCCGAGCAGGAGTGCGAACAGGCCGGTGGCGATCCAGCGGGGAGGGGCACGCATGCGGGTTCTCGCGGCGGTGGCGGCCTGCGATTATGCCGGCCGGATTCCCTGTATCGAGGTCGTGGCATGACTGCATCGCGCTGGCGTTTGGATGGCCAGGTGGCCTTGATCACCGGCGCCAGCTGGGGCATCGGGCTGGCCTGCGCGCGCGAGCTGGGCGCGCTCGGCGCGCGCCTGCTGCTGGTGGCGCGCGAGGGCGAGCGCCTGGCGGCCGTGCAGGCCGAGCTGGAGGACGACATCGCCGGCCTCGAATGCTCCACCTTCGCCGCCGATCTGGCCCAGCCCGAGGAGCGCATCGCCCTGTTCGATTGGATCGAGGACCGCGGCGAGGCGCTGTCGATCCTGGTCAACAACGCCGGCACCAACGACAGCCGCGCGGCCGTGGACTATGAGGATGCGCAGTGGCGGGCGATCGTCGAGCTGAACCTGGCAGCACCCTTCGAGCTGTGCCGGCTGGCCTATCCGCTGCTGCGGCAGCATGCGCAGTCGAGCATCGTCAACATCGGCTCGGTGTCGGGCCTGAACCATGTGCGCACCGGTGCGCCCTACGGCATGAGCAAGGCCGGCCTGCACCAGCTCTCGCGCAATCTCGCCTGCGAGTGGGCCGAGGACGGTATCCGCGTCAACACGGTGGCGCCCTGGTACATCCGCACGCGTCGCACCTCGCCCAAGCTGGCCGATCCGGACTATCTCGATGAAGTCATCGCGCGCACGCCGATGCGGCGGGTGGGCGAGCCCGAGGAGGTCGCGGCGGCGGTGGCCTTCCTGTGCCTGCCGGCGGCGAGCTACATCACCGGCCAGTGCATCGCGGTGGACGGCGGCTTCAGCGAGTACGGCTTCTGATCCACACTGCCGGCACGCAGCGACCGAGCGGCCGCTGCGTGCCGGCAGCAGGCGACCTCAGCGCTTCGGCACCACGTACTCGGCGGTGAACTCGATGCCGTCGGCGGTGAACAGCATCTGCCCGTCGGCGCGCTCGATCAGGTCCTCGTAGAGCTTGAACATCGCGCTCATGTCGGGCGCGTTCGGATCGGCTTTGGCGGCCTCCTCCATCACGCTGCGCATGACTCCACCGTAGAGCTTGCCCTGGTAGCTGAACTGGATCAGCGGCTGCGGGCCGGCGGCGTCCACGGCCAGGGAGGCGCGCAGGCTGTCGCGCTGCGCTTCGCCGATGGCGATGCCCAGCGCCTGGCTGCTGGCCGCCCCGAACAGCTGCAGCTCGACGGGGGAGTCCGGCAGGGTCGGCAGGGCCACGGGCTCGGCGTCGGTTTCGAGGCGGAACTCGGCGAGCTGCGGCACGAAGTTGCGCGCCATCGCCACTAGGCCCTGCGGGTTGGGCGAGCCGATCAGCAGCTTGCCCTCGAAGGTCGGTGTCTCGCCCGAGGAAAAACCGCCGGGCGGCAGCTCGAACTTGCTGAGCAGCATATGGAAGGCGTTGGCGCTGGGGCCGACCGCGTACACGGCCGGGTTCTGCATCGCATCGCCCAGCTCGGAGAAGCTTTCGTTGAGCGGCTGCAGGGCCTCGCAGGTCCAGGGGGCGCTGCGCACGGCGTTGGCCCACTTGCTGGCGAGCGGCGGCAGGGCGTCGGCCTTCAGCGCCATAGAGAAGCTCATCAGCGCACTGGCGGCTTCAGCCAGGCCCGGCGTGGGCGCCAGCACGGTGCGCAGGTCGTCCATCACCGGCTTGGGGGCTTCGATGAGGGCGTGCATGCTGTAGCCGCTGGCGTCGAAGCGGGTGTAGCCCACTGCGGTGCGCGGCCACTGTGCAGTCAGCGCACGACCCTCGCTCATGCAGGCCTCGGAGGTCGCATCGGGCGGGGTGATCTTGAGTGCCTTGAGGAACGCCCCCTGGCTGCCGGTCATCGGTTTGGCGAACAGCTCGAACAGGCGCGCATGGTCGAGATAGCCGGAGCCATAGGCGACGTAGCCGAGGCGCTTGTTCAAGTCGGCGAGGGTGCCGGCGTCCAGCAGGTTGTCTTCGGGCAGTTCGAGGCCGAGCAACCGGCGCAGCAGAGCGTCATCGGCGGTGGTGGGGGCGAGGGTGGCGACCAGCTGATTGCCCTGGGTGGCGAACACGAGGCGCAGCGGCCCTTCGTCCGTCTGGAAGCTCCAGTACGACAGCTCATCGACGGTGCCGCGGGTGAGCGCGGCGCCCGCTGCGGTCTCCATGCGGGCGATTCCCTCGGCGAAGCGCGTGGCATCGGCGAGTTCGACGCGCATGACCGGCACCAGATCGATGCCGTAGAACGCGCTCAGCGGCGTCAGCGTCAGGCCCCAGGCATCAGCCAGCTGGGCCAGGTCGGCTTTGCCGTCCAGCTCGGCGCGCAGGCCGCGCAGCAACGGCAGGCCTTCGGCTTCCTCAGCCGCTTTGCCTTCGAGCTCGGTGATGGCCTGATCGAGCAGGTCGCGGTACATCGGCAGCAGGGTGTTGCTCAGGCGGAGCCACTCGTCAGCGACCGCTTGCGGGATCGGCTCAATCGCGCCCATCACATAGGGCGTATCGGCGGGCACGTAGGCGAGCGGCGGCAGCGGGCCGTCGTCCTTGCCGCAGGCAGCGAGCAGCAGGGCGGCGAGGGTGGCGGGCAGGACGGCGATACGCAGCTTCATGGCGGAAATCCTTCGAGTGAAAACAGCGTGGATGGTAGCAAGCCTTGCAATTCGCCCGGCCCGCGTCCAAGGCTGTCCGGGCCAGCCAGACTGACGGCGCCTGACCCTCGATACCGCCATGCGTGACATCGATCTTTCGTCCGAACCCCTGCCCGGGGGGCTGCAGGACGCCTTGCGCGGCGCGCAGCGCCCGCTACTGCTGACCGGCGCCGGCATGTCGGCGGAGAGCGGCATCGCCACCTTTCGCGGCGACGAGGACAGCCTGTGGTCGCGCTTCGACCCGATGCGGCTGGCGACGCCCGAAGCCTTCGATGCGGATCCGCCGCTGGTCTGGGCCTGGTACCGCTGGCGGATGGCGAAGATCGCGCTGGCGCGTCCGCACGCCGGCCACCGCGCGCTGGCCGCCCTCGCTCAGCTCAAGCCTGGCCTGGTGCTGGCGACGCAGAACGTCGATGACCTGCACGAGCGCGCCGGCAGCACCGGGGTGCTGCACCTGCACGGGCGCATCGCCGCCACCCGCTGCCGCGACTGCGATGCCGATCAGCCCATCGCCATTGATCCCGCCTGGGCGGATTCGCCCGTGCTGCGCGCGGCACCGCCATCCTGCAGCGTCTGCGGCGGGCCCTTGCGACCTGGCGTGGTCTGGTTCGGCGAGTCGCTGCCGGCGGACGAATTCACCGCCGCCGGACGCGCGGCGCGGGCGGCCGATCTGGTGCTGGTGGTCGGTACGTCGGGCCTCGTGCATCCCGCGGCCGGGCTGCCTGACATCGCGCCCGCGACCTGCCCGCGCTACGAGATCAATCCTCAGCCCTCGGCGCTGAGTGCGCGGATGGACGGCGTGTGGCGCGCGACCGCAGCGCAGGCCTTGCCGCAACTCCTCGTTGCCTTGGAAGTGAGCTAAAGCCGCGGCCCCGGGCGCAGGGCGCCCGGCACCTCCGCGCGAGTCACCGCACGCCACAGCCCCGGGGACGGAAGGGTAAGCAGATCGGCTGAGTCTCTCGCATGGCCCCGTGCCGCTCAGCGCCGACGCATCGCGGCCCTTGATCGCTGCGGTGGGTCAGGACCCACCCTCCAACTGGCCCGCAGTCACGACCCACCCTGCACCTGGCCCGCAGCCGTAACCCAACTTACACCTGGCCCTCAGCCATAGGGTGGGTCTTGACCCACCAAAGCCCTGCTCTCGCCTCAACTGCGCTCCGGGCGAGGGGTGTGGCTCTGGCGGGTCCAAATCCGCCCCATGGAGCCGGGGCGTCAAGGCCCACCGCTCTGCAATGGCGTTCAGCCGGCGGCGTAACGGCGCCGCCTCGACGTGCCCGGCCTGCTTGCTAGCGGTTGGTCAGCTGGATCTCGATGCGGCGGTTGCGGGCCAGGGCCTCTTCGCTGGTGCCGGGGTCGAGCGGGTGGTGCTCGCCGAATCCGTTCGCCGCCAGCCGCTGCGGCGGGATGCCCGCCTGGGTGAGGAACTTGACGATGGCGATGGCGCGCGCCGAGGACAGCTCCCAGTTGGACGGAAAGCGTCCGGTGCTGATCGGGCGCTTATCCGTATGGCCGTCGATGCGCAGCACCCAGTCGACGTCGCCGGGGATCTGCGCGCTGACCTCCTTGAGGGTGCTGGCCAGCTGCTGCAGCTGCTGGATGCCGGCCTGATTGAGTTCGTCCGAGCCGCTGGGGAACAGCAGCTCAGAGGGCACTACGAAGCGGTCGCCGACGACCTGGATATCGGCACGGTTGCCCAGCGCGGCGCGCAGCTTGCCGAAGAACTCGGAGCGGTAGCGGGTGAGTTCGTTGACGCGGTCGGCCAGCGCCAGATTCAAGCGCGCGCCCAGCTCTTCGATCTGCAGATCCTTCTGCCGGCCTGCGCCCTCCGCCGTAGCCAGCGCGGCTTCGACTCGCGCCAGCTGTTCGCGCAGGGCCAGCAGCTGGCGGTTCAGCAGCTCGGCCTGGGCGGCGGCCTTGGCCGACAGGTCGGTTTGCACCACCAGCTTTTCCTTGTTCTCCTCCAGCTCGGCCAGGCGCGAGGCCAGTTCGGCTTCAAGCTGGCGCTTGAGCTCAGCCAGCGCGTTGACGTCGGCGGTCAGCCGCGCGCGCTCGGACTCGCTGTCGGTGAGCTGGGTGCGGGTGCTGTCGAGGTCCAGCTGCAGCTGCGCGCGAGCTTGCTCGCTGGTCGAAAGGCTGGCGGTGAGGTCACCCACCCGGGTCAGGGCCTGTTCCTTGGCGCTGCGCTCCATCGACAGGGCTTCGGCGAGAGCGGCGAGTTCGCGGTTCAGCGCATCCAGTGCGCGGTCGCGTCCGGACAGGGCATCCGAAAGTGCGAACTGGCCGACGGCGAAGACCAGCAGCAGGAACACCAGCACCATCAGCAGGGCCGACAGCGCATCGACGAAGCCCGGCCAGAAATCGACGCCGCGGCGGCGGCGTGCGGCGAGCGTGCTCACGGCGCGCCCCGGCGCGCCTCGCTGGCGGCCGCGATGGTGCGCCCGAGCAGGCGGAACTCCGAGCGCAGGTCTTCGCTGAGCGTATTGCCCTGGCCGAGGGCTTTCAGCGCGCCGCGCAGTTCGATCTGGGTCTCGGCCAGCCGCGCCAGCTGGGTGGAGAGCTCGGCTATCTGCTCGGCGGCGCCGCGGCGCTCGCGCTCGCCTTCGACCATGGCACGCTGCATGCGCTCGAGGCCGTCGGCGGTCTGCTCCAGCAGGGCCTGCACGTAGGCCGGCACGCTGGCCTCGCCTTCCCCGCTGCCGATGCCCCCCGAGGAAAGCCGGGTCAGGCCCGACAGCCACTCCTCGACTTCGTTGTAGAAGCGGTTGGCGGCGCGGGCGGTGAGCAGATCGGTCAGGCCCAGCACCAGCGAGCCGGCAAGGCCGAAGAGCGAGGTCGAGAAGCTGGTGGCCATACCGCCCAGCGGCTCCTGCAGGCGCGACTTCAGCTGCTCGAACATCTGCGCGGCATCGGTGCCGACCGACAGGCCCGCGATGATCTCGCTGACCGATCCGATCGTGATCAGCAGTCCCCAGAAGGTGCCCAGCAGACCGAGGAAGATCAGCAGGCCGATCAGATAGCGCGAGAGGTCGCGCTGTTCCTCGAGGCGCAGATAGACGCTGTCGAGAATGGTGCGGGTGGAGGCGGTGGACAGGCTCTGCGGCTTGACGCCCTTGCCCAGCATCTTGGCCATCGGCGCCAGCAGCACCGGTTGGCCGCTGGGCGGGTGCTCAGGGTTGGCACGTCTGAAGCCCTCGATCCAGTGCACTTCCCGCTGCAGGCGCAGCACCTGGGTCAGGTTGGCCACGAGGCCGACCGCGAACACTGCCAGAATCACGCTGTTGAACACCGGCGTGGCGCCAAAGGCGGCGGCCAGCGGCGAGGCGAGGGCGACCGCGACGGCGACCAGCAGGATCAGGACTCCGAGGATCCAGGCGAGGACGCGGATCGGTTGGCTCATGTGGGCGGTCCAGAAAGAGAGGGGGCGCGCGATGCGCGTGCGCAAGCATGACTGCGCGCCTCGCCGCTTTGTTCCCTCCCAGCTGAACGGCCGGTCATGACGTCCCCTTGCGGCAAGAACCTTGCAGGCGTGACGCGGCTTTCCCTGCATCGATCGACGGGATGTCGGCGCGGGGTGGTGGAGTCGGTAGGGGCTATGGTCCGGCAGCGCCGCGCCGCGGAATGCGCGACCTCCGGTCATTGCTAGAATCGACGCCGCTGCCGCCTCGGGCCTCGCCCGCTTCAACGGACTCCGACCATGTCCTCGGCCCTGCCTGCCTCCCATGCCAGCCCTGCGGCCTCCGCCGCTCAGGCGCGTGCGCGAGAGTGGGTCGAGCGCTTCGGCCGTGTGCTGATGGGCCAGTGGCAGCCCGGTGAGGTGGTCGGGCTGCACGAGCAGTTGGACGACCTCGTGCATGAGGCGGATCTCGCCAGTGCAGGCGATGTCGTCGAGCACGCGATCGCGCTCTCCGCTTACCTGTGCTCCTTCGTCGAGGAAGGGCGACACCCCGACGCCAACCAGCGCCTGCGCCTTCGCCGTCTGTGCGAGGACCTCGCACCCGAGGTCCATCTCGACCTGCTGCCTGCGGTCGCCGCCAGCAGCGCCCAGCCGCCCCGGACCCTGCTCCTTGTCAGTCAGGATGCGGCGCTCGCCGAGTCGCTGTCGAGACGGCTGCGTGACACCGGTATCGCGGTACAGGCGCGGCGTGATGTGGAAGCGGCGATCGCCCAGCCCATCGCCGCCGGGCTCGATGCGGTGCTGATCGACGCCACCGAGCTGCCCGAGTACGCGCGCCGCGCGCGCGCCTTCAGCCACGCCTACCGCAGCGAGGACAGGCGGCTCGCCCTGCTGGTGCTGACCCGCAGCGCCGACCCGGCTGAGCGCATGTTCGCTTTGCGCGCGGGTGCTGACGAGGTCATCCGCCACGCCGATGGCGTGGAGGCCCTCGCCACCCGCGTGCTCGAAGCCGTGCAGCCGGGGCAGGCCCGGCCCTTCCGCGTGCTGATCGTCGACGACGATCGCAGCCAGATCCTTTTCTGCGAGGCCGTCCTGCGCAGCCAGAATGTGCAGACCCGCGCCTGCATGGACCCCGAGCAGGCGGTCGATGCGGTGCGCGAATTCCAGCCCGAGGTGGTCCTTCTCGATCTTTACATGCCGGGCATCGACGGCATCGAGATCGCATCGCGCATCCGCGCCCTGCCGGGCAGCGAGCTGCTGTCCATCGTCTTCCTCTCCGGTGACCACGAGCAGGACGTCCGCTTCGATGTCCTCGCGGCGGGCGGCGATGACTTCTTCACCAAGCCCATCCAGCCTCGGCATCTGGTGACCGGCGTGATCAGCCGCGCCCGTCGCGCTCGCGCGCTCGCCCGGCGCATTGCCGAAAGCTGAGGCTCGCGGCGGCCCTTGGCACCCGCTGCATCGATGCCGGCTCTGTGCCCGACGTGGCGGCGCCGATCTGGCCCGGTTTCTGAACACTTCCCCACTGTGACCCTCCGCGCGGCGGTCGTCATGACTTCCGGCCTATCGCGGTCTTGAGTTGGTGTTGTAGTCTACCAGCACACCACAGCACGGAGACACCACCATGATCAGCCCGGACCCCCGCACGACCTCGCGTACGCCGGCTGTCACGGCCCCCCTGCCGACGCGTCCGCTGCCCGCGCAGGACGACGGCCATGAGCGCTATCGCGAACGTGACTTCGGCGTCGGCTATGGCCGCAGCAGCGGCTACGCCCAGGCACGCCGCTATGTTCCCGGCCTGCGCAGCAGCCCGTTCAGCGTTCGCTGACGCGCTCGAACAGACTCGGCGAGGCCGGAGGCCTCGCCCGCCCGGCGGCAGCGCTGCCGGGATCCGGAGATCGGCGCCAGGACGGTGCCGATCCCGGGGGCCAGGGAGGGCCCGCCCGCGCAGGGACGCGCACGCGCTGATGCCGAGCGGGCAGGAGGCCCGTTGGGCTCATCGCTCGACATGAGGAAAGCAGGGACCGGGCCCGCACACGCGGGCCTTTTCTTGTGCAATCATTTCGATAATTCCAGAAACATAGAATAATGAACACACTGATCGCACTCGATTGCCTGCGCGCCCTTGGCCAGGAACATCGCCTCGCCGCCTTCCGTGCGCTGGTCCAGGCCGGACCCGCCGGCCTCTGCGTGGGCGAACTGAGAGACCGGCTGGGCATCCCAGGCCCCACGCTCAGCTCGCACCTGAACCAGCTCCGTGCCGCCGGTCTGGTGCAGGACCAGCGTGAGGGTCGACACATCCAGCTGGTCGCCGACTTCGAGCGCATGAACGCGCTGCTGACCTACCTCACCGAGAACTGCTGTGCCGGCGCCCCCTGTGCGCCGGCGAATCTCTGCACATCCGTCTGTCAGGAAACCAAGCCATGAGCGCCGAACCCGTCCGCGTGCTGTTCGTCTGCGTCGAGAATGCCAACCGCAGCCAGATGGCTGAAGCCCTTGCGCGTATGCACGGTGGCGCGCGCGTCGAGGCGCACAGCGCCGGCTCCCGACCCTCGGGCGTGATCAATCCGAAGGCGGTCCGCTTCATGGCCGAACTCGGCTACGACCTGTCGGCGCACGACTCGAAATCGCTGGACGAGATGGAGGGCATCGACTTCGATGCGGTGATCACCATGGGCTGCGGCGATTCCTGCCCCTGGGTGCCGGCGAAGCGACGCGAGGATTGGGCACTGCCTGATCCCAAACACATGGAAGACGAGGCCTACCGGGCCGTGCGTGACGATATCTCCGCGCGCGTCCAGCGCCTGCTGGCCGAGCTGGGCGTGCCTGCATGAGCAACGTCTCCCGCGATCTGGAGCCGCAGCGCCCCGGACTGGACTTGTTCGGCCGCTACCTGACCCTGTGGGTGGCGTTGTGCATCATTGCCGGGATCGGCCTTGGCGAGCTGTTTCCGTCCGCGTTCGTGGCGCTGGCGGCGATGGAAGTCGAGCACGTCAACCTGCCGGTGGCCCTGCTGATCTGGCTGATGATCATCCCCATGCTGATGAAGATCGACTTCGCGCGCATGCGCGAGGTCGGCCAGCAGGCGCGGGCGATCGGCGTGACGCTCGCGGTGAACTGGCTGATCAAGCCCTTCACCATGGCCGCACTCGGCGTGCTTTTCATCTACGGCCTGTTTGCCGACTGGCTGCCCGCCGATCAGCTCGACAGCTACGTGGCCGGGCTGATCCTGCTGGGGGCCGCCCCCTGCACGGCGATGGTGTTCGTATGGTCCAACCTCGTCGACGGCGAGCCCAACTTCACCCTGAGCCAGGTCGCACTCAACGATGCGGTGATGGTGTTCGCCTTCGCGCCCATCGTCGCCCTGCTGCTGGGCGTGTCGGCGATCAGCGTGCCCTGGGCGACCATGCTGCTGTCAGTCGGGCTTTACATCCTGGTGCCGCTGCTGATCGCGCAGGCGCTGCGGGCCTTGCTGCTTGCGCGCGGTGCGCAGAGCTTCGAGCGCGTGCAGGCTGCGCTCGGACCTGTCTCCATGCTCGCCCTGCTGGTCACGCTGGTGCTGCTGTTCGGCTTTCAGGGCCCGCAGATCCTTGCCCAGCCCCTGATCATCCTGCTGCTCGCGGTGCCGATCGTGATCCAGGCTTATCTGATCGCCGCGATCGCGCTGGGCTTGAATCACTGGCTGCGCGTACCCCATTGCGTGGCCGGCCCCTCCGCGTTGATCGGCACCAGCAATTTTTTCGAACTGGCGGTGGCGGTTGCGATCAGCCTGTTCGGCCTGGGCTCCGGCGCGGCGCTGGCGACCGTTGTCGGAGTGCTGGTGGAGGTGCCGGTGATGCTGTCCCTGGTGGCCTGGATTCGCCGACGTGCGCCTCAGCCTGCCGCCGCCTGAGAGCCAATGCACCTCAGTGGTGCAAATCACCAAGGCCACGCACCACGTAGGCTCGATGTGGCTTTGGAGTGTCAGGAATATGCTTTCTTTTCAACGTCTTGTTGGATCTCCGTGGCTGGCACGATGATTGCTTCAACTGCAGCAGTCCCCACCACCCGCGGAGCGCTTCATGTCGTTCGAACAGGTTCAGAAGCTGGCCCAGGACAACGAGATCGAGTGGATCGATCTCCGATTCACGGATGTCCGCGGCGTACAGCACCACGTCACCTTCCCGGCCCGCGTGCTCGAGCCCAGCCTGTTCGAGGACGGCAAGATGTTCGACGGCAGCTCTATCCCGGGCTGGCGCGGCATCAACGAGTCCGACATGGTCTTGCTGCCGGATCCGAGCACCGCCTTCATCGATCCCTTCACCGCCGATCCGACCCTCGTCCTGATCTGCGACATCCTCGACCCCAAGACCATGCAGGGCTACACCCGCGACCCGCGCGGCGTGGCCAAGCGCGCCGAGGCCTACCTGAAGTCGACCGGCATCGCCGACACCGCCTTCTTCGGTCCCGAGCCCGAGTTCTTCATCTTCGACTCGGTGCGCTACAAGAACGAGATGAGCGGCGCGTCCTTCGAGGTCGATTCGGAAGAGGCCCCGTGGAACACGAACCGCAAGTACGACGGCGGCAACAGCGGCCACCGTCCGACCATCAAGGGCGGCTACTTCCCGGTGGCGCCGGTGGACTCGCTGCACGACATCCGCGCCGAGATGTGCCGCCTGCTTGAGCAGGTCGGCATCGAGGTCGAAGTGCACCACCATGAAGTCGCCGGCCCCGGCCAGTGCGAGATCGGTGCGAAGTTCAACACCCTGGTGAAGAAGGCCGACGAGCTGACGATGCTGAAGTACATCGTCAAGAACGTGGCCCACCGCAACGGCAAGACCGCCACCTTCATGCCCAAGCCGATCGTCGGCGACAACGGCAGCGGCATGCATGTGCACCAGTCGCTCGCCAAGGGCGGCAGCAACCTGTTCAGCGGCGACGGCTACGCGGGCCTGTCGCAGCTGGCGCTGTGGTACATCGGCGGCGTGTTCAAGCACGCGCGCGCCATCAACGCCTTCGCCAACTCCACCACCAACAGCTACAAGCGTCTGGTGCCGGGCTTCGAAGCGCCGGTGATGCTCGCCTACTCGGCGAGCAACCGCTCGGCCAGCTGCCGCATTCCCTTCGTCAGCAACCCGAAGGCGCGCCGTATCGAGATGCGCTTCCCCGACCCGATGAACTCGGGCTACCTGACCTTCACCGCGCTGATGATGGCGGGCATCGACGGCATCCTGAACAAGATCGACCCGGGCGCGCCCAGCGACAAGGATCTGTACGACCTGCCGCCGGAAGAAGAGAAGAACTTCCCGACCGTCTGCCACAGCCTCGACCAGGCCTTGGACGCGCTCGACAAGGATCGCGAGTTCCTGAAGGCCGGCGGCGTCATGACCGACGACTTCATCGACGGCTACATCGCGCTGAAGATGCAGGAAGTGACCAAGTTCCGCGCCGCCACGCATCCGCTGGAATACCAGCTGTACTACAGCCTGTAATCGGGTAGACGCGAGCACGCCTCTTCGGAGGCAAAAGGACGGGGCCTGCGCAAGCAGGCCCCGTCTGTTTTGGCGCGCAGGCGATTTGGACAGGCGAACAGGACGGGTACACTCCCGTGCTTCTCGCGCTCCAGTCGCGTCCGCCGAGAGTGAATTGCGTGTCCAAGCCCAAGGGCAAGAAGCCTGTTGTCCGCGCGCCCGTCGCCCAGCGCCCCCCGAAGGGGCTATCGAGTGCCCCCGAACCTGATGCGGCGCTCGTCGAGCCCTTCAAGCATCCCCTGCTGGAGGCCCTCGCACCCGCCGAGCGCGCGCTGATCGAGCTGCTCTATCTGGTCGATGAGCCCGTGGCCCCCTTGGCCTTGAAACAGGCGCTCGGAATCTGCCGCCTCGATCCGTTCTGGGACACGCCGAACCAGGCGGAAGCCAAGCGCCGCATCGACCTGCTGAAGCCGCTGATGCGCCCTCTGCGGGAGGGTCACTTTGCACCGCTCGCAGACGCCGATCTGCGCCGCGCCGCTGTGCAGTCGCTGGTGTGGAGCGGTCGCGCGGCCAAGGTGGCGCATGCGCTCGAAGGGGACACGGGCAAGGCGCTGTCTGTCGCCGAGCCCAACTATTACCAGAGCCTGCGCCGGCGCCTGCGTGTCGCGGCAGCGCTGGGTGGTGCCGACGTTCCGGGCATGGCGCTCGGTCAGTACAGCCACACCGACACGACCGCGGCCGAAGCGGCTCGCAGCGATCTGCACGCCTTGCTGTGGCCGCAGGATCCGACCCTGGTCCTGCGCATGGCGCCCTTCTTCGCGGGACCGCTGCTCGCCTACTGGCTGCGCCGGCAGCTGTTTGATCCGGACGCCCACGCCGGGCCCGTCTTCGCGCTGGCCTGCGAACGCCTGCGCAGCGACGAGCTCTGCCGCAGCTCGCTCACCGTGCAGTTGATGGAACACGCGCTGCTGCGCGGCGAAGCCGGCGAGACGGACACGCTTGGTCTCGACGTCAGCGTGCTGGGGCCGGCCTGGCGCGCCGGCTTGCAGGCGCAGTCTTCGCCCACGGCGGCCATCGACTCCGCTGAAGCCCTGGCCCAGCTCGACGCGCATGAACGCGCCTGCGTCGAGATGCGCAAGCTCAACGGCCCGCAGTACGCGCCGCTGGGGCTGCTGGGCAAGCTGCATCTGGCCCTGCTCAGCGTGAGCACCCAGCCGACCGCACTGAAGCGTCGCGATCAACTGCGCCGCGGCAAGTACAAGCTGCAGCCCGCGGAGGGCCTGTATGGGTTCGAAGCGTGGCTACGCTTCCAGCAGATGCAGTCGGGAGAGCTGCCGCGGGCCGCGCTGGAGGCACCGACCGGCTGCCGCGTGGATGACCTGTGGTGGATCGGCCTGCTGAACCGCTGGCTGGGCTTTGCGCTTCCCAAGGCGTTGAACTCGCGCCTGCAGGCGGCGCGCACTGTCGCCGAGCAGGCTGGCTTCCGCTGGATCGCCGCGCAGATCGGCGATCTGTTGAGCCTTGAATCGCCGGCCAGCGCGCAGCCCGATCTGCGTCGCTGGGTCGAACCGCGTCCGGCCTGGGAGGCCGCGCTGCAGGCGCTGAGCCAGGCCCTGCGGCCCGCGCAACCCGTGGCCGAGAAGGCTGTTGCACCGGCTGAATTCAGTCAGCTGCGCGTTGAGCTGCTGACCCCGCAGGGCACGCTCAAGGGTCTGCGGCTCAAGCTGTTCGAACAGCGCCCCGCCGTGCGCGGAGGCCATACCGCCGGTCGCGAGCTTCCCTTGGATACCTTCCAGCTGTCCGCGCTGGCCGAGCGCCTGGCGCCCGGCGACACGCCCGATCGCCGCCTGCACTCGGCCCTGATCGCCGATCGCGAGGGCGGCTACTACGGCAGCTTCAGCGCCGACTCCAACGTGGTCGCCGCCCTTGTGGGGCATCCGCGCTTGGCCGACGCCGAAGACAACCAGCCGCTGAAACTGGTCGCCCGTGAACCGGCCCTGCGCGCCAAGAACCAGCCTGATGGCCGCATTGAGCTCAGCCTCGATCCGCTGCCCGCGCCGGGAGCTGTGGCGAGCCTGAAGCGCATGGGCCACCAACTGATCCTGCTGCGCCTCAACCCACTGCAGCGACGGCTCGCGGCGATCCTCGCCGAACCGCTGAACCTGCCGCCGGAGGGGCTGGCACCCTTCATGCAGTTGTTGCCAGACATGCAGGCGGCGCTCAAGGTCGAGAGCGCGCTTGAAACCCTGGAAGTGCAGGAGTGCGAGCCCGATCTGCGCCTGGTGGCACAGCTCGAACGCGCGGGGGACGGACTCGGCCTGCAGCTGGGCTTGCGCCCGCTGGGCGAGGACGGGCCTTTCGTGCTGCCCGGGCAGGGCAGCGAAGCGCTGCTTGGCGTGGTTCAAGGCCGTCCGGCCCGCTGTCGCCGAACGCTGAGCCTCGAGACGGCCGCCGTGCGCGCCCTGCAGATGCGGGTGCCCGCACTGAACGCATGGACACCCGAGACGGGACTGCAGCTGGAAGACCCCGAGGACGCGCTGGACCTCCTCGCCGCGCTGCAGTCTGAGCCCGAGCTGCGTCTGGAATGGAAGGCCGGCAAGCCGCTGACCCTGCTGCGACCGCAGCTGCGCGACCCGATGAAGCTGGACATCGCCGCCAAGCGCGACTGGTTCGCGGCCGAGGGTGGCCTCAGCCTGGAGGACGGCAGCGTGATCGCCTTGGGCGAGCTGCTGCGCGCCCTGCCATCTTCGCAGGGGCGCTTCCTGCGGCTGGAGGGCGAACGCATCCTTGCGCTGGATGCCGAGCTGCGCCGTCGCCTGCAGATCCTGCGAGCCTTCGCCGACGAGCGCGGTCAGGTGCAGGTGCCGGCGGCGGCGGCGCAAGCACTGGAATCCGTGCTGGATGAGAGCAGTCAGCTCGATTCGGCGTTCCGCGCGCAGCTGCAGCGCATGGCCGAGGCGCGCGCACTCAAGCCCAAACTGCCGCGCACTCTGCAGGCCGAACTGCGCGACTACCAAATCGATGGCTTCCACTTTCTGGCCCGCCTTGCGACCTGGGGCGCGGGCGCCTGTCTGGCCGATGACATGGGCCTCGGCAAGACCGTGCAGTCTCTCGCCCTGCTGCTGGCGCGCGCACCGCAGGGGCCAGCGCTGGTGGTGGCGCCCACCAGTCTGATCGCCAACTGGCGCAAGGAAGCCACGCGCTTCGCCCCCTCGCTCAGCCTGCGCGTGTTCGGCGAAGGCGACCGCGAAGCGACGCTGAGCGGACTGGGCAAGGGCGACCTGGTGCTGGCCAGCTACGGCCTCTTGGTCGCCAACATCGAGGCCTTCGAGCCGATCGAATTCGCCAGCCTGGTGCTGGACGAGGCGCAAGCCTTCAAGAACGCCGCCACTCAGCGCGCGCAGGCGGTGCGTCGTCTGCGCGCCGAGTTCCGCATGGCCTGCACCGGCACGCCGCTCGAGAATCACTTGGGCGAGCTGTGGAGCCTGATGCGCGTGCTCAACCCTGGCCTCCTGGGCAGCGAAGAGAGCTTCCGCCACCGCTTCCTGCTGCCGATCGAGCGCGAGCCACACGGCGGCCAGCGTGACGTGCTGCGGCGCTTGATCTCACCTTTCCTGCTGCGTCGAACCAAGTCGCAGGTGTTGAGCGAGCTGCCCGAACGCACCGAGATCGTGCAGACGATCGAACCCTCCGAGGGTGAAGCCCGGCTGCTGGCCGCCCTGCGTCGGCAGGCGCTGGAACGAATTTCAGGCGACAGTGCCAGCGGTGAACAGAAGCGCTTTGCCATCCTCGCCGAGCTGACCCGGCTGCGCCGCGCGGCCTGCCACCCGGATCTGGTCGCCCCTGAACTCAAGCTTGGCAGCGCCAAGCTCGATCAGCTGGTCGAGCTGGTCAAGGAGCTCGTCGACAACCGCCATCGCGCGCTGGTGTTCAGCCAGTTCACCGACTACCTCGCGCTCGTGCGTCGGCGCTTCGAGGCCGAGGGCATCGGCTACTGCTACCTCGACGGCAAGACTTCGCCCAAGAAGCGCGAGGCACAGGTCACAGCCTTCCAGGACGGCGAAGGCGACGTGTTCCTGCTCAGCCTGAAAGCCGGCGGTGTTGGACTGAACCTGACCGCCGCCGACTACGTCATCCACCTCGATCCCTGGTGGAACCCAGCGGTGGAGCAGCAGGCCACCGACCGCGCCCATCGCATCGGCCAAACCCGCCCGGTGACAGTCTATAAGCTGGTCCTGGCCGGCAGCATCGAGGAGCAGATTCTGGGGATGCACGGCGCCAAGCGCGAGCTGATCGATCAGGTGATCGGCGACCAGGCGCAGGCTTCTGCGATCGGAGTCGAGGAGCTGCTGGGGCTGCTGCAGGGCAGGTAAGAGAGGATGCATCGCTGCGCCTGTGGTGCAGCGTGTACTTGCCCTTGGGGTCCGCCTTCGGCGCACCCACCCGTGCAGAACGCGCAGCGTCGGATACGCAAGCGGGGAGCAATCCCTCGCGCCTCGCGCGGGCTCCTAGTCCCCGTCGGTTCGCAAGTGCGCGCACTCCGTCCAGCCCGCCTGTACGCTGAATACACCCGCTGTGGGTGAGGAGTTGGCGACGCGTGGCAGGCTCACGAAGCACCAGTCCTCGCCGCTGCTGGGGTCTTCCACTCGCGCAGACACCCAGCCGCTCGCGCCAGCCTTGAATCGATCCAGCTGATTGCCGAACACAGGCTTCTCGGCCCAGAACGTCAGGATCTCGTTGGGCGCATCGTCGCGCTCGGGCGATCGGCGCAGCAGACCTTCGCCCCGGCTTGCCACCGTCTCGGGCGCGATGACGGACGCCGGCGCCTGCGTCTGGATGTCGACCCCCACCTGCGCGAGTGGCTCGACGTCATTCAACGACTGAATCCTGTAGACATCCACCCGCTCGGCGCAGCAGGCGGCAAGCCGCAACAGGAACACGCCGGCTGGGTTGGGCTCAGGCTGAAGATACAGCGCGTCTCCGAATGCCCAGGCAGCGACTTGCCAACGATCAGCTTCACGCGCCCAGAGCAGGCTGACGGAAGCCTCAGAGCAGTGGGAGGTTCCGGTGTAGAGAATTCGATCCTTGGCTTCCGTGGAGTTTCCCAGCCAGCGGAACTCGCCGCGAACAGCAGGATCGCCGTCCAGCGTACGCGCTACGAAGCTGCAGCCTTCATCCGATTCGGCGCCACTGTCCCGCAGGACGCGGCGCGCTGCACCGGCCATGTACGCGACCCGCAGCTCCGCCGAAAGGGTGCCGAGTTCCTCGTCGGACACGGCCGCGAGCGCCGTCACCGGGGTCCACTGGAGTTCCGGAGAGAACAGGCGACGCGGATCGAGCTCAGGCTTGGAGGGAGGGTGCTGCGCGCAGCCCAAGCCGGAGGAAGCAAGGAAGCTCAGCGCCGACCACAGGCACACACGAAGCGTGCGGGTGAGCACTATCATGCAAGCCCTGTCGCCACGTTCGCGGCCGTGCTCATGCGATACCGATAGCGCGCGATAACCGGGTTGCCCCAGTACTGGATCGCCATCAGGGTGAAGGGGCGGTTGAAGTACTCGCCCGTAGCGGAATAGCCCGAACGTCGCGCGGTCCACATCTGGCCAGGGCTAGCGAGGATGGCCAGATGCCCGTTGAACTGCAGCACGTCGCCCGCTTGTCCGGCCTCGCCTTCGCTCAGGCGGCGGAAGGGGATCTGACCGCTGTTGACGGCCTGGGACCACTGTCCCGAGGCGCGATAGCCATAGGGAAAGCCGGCGGCGGCGTAGATCTTCCAGGTGCTGCCGGAGCAGTCGCCGGCCATGCCGCGCTCGGCGCCCGCGCCGTTGTACTGCCGGTAGGGCCCAGGTGGCTGCAGATGCGGCTGGTCCGCATAGGGCGTGTCCTTCCACAGCGCGGCCTGGGCGACGATGCGCTCGCCTTCGGCCGCCGTGACATCGCGGGGTTGCGAAGCCGTGGCCGGTGCAGTGCTCGCAAGCAGCACGTCCGACGAAGGCCCGCCGCCGTGGGCAACACCGGGCGGCTGCGCTGGGCGCCAAGGCGTTGGTGTGCCGCTTTCGAACGGGTGAATCATCGGATTGAGTCCCAGTGGGCCGGGAATTCGATAGCGGGACACGAGTGTTCGAGCTCAGCCAGTCATGGGAGCCAAAAGCATAGAGACGCTCCGATGCGTCCGATCGAGCAGTACCCGCAGCTGTGGTGCCGAAGCCCAGCAGCAAGCCCACGATGACACGTGCTGGTCTCGCCCGGCCATGACCCGCCGTTTGCAGGAAAGGGGCTGCTCGCGACCTGCAGGGTTTGTGCAGGTGCGGCTCGATCGGCCCTACCCCAGGCCGCTGCACGGAGCGCGAGCGCAGCCGTCCGGCTTGTTCAGTACACCGTGATCCACGGCGGCGGAGCCGCGACGCTCACAAGAAGCAGAACGCTCGGCGCATCACCTCTTGCCGTCGCCCCGGCGAGGAGCCTGTCCTCGCGAAGGCGGGCACGGGGCCCCAGAAAATGCCGGTCTCAGAGCGTGTGAAAAAGTCCAGACGCCGTAGCGAGGGCGTCTCTGGGCGTTCGTGGCAAAGCGCGCGACGTGACTTCAAGGGAGTTTGGCGAGCCAGTGACCGCGGAATTCGCGGAGCGCGCTGCCGCCACGGACGGCCAGAGGCGGCCGCAGTAGGCGGATGGTTTTTTCACATGCTCTCAGTCGCGAGAGGTCCGGGTCCCCGCCTTCGCGGGGATGACGAACCGATGTTTCTTCAAGAGCCTCTGATCCGCAACGTGGGGCTGAGAAGCTCTCAGGAAGGCGAATCCTCGGACAGATACCTGTCACCGTCGCCCCCGCGAACGCGGGATCTTGGCGAGGACACGCTCTTCAGGGGATGGCGAAGCTGTGCCACTTCATGCGCATCTGCAAGGCCACGCCGCGCTGGCAAGCGCTCAGGCACTCGCCAGCGCCGCCACCCCCAGGCTGCGCGCGATCGACTTGGCGGCCTCGCGGCCTTCGTACACCGCCGTCACCACCAGATCCGCGCCGCGCACCATGTCGCCGCCGGCGAAGATCTTGGCGTTGGCGGTCTGGAAGGGCAGGGCGCCGCCTTCTGCCACGCGCACGCGGCCGTTGCTTTGCAGGCTGACGCCGTGCTTGCCCAGCCACTCGGGCGGGCTCGGCGTGAAGCCGAAAGCCACCATCACCTGATCGGCCGCCAGCTCGCGCTCGCTGCCCGCGATTTCCTCGAACTGGCGGCGGCCCTTGGCATCGGGCGGGCCGAGACGCGTCTCAACCACCTGCACCGCGCGCACTCGATTCTCGTCGTCGCCAAGAATCGCCTTGGGCTGCAGGCGGAACAGGAAGTTGACGCCTTCCTCCTTGGCTTTGCCCACCTCGCGGCGACTGCCGGGCATGTCGTCCTCGTCGCGGCGGTAGACGCAGGAGACCGTTGCCGCGCCCTGACGGATCGCGGTGCGGTTGCAGTCCATGGCGGTGTCGCCGCCGCCGAGTACGACGACGTGCTTGCCCCACAGGCGCGGCGGTTCGGGATCAATGCCCAGCGCATACCGGCCATTGCTGATCAGATAGGGCAGGGCGGGCACGACTCCGTCGAGGTCCAGGCCCGGCAGGCCGCCGTCGACGGCGGTGTAGGTGCCAAGGCCGAGGAAGACCGCGTCGAATTCATTCACCAGCTGATCGAAGCTGACATCGCGACCGACGTCCACGCCCAAACGGAACTCGATGCCCATGCCCTCCAGCACCTGTCGGCGCGTGCGCACGACCTCCTTGTCCAGCTTGAAGGGCGGGATGCCGAAGCTCAGCAGGCCGCCGATCTCGGGGTGGCGATCAAACACCACGGCGGCGATGCCCTGCCGGGCCAGCACGTCGGCGCAGGCCAAGCCCGCCGGCCCCGCGCCGATCACCGCGACGCGCTTGCCGCTCGGCACCACGCCCGACAGATCCGGGCGCCAGCCCTGGGCCAGCGCGGTGTCGGTGATGTACTTCTCGATGCTGCCGATGGTGACCGCACCGAAGTCCTCATTCAGCGTGCAGGCGCCTTCGCAGAGGCGGTCCTGCGGGCAGACGCGGCCACAGATCTCGGGCAGCGGGTTGGTCGAATGCGAAAGCTCGGCGGCCTCGAACAGCCGGCCCTCGCGGATCAGCTCCAGCCAGTTCGGAATGTAGTTGTGGACCGGACACTTCCACTCGCAATAGGGGTTGCCGCAGTCCAGGCAGCGCGCGGCCTGGTCGGCGGCGTCGGTGGCTTCGTACTGGCCGTAGATTTCGCGCCCGTCGAGGATGCGCAGCTTGACCGGCACTTCGACCGGCATGCGCCGGCCGGAACTCAGGAAATGCATGGGATCGCGCTTCATCACGCCGCCCTCCGCAGTGCGTTGATGAGCGAATCGAGGCCCGCCGCCTTGGGCTTGACCAGCCAGAAGCGCGGCAGAAAGCCGCGGAAATCATCGAGGATTTCGCCTGCCAGCGTGCTGCCGGTGAGCACGCGGTGGCGCTCGATCAGGCCGCGCAGATGCTGCAGATGTGCCTCCAGACCTTCCAGGGTGATGCGGTTCAAGTCGATCAGCTCGTGGTTGTAGCGGTCGACGAAGCTGCGGTCGAGGTCGAGCACATAGGCGAAGCCGCCGGTCATGCCCGCGCCGAAGTTCAGACCCGTGCTGCCCAGCACCGCGACGACGCCACCGGTCATGTACTCGCAGCAGTGATCGCCCGCGCCTTCCACCACGGCGGTGGCGCCGGAGTTGCGTACGGCGAAGCGCTGTCCTGCCGTTCCGGCCGCGAACAGATCGCCGCCGGTCGCGCCATACAGGCAGGTGTTGCCGAGGATGGCCGACTTGCGCGCCACGTAGCGCGCATCGTCCGGCGGCCGCACCGTGATCAGGCCGCCGGCCATGCCCTTGCCGACGTAGTCGTTGGCCTCGCCGGTCAGGTGCAGCTCCAGGCCCCCCGCGTTGAAGGCGCCGAAGCTCTGGCCAACGCTGCCGGAGAGATCCAGTCGAACCGGTGTGGCCGCCATCGCGGTATTGCCGTGACGGCGCGCGATGATGCCCGACAGCGCGGTGCCGACCGAGCGATGCACGTTGCGCACCGGATAGCTGAAGCGGCCGCCCCGGCCCGCTTCGATGGCCGGGCCGACCTCGGCCAGGAGACGCGCGTGGAAGTCATCGGGCTCTTTGGTCGGACGCCCCGGCGCGCAGGCGGCCGCGGGCGGACTCGGCGGCGGCGCCAGGATCGGCCGCAGATCGATGCGCTGGCGGCGGGCATCGACATGCGCGCGCGGCCGCAGCAGCTCGCTGCGGCCGGTCAGCTCCTTGAGCGTGCGGATGCCGAGCTGGGCCATGTAGCCGCGCAGTTCCTCGACCACGCCAATGAAGTAGGCCATCACCTGCTCCGGCATGCCCTTGAAGTGCTTGGCGCGCAGCACGTGGTGCTGGGTCGCCACGCCGGTGGCGCAGTTGTTGAGGTGGCAGATACGCAGGTACTTGCAGCCCAGCGCGATCATCGGTGCGGTGCCGAAGCCGAAACTGTCGGCGCCCAGCAGCGCTGCCTTCAGCACGTCGAGGCCGGTCTTCAGGCCGCCGTCGGTCTGCAGGATGATGCGATCGCGCAGCCCGTTCGCCCGCAGCGCGTGATGCGCTTCGGTCAAGCCCAGCTCCCAGGGCCCGCCGGCGTCCTTGATCGAGGTCAGCGGGCTGGCACCGGTACCGCCGTCGTAGCCGCTGACGGTGATCAGATCGGCGCCGGCCTTGGCCACGCCCGCGGCAATGGTGCCGACGCCGGCATGGCTGACCAGCTTCACCGACACCAGCGCGGTCGGGTTGATCTGCTTCAGGTCGTAGATCAGCTGGGCCAGGTCTTCGATCGAGTAGATGTCGTGGTGCGGCGGCGGGCTGATCAGGCCGATGCCCGGCTTGGCATAGCGCAGGCGCGCGATCAGATCGTTGACCTTGTGGCCGGGCAGCTGGCCGCCCTCGCCGGGCTTGGCACCCTGCGCCACCTTGATCTGCAGCACCTCGGCATTGACCAGGTACTCGGGGGTGACGCCGAAGCGGCCGGAGGCGACCTGCTTGATGCGCGAGGTTTTCTCGGTGCCGTAGCGGGCCGGGTCCTCGCCGCCCTCGCCGGAGTTGCTGCGCCCGCCCAGGCGGTTCATCGCGATCGCCAGCGCTTCGTGGGCCTCGGGCGACAGCGCGCCCAGGCTCATGCCGGCCGAGTCGAAGGACTTGAACATCGCCGAGGCCGGCTCGACCTCGTCCAGCGGGATCGGCGTGGCGTGCTCGAAATCGGGCTCCAGCAGATCGCGCAGCATGGAGGGCTCGCGATCGTTCACCAGCTTCGCGTACTTGAGCCAGTCCGCGTGCTCGCCGGTGAGCGTGGCGACCTGCAGGGCGCCGACCACGTCGGGATTGAACGCGTGGTACTCGCCGCCGTGGATGTACTTGAACAGGCCGCCGGCCTCCACGCCGAAGCCGGTGTTCCAGGCGCGCTCGGCCAGCTGCTGCTGGTCGGCTTCGATGTCGGCGAAGCCTGGGCCGCCCACGCGGCTGGGCGTGCCGGCGAAGCAGCGCTCCACCACCTCGTGGGCGAGGCCGACGATCTCGAACAGGGCGGCGCCGCGGTAGCTCGCCACCGTGCTGATGCCCATCTTCGAGAGGATCTTGAGCAGGCCGTTGCGGATGCCGCGGCGGTAGCTGCGGCCCAGCTCGCGGTGCTGGGCCAGACGCGATTGGGAATCGCCGCTGCGGGCGAGGTCGAAGATGGTCTGGTAGGCGAGGTAGGGGTAGACGGCCGTCGCGCCATAGCCGATCAGGCAGGCGAAGTGGTGCGGGTCGCGCGCGGTGGCGGTCTCAATCAGCAGGTTGCAGTCCGAGCGCAGGCCGCAGGCGACCAGGTGTTGATGCACCGCGCCCACCGCCAGCAGCGCATGGATGGGCAGATGCCCCTCGCGGATCGCGCGGTCGGACAGCACCACCAGCAGCTTGCCCTCGCGCACGGCGTCCTCGGCGATGCGGCAGCAGCGCGCCAGAGCGGCGTCGAGGCCCTCGGACTCGGCGTAGTTCAGATCGATGACGACCGAGCCGACGCCTTCCTCGCGCAGCGCGAGGATCTGCAGATACTTGCGCTGGCTGAGGATCGGAGAATTGATCATCACCTGCCGCGCGTAGGCCGGGTTCAGCTCGAACAGGTTGCTCTCGCGTGCGATCTGCGTGTGCAGGCTCATCACCAGCTTTTCGCGATAGCTGTCGATGGGCGGGTTGGTGACCTGGGCGAAAGCCTGCCGGAAGGCGTCGTAGAGCGAGCGCACGCGGGTCGACAGCAGCGGCAGCGGGGTGTCGTCGCCCATCGAGCCGATCGCTTCGGCCTCGGTTTCGGCCAGCACCTTGAGCACGGTGTCGCGCTCCTCGGCCGAGAGGTTGAACATCTTCTGGTGGCGCAGCAGCTCTTCGCGCGGCATCGGCTCGGCGGCAAGGCTGGGGTCGATCAGATCCGTTTCGAGGTAGCGCACGCCCTGCTTCAGCCAGCGCTTGAAGGGCGCGCGCTCGCGGTTGATCTGGTCGATGCGCGCGGTGTCGAGGAACTCGCCGCGGTGCAGGTCCACCGCCAGCATTTCGCCCGGCCCCAAGCGCCCCTTGGCGACGATGTCGCGCGCCGGCCAGTCGACCACGCCGGCCTCGGAGGCGACCACCAGCATGCGGTCCTTGGACAGCGCCCAGCGCGCCGGGCGCAGGCCGTTGCGATCGAGCGCGCAGGCGGCGTAGCGGCTGTCGGCGACGACGATGCCGGCCGGGCCGTCCCAGGGCTCCATGTGCAGAGCGAAGTATTCGTAGAAGGCGCGCAGGTCGGGGTCCATGCCGTCGACGTTCTGCCAGGCCGGCGGGATCAGAATCCGCATGGCCTGCAGCAGGTCCATGCCGCCGGTCAGCAGCACTTCCAGCATGTTGTCCAGGCTGGCCGAGTCCGAGCTGTCCTGGCTGACCAGCGGCTTGAACTCGCGGAAGTCGACGAAGGGCGAGCGCATGCGCGCGCCGCGGGCACGTGCCCAGAAGCGGTTGCCGCGGATGGTGTTGATCTCGCCGTTGTGGGCGAGGAAGCGGAAGGGCTGGGCCAGCGCCCAGCGCGGCATGGTGTTGGTGGAGAAACGCTGGTGGAACACCACCGCCGAGCTGGCGAGACGCGGATGCGAGAGGTCGGGATAGAACTCGCGCAGACGCTCGGGCATCACCATGCCCTTGTAGCCGAGGCTGTGCTCGGCCAGGGTCACCACGTGGAAATCGCTGACATCGACCAGCGCCATCTCGGCGCGCCGGCGCGCTGTGTACAGCCCGCGCTGGAAACCGGCGGCGTCCTCGCCGCGATCGGCGTTGACGAACACCTGCTCGATCCGTGGCAGGCGCTCGCGCGCCAGCGGGCCTGCGGCCTGCGGGTTCACCGGCACCTGCCGCCAGCCGGCGATGCGCGAACCGACTTTTTCCAGCTGCGCCTGCAGCTCGGCGCGGCAGCGCGCTGCGAGTGTCTCGTCGACCGGCAGGAACACCAGACCCGCGGTGGCCAGCGGCGCCAGCGAGAAGCCGTGGTCTTCGGCCAGCGCGCGGATGAAGGCCTCGGGACGGCGAATCAGCAGGCCGCAGCCGTCGCCGGATTCACCGTCCGCCGCTACGGCGCCACGGTGGGTCATGCGCGACAGCGCGCTCAGGCCGAGATCGACGATCTCGCGACTCGGCGCATCGTCGAGATGCGCGATCAGGCCGAAGCCACAGCCGTCGTGTTCCAGCCGTGGGTCGAACAGACCCTGCGGCGCCTGATGCTCGATTCCGCTCATACGCTTGCTGCCCCCGGGGGATGGTGCTGGCGCGGTCCACGGCGCCCACCACGGGCCGCCGGACCCCCACACAATCACACCCTTGTGCGACGCGTCAAACTACCAAGGGGCATATTCCGGCCGGCCATGTGCGGGCGCTCGCGCGTCGCCTGGTTGACGCTGCGCAGGCTGGCCTCAAGCGCGCTGCGGCAAGGTCTTCAACAGCTCCGCCACGGCCCTGCCGCGGTGGCTGATGCGGTGCTTGTGCGCGGGCTCGAGTTCGGCCGCGGAGAGGCCCGAGTCCGGGTCGAGGAAGACCGGGTCGTAGCCGAAGCCACCGTTGCCGCGCGGGGCGTGCAGGATGTGGCCATGCCAGCGGCCTTCGGCGATCAGCGGGGCGGGGTCGAGCGGATGGCGGATCAGCGCGATCACGCTGATGAAGAACGCGCTGCGTCGACTGTCGTCGCGGTTTGCCAGCTCAGCGAGCAGCTTGGCGATGTTGGCGGGGTGGTCGCCGTGCGCGCCGGCGTAGCGCGCGGAGTACAGGCCGGGCGCGCCGCCAAGCGCATCGACGCAGAGGCCGGAATCGTCGGCCAGCGCGGGTAGGCCCGAGCGCTCGCTCGCATGCCGCGCCTTCAGCAGGGCGTTCTCGACAAAGCTGAGTCCCGTCTCTTCAGGGTCGGGGATGCCAAGCTCGCCCTGCGCGACCAGCTCGAAACCCTGCGGCGCGAGGATCTCGCGGAACTCGCGCAGCTTGCCGGCGTTGCCGCTGGCCAAGATGAGCTTCTGCATGGATCTCAAGCTGCGTCAAGCGCGGCGCGCTGGAAGCCGATCAGGCCTTCGATGCCGACTGCCGCCAGATCGAGCAGGCCATCGAGCTCCGAGCGGCGGAAGGCATGGCCCTCGGCCGTGCCCTGCACTTCGATGAAGCCGCCGCCGTCATTCATCACCACGTTCATGTCGGTATCGCAGTCGCTGTCCTCGGCGTAGTCGAGGTCCAGCACGGGCTGGCCGCGATAGACGCCGACCGAGACCGCGGCGATGGCGCCGTGGATCGGGCTGCGCGTGATCTCGCCGCGCTTCTCCAGCCGGCGACAGGCCAGAGAGAGCGCGACATAGGCCCCGGTAATCGCCGCGCAGCGGGTGCCGCCATCGGCCTGCAGCACGTCGCAGTCGAGAGTGATGGTGCGCTCGCCCAGCGCCGCGCGATCAACGCAGGCGCGCAGGCTGCGGCCGATCAGGCGCTGGATCTCGTGGGTGCGGCCGCCGATGCGTCCGGCCTGCGCTTCGCGCTGGGTGCGCTCCTTGGTGGCGCGCGGCAGCATCGAATACTCGGCGGTGACCCAGCCTTCGCCCTTGCCGCGCAGAAAGCCGGGCACCCGGTTCTCGACTGTTGCATTGCAGAGTACGCGGGTGTCGCCGACGCTGATCAGCACCGAGCCCTCGGCGTGCCGGGTGAAGCCGGTTTCGATGCGGATGTCGCGGAGGGCGTCGAAACGGCGGCCGGAGGGCCGGACAACGTCGGTCATGGGGGCGGCTTCTTAACTATGGCCGCGCAGTTTACCATCGCCCTCCCTGCGCCCCGGCGGCTGCCGCGGCGCTGAATCCATCCGCGAAGCGTGCGTCTCAGGCCGTGAGCCGCACCCCTCGCCAAGAACTCCAAGAGTTGCCCATGAGCGCACGCTCCGCCGCTTCGATCCGCAGCATGACGGCCTATGCCTCCGGCGAGCGCAGTACGGCGTTCGGCACGCTGGCCTGCGAGGTCCGCGCGGTCAACCATCGCTTTCTCGAGCCGGGCTTCCGCCTCTCGGAAGAGCTGCGCGGGCTGGAGCCGGCCCTGCGCGAGAAGCTGTCCCAGCGCATCGCCCGCGGCAAGGTCGATGTCGGCTTCCGCCTGCGCGCCACCGCCAGCAGCGAGGGCCTCAAGCTCAACCCGCAGGTGCTGGATCAGCTGAGCGCACTGGCGCTGGAGATGTCCGGCCGTTTCCCCGGCTTCAAGGTCGAATTCACCGAGCTGCTGCGCCAGCCCGGCCTGATCGAGCAGGCGGAAGTGGATGCCGACGGCCTGCAGGCCGAATGCCTGTCGCTGATGGACGCGGTGCTCGACGACTTTGTCGCCGCCCGCGAGCGCGAGGGTGGGGCCCTGGCCGCTGCGATGCGCGAAAGACTCGACGGCATCGAGCGTATCGTCGCCGAGGTCAGGACTGCACTGCCGGAGATCCGCAGCGCCCTGCGTGCGCGGCTTGATGCCCGGCTTGCCGATCTCAAGCAGCCGCTGGATCCCGGCCGGCTGGAGCAGGAGCTGGTGCTGCAGCTGCAGAAGATCGACGTCGACGAAGAGCTTGACCGGCTCGGCGCGCACATCGCCGAAATGCGCCGCACGCTCGCCAGCCGCGAAGCCGTCGGCCGCCGGCTCGATTTCCTGCTGCAGGAATTCAACCGCGAGGCCAACACGCTGGGCTCGAAGTCGGTCGATGCGCGCTCCAGCGCGGCCTCGGTCGAGCTGAAGGTGCTGATCGAACAGTTGCGCGAACAGGTGCAGAACATCGAATGAGCGGCTCGCTATTCATCGTCGCGGCGCCATCGGGCGCCGGCAAGTCCAGTCTGGTCAACGCCCTGCTCGAGCGCGAGCCGGATATCCAGCTGTCGATCTCCTACACCTCGCGCGGCCCGCGCCCCGGCGAGACCGAAGGCGCGCACTACCACTTTGTCAGTCGAGAGACTTTCGAGGGCATGGTCGCCCGCGGCGAGTTCTTCGAGCACGCGGTGGTGCATGGCGACCTGAAGGGCACCGCCCGGCATACGGTCGAAGAGCCGCTGAAGCAGGGCCGCGATGTGCTGCTGGAGATCGACTACCAGGGCGCGCGCCAGGTGCGTTCGCTGGTGCCCGACTGCGTCAGCGTGTTCATCCTGCCGCCCTCGCGTGAGGAGCTGGAGCGACGCCTGCGCGGCCGCGCCCAGGACAGCGAAGAGACGATCCTGAAGCGGTTGGAGAACTCGCGCGAGGAGATCGCCCACCTCGATGACTTCGACTATCTGATCGTCAACGACCGCTTCGAGCGCGCGCTGGAAGACCTCTGCGCCATCGTCCGCGCCCACCGCCTGCGCCGCAGCGAGCAGGCGCGCCGGCAGGCCGGGCTGATCCGCGCGCTGCTGGCCTGAGCTTGCCTGCGGGTATCCGGCGGGGCTATCCTTCCGCTCTTGTTTGAATTCCCGGAGCCGGTCCGCCATGGCCCGTATCACCGTTGAAGATTGCCTCGCCGTCGTGAACAACCGCTTCGAGCTGGTGGTGATGGCCTCGCGCCGCGCCCGTCAGCTGGCCAACGGCGCGGACAACCAGCTGGGCCTGCAGGACCCGGAAGACAAGCCGACCGTGCTGGCCCTGCGCGAAATCGCCGCCCGCCGCATTGACATCGCCACCATCGAGGCGGTGGAGAAGGCCGAGCGCGAGCGCGCCGAGCGTGAGGCCCTCGCCTGGGCAGCCGCGGAAGTTGACGACGACCTGTCCAAGGGCGGCGACGACCTCTAAGTCGATCCGGCACCGAAGCAACGCAACGGCCCCCGCGTGGGGCCGTTGGCGTTTTCGACAGCCACGTTCGAAGGACTCCACGGGCTCGGGCGGTCGATGGGCGCGCATTCCAGCCCGAACCGGCCCCAAACGCAGGTCTCAGCGCGCTTGCCGCCGGGTCGGGCGCTGTTTAGGCTCGCGACATGCCCCCTTTTGCCCTAGCCAGCGCTGACGCGCCCTTCGACCCGTGTCCGGAGGCCATCGAGGCCCTCCTGGTCAAGCTGCGCCCCTACCTGCCGGCCGAGCAGATTCCCACCGTCAAGCACGCCTACCATGTGGGCGCTGTGGCCCACGATGGCCAGACCCGCAAGAGCGGCGAGCCCTACATCACCCACCCGCTGGCGGTGGCGGGCATCCTCGCCGAACTCGGCATGGACGTCGAAACGCTGTGCGCGGCGATCCTGCACGACGCGCTCGAGGACACCCAGCTCGGCCGTGAGGCGATCTCGGGCGAATTCGGCGAGGCCGTGGCCGAACTGGTCGACGGCGTCACCAAGCTCGACAAGCTGAGCTTTCGTGATCGCAACGAGGCGATGGCAGAGAGTTTCCGCAAGATGCTGCTGGCGATGGCCCGCGATCTGCGGGTGATCCTGATCAAGCTCGCCGACCGCCTGCACAACATGCGCACGATCGGTTCGATGTCGCCGGATTCGCGCCGGCGCATCGCTCGCGAGACGCTCGACATCTACGCGCCCATTGCCCAGCGTCTGGGCATGAACCGGATCAAGTCCGAGCTGCAGGATCTCGGCTTTCGTGCCATGCATCCGTGGCGGCACGCGGTGATCGCGCGGCGCATCGCGCAGCAGCCGGTGATGCGCCGAGAGGCGATGGCCACCATCGAGGGGGCGCTGTCGCAGAAGCTGAAGCAGGAAGGCCTGAAGCATCGCCTGGTGAGCCGGGTGAAGACGCCGCACAGCGTCTACAGCAAGATGCGCAACGAGTTCAAACCGCGGGCCGGTGAAGTGCGCGCCAAGCGCTTCGAGCGGGTCATGGACGTGTTCGGCTTTCGCGTGGTGGTCGAGCAGACCATGCAGTGCTACCACGCGCTGGGCGCGGTGCATGCGCTGTACAAACCCGTGGAGGCGCGCTTCCGCGATTTCATTGCGATCCCCAAGGCCAACGGCTACCAGAGTCTGCACACGGTGCTGTTCAGCCCCTACGGCTCGCACGTCGAGGTGCAGATCCGCACCGAAGACATGGACCTGCTCGCCGAGCGCGGTATCGCCGCGCACTGGCTGTACAAGACCGACGCGCCGCAGAGCAGCAACAACAACGCCCAGAACCGCGCCCGCGCCTGGCTCTCCGAGCTGCTGGAGTCGCAGCAGGACGCCGGCAGCTCGCTGGAGTTCCTGGAGAACGTCAAGGTCGATCTGTTCCCCGACGAGGTCTACATCTTCTCGCCCAAGGGCCGCATTTTCGCCCTGCCGCGCGGTGCCACCGTGCTCGATTTCGCCTATGCGGTGCATACCGACGTCGGCAACCGCGCGGTGGCCTCGCGCATCGACAAGAAGCTGGCCCCGCTGCGCACGCGCCTGACCAGCGGCCAGACCGTCGAAGTCATCACCGCGCCCTCGGCCGTGCCGAACCCGCAGTGGCTGGAGTTCGTGGTGTCCTCGCGGGCGCGCACGGCGATCCGCCACCACCTGAAACGCCTGCAGCACGAGGATGCGGTCGAGCTGGGTCACCGCATGCTCGAAGCCGCGCTCGACGCGATCGAAGCCTCACTGGAGCGCGTGCCGCCAGCGGTGCTCGACCACTACCTGCAGGACAACCGCCTGCGCCGGCTGGAGGATCTGCTGGCTGACATCGCGCTCGGCAACCGCATGCCTCAGCAGGTGGCGCTGGCGCTCACCGAGGGCCGCCGCCCGGGCGAGCGGCGCACGACGCCGCGGCTGGAAAAGATCCACATCAGCGGTGCCGGCCACGGCCTGCTCAGCTTTGCCGCCTGCTGTCGACCGCTGCCGGGCGACGAGATCATGGGCTATCTGTCCTCGGGTAAGGGCGTGGTGGTGCACCGCATGGAGTGCCCCAATCTGCCTGAGCTGCAGAAGAGTCCGGAGCGCTGGGTGCCGGTCGACTGGGACCGCGAGGTCGAGGGCGACTTCCGCGCCGGCCTGCGCGTTGAAGTGCTCAACAAGCCCGGCGTGCTGGCGCAGGTTGCAGCGGCCATTGCCGACGCTGAATCGAACATCGACAACGTCGAGTACCAGGAGCGCGACCTGCGCATGGCGGTGATGCACTTCGGCATCGAGGTGAAGCACCGCAAGCACCTGGCCGATGTGATGCGGCGCGTGCGCAAGCTCGATGTGGTGCTGGGCATCCAGCGCCTGTAGCGCGCCCGCTTCCGAACCCCCAACCCTGAACTCCGCGACGCAAGGAGCGCCCATGCCCCGCACTGCTATCCACTCCGACAAAGCGCCGGCCGCCATCGGCCCCTACTCGCAGGCGGTGCGCTGCGGGAACCTCGTCTTCCTGTCGGGCCAGATCCCGCTGTCGGCGAACACCGGCGAGCTGGTGCTCGGCGACATCGCCTTCCAGACCCGCCGCGTGTTCGACAACCTGAAGGCCGTCTGCGAGGCCGCCGGCGGCTCCTTGGCCGACGTTGCACGCATCGGTATCTATCTCACCGACCTCGGCCATTTCGCCACCGTCAACGCGGTGATGGCCGAGTACTTCGAGGCGCCCTACCCGGCGCGCTCGACCATCGGCGTTTCGGCCCTGCCGCGCGGCGCAGCGGTCGAAGTCGATGCGGTGATGGTGCTCGGCTGAGTCCGGGCCTCCTGTTCGAGCCATGAACAGCCTCGCCGCTCGGCCGGGCATCGCGCATGCCGGTGAGGCGAGCGTGCGCGGCTTGGCGGGCGTCGGCCCGCAGGTCGCGCAGAAGCTCGCGGCCGCGGGCATCGAGCGCCTGCAGGACCTGTGGTTCTGGCTGCCGCGCAGCTACGAGGACCGCACCCGCGTCGCGCCGATCGCCAGCCTCGCCCACGGCGAGAAGGCCATGGTCGAGGGCCGCGTCGACGCGGTGGAGAAGGGGTTCCGCTTCCGTCCGCAGCTGAAGGTGGCGATCAGCGACGACAGCGGCGACACCCTGGTGCTGCGCTTCTTCCATTTCCACGCCGGCCAGGTCGCGCAGTTCACCCAGGGCGCCTGGGTGCGCTGCTACGGCGAGGCGCGCCATGCCGGCCTGTCGATGGAGATGGTGCATCCCAGCTACCGGCGGATCGCCGAGTCCGAGCGCGGCGAGGTGTCGGAGCGGCTGGATCCGGTCTATCCGGCGGTCGAGGGCATCGGTCCGGCGCGCTTGGCCCAGCTGGTGCACGCCGCGATCGAGAAGCTGCCGCCGTCGGAAGAGTTCGAGCTGCTGCCGGCCCCACTGCGCGCCGAGCTCAAGCTGCCGGACCTGGGCCGCGCCCTGCGCTTCGTGCATGCGCCTACAGTCGGTACCGATCTCGCCGCGCTCAGCGACGGTCGCCATCCGGCGCGGCGGCGGCTGGCGCTGGAGGAGCTGCTGGCGCATCACCTGAGCCTGCGGCGCCAGCGCGTCGACCTGCGACAGCAGGGCGCGCCGCCGCTGCGCGCGAGCGGTCGCTTGGCCCGAAGCCTGCGCGCAAATCTGCCCTTCGCACTCACCGATGCGCAGGAGCGTGTGCTGGGCGAGGTACTGCAGGACCTGGGCGCCAGCGAGCCCATGCTGCGCCTGGTGCAGGGCGACGTCGGCTCGGGCAAGACCGTGGTCGCGGCGATGGCGGCCCTGCATGCGGTCGAGGCCGGTGCGCAGGTCGCCTTGATGGCGCCCACAGAACTGCTGGCCGAGCAGCACTTCAACAACTTCCGCAGCTGGCTCGAACCGCTGGACATCGAAGTCGTCTGGCTGGCCGGCAAGGTCAAAGGCCGCGCGCGCGCGGCCGCGCTCGCACGCATCGCTGCCGGCGCCGGCGTGGTCGTCGGCACACATGCGCTGATGCAGGAGGGCGTGGCCTTCGCCGGACTCGGGCTCGCCATCATCGACGAGCAGCACCGCTTCGGCGTGCACCAGCGCCTCGCCCTGCGCGACAAGGGTCTGGTCGGCAGCCGGATTCCGCATCAGCTGGTGATGACCGCAACGCCCATTCCGCGCACGCTGGCGATGACCGCCTACGCCGATCTCGATGTGTCGGTCATCGACGCCCTGCCGCCCGGGCGCACACCGGTGCAGACGGTGGCGCTGGGCGTGGAGCGCCGGCCCGAGCTGGTCGAGCGCATCCGCGCGGCCTGCGCCGAAGGGCGCCAGGTCTACTGGGTCTGCACCCTGATCGAGGACAGCGACGAGGTGCAGGCGCAGGCCGCGCAGACCACCTACGAGCAGCTGCTGGCGCAGCTGCCCGAGGTGCGGGTCGCACTGGTGCACGGGCGCATGAAGCCGGCCGAGAAGCAGACCGTGATGCAGGCCTTCAAGGCCGGCGCGCTGCAGCTGCTGGTGGCGACCACGGTGATCGAGGTCGGCGTCGATGTGCCGAACGCCAGCCTGATGGTGATCGAGAACGCCGAGCGCCTCGGCCTGGCGCAGCTGCACCAGCTGCGCGGCCGGGTCGGCCGTGGGGCGGCCAAGTCGAGCTGCGTGCTGCTGTACCAGTCGCCGCTGTCACGGCTCGCACGCGAGCGCCTCGACACCCTGCGCCAGACCAACGATGGCTTCGTCATCGCCGAGAAGGATCTCGAACTTCGTGGCCCCGGTGAACTGCTGGGCACGCGCCAGACCGGCCTGGTCGGTTTCCGCATCGCCGATCTCGGCCGTGACGCCGACCTGCTGCCTGCCGCGCAGCGACTCGCCGACGCGCTGCTCGCCGACAGCCCCGACCGCGCCGATCGCGTCATCGCGCGCTGGATCGGCGCCGCCGTCCGCTACGCGGGGGCTTAGGGTGGGTCTTGACCCACCGGGCCTCGACGCTCGCCCCGGTCAGATCTGCGCCAGTTGCCAAGCAATGCCCATCGCCACCACCCCATCGCCGACGCCAACGACCTCAAACAGCACACAACGAGACTCAAGTGACCAAGAAACAGAAGCTCCTGATCGATACCGACCCCGGCGTTGACGACGCCCTCGCCCTGCTGATGGCCCTGCGCCATCCGCGCGCCGAGGTGGTCGGCATCACCGTCACCGCCGGCAACGTCGGCCTCACGCACACCACCCGCAACGCGCTGACTCTGGTCGAGCGCTGCGGGCTGGAGGTGCCGGTGTTCGTCGGCGCCGATCGGCCACTGGTGTGGCCGGCCGTCGACGCCGCCTATGTGCACGGCAGCGACGGCTTCGGCGATGCGGGTCTGCCCGCACCCACGCGAGCGGCGGAGAGCGAGCACGCCGTGCAGGCGATCCTGCGGCTCTCGCGGGAACACGCGGGTGAGCTGACGCTGGTCACGCTGGGCCCGCTGACCAACCTCGCGCTGGCCTTGCGCCTCGATCCCTCGCTGCCGCAGCGGATTCCGCGTCTCGTGGTGATGGGCGCGGCGGTGACGGGCCTGGGCAACATCACGCCCAGCGCCGAGTTCAACATCTACTTCGACCCTGAGGCCGCCAAGGTGGTGTTCGACGCCTGGCCGAGTTTCGAGCTGGTCGACTGGGAGGCGACCCTCGCGCATGCGATGCCGGATGCGCAGTTCGGCCTCTGGCTCGCCGAAGGCAGCGAGCTCGCGCGCTTCTACGACGCGATCTCGGCGCAGACGCGCGCCTTCATCCGCCAGCACCATGCCGACACCTTCCACAGCGCCGATGCGCTGGCGATGGCGGTGGTGCTGGAGCCGGACATCGGCAGCGAGCTGCGCCGGCACCGGATCGAGGTCGAAGTGGCGCAAGGCCTCTACCGCGGCGCGACCCGCGTCGACTGGGACAGCCGCGACTCGCGCGGGCCGAATGCGGCGATCGTCGGCCGGATCGATCTGCCGCGCTTCCACGCTCTGCTGCGCATGGCCGTGGGCCTCGCCTGACGCGTTCATCGAGCTTGCCCTCGCTGCGCGCTTCAGCGCGCGCGGGCGGCGGCCTCCGGGTCGTCACTGGCCGTCGGTGCGCGCTGCACGAGGTCACGCACATTCAGGTCCATCTGCGGGAACGCGATGTCGATCTCGTGCGTCGCAAGGAGCTCGGCAATGCGTCCGTGCAGGTCGTTCTGCGCCAGCAGGCGCTGTTCAACGGCCGGTACGAAGACCCGCAGTTCAAAGTCCAGCGAACTCGGCCCAAAGGCGAGCAGCCAGGTGCGCGCAGGCGGGTCGCGGGTGACATACGGGCAGGCGTCCGCTGCCTGCAGCAGCAGTGCGTGCACCTTGTCGATGTCGCTGCCGTAGGACACACCGACCTTGATGATGAGCCGGGTCATCTGGTCGCTGAGGGTCCAATTGGTCAGGCGGTCGGTGATGAACGCCTTGTTCGGGATCACCACTTCCTTGTTGTCGAAGTCAAGGATGGTGGTGGCGCGGGTGCGGATGCGCGTCACCCGGCCGGTGAACTCGCCGATGGTGATGATGTCGCCGACCCGGAACGGTCGCTCGAACAGCAGGATCAGGCCCGATACGAAATTGGCGAAGATCTCCTGCAGACCGAAGCCCAGGCCGACCGTCAGTGCCGCTGCCATCCATTGCAGCTGCGACCAGCGCATGCCGAGAAAGCCGAGGCCGACGATCACGCCAAGGATGACGATGGCATAGCGCGCGACGCTGGTGATCGCGTAGCGCGTCGGCGCGTCGATCTGCACGCGTGTCAGCAGGCCGATCTCGAGCAGGCCGGGCAGGTTGCGCGCGGCGATCACAGTGAGCATCAGCACGGCCGCGCCCAACAGGGCGGCGCGCAGGCTGACCTCGCCGACGATGGCGCTGCCGTCGGCGGCCTTGTCGCTGAAGCTCCACAGGGCGATCTCGTCGAGGCGCTGCAGTGCCGGCAGGATGTCGGCCCAGACCCAGAACAGCAGCAGCACCAGCGCGGTTGCGCTGAGCGCGCGCAGCAGGCGCTTGGTCTGCGCCGAGATACTCTGGATGTCGAGGCGATCTGCATCGATCTCGGCGGGCAGTTCGCCGTCGCTGGCGCCTTCGTCCAGCGCTGCGCTCCGCCGCTCCTCGGCGCGGTGCAGAGCGATGCGACGCTCGCCCAGCAGGAACCAGCGACCGAGAAGCCCGTGCAGTAGCGAGACCAGCAGCAGCGCGCCGCCGGTCTGCCAGAGGCAGAGCACCAGCACGCTTGCGGTGAACACATAGCCAGCCAAGGTGAGCGCCACGGTCAGGCCGAGCAGCGCAGGCAGGCCGATCCGCAGGGCCTGGCGCAGCCGAACCGGCTCGACCACGCCACCACGGGGGCTCCACAGCCGACCCGGCGCGAGCAACCAGTGGAACAGCAGGCCACACGCGATGGCGAACACGATCAGCAGGCTGCGCCCGGCGGTGTCGATGGCGAGATCCTGTCCACGCACCAGCGCCAGCGTGCTCAGGAACTGCGCCGGCAGCAGCACCACTGCGGCCTGCGGCACGATCCGCGCCAGCGCTTCGCGACGGGCGCGGGTCCAGCGGAAGTGCGCGTGCGCCAGCCCGTTGTCGATGACCAGCCAGCGTAGGAACGTGAACAGGGCGACGCTGCCGGCGAGCGCGGCGAGCGCTGTGCCGATGGAATGCGTGTAGCGGCCGGGATCTCCTGCGAGCTGCAGCAGACGCCCCGAGAGCCACGCCAGCACCGCCCAGGGCAGGGCGGCGACCAGGGTCCATCCCAGCGCCTGCCAGGTGTGCCGGTAGCTGTCCTCGCGAATCGTGCGGGTGGGGCGTGCAAGTGCGGGCAACACCTGCCGGGCACGCCGCTGCAACACGAACAAGGCCACCACGAGCAGGCTGCCGGCCAGCACGCTCCATGGCCGCGTGGACAGCACCTGGAGCGCGCGTGCGCTGCTTTCGACAAGTCGTCCGGGCGCCAGCAGGTCGACCCAACCGGCTGGCTGGGCGCGCAGCCAGTCGAAGTCGACGCTTCGGTGGCTCGGAATCCAGAACAGCTGGCGATCCAGCAGGGCCTTGAGCTGCAGGCTGGCGGCAAGCTTCCCATCAAGCGCGACTTCGGCCTGCTCGATACGCTCCAGAAGCCGGCGCAGGCTGGTTTCCAGCCGACGCAGCAGCTCGCTGCGGGTCTGCAGCAGCGCATCCGCGCGCGCCAGCGTCGCCGGGTCGCCCGCGTCCGCGTCCGGTAGTGCCTCCCGAAGCTCGCTGCGCTGCGCTTCAAGCGCGCTACCGGCATCGACCAGGTCGAACAGGCGCAGCCGGATCTGCACGGCCTCCTCGCGGAGCGCGTTGACGTCTCTTTGCAAGCTCTGGGGCTGCGGCAGGCGCTGGCGTTCGCGCAGCAGGACCGCGCCGACCGCTTCGGTGTCCGCCCCCAGAGCGAGGCGCGAGGCGGCATCGCGCAGTGCTCGTTCGATTCGCTCGCGCTCGTGCTGCAGCCGCGCCGCGCCGATTCGCATCGCTGTGAGGCGTGTATTGGCCTCGCTGAACTCGCGTCCGAGCGCGAGGTTTGCATTGGCGGTGTCGCGCAGCGGCGCAGCGGCTTCGGCCAGCGCACTGGCCTCGGTGTCCAGCTGCAGCAGCAGTTCGCTCAGCTCCGACTCCGAGCGCTCGCCCAGGCGCGACTGCACCACGCTCGCCAGTGCCTCTGCCTCGTCAAGCTGTTGGCGCTGGCGGCGCGCCTTCAGTTCGAGCACGCGGCGGCGGCGCTCGGCGGTGCCCTCGTCGACCTCGGCGCGCTTGAGCTCGGCGCGACGGAGTTCCAGCTCGGCGAGCTGGCGCGCGCGCGCGGCCTGCGATTCGATGCCTGCCTCCTGCGCGCCGGCGAGCTGTTGCTCAAGCGCACCGATGGTTTCGCGCAGACGTGCCAACGAGCTGCCATTCCCCGCATCGAGGGCATCGAGGCTGGCCGCGAGGGTCTGCTGTTCTCGCCGCAGGGGCTCGATGCGCGCTTCGAGCGCGCGCAGTTCTTCTTCGAGAGCTTCTGGCGTCTCCAGCGTCTGAATGCGGCCGCGCTCGGCCTCCAGCGTGCGCGAGTCGCTGCGCTCCAGCTCCCGCTCGATGCGGCGCGCCTCGGTCTCTGCGCGCGTGGCCTCCGCGGCGATTCGGGCGGTATCGGCGAGGACCTGCTCCGCGCTTGCGCGGTCACTCTGGGCAGCGTCCAGTTGGGCAAGCAGTGCGTTGCGCTCCGGCTCCGCGAGACCCGCGGCGGCAGTGACCCGCTCGCGCAGGGCGTCCAGCGCGAAGGCGTCGTGTTCGTCGGTGGAGGCCCGGCCGGACACTGCTTTGGGGGACAGGCTCGCCGCGAGGGCAAACGCCAGGAGGAAAAGCGAGACGCCGCGCATGGTCATGGGAAGGCTTGCAGGATCAAGCCGCGAACGTTACCATGCCGCTCTTGTCTCGCCGAATTCCGGGCCGATCCATGAAAGCCGACATCCACCCGAAGTACCTGCCGGTCGTGTTCCAGGACGTGTCCTGCGACTTCTCCTTCCTGACCCGCTCCACGCTGACCAGCAAGGAGACGATCAAGTGGGAAGACGGCCAGGAGTATCCGCTGATCAAGGTGGAAATCTCCGCTGAATCCCACCCGTTCTACACGGGCAAGCAGAAGATCGTGGATACCGGCGGACGCATCGACAAGTTCCGCCGCCGCTACGCTCAAAAGTAATCCCCCCACAGGGTTTTCGTCTTCAGGCCTGGCAGCCTTTCGGCTGCCGGGCCTGTTGCCGTTTCTGCGTTGCTGTGGCCCGGTTTCACCAAAGTTGGACTGACCGCTGAACGGCCGCATGGCATACTCGAGCGCTTTTCCGGTGGCCTGTTTCCGCGATCGAATTGCTGCCCCGTCGCGGGCATGACAGGGCCCTGGGCCCAGGTCTTGCTTCATGGGCCGCCGGAAACCGCGGGGGGAGACAGCCCTCCGCCCCGCCCACGCGGCCGCATGGCCGGGTGTGCCCCTCCCCAGAAAGCACGCAACAAGGAGTAAGCCGTGTCCGAGAGCCAGAGCCTCACGCTCACCGATTCCGCTGCCGGCAAGAGCGCCGAGTTTCCCCTGCTGCGCGGCACGCTCGGTGCGCCCTGCGTGGACATCACCAAGCTGCCGAAGGAAACCGGCTACTTCACCTACGATCCGGGTTTCGTCGCCACCGCCAGCTGCCGGAGCGCGATCACCTACATCGATGGCGAACAGGGCGTCCTGCTGTACCGCGGCTACCCCATCGAGCAGCTGGCCAAGCACTCCAGCTTCCTGGAAGTTGCCTACCTGCTGATGCAGGGTGAGCTTCCGAACGCCGGCCAGTTCAAGGCGTTCGAGCATGAGGTCACGCATCACACGATGATGCACGAGGCTCTGAAGAGCTTTCTCCACGGCTTCCGCCACGACGCCCATCCGATGGCGATGTTGTGCGGCATGATCGGCTCGCTGGCCGCGTTCTACCACGACAGCCTCGACATGGAGGATCCGGAGCAGCGTCGTCTGGCTGCGATCCGTCTGATCGCCAAGGTGCCGACGATTGCCGCGGCATGCTACCGCTACTCGATCGGCTGGCCGGTGCGCTATCCGCGCAACAACCTCGAGTACGTCAACCGCTTCCTGCACATGATGTTCGAGGTGCCTTCGGGTCCGCTGGAACTGCCCCCCGTGGCCGCCAAGGCGCTCGACCTGCTGTTCATCCTGCACGCGGATCACGAGCAGAACGCCTCGACTTCGACCGTGCGACTGGTCGGCTCGACCGGCGCCAACCCGTATGCCTGCGTGGCCGCTGGTATCGCAGCCCTGTGGGGTCCGGCCCACGGCGGTGCCAACGAGGCGGTGCTCAAGATGCTGGAGGAGATCGGCCGCCCCGAGGATGTCGCCAAGGCCGTCGAGAAGGCGAAGGACAAGAATTCCGGCTTCCGCCTCATGGGCTTCGGCCACCGCGTC
Source organism: Lysobacterales bacterium (assembly GCA_046318115.1). Classification (GTDB taxonomy): domain Bacteria; phylum Pseudomonadota; class Gammaproteobacteria; order Xanthomonadales; family Xanthomonadaceae; genus Aquimonas. Next base: position 7,832 of record JBKCVA010000089.1, on the reverse strand, counting down.
TACAAGAACTACGATCCGCGTGCATCGATCATCCGCGAGATGACGCACAAGGTGCTGGCCGACCTTGGCGTCAATGATCCGTTGCTGGAAGTCGCGATGAAGCTGGAAGAGGCCGCGCTGAAGGACGACTACTTTGTCGCCCGCAAGCTGTACCCGAACGTCGACTTCTACTCGGGCCTGATCTACAAGGCGTTGAACATACCGACCGAGATGTTCACCGTGATGTTCGCTATCGCACGAACCGCTGGCTGGGTCAGCCATTGGCTGGAGCAGCAGAACGATCCGGAGGCCAAGATCGGCCGCCCGCGCCAGATCTACACCGGCGCTGCCGTGCGCGACTACACGCCGATCGTTTCGCGCTGAGTTCCCCCTCGGATGGGGCACGGACGCCCGCCGAAAGGCGGGCGTTTGCGTTGTCGAAGGCGTGGTGCGGTGCGCTGGGCTCGGTGTTTCGCCGAGGTGCGGCTCAGGCTTGCGTTTGCGCCAGCAGCTCGCGCAGCGCGGGCAGTGAAGCCCGCTTCATCGGACGATCGTCGACCCGATCCAGCGGTGCCTGGCGCAGAGCGTCACGCGGCAGCACAGTGAGGTCGAAGGGCGTGCCGTCGGCGGTGAAGACGTAGACCGCAAACACCGCGCTGCGCTCGCGATCGAGCCGCAAGCGGCGGCTCTGTTGATCGACCGGGATCCCGTGCTCTTCCAGAAAATGGCCGACGCTCTCGGGCTCGTCGCTGAAGAGATGCAGACAGACCGGCGAATGCTGATCGGCCGAACCGTCGAGCACGGACCCCACCAGGCGGGGGTCAAAACGTTCGAAGAAGCGCAGCGCCTCAAGCGCCGCCTCGCGCAGCTTGCGCAGGACCTGCGGTTGCGCCTCGCTGCGGAACAGGCGCTGATACTCGCGGAGGGCCTCCTCGATCTCGACATTGCGCGGCAGCGCGTTCTCGTCGATCACGCCGAGCTTGGCTGCCGCGCGCAACTTGGCGACGTGGAAGTCGCGGATGCCGCCCTCGGCCATCAGCCGCGCGGCCTCGAAGGCCAGTCGTTGGCGGGTCTCGCGGGTGCGCGTACGGGAGTGCTGGGCTGCATGTCGCATGGCGTTCCCCACGGGCGGTCGCGGATGCCTGAGCATAGCGGACGTACATGACCGCAGCTGTCTCCACGCAGCGTCCCGCGCGCGGGCTCAGAAGATGTCGAAGCTCTCGCGAGTGTCCAGCGCACGCTGGTCGGCGGGCTCGGTGCGCTGCAGGCGGGCGATGTCCTCCACGCGGATCAGCTCGGGAAGTGCGCCCGGTGTTCCGGGCGGCAGCATGGCACCGGTCACAGGGTCGATGGTCACCGTGGCGATGCCCGAGGGCAGCGGCAGCTGCGATTCCGGCACGCCTTCGAGCGCGCCGCGCATGTACTCGATCCAGATCGGCAACGCGGCGCGCGCGCCGAACTCGCCACGCCCGAGCGAGGCGAAGTCATCCATGCCCACCCAGGCGGCCACGGCCTGGCCGCCACCCACGCCCACGAACCATGCGTCGCGGTGGTCATTGGTGCTGCCGGTCTTGCCGCCTATGTCGCTGCGATTCAGTGCCAGCGCGTTGCGGCCGGTGCCGCGGCGAACGACATCGCGCAGCAGGGAATTGACCAGGTAGGCCGTGCGCGGATCGATCCGCCGCTCTGCGAGTACCGTCTCGCCGGCTTCCGCCGGAACTTGGCTGGCGTCGGTCCCGTTTCCGGCCAATGGCGTTTCGGTGGCAGCCTCCGGTTGCGCGGGGCCAAGATCGAAGCCGGTATCGCTGCCGCTGGCGAGCTCTTCCCGCAGCCGCTCGGGGCATTCGCGGCAAGCACGTGCGGGATTGGCCTGGAACACGACCGTACCGTTGCGATCCTCGATGCGTTCGACGAAGTAGGGCTCAACGAGGTAGCCGCCGTTCTCGAAAAGGGTGTAGCCCCGCGCCATCGCCAGGGGCGGCACCGAGCTCGTGCCGAGCGCTAGCGAGAGATTCTCGGGCAGGCTCTCGGCGCTGAAGCCGAAGCCCTGGATGTAGCGCCGGGCGAAGCTGGCGCCGATCGCATCGAGCAGGCGAACCGAGACCAGGTTGCGCGAAGTCACCATGGCCTCACGCAAGCGCATGGGCCCGGCGAAGGTCGCGTTGTCGTTCTGTGGCCGCCACGTGGTGCCGTCATGCTGGCGGAACACCACCGGTGCATCCAGCACGATGGAGCCGGGCCCGTAACCGCGTTCGAACGCGGCGGCATAAACGAAGGGCTTGAAGCTCGATCCGGGCTGGCGTTGCGCCTGGGTGGCGCGATTGAACTTGTTGAGCGCAAAACTGAAACCGCCGGCCAGCGCGCGTACCGCGCCTGTCTCGGCGTCGACTGCCGCCAGCGCGGCCTGTGCCTTGGGCAGCTGCGAGAGCTGGTAGACGCCCTCGGCGTCGAGCTCCAGCCGGACCACGTCGCCAGGGGCCAGCACGGCATCGACCGCGCGTGGCGCCGGTCCGCGCCTGTCCTCATCGATGAAGGGGCGCGCCCATTCGACCTGCGCCAAGGCCAGTTCCACCAGCTGGCCGTCACGCAGCAGCAACTGGGCACGCTCGGCGGAGCTCTCCAGCACCAGGCCAGCCATCAGACCTGAAAGCGTCGGAAAGTCCTTCAGTAGACGCTGCAGCTGCTGCGGCGTGGCGTTCGCCGGCAGTTCGACCTGTGACTCGACCCCGCGCCAGCCGTGGCGTCGGTCGTAGTCGAGCAAGGACTGGCGCAGTCCGCGGTTGGCGGACGCCTGGCCGGCGCTGTGCAGGGTGGTGAACACTCGATGGCCGTCGGACATCGCGCTTTCGCCGAAGCGCGCAATCGCGTCGACGCGGGCGATCTCAGCCACGTAGGGCGCTTCGAGCTCGATCGCCGGTTCGTTGGGGCGGGCGGTGTCAGGTGTCGCCTGAGCTTCCTGAAGCTCGGCCTCGCTGATGAAACCGACCTCATACATGCGCTGCAGGATGTAGTCGCGGCGCACCCGGGCGCGCTCGGGGTTGGCCAGCGGGTTGCCGCTGGAGGGGAATTTGGGGATCCCGGCGAGCATAGCCGCCTCGTGCAGGGCCAGATCCTGCAGCGTCTTGCCGTAATAGAACTCGGCCGCCGCGGCGATGCCGTAGGCGCGGTTGCCGAAAAAACTCTTGTTCAAGTAGAGCTCGAGAATCTCGTCCTTGCTGAGCTCGCGCTCCATCTTGAGGGCCAGGAAGATCTCGGTGAGCTTGCGGGTGTAGCTGTACTCCGGGCTCAGGAAGAACATCTTCGCCACCTGCTGGGTGATCGTGCTTCCTCCTGGCACGCGTTCCATGTCGCTGGTAGCCAGCAGCCAGATCGCGCGCGAGATGCCGCGCCAGTCGATCCCGGGGTGCTCGTAGAAGCGCGCATCCTCGATCGCAATGACCGCCTGCTTGACCCGGTCAGGGATCTCCGCGACCGCCACGGGCTTGCGCCGTGCTTCGCCGAACACGGCCACCAGCTTTCCATCCGCCGAGTACACCGAGAGCGGTACCTGCATGCGCACGTCGCGCAGTACCTGCACATCCGGCAGGGTCGGAGCGATCAGCCACCAGGCCACACCCAGAGCGCCGAGGCCGATGGCTCCGAAAAGGACGCCGGCCACGAGGGCCCAGCGCAACAGACGGCGGAAAAGGCGCATCCGGGGAGTCCGGCAGGTCGGGGAGGGGCGCCGAGTATACGGTCCGACCGCTGCCCGTCCCCTGAGGTCAAATCGCTGGGCGGGGAGCTCCGCGGGCGGGCGGATGTGTCAAAACTTGACCTGGATCGCGCTTGTAAGAGGCTGAACCGCGGCTATCTGTTGCCAGACTGCAAATAATCGTTATTTAATGTAGTCGTGGAGTTATTGCCTGTAAGGGCTTGTGGGAAGGGGAGAAACCGTGGGGCTGTTCGCAAACAAGAAGGTGCCCTTGATCGGCGTGGACATCAGTTCCACGGCCGTCAAGCTGCTCCAGCTGAGCCAAAGCGGCGGTCGCTATCGCGTCGAGCACTACGCGGTGGAGCCGCTTCCTCCCAATGCCGTGGTCGAAAAGAACATCGTCGAGGTTGAGGCGGTGGGCGAAGCGATCAAGCGCGCGCTCAACCGCAGCGGCGCCAAGAGCCGGTTCGCGGCAGCAGCCGTTGCAGGCTCGGCGGTGATCACCAAGATCATCCCGATGCAGGCCGACCTCTCCGAGGACGAGCTCGAAGACCAGATCCAGGTCGAAGCCGGCCAGTACATTCCGTACCCCATCGAGGAAGTCAGCCTCGACTTCGAGGTGCTGGGTCCCGTCAAGGACAACCCGGAAATGGTCCAGGTGCTGTTGGCGGCCTCGCGCACCGAGAACGTCGAGGTGCGGACCGCAGCACTTGACCTCGGCGGTCTGTCCGCGAAGGTCATCGACGTCGAAGCCTTCGTGATGGAGAACGCGTTCCGTCTGATCGCCGATCAGCTCTCAGTCACCCGCGACGGCTTGGTCGCCCTGGTCGACGTCGGCGCCACCATGACCACGCTCAATGTACTGCGCAACCAGCGCAGCATCTACACGCGCGAGCAGGTGTTCGGCGGCAAACAGCTGACCGACGAGGTCATGCGTCGCTACGGCCTGTCCTACGAAGAAGCAGGTCTCGCCAAGCGCCAGGGAGGCCTGCCCGAGAGCTATGAGATCGAGGTGCTGGAGCCGTTCAAGGAAGCGATGGTCCAGCAGGTGAGCCGCCTGCTTCAGTTTTTCTATGCGGGCAGCGAGTTCAACCGGGTGGACCAGATCGTACTGGCCGGTGGCTGTGCCTCGATCGCCGGTGTTGCCGAGATGGTTGAAGAACAGCTTGGCGTGAGCACCGTGGTCGCCAATCCGTTGGCCAACATGTCTCTGGCTTCGCGCGTGCAGGCGCAGGCTCTGGCCCAGGATGCGCCCTCCCTGATGATCGCCGCCGGGCTCGCTCTGAGGAGCTTCGACTAAATGGCCAAGATCAACCTATTACCGTGGCGCGCCGAGCGCCGCAAACAGCGTCAGAACGAGTTCTTCGCCGTCCTTGGGTTGAGCGCGGGCCTCGCTGTGGCCCTGAGTTTTGGTGCGGTCAAGTACTTTGATGGCCTCATCAACAACCAAGAGCAGCGCAACGGTTACCTCACGCGGGAGATCACCGCTCTCAAGGCCAAGACCGCCGAGATCGAGATCTTGGAGAAGAAGAAGGCCGACCTGCTGGCCCGCAAGGCTGTCATCGAGCAGCTCCAGGCAAACCGCTCGCAGATGGTTCACCTGTTCGACGATCTGGTCCGGACCATCCCGGATGGTGTTCGGCTGAGCTCGGTCAAGCAGGCGGGTGACCAGCTCACTATTGAAGGCATGACTCAGTCCAACGCGCGGGTGTCCTCATACATGCGCAACATCGAGGCGGCAGAGTGGCTCGCGCGCGCCGATCTCGGGGTTATCGAGATCAAGGGCGATGACAAAGCCATGCCGTATTTCTTCCGTATGAACGCCACCGCCACCAAGCCGGTGGGCGAGGGCGAAGAGGCCGTGGAGAGCGAAAGTGTTGACGGCGTGGAGGCCGCGCCTGATGCCGCGGCGGGGGGACAGCCGTGAAGAACTTCGACCTGAACAATCTTGACTTCAACAATGCCGGGGCGTGGCCGCCTCCGGTGAAGGCGTTCTTCTGCGCGATCGTCGTGGTGTTGATCCTGTTCTTCGGATGGTACCTGTTCGTCAGCAACCAGCAGGATCAGCTCGAGGCGCTGACGCGCACCGAGATGACCCTGCGTCAGGATTTCGAAAAGGAGCAGGCCAAGGCGGTCAACCTCGAGCCTTTGAAGCAGCAGCTCGCAGAGATGGAGGCGATGCTGCAGCAGATGCTCCGCCAACTCCCTTCGCGCACCGAAATGCCTGACCTGATCGTCGACATTTCGCAGACCGCGCTGGCTTCGGGCATCACCAACGAGCTGTTCCAGCCCCAGCCGGAGATTCGCAAGGAGTTCTACGCAGAAAAGCCGATCTCCCTGCGCATGGTGGGGACCTACCACCAGTTCGGAAACTTCGTCAGCGGCGTCGCTTCCCTGCCGCGCGTGGTGATCATGACCATGCACGACATCTCCCTCAAGCCCAGAGACGAAAAGGCGGGTCCAGGGGGGGGGCTGGTCCTTGAGGGCACGGTGAAGACCTATCGCTACCTTGACGAAGAGGAGCAGGCCGAAGTCGCTCAGGCCGAGGCTCAGGCACAGCAGGGGGCCGCGCAATGAGTATTTCGCCGACCATCCCTCGCGCCATCGCAATGATCTTGGTCGCAGGTGCACTCGCGGGCTGCGATCCCGGCATGCGCGACCTCGAGAACTACGTCGCCGACGTCAAGCAGCGCCCTGCGCCGCCGTTGGAGCCGTTGCCGGTGATGAAGCAGTTCGAGACCTTCGTCTACGCCGCGCAGGATCTACGCGACCCGTTTTCCATGCCCCAGCGGCGCGACGACGAATCGCGCAGTGACGGCCCCCGCCCGGACCCCAATCGCCGCAAGGAGCTGCTCGAGGGGTTTCCCTTGGATGGGCTCGACATGGTCGGCCTGATCGGCGAAGGCGAAGCGGAGGTCGGCCTGGTCATGGATCCGCAGCGCGTCGTGCATCGCGTGCGTGTGGGCAACTATCTCGGGCAGAGCGACGGACGAATCGTCGCCATCCGCGAGGATGGTCTGGAACTCGTCGAACTCATTCCCGATGGTTCGGGTGGCTGGCTTGAACGCCCGGCGCGTCTCGCGCTCGACAACGAATAAGCAGTGGGGAATCGCATGAAGCGCACAGCACAGTCATACACCAGCGTCCTGCGGGTCCGCACCCTGCGGCTCACGGCTCTCGCCGCCCTGCTTGGGGTGAGCAACTTCGCGCTTGCCGCCGGCAGCTTGGAAAACATCAGCTTCTCGGCCGGCCCGGGCGGTCAGGTCGACATCACCTTGAGCCTGAGTGAGCCCGCTTCGGAGCTGCCGGTGTTTACCACCGATGATCCCCCCCGGATCATTGTGGATCTGCCCGACACGCGCAACGCGCTTGCTCAGCGCCGGATTCCCGTCGGTATCGGCGCGACCAGCGCGATCTCTACCGCCGAGGCGGCGGGTCGCACCCGCGTTTCCATCGACTTGTTCCGCTCCAGCCCGTACCAGTCGCGTACCGAGGGTAACAAGGTCATCCTGAGCGTTGGCGGCGCCAGCACTGCGGCCCAGGAAGTGACGGCCTACGCGTCCGACCCCGCCAAGCGCACTGCGGCGCCCACCGAAGTCGCCAATGTCGACTTCCGACGCACACCACAAGGCACCGGTCGGATCATTCTGACGCTGGCCGGTGAGGGAGCTGCCTCCGACATGCGTGTCGACGGCCAGCGTGTACAGATCGACCTCGCCGGTGTCTTCCTGCCCGAGAAAATGGCCGAAAGTCTGGACGTGTCGGATTTCGCCACGCCCGTGCAATCGGTCGAATTGAGCCGCAGTCCCAACGGAACGCGTCTCAACGTCTCCGTTAACGGCAAGTTTGAACCGCTCGCTTACCAGACGGGCAACGAGTTCGTGGTCGAGATCGATCCGGTCCAGCAGATCGTCACCCCCGAAGGCGTAGTCGCCGAAGGGGCGGAGGCGGGCTACACCGGCAGGCCGGTCACATTCACCTTCCAGGACATCCCGGTCCGCACCCTGCTGCAGCTCATCGCCGAGGAGTCGGGTCTCAACATTGTTGCGGCCGACAGTGTGACCGGCAACATGACCCTGCGTCTGATCAATGTCCCTTGGGATCAGGCGCTCGACCTCATCCTTCGCGCCAAGTCGCTGGACAAGCGTCAGGATCGCAACGT
>JBKCVA010000088.1:0-33953 GCA_046318115.1 Lysobacterales bacterium | reverse complement strand
CGCGAAGTCGACCCGACCCTCTCGATGCTCCGCGACGCCCTGCTCGAATCCCCGGGCGACCCCACCGACCGCCACGCGCAGCAGCGCATGCGAGAGATGCACGACCTGATCGAACTCACCACGGGCTGGTTCGAGGAGGTTCGCGCCATGGACCAGGAGCGCTTGGTCGAGCTGATGAAGCTCGGCAAGAAGGTGGGGAAGCTGCTCGACGCCCGCGATCGTTTCATCGGAGGCAAGTCCCATGCTTGAGTCCCTCGACCCCCTGCTGCTGGCGCGCATCCAGTTCGCCGCCAACATCAGCTTCCACATCCTGTTTCCCACCATCACCATCGCGTTGGGTTGGGTGCTGTTGTTCTTCAAGTGGCGCTTCGGCAAGACCGGTGACGCGAAGTGGATGGACGCCTATGGCTTCTGGGTGAAGGTGTTCGCATTGAGCTTCGCGCTCGGCGTGGTGAGCGGCATCACCATGAGCTTCCAGTTCGGCACCAACTGGCCGGGCTTCATGGAGCGCGTGGGCAACATCGCCGGCCCGCTGCTGGGCTATGAAGTGCTGACGGCGTTTTTCCTGGAGGCCGCCTTCCTCGGCATCATGCTGTTCGGCCAGGGCCGCGTGTCGGATCGCGTGCACACGCTGGCGACCTTCCTGGTGGCCTTCGGCACCACGCTCTCGGCCTTCTGGATCCTGGTGCTGAACTCGTGGATGCAGACGCCAGTGGGCTTCGAGATGATCGACGGCCAGGCGCACCCGACCGACTGGGCGGCGATCGTCTTCAACCCCTCGTTTCCCTATCGATTGAGCCACATGCTGCTCGCCTCGGGCCTGACCGTGGCTTTCCTCGTCGCGGGCCTGTCGGCCTGGCGTCGGCTGCGCGGTGATGCCAGCGCCGAAGTGCAGGCCACCCTGCGCACGGGTCTGGTGCTGGGTGCGGTGCTGATCCCGCTGCAGATCCTGGCCGGCGACCTGCACGGCCTGAACACGCTGGAGCACCAGCCGGCCAAGGTCGCGGCGATGGAAGGCATCTGGGAGACCGAGCGCGGCGCCGGTCTGCGGCTGTTCGCCCTGCCCGATGAAGAGAACCGCACCAACCACTACGAGATCCAGATCCCCAAGCTGGCCAGCCTGATCCTCACCCACGAACTCGACGGTGAAGTGAAGGGCCTGAACGAATTCGAGCATCACCCGCCGGTGGCGCCGGTGTTCTGGTCGTTCCGGGTGATGGTGGGCATCGGCATGCTCATGCTGGCGGTGAGCTGGCTGGGCGTCTGGCAGTTGAAGCGCCGCGGCGAGCCCGCGCGCTGGCTGCTGCGCGCGCTGGTCGGCATGACCTTCGCGGGCTGGGTGGCGACGCTTGCAGGGTGGTACGTCACCGAGATCGGCCGCCAGCCCTGGGTGGTCTACGGCGTGCTGAGCACGGCGGATGCGGCATCGACCGTACCGGCGCCCTTGATCGGCATCAGCCTTGGCCTGTACCTGTCGATCTATGCCGTTCTGCTGGTGGCCTACATCAGCGTGCTGTTCCACCTGATGCACAAGGCATCGAAGGGCGAGCTGGACATCGGCACCGGTGTCCTGCCCGAGGGCCAAGCCCACGAAGGAGTGCGCGCATGAGCGCCTGGCTGCCGGAAATCTTCCTCGCCCTGATGGGCCTCGCCATGCTGGCCTATGTCGTGCTGGACGGCTTCGACCTCGGCGTCGGCATCCTGCTGCCCGGCGGTGACGACGCGCAGAAGGACACGATGATCGCCTCGATCGGCCCCTTCTGGGACGCCAACGAAACCTGGCTGGTGCTGGGCGTGGGCATCCTGCTGATCGCGTTTCCGATGGCGCACGGGGTGATCCTGAGTTCGCTCTACCTGCCGGTGACGATCATGCTGATCGCGCTGATCCTGCGCGGCGTGGCCTTCGACTTCCGGGTGAAGGCGCGGGCGAAGCACAAGCACCTGTGGGATCGCAGCTTCTTCGCCGGCTCGGCACTGGCCGCACTGTCGCAGGGCTTCATGCTCGGCGCCTACATCCTGGGCTTCGAGTGGAGCGTGGCGAACTTCGCCTTCGCCAGCCTCATCGGCGTCTGTCTGCTGGCGGGCTATGCCCTGCTCGGCGCAACCTGGCTGCTGATGAAGGCCGAAGGGGAGCTGCAGCGGAAAGCAGTGCGCTGGGCGCAGCGCGCGCTGTGGCTGACCGGCATCGGCATCGGGGCGGTCTCGGTCGCCACGCCGATGGTCAGCGCGCGCATCTTCGAGAAGTGGTTCAGCCTGCCCAACTTCATCCTGCTGCTGCAGATCCCGCTGATCACTGCGGCGCTGTTCTTCATCGCCCTGCGCTCGCTGAAGCGCATGCGCAGCGGCGATCTGCGCAGCCCCTGGCAGCCCTTCGTCTGCTCGGTCGGCCTGTTCGTGTTCGCCTTCCTTGGGCTGGCCTACAGCCTGTTCCCGTATCTGGTGGTCGACCGCATCACCATCCACGACGCGGCGGCGGCACCGGGCTCGCTGATGATCATCCTGTTCGGTGTGGCCATCACCCTGCCGGCGATCCTCGCCTACTCGGCCTACACCTACCGCGTGTTCTGGGGCAAGGCAACGCAGTTGCGGTATTACTGAGGCGTTTGCGCAGGCAGACTCGGCGTCCTGAGAGGGACCCAACGATCTCCCTGGCATTGCGATCACCGTCGACGACAGCCCGGGCCAAGCGGCCAGCCTGCCACTCACGGTCGACAGCCGGCGTGTCGACGTGTTCGATCGCGTGACGAGACCCGGCCCGAGCGGCGCGCCGTTTCCTCTGCCACCGATATAGGACCTCGGTCGTGAAGGGGTAGAGGCTCGATTCGGCGCGGTCGCACGTCGATCCAATCAGGCCGGTTCTCTGCCGCAGCAGGCGCGCGGCATCTCCGGCGCGGCAAGGCGTCCGCTTCTTCGGCGGGCAAACATGGCGTTGCCTGGAGTCGAAGATCAGGAAAGTTCGACGTCCACCATGGCCAGTATTCGCGGCGAGTCCACGCTCGCCGTTGGCGACCGATGCACGAGCCCGCTGTCAGGTTGACCCGGATATCTCCGTCCCTTCATCACGGCGATAGCACCGCTCGGAATCTCCTGAAGCCCCGACGCGGGCATCACGTGCTGGCTCCCTGCCTCGCTCGCAGGCACGGGCAAATGTGCAGGCATCCACTCGGTCCCCTGCCCGCGATAGGTACAGATCAGGCGCAGCGCTACATGATCGACATGAAAGCGCTCACGGGTGTTGCAGGCGCGGGTTTCGATACAGACCCGCAGCGCGGCCTGCGGAGCGAGCTGGCGGGCCAGCGACAGCATCAGGTGCAGGTCGGAGCGCCAAGGATCCTGCGCCGCCAGGGGCGCGCGCAAGAACCGGCCCAACGCGCCGTCGAGCGCAGCATCGAGGGCACATCCCGGCGAAAGGCTGAAGCGCTGCTGCCGAGGCATCAGGAAGCAATGCGCAGCGAGCTGCCGTTCGACCGCAGCAGACAAGGGTCGCTGCCAGATCGCGACGCTGACCTGTGGCTCATGGATGCGCGACAGCACGCTTGCCGAGGAGCCAGACGCGAGATTGCGGGGGGCGTCCCTCTCGGCGCCAACGCGTTCCAATGTCCGATTCCCCGGGCTTGGCCTCATCAGCCACGGCCTCGGGCACTGCCAGCGCGTCACCGGAACGATCCGGCTGCTTGAACAGCCAGCTCGCGGCAAGCCCTGCCCCGCCTGCGAACACGCAGGAACCATGGCGAAGGATTCCGACGAACGCCCCGCACACGCTGACCTGCTCCGCTCACAGAGCGGCCAACGCCGATCGCCCCGCTGGTCGCAAGCGGAGACGCAAAGACGCCCACTGGTTTCGTCGCAGGCGATGTCCCGCAGCGAATCGCGTCCATGCCGAGCCTGCGGGGAATGCAAGGGGCCATTGCGGCCGGTGCATGGCGCTGCCTGATGACGAGCATGCCCTGCTCCGCCGCCTAGTCCTCGGCCGAGCCCAGCCGCCAGCGCGGGAATGGGTCAGGAAAACTGGCCCAGGCGCGCGGCCCCTGCGCCATCTCGCGTGCATTCAGCAGGCACGCGTCGAGATCTGCGCGCACGGCTTCCTCGTCCAGCTGGATGCCGATGATCGCAAGCTCCTGGCGCCGGTCGCCGTACTCGCGATCCCACAGGCGCAACATCGCGGCATGTTCCGTGGGATCACGCACCTCCTCGCTGTCCGGCGCCGGCGCACTGATCGGCTCGCCGAGCCGCAAGGGCGTATCGACCCGCCCCGCGTCGACACGTCCGCGCGCAGCGAACCAGAATCCCGCCGCCTGGTGCTGGGTAGCGGCGCCGACCGTGCTGAGCTCACCCACCCAATCCATGCGCGAAGCCAGCCAGAAGAAGCCTTTGCTGCGTATGACTCCGCCAAGGCCCTGGGTCACCAGCCGATGGAAACGCTGCGGGTGAAAGGGCCGGCGCGCGCGATAGACGAAGCTGGTGATGCCATAGGCTTCGGTTTCCGGCGTGTGCTCGCCGCGCAGCTCCTTCATCCAGCCGGGCGCAAGCTGGGCCCGCACGAAGTCGAAGCGGCCGGTGCCCAGCACCTGACGCAGGGGCACCCGGGCGCGCTCGGCGTCGATCAACAGGGCATCACGATTGAGCGCCCGCACCGTCTGGCGCACCAGCTGCAGGGTGTCGGCATCCACCCGGTCGGTTTTGTTCAGCACGATCACATCCGCGAACTCCACCTGCTCAGCCAGCAGATTCACCAGGCCCCGCTCGTCGTCAGGGCCGGCCGCCTGACCCCGCTCGCGAAGACGCTCGCTGGAACAGAAGTCGCGGGTGAAAGTTTCGGCGTCCACCACCGTGACCAGGGTGTCCAGCCGAGCCACGTCGGACAGCGAGAATCCATCCTCATCGCGCACGGCAAAGGTGGCGGCGACGGGCATCGGCTCGCTAATGCCTGTCGATTCGATCAGCAGATAGTCGAACCGCCTTTCAGCGGCCAACCGCCGGACCTCGTTGCGCAGGTCCTCGCGCAGGGTGCAGCAGATGCAGCCGTTGCTGAACTCGACCAGTGTCTCTTCGGTACGCGACAGCTCCGCGCCGCCGTCGCGGATCAGCTGGGCATCGATGTTGACCTCGCTCATGTCGTTGACGATCACCGCGACCTTCAGGCCCTCGCGGTTGCCGAGCACATGATTGAGCAAAGTGGTTTTGCCCGCGCCCAGGAAGCCTGAAAGCACGGTGACGGGGAGCGGAGCAGCAGACGCAGCAGACATGGCGGATCCGAAAGTGCTGTTATAACGTTACTACTCTACCGCAAGACGGGCGTGAACATGATCCCCAGCACCTACGAAGAATGGCGGCACTGCATCCAGCACATCTGCCGCATCCCGCTGACCCCCGAGTTCGTTGCGACGCGAATCCGCGAGTTGCAGGACACCCAACTCCACAGCACCTCGCAGTTTTTGCGTCACTACGGTCGAGAGCACCACACGCGTGTGTCCGGCTGGTTTGGTGAGGCGGCCCAGCGTCTGCAGCGTGGCGAGCCTGCGTGAACAGCGCGAGGGCGGCGCCCGAGCTTTCTCATGAGGCGCTTGCAAGGCGGTGGACCGACGTGCTTCGAGCGGAGGCGGAACTCGGAATCAACCGCCCTTCCTGCACGAGAACCTGCGTCATCAATCGGCGATCGGCCCGCCCTCGCCTTGCGGCTTCCCCGCCCACCTGGGAGGCCAGCGCGATTCGCGATCGGCCGATCGACCCAGATGTCACGGCCCGCGCCGAGTCCACGCAACAGCAAGCTCAGGTCACGGCGGAATCCCGCGCGCGCAGCCCTCGATAGTGTCGCCGCACCCGCGAGTTGACCTGTGCAGGCGCACTGCGGCTTCATCCACGGCACGCCCCACTGCCTGCGATCGATGCATGACCTTGCTCAGCCTGCTTGCCCTGATCGCCTTCGCCCTGTTCCTGCAGCCCTTCCTGCACCGGCTGTGGCTGGCGCGCCGGCGCGACCGCTTGCGCCAGGCCATCGAGGCCGAGCGCGGCAGCCGGGTGATCCTGCTGGTGCATCGCGAGGAGCGGATGAGCCTGATGGGCGTACCGCTGCTGCGCTACATCGATATGGACGACGCCGAATCGGTGGTGCGCGCGGTGCACCAGACGCCGCCCGAGCAGCCGATCGATCTGGTCCTCCACACCCCCGGCGGCCTCGTGCTGGCCTCGCTGCAGATCGCCCGCGCACTGGCGCGGCATCCCGGCCCGGTGCGCGCGCTGGTGCCGCACTACGCGATGTCCGGCGGCACCCTGCTGGCGATCGCCGCTGACGAGATCATCATGAGCCCGCATGCGGTGCTGGGCCCGCTGGACCCGGCCATCGACGAGATCCCCGCGGCCTCGATCCTGCGGGCGGTCGCACAGAAGGACCCCAAGGACGTCGATGACGACACGCTCATCCTCGCCGACCAGGCGCAGATGGCGATCCGCCAGCTGCGCGAGAGCCTGACGGATCTACTTCTGGCGCGGCTGGGCAAGGAGCGCGCGGAGGAAGTCGCGATGGCGCTGACCGAGGGCCGCTGGACGCACGACTACCCGATCACACCCGAGCAAGTCAGCGGGCTCGGGCTCAAAGTCGGCACCGAGATGCCCGAGTCCGTGCTGGACCTGATGGCTCTGTATCCGCAGCCGATGCGCGGGCTGGGCGGGGTCGAATACGCGCCGCGCGAGCGACCAATCGCCGAGGACGAAAAGCCCGAGTGAAGCCGCGTTCCGCCGCCCCCGTCCGCTGCCGCACTCAGACCAGCAGCATGGCCACGAACCAGAGCCCGGCCAGCAGTTCAATCCCCGTGCCGCGCTCCGGCGAGCGCCCCACCGCCAGCAACAGGAACAGGTTGTAGGGCACGGGCGCGAAGTGCAGGGCCACCGCCAGCCACGCGGGCGCGCCGCCGGCCACAAGGGCGAGGGCAGCCACGCTTGCCGTCAGGTTGATGAGAGTACCGATCAGCAGCATGTCACTCCAGAACAGCCGGCGCATCGGCACCTCGCCGTACCAGCGCAGGCGGAAGAAATCGACGGCGGAGCTCGGCATGTACGGCAGTCCATTGCGGGCAGGCGCGAAAGAGTACGCGAGGGCCACGATAGCCGGCACCTCGATGCCATCGTGCTTCCGGCCACGTGTGCGTCCACCAAAGCACGAGGCCGCCCCTTGCGGGCCGGCCTCTGTGGCTACGCCTTGGCCGTAGTCCGATCAGTCGTCCCACTCGGCCTCGCTGTGCAGCACGCGGCCGTCATAGCCGCTGACGCGCAGCTCGACACGCTGGCCGTCAGGGCCGACCCCCTCGGCACCCCAGGTCGCACCCTCGCGGTCGAGGTCGTTGATCGCGGTGTAGCCCTGCGACTGCAGGGCGGCGGCCAACGCCGCGGCGTCCAGCAGCGCGCGGCCGGCCTGCGCGTCGAAGACTTCACCGCTGACCGGATCGACATGGACTTCGCCCCAACGGCCGTTGGCGCGGCGCACTTCGGCTTCCCACAAGCCGTCGTCATACTCGATCTCGCGCACTTCAGCGAAGCCGGCGCGGTTGAGTTCAGCGGCGACATCGGCGGACGAACGCGGGGTGACGGCGTGGGCGGCAAAAGCGAGACCGATAGCACCAGCGGCGATGGCGGACATCAGCGCGGAGCGACGCAGAAGGGTGGACGGCTTGGACATGGTGACTCTCCTCGAGGGTGGGGATGCAGGCGGGGCGGATCGCCGCGGCCTGGGGAGCAGTCTCCACACCCCGCCTATGGGGACTCTGAGGGCTGGGTTCACGATCGATTTAAGGCCGACTGGCAGCCTGTGCGCATGCCGAAGCCTCTGTTGTTCCCACCTCCCGCCATGCTCGTCTGCCTCGTGCTCGTCGCGGGCAGTGGTGCCATCGCACAGCCCACCGACCCCACCGAAACCCGCCGCCTGCGGGAAGCCGTGCAGCGCGGCGAACTGGCCTCGCTCGACTCGATTCTTGAAGACGCTCTGCGCCGCAAGCCCGGCCGCGTGGTCGACGTCGAGTTCGACCTGGAAGACGACGAGTACGAGATCGAGATCCTCGATGCCAATGGCCGCGTGTGGGAGCTTGAGTACCGCGCCAGCAGCGGCGAGTTCATCGACATGGAGCAGGACTGATGCGCGTGCTGGTCGCCGAGGATGATGCCGAGCTGGCGCTGCGCGTCTGCGCCGCGCTGAAGGAGGCCGGCTTCAGCGCCGAACACTGCCCGGACGGCCGCGAAGCCGAGTTCCGCGGCGCCACCGAAGCCTTCGCAGCCGCCGTGCTCGACCTCGGCCTGCCCTCGCTGGACGGCCTGTCGGTGCTGCACCGCTGGCGCGAGCAGGGCGTCAAGCTGCCGGTGCTGGTGCTGACCGCGCGCGGCCGCTGGCACGACAAGCTCGCCGGCTTCAATGCCGGCGCCGATGATTACCTGACCAAACCATTTCTGCTCGATGAAGTGGTGCTGCGCGTGCGCGCGCTGATCCGCCGCGCCCGCGGCCACGCCAGTCCGATCCTCGAATGTGGGCCGCTCAGCCACGACGTCAATGCCGGGCGCTTCGCGCTTGATGGCGCCAGCCTCAGCCTGACCGCGCAGGAGTCACGCATTCTCGGCTACCTGCTGCACAACGTCGGCCGCATCGTCAGCCGCGGCGAACTGGGCGAACACGTCTACGAGGGCGGCCACGACCCCGATTCGAACGTGCTCGATGTGCTGGTCGGACGCATCCGCAAGAAGATCGGGCCCGGCCTGCTGCATACCCACCGCGGCCAGGGCTTCCGACTGGAAGCGGATGCGGACGCCAGCGAATGAACCTCGCGGGGCACTCGCTGCGCGCGCGCTTGCTGCGGGTGGGCCTGATCGGCGGCGTGCTCCTGAGCCTGCTCGCCGCTTGGCTGCTCGGTGAAGCCTTCCGGGTGATCGCCGAGCGCGGCCAGCTGCGCCTGCTCGAACAGGAGCTGGCAGGTATCGTCGGCCGCCTCGAAGCGCGACCCGACGGCAGCCTCGGCATGCGCGACCGCCCCGGCGACCCCGACTACGAGCGGGTGTTTTCGGGGCGCTACTGGCAGGTCGGCGAGGACGGCAGCGGCTACACCTCGCGCTCGCTCTGGGATTTTCGTGCGAGCTTCGCCACACCGGCAGGCCCGCAGGCAAGGCTCGAGCCCATCGAAGGGCCTGCCGGCCAGGCGCTGGTGACCCTGCGGCAACGCGTTCAGGTGCCGCGCGTGCGCTTGCCGGTCGAGGTCTGGGTCGGCCTCGATGAAGGCCCGCTGCGCGAGGATGTGCAGCGCTTCCGCGGTCTGACCCTGGTCGCCACGGCCCTGCTGTTCCTGCTGCTCGCCGCACTGCTGGCCGTGCAGGTGCGACTGGGCCTGCGCCCCCTGAAGCGCCTCGCCGCTGAGGTCGAGCAGGTGCGCCGCGGCGAGCGCGCTCGGATCGGCGGCGAGGGCCTGCCCGCCGAACTCGGTCCGCTGGTGGCTCATCTCGACGAACTGCTGGAGCACCATGAACGCTCAGTGCAGCGGGCGCGTCACTCTGCTGCCGACCTCGCGCATGCGCTGAAGACACCCCTTGCCGCGCTCGACGCCGCGGCCCAGCGGCCCAGCCCCGAGCTCGCGAAGACCGTGCGCGAACAAAGCGCGCGCATGCAGGCGGCGGTGGCTCGCCAACTGCAGGCCGGCGTGGCTCGCGACTTCCGCGCGCGCAGCGAGCTCGCGCCCGTCGCCGCAACGCTCATCGAACTGATGCGGCGCATCCACGCCGATCGTGGCCTGCGGATCGAGGCCCGCATCGAGCCGCGGCTGCTGCTTCCCTACGCCGAGGAAGACCTGCAGGAGCTTCTGGGCAACCTGCTCGACAACGCCTGCAAGTGGGCGCGCACGCAGGTGCAGCTCAGCGCGGGCAGCACGCCAGACACCCTCTGGCTGCAACTCGACGACGACGGCCCGGGCATGGCCGCGGACGCTGCGGCGGCCGCGCGCGCGCGCGGCGTCCGCCTTGACGAACGGGTGCCCGGCTCGGGCCTGGGGCTTGCCATCGTCGAAGACCTGCTCGACACCACCGGCGGCCGCCTGCAGCTGCAGCGCTCGCCGCTGGGCGGCCTGCAAGCCAGAGTTGAGATGGATCGCGAGCGCTGAGAGCAGCGCTGCCGGCGACAGCGGCCGCGCTCTGCGTAGTGCCCTCAGTAGCTGCCCATGAAGTCGCGCTTGCCGATTTCCACGCCGCTGTGGCGCAGCAGGGCGTAGGCCGTGGTGACGTGGAAGAAGAACTGCGGCAGGCCGTAGGACAGCAGGTAGGCCTGACCGCTCAGCGTGCGCTCCTTGGGCGTGCCCGGGCGCAGCACGATTTCGCGGCCCTCGCTGCCTTCGAAAGCAGCCGGATCAAGGCTGTCGAGAAAGGCCAGCGTGCTGGCAAGACGCAGCTGCAGCTCCTCGAAGCTGTGCTCGGTGTCGGGCGCGCTCGGCACCTCGACGCCGGCCAGACGCGCGGCCACGCTGCGCGCGAAGTCGGTAGCGATCTGCACCTGGCGCAGCAGAGGAAACATGTCCGGAAACAGCCGCGCCTGCAGCAGGGCCGGCGGGTCGATCTTGCGGGCTGCGGCGTGTTCTGCCGCCTTGGTCAGAACGCCGTTCAAGCCCCCGAGCAGTTGCTTGAAGACCGGGACCGAGGCGGAATACATGGGCTGGTGCATGGGGAGACTCCTGCGAAAGGGCGCCGATGGTAGCCCGCGCGGGCGGGAAACTGGCGCGACAGAGGCGGTCGCGAGCAAAGCGAAAACGCGGCGGGCCCGCGAACGCGCCTGAGCTGACGCGCGTGGACGGCATGGATCTCCACGCCGTCCGAAATCGAACACCGCGGTGTCCACGGTTGGACAGCAGCGCAGCGGTGACGGCATCGCATCTCGCGTCGGATAGTGCTCGTGCGCCAGCGCTCGAGGCATCGCGGATGCGGCGCCAGCCGCGGTTTCGGCAGGCGCGCACTGCACCCGAAGCCACTGGACGCGATTGCCGTGATCGCAAGGACGACGCTGGCGTGGAATCTGCTTCTGCGAATCCGAACAGGCGCGCGCCGCGGCCTCATCCCTGACGGCGTCCCCGTCGCAATCGTGCCCACCCGCCAGGCCCCTCATGCGCATCCCTTCCAGCTTCGCCCTCCCGCTGATGCTGCTGCTGGCGCTGGGCACTGCGGTCGCCGCCGTCAGCCTGGGGGCCCTGCACCTCCTGCTGTTCAAGCCCCTGCCCTACGCCGAGGCGGATGCGCTGGTGGAGCCGCGCCTCGATCTGCGCGACATCGGCCTGAAGGTCGGCCTGTCGCATGCCCTGTACGAACTGCTGCGCGCCGACACCGCCACCTTCAGCGGCGCCGTCGGCGCGCTGCCGATGCGCCCGCTCACCGATGCCGCGGGACGCGACTGGCGCCTTCAGCGGGTCACCACCGACTTCGCGGAAGTGCTGGGCCGCGTGCCCAGCCACGGGCGCTCACTGCGCGACATCGACGCCGTCGAGCATCCGCTGCTTCTGGCCCACGCCACAGCACAGGCGCGCTTCGGCAGCGCAGAGGCCGCGCTCGGGCAGACGCTGCACTTGAAGGACACGCAATACACCGTGGTCGGCGTCATGCCGCGCAGCTTCAGCTTTCCGGATGCCGGGGTCGACGCCTGGACGCCCTACGTGCAGACCGCTGACGAGCAGGCCCAGGACGCGATGGGCGGTTTCGGCCCCTTCGTGGTCGCAGCGCGCCTCGCACCGGGCGTGGGCATCGAGGCCGCGCGCGCCAGCCTGTCGGCGGTGCTGAGCCACGCCGAGGTGCTGGAACGACTTCGCAGCTCGGGTGCCAAGGTCGAGGCCGATGTGCGCCCTTGGCGCGAGCGCTACAGCGCCGGCCATGTGCGGGCCATCGGCCTGCTGCAGGTCGCCGCCCTGCTCCTGCTGGGCGTGGTCGCTGCCAATCTCGCCAATCTGCTGCTGTTCCGCGTGCTGGCGCGCAGCCGTGAGTTCGCGGTGCGGCGCGCACTGGGCGCGGGCCGACTCGACCTGCTGCGCGCTCTGGCGGCGGAACTGCGGCTGCCCGGCCTGATCGCCATCGCCGCCGGTTGCGCACTCGCTCCGCTCGGCAGCGCCCTGCTGCATCGCTTGGGTCTGTTGCCGGGCACACTGCCAGACGCCGCCGGCGCACCCGGGTTCGGCCCGCTTGCGGCCGCGCTGCTGATGGCGGTGATGCTCGCCCTGGTGCTGGTTTCGATGCTCCCCGCACTCGGCGCAAGCAGCGCGGACGCACTGCGCGAGCGCGCCCGCAGCGCTGGACTCGGCCGCAGCCGCAGCCGGCTACTGGTGGCGCAGATCGCGCTTGCCACCGTGCTGGTCGGTGGCGCCTGGCTGCTGATGCGCAGCGCGCAGAACCTGGCGGCGGAGGACCGCGGTTTCGATGCCGAACATGTGCTGCTGAGCTCGGTCGACCTGCAGGACCTCACCGCTGCGGCGACCGCGCGCGGCGACGTCGATCCACACACCACGGTGGCGGCCGCCGGCCTGCGCATCGGCGAGCAGGTGGCAGCGCTGCCGGGCGTGGTCGACACAGCCTTCGCGGATGCCGCGCCGTTCGGCCAGTCCCACTTCATCGCGAATGTGCGCAGCCCGCAGGGCGGCGCCGACATCACCGTGCGCAGCAGCGGCGTCGGTGCCGGCTTCTTCCGCGTGCTGGGCATGCCGCTGCTGCGCGGGCGCGAATTCGCGCCGGGCGATGACGCACGCGGCGAGGTCATCGTCGACACCCTGTTCGTCAGCCAGGTGTTCGGCGGGCGCGATCCCATCGGCCAGCGCATCGGGCTCGCCGGGGATGAGGGCTACCGCGAGGTCACGGTGGTGGGCGTGGTGCCTGCAGTGAAGTACCGCACGCTCGATGAGCCGCCCGTGCAGGCGGCGCTGTACGAAGCGCTGCGTACGCCATCGGAGATCCACTACCGACTCACCCGCACCCGCGGCGATCCCGCGGCGGTGGTCGACAGCGTGCGCAAGGCGGTGCAGCAGGCCGCACCGGATGCCGTGCTCGCCTATCACCGCCCGCTGGCCGAGGCGGTCGAGGCCTCGATCGCAGACCGTCGCGCCACCCTGCAGCTGGTCGGCCTGTTCGCACTGGGCGTGCTGCTGCTGTCGGGCCTGGGCCTGTATGCGCTGATCGGGCTGAGCGTGCTGGAGCGTCAGCCCGAGTTCGGCGTGCGCCTTGCGCTTGGTGCGACCGGCATCGACCTGCTGCGCCTCGTGCTCGCACAAGCACTGCGCCTGCTGCTGCCGGGGCTCGTACTCGGCGCGTTGCTCGGTATGGCGGCCGCAGGCTGGCTCGTCGACGACCTGTTCCGGGTGGCCGCGCACGATCCCGGGGCCTGGCTGCTGGCCGCGCTGGCGCTGGGCGCCGTTGCGGCCCTGGCCTGCGCACTGCCGGCGCGACGGGCCGCGCGCCTCTCGCCGCGACTGGCCATGGAAGGCGGCGTCTGAGGCGATTCCCGCAGGCGGCATCGCGTCATTCGCCGCCGCCTGCGATCATGGCGCATGTCGACCTTCCAAGAACTTGAGCTCATCCCCGCCCTGCGGCAGGCCATCGAAGCCGCGGGCTTCCACACGCCCACGCCGATCCAGGCCCTGGCCCTGCCGCCGATACTCGCGCGCGCAGACGTGCTGGCGCAGGCGCCCACGGGCAGCGGCAAGACCGCGGCCTTCGGCCTCGGTCTGCTGCAGCGGCTGGACGCAGCGGCCATCCGCACCCAGGCCCTGGTGCTCTGCCCCACCCGCGAGCTGGCCGACCAGGTCGGCAAGGAGCTGCGCCGGCTGGCCGCCGCGATCCCCAACGTCAAGATCAGCCTGTTCACCGGTGGCGTGGCGCTGGGCCCGCAGCTGGCCTCGCTGACGCATGCACCGCACATCGTGGTGGGCACGCCGGGGCGCGTGCAGGAGCTGCTGCACAAGCGCGCGCTGGACCTTTCGGAGATTGACGTGCTGGTGCTGGACGAAGCCGACCGCATGCTCGACATGGGCTTCGAGAAGTCGATCCAGGACATCGTCAGGCGTCTGCCGAAGGCGCGGCAGAGCCTGCTGTTTTCGGCCACCTGGCCCGACGAGATCCGTGCACTCGCCAAGGACAGCCTGCGCGAGCCGGTGGAAATCGCGATCGAGGGCGAAGCGCATGCGCCGGACATCGACGCGCGCTTCTACGAGGTCGCGCTCGATGCCAAGCCCGCCGCGCTGATGGGCCTGCTGCTGCAGCTCAAGCCGGAATCGGCGGTGGTGTTCTGCAATACCCGGCGCGATGTCGATGACGTCGCCACCGCGCTGGCCAATGCCGGCTTCTCGGCCGCCGCCCTGCACGGCGACATGGAGCAGCGCGACCGCGACGAGGTGCTGGTGATGTTCGCCAACCGCTCCCTGGGCGTGCTGGTGGCCAGCGATGTCGCCGCCCGCGGGCTCGACGTCAAGGACCTCGCCTGCGTGGTCAACTACGAGCTGCCGCACGAGGCCGATGTCTACGTGCACCGCAGCGGTCGCACCGCCCGCGCCGGCGGCAGCGGCCTGGTGCTGAACCTCGTCACTTCGCGCGAGATGGCGCGCGCGCAGGCCATCGAAACCGGCCGCGGCGAGCCCATCCGCTGGAACCGCGCGCCGCTCAACGCGCGTCCAACCGACGTGCCCAAACCGGCGATGCGCACCCTGCGCATCGATGCCGGCCGCACCGACAAGCTGCGTCCGGGCGACATCCTGGGTGCGCTCACCGGTGCGGCAGGCTGGAAGGCTGAGGCGATCGGCAAGATCGATGTGTTCCCCACGCGCAGCTATGTGGCCGTGCGTGCGGCCGCGCTGAAGGCGGCCGTCGCCGGCCTGCAGGCGGGCAAGATCAAGGGGCGCAGCTTCCGCGTGCGGGCGATGTAAGGCGCCCGCGTCAGCATTCGAGGTCATGGTGGGCAAGAGCGCCACGCCATGCGTGATCTCTGGCTTGGCAAGCGAGGCCCAAGGCAACGCGCATCAATGAAGGCCTCATGGGGTGAGCCCTGCCCCACCCCAGCCTCCCAAGCACCCCGGGCCCGCAGACCGGAATCACCTCACCGGTGCTGATCGATGAGGATCGGATTGCCGTCCGGGTCGATCACCACGAGATGCCCCGGCCCGCTCGTGTCCGGCTTCACTTCGGTCGCGAGCGTGAGCCCGGCTGCCTTCAGCGCGGCCTCGATGTCGCGCACGTCCTTGAACTCGGGCAGGGGCTGCGCCTCGCTGTCCCAGCCGGGATTGAAGGTCAGCATGGTGCGCTCGAACATGCCCTGGAACAGGCCGATCAGGGTGCTGCCGTTCTTCATGATCAGCCAATTGTTGGCCTGCTCGCCAGCGAACGCGGTGAAGCCCAGCTTCTCGTAGAACGCTCTTGATGCAGCGATGTCGCGGACGGGCAGGCTGACGGAAAAGGCTCCAAGCTGCATGGCGGGCTCCGGGTGGACGGGTGGAGCCTGAGCATGCGCCTGCCGCGAGCAAGGTGCACAGGGGTGCAGCCAGCTGCGATCATGGGCGCCCTTCGCGTCACCGGATCCCCCCGCCCCATGCGTCTCAACAAACACATCGCCGACACCGGCTACTGCTCGCGCCGTGAGGCCGACCGGCTGATCGCCGCCGGGCGCATCACGGTCAACGGCCAGCGCGGCGGCATCGGCACCGAGGTCGGCGAAGGCGACGAGGTGCTGCTGGACGGACGACCGCTGCCCAAGCGCGAGGAAAAGCGCGGCCGCAAGCATGTCTACATCGCGCTGTACAAGCCGGTCGGCATCACCTGCACCACCGACACCGAGGTCAAGGGCAACATCGTCGACTTCGTTGGCCACGAGCAGCGCATCTTTCCGATCGGCCGCCTCGACAAGGACAGCGAGGGCCTGATCCTCCTGACCAGCAACGGCGACATCGTCAACGAGATCCTGCGGGCGGAGAACCGCCACGAGAAGGAATACCTGGTCGGGGTCAACAACCCGGTGACGCCGGAGTTCCTCACCGGCATGGCCCGCGGCGTGCGCGTGCACGGGCAAATGACCCTGCCCTGCCGCACCTCCAGACTGGCCAAGTACGGCTTCCGCATTGTTCTGACGCAAGGGCTGAACCGGCAAATCCGCCTGATGGCGGCGGCCTTCGGCTACCGCGTCAAGGAGCTGCGCCGGGTGCGCATCGACAACATCAAGCTCGGCGTGCTGAAGCCCGGCCAGTGGCGCAACCTCACCGACGCCGAGCTGCGTGGCCTGATCCCCGGCCGCACGGAGTGGTGAGCGCGGGCCGCCCGGCCCGCCGTCAGCCGCCCGGCTGATCCGCGAGGCTCTGCGCGCCGGCGTGTCGGATCCTGCCCACTTTTTGCGTATGGTTGGGCAGACGACGGCGTTCCGTCGCCCCGCTCCGGAGACTCGCCATGTGTTCTTCGTCCTCGCGCAGTGCCGCCCGCCTCTGGCTCGTGCTGCTCGCGCTGGCAACCCCAACCGCCTACGGCCAGAGCTTCAGCGGCGACAACCTCGGGGCGATTCCGGACAACACCGGCACGGCGCGCAGCGTGACCTTCCTGGTCAGCGGCGTACAGCGGCCGCTGCGCAGCGTGCAGCTGTCGATGGCCTTGGAGCACACCTGGGCCGGTGACGTCAGCGCCACCCTGGTGTCTCCGCTGGGCCGCGCCCGCCTGCTGATTTTCGGTCGCACCGGCGTGCAGCGCGGCGCGACCTTCGGAACCGCGCGCGATCTCGGTGGCACGTATCGCTTCGGCGACAGCTTCGGCACCAACTGGTGGACCAGTGCCGTGCAGGCGACGACGCTCATGCCGTCCGGGGATTTCCGCAGCGTCACCGGGGGCAACCAGCCGAGTTTTCACGGTGGCTGCCCCACGCACATGGACGCGGTGTTCGGCGGCCTCAGCGCGGCCGAGGTGAATGGCCAATGGACGCTGCTGCTCACAGACAGCGTGACGGGCGACACCGGCAGCATCAGCGCCGCCACGCTTGAAATCGAGCAGGCGCCGATCGCCGTGTTCCGCTCGGGCTTCGAGGCGAGCGAAGCCGGCAGCGGTCCTGGCGGCAACCCCGTGGCGCCAGGCCTGCCGCCCTGCCAGCGCACCTATGCGGACTTCGACGGCAACGGCCTCAGCGACTTTGTCCTGGTGCGCGCCGAGGGCAGCAACGTCCGCTGGTCAGTGGTTCCGAATCTGGGCGGCGAAGCTGTCGGCACCGAGACGAGCTTCCTGTTCGGCGGCACCAGCGACTTCTTCTTCGAGCTCGACTACGACGGCGACGGCCTCAGCGATCCGGCGATCTGGGTGCCCGGCGCCCCCGGGCGCTACCTGGTGAGGCGCTCGGGGCGTCCGGGCGGGCCGCCGGTGGAGGTGCCGCTCGGCATCAGCGGCGACGATCCGATCCAGGCCGGCGACTACGATGGCGACGGCCGCGACGATCTCGCCCTGGTCTCGCGGCCCGCCAGCGGCGTGAGCGGTCCCCACCTGCTGCGCATCGTCCCCTCGCGCGGCGGGTCCGAGCGCAGCCTCAACCTTGGCACCGGCGCATCGGGCAGCTATTTCGTGGTGGCGGGCTACGACTACAACGGCGATGGCCTGGCCGATGGGCTCACCCAGCGCGCCGATCCGGTGACCCCTGCCAACGGACAATTCCAGTTGTTCTCGGGCATGGACGAATCGCTGCTGACCACCTTCAATCTGGGACTCAACAGCGACTTCCTGCTGCCCGGCAACCGCCTCGGCACGCGCGTCAGCGACATCACAGTGCGACGCACGATCGAAGGCACCCGGCGCCACTTCTCCCGCGACATCGCCGGCGGCAGCAACGGGGCCGAGGTGATCTTCGGCGTGAACAACGATTACTCCCTGATCGGCGACTTCGATGGTGACGGCATCGATGACTACGCCGTCTGGAGGGCCAGCACAACGCCCGGCGCCAGCGCTTTTCTGTTTCTGCGTTCCAGCGAACCTGCGTTGCCGCCTCGCGAGGTGCCGATGGGCGCCTCGGGCGACTACCCCGTCGGCAGCGCGCGCACGCGTTAGCCGTCTGTTGAAAGGCAGCCCGGCCAGGGCTGGCCGGGACGACAAAGCAAGCGCGTAAGCGATTGATGTGTCGTGTGGCGGTACGGACCTGCGCCGGACCACCGACTTGGAAACTCCCCGGGAGAGGGTTGTTCAATAGGCTGCGAGTTGGCCTGTCGAAAACGGCGAATGCAGGCGAACAGCGTTTGCCGCGAGCGCGTGGACCCTTGTCTGTGTCGCAGACAGCCTCGACACTTTCGCCCCCGCGTCGCCGGCAGCGCGACGCGCCCGCATTTCGCCAGGGCCCAAGCCGATGAAACAGCGCATCGCCATCGACATGGACGAGGTGGTGGCCGACTCGCTCGGCCGCTTCCTGTCCATCTATCAGCGCGAGTACGGCGAGCGCATCGAGCGCGCCAGCCTCGCCGGCCGCCACCTGTTCGACGCGGTGCCGGTCGAGCGCCGCGACGCGGTGCGCGCCTATCCGCACCGCGAGGAGTTCTTCCACGACCTCGACGTGATCGAAGACAGCGTCGAAGTCGTGCGAGAGCTCAACGAACGCTACGAGATCTTCTTCGCCACCGCGGCCATGGAGTACCCGAACTCCTTCCTGCCCAAGTACCACTGGCTTCACCAGCACTTCCCTTTCGTGCCCTGGCGCAACTTCATTTACTGCGGCGACAAATCGGCGGTCTGCGCCGACTTCCTGATCGACGATCACAGCCGCAACTTCAAGGGTTTCCGTGGCCAGGGGCTGTTGTTCAGCGCGCCGCACAACCTGCAGGAGAACGCCCCCCTACGCCTCGGGAACTGGGCCGACGCGGCCCGCTATTTCGGCCTCTGAGCACCACCATGGACTCCACCACCCTGATCGGCCTCGGCGCCGCCTTCTGCACCAGCGTGGCCTTCCTGCCGCAGGTGATCCGCAACTTCCGCCGACGCAGCGCAGGCGATCTTTCGCTGCTCGGCTTCAGCGTGTTCACCCTCGGCGTGCTGCTCTGGCTGGCCTATGGTCTGCTGATGGACGACCTTCCGATCATCCTGGCCAACGTCTTCACGCTGGCGGTGAATCTGATCAATCTGGGCCAGGTGCTCTGGTATCGCCGGTACCCGGCCTCCGACGCGCACGCCGATTGAGCTGCAATGCATGACGAACCGATCGCGTCTGGCGACCGGCGGTGGCTGAACACCCGACTTCGACCCAGGCACCGTTGGTCAGGTCCCTGCTGGCTTTGATCCGTGGTCGCGAATCCGGCGCCTGTCCGGACGCGCTCGGCCGCTGGCTGGCGGCGTTTTCGCTTCGCTCGGTCACACCGGTTCAAGCCCGGGCGTGCCTGGTCCGCACCCGCCCTTCGTGGCGCGCGGCAATGCTCGATCCTTCTTCCTTGCCCTAAACCGCCTGCCCCGCTGCGTGGCCCGAAGCCCAGGCCCACTGGAAGTTGTAGCCGCCCAGCCAGCCAGTGACGTCCATCACCTCGCCGACAAAGTACAGGCCTAGGCAGAGTTTCGATTCCATGCTGCTCGACGACAGCTCGCGGGTGTCAACGCCGCCCAGGGTGACTTCGGCGGTGCGATAGCCCTCGGTGCCGCTGGCGACCAGCGGATAGCGCTGCAGGGCGCTCGCGATCTGCTGCAGCTCTTTCGCGTTGAACTGGCGCATCGGCCGGCTCTCGAAGTTCTCCTCGCA
This sequence comes from Lysobacterales bacterium, assembly GCA_046318115.1. GTDB lineage: Bacteria > Pseudomonadota > Gammaproteobacteria > Xanthomonadales > Xanthomonadaceae > Aquimonas. Next base: position 14,248 of record JBKCVA010000088.1, on the reverse strand, counting down.
CAAGCGCTGGGCGAGTCGCTTGGGCAGCAGCTCGGCCAGCACGGTGCGCAGCTCGGCCGCGGGGCGCTCCTCGCGCAGCGCCTTCAATCGAGCGAACGCGTCCTCACCCGGCAGTAGATCGAGCGTCAGCGGCTCGCCCGGCTGCCAGTAGGAGGAAATCTGCAGGATCGCGGGGCCGCTGATGCCGCGATGGGTGATCAGCATGGCGTTGCTGAAGCTCTGCTTGCCGGCGGTGGCGGTGACAGGAAGGGCGACGCCGGCGAGATCCTGCATGCGCTCGGCGTGGGTACCGCTCAAGGTCAGCGGCACCAGGCCGGCGCGGGTCGGCAGCACCCTATGGCCGAACTGCCGGGCCAGCGCATAGCCGAAGCCCGTGGCGCCCATGCTGGGAATCGACAGACCGCCGCTGGCCACCACCAGCGTCGGCGCATCGAACACGCCCTGGGTGGTGCGCAGACGAAAGCCGTCCTCAGTCTTCTCGACGGCTTCGATCGAGCACTGCGTGCGGATGTCGACGCCCGCGGCGGCGCACTCGTCCAGCAGCATGCGCACGATCTGCTTCGACGACTCGTCGCAGAACAGCTGGCCCAGCTCTTTCTCGTGATAGGCGATGCCATGGCGCTCGACCATGGCGATGAAGTGCTCGGGCCGGTAGCGCGCCAGCGCTGACTTGCAGAAGTGCGGATTGGCCGAAAGGAAGTTCTCGGGCCGCGTGCCAGTGTTGGTGAAATTGCAGCGCCCGCCGCCCGACATCAGGATCTTCTTGCCGCAGCGGTTGGCGTGCTCGATCACCCGCACGCGCCGCCCGCGCTGGCCAGCAGTCAGCGCGCAGAACAAGCCGGCGGCGCCGCCGCCGATGACCAGCACGTCGAGCGCATCGCCCTCAGCCACGCGTGGCCGCCTGCAGCAGCACCGGCGTCACCGCGACGCTCGCGCTCTCGCTCATCAGCTGCACTTCGCCTTCCTGCACGATGCACTGCAGGCGCATGCCGCGGGCCAGCAGACCGGCCAGGGCTTCGGCCGTGCCGGCCGGCAGCTCGATCACTTCGAGATTGGCGCAGCGCGCGAGTGCGCTGGCGTTCTTTTCCCACCAGATCTGGAAGGCGCGGCCGCTGTAGCCGATCAAGGTGACTTTGCGCGCGCGGCCGCAGGCGCGACGAAGCGCCGCCTCCTCGGGCTGGCCCAACTCGATCCAGTGCTCGATCTCGCCGGTCAGCGACTTCAGCCACAGATCCGGCTCGCCGTCGGCACTGAGGCCGCGGCCGAACTCCAGGCGCTCCTGTGCGAACAGGGCGAAGGCGAACAGCCGCACCATCAGCCGCGCATCGGTCTCGGACGGATGCTGCGCGAGCGTCAGGCTGTGGCTGGTGTAGTAGTGCCGGTCGAGATCGCTGATGTCGAGCTCGGCGCGGTGGACGGTGGCTTTGAGCGCCATGGGTGCGTGGCCTCGCTTTCGGGGTCGCGCAGTGTAGGCGCTGCGCCGGGCTGCTGCGGCGCAGCGCGATGCGCCCGCTCGGACTTGCTAGCCTCGGCCGGACCGACGCCGGTGACGCCACGATGAGACCGAACAGGATGAGTCCCAACCGGCAGGCTGCCGCACCCGGACCCAGCCCCGCCGATGAGCGCCCCTTTGTCGTGCCCTGCGCAGACCTGCATCCCAGCGCGCCGCTGCGCTGGCTGCGGCTGGGCTGGCGCGACCTGCGCGCCGCGCCGGGCCTGAGCCTGCTGTTCGGCGCGGTGATCGTGGCGGTGAGCATCGCGGTGTCGGCGCTGGCCTGGTCCTTGGGCCGCTTCGCCCTGCTCGCCACCCTGCTGTCCGGCTTTGTCTTCATCGCGCCGCTGATCGCAGTCGGGCTGTACTGCGTCAGCCGCGGGCTGGCGGCGGGGCGCCGGCCCACGCTGGCGGATTCCTTCACCCTCGCCCGCCGCGTGGTCGGCCAAGCCGGCGTGTTCGCACTGGCCCAGCTGGTGATCCTGCTGGTGTGGTCGCGCTCGGGGATGATGGTCGGCGCCTTCTTTCCGGTCGCTGAGGGCAACCTGCAGGGGCTGATCGAATTCCTGCTGATCGGCTCGGCGGTGGGCTCGATCTTTGCGGCGATCACCTTCGCCACCGCGGCATTTTCGCTGCCGATGATCGCCGACCGCGAGGTCGACATGGTCACCGCCTGCGTGTCCAGCATCCACGCGGTCATGCGCAACAAGCTCACCATGCTGGTCTGGGTCAGCCTGATCGTCGCGCTCACCGCGCTCGGCTTCGCCACCGCCTTTCTCGGGCTCGGCCTCGTCATGCCGTGGTTGGCCTATGCGGCCTGGCACGGCTACCGCGAAACCCTGGACGCGAGCGGCTGGCCGGCGCTTGACTGAAGCCACGCGCCCCGCATTGGGGATCGAAGATTCACGGCGGCCGCGGCAGGATGAGCGCCCTTCGTCCACGCAGAGACACCCGCCATGCGCCCCCCTCGATCGATGCTGCCGCTGTTCCTGTGCGCCCTGCTGTCCGCCTGCGCCAGCGCGCCCGCGCCCAAACCCGCGGCTGCGCCGATGGCCTCGGCGCAGGCCGGCGCGCTCGACTTCGAGCGCATCGTGGTGAGCGCCCAGCCCACGGCCGACGACCTCCGGCAATGGCGCGCAAGCGGCGTGAGCACCGTGTTCAACCTGCGCACGGCCGAGGAGATGGCCGACCGCAGCCGCGTGCCTTTCGACGAGGCCGCGCTGGCCGCCGAACTGGGCCTCGACTACCGGGCCCATCCGATCGACGGCAAGGCCCATCCCTTCAGCCCGGCCGCCGTCGACGCCTTCGCGGAAGCGCTGGCCCAGGCCGAGGGCAAGGTGCTGGTGCACTGCGGGACCGGCGTGCGGGCGGGCTGGCTGTATGCGGCCTATGCGGTCAAGCACCAGGGCATGAGCCCTGAGGACGCGCTGCGCTCGCTGGCGCCGCTGGGCCACTGGCCGCTGCCGCTCGAGCAGATGACCGGCCTGCCGCTGCGGCTGGAGCTCAAGGACGCGGACGAGGGTTGAGCGCCATCCGCCGCGGGCGCGCGACTTGATCGCGCGCAAGGCCCTGCGTGAGCCGCGGGCGCAGAGTCGCCCGATGCCCGCCGGTGCGCGGGCGGCACTCCTGGAGCCCACGCATGGCCGCAAAGATCCGCAGCACGCGCCCACCCTCCACGCCCCTCGATGAGGCCACCGACGTGCGCCGCGCGCGCCGCGGCGACGTGCCGCCGCGGCTTGCGACGGCCTCGATCGCCAAGCGCACGGCCGCGATCCGCACCATCGCAGCGCAGACCGGCGTGGTCGGTGCCGCCGAATCGCTGATCGCTCCGGAACAGCCGGCCAGCCCGGCCGAGCGCGCACGCGCCCTGCGTGCCCTGATCGAAGGCGCAGCGCCTGACGACGCGCGCGCACTGCGCGAGGCATTGCTGGACGCTCACGAAACGCCCATCGCGGAGACGCCGAACCCCGACGAGGTGCTGGCGCCCGACTGGCGCGAGGGCGGCTATCCCTACCTCAACCTGATGCGCCGAGGCAGCTACGAGAAGCAGAAATTCAAGCTGCAGGTCGAGCTGCTCAAGCTGCAGGCCTGGGTCAAGGACACCGGGCAGCGCGTGGTCATCCTGTTCGAGGGCCGCGACGCCGCCGGCAAAGGCGGCACCATCAAGCGCTTCATGGAGCACTTGAACCCGCGCGGCGCGCGCGTGGTGGCACTGGAGAAGCCCACGCCCACCGAGCAGGGCCAGTGGTACTTCCAGCGCTACATCGAGCACCTGCCCACCCGCGGCGAGATCGTGCTGTTCGACCGCAGTTGGTACAACCGCGCCGGCGTCGAGCGGGTGATGGGCTTCTGTCGCGAAGCCGAGTACACCGAATTCATGCGCCAGGCGCCGGAGTTCGAGCGCCACCTCGTGCGCAGCGGCGTGCACCTGATCAAGTTCTGGTTCAGCGTCAGCCGCAGGGAGCAGCGCCGCCGCTTCAGGGAGCGCGAGGCGCATCCGCTCAAGCAGTGGAAGCTGTCGCCGATCGACAAGGCCTCCCTCGACAAGTGGGACGACTACACCCGCGCCAAGGAGGCGATGTTCTTCGAGACCGACACCGCCGACTCGCCGTGGACGGTGATCAAGAGCGATTGCAAGAAGCGCGCGCGCCTGAACGCCATGCGCTACGTGCTGCACAAGCTGCCCTATGCAAACAAGGACATGGAGCGCCTCGGCAAGCTCGACCCGCTGATCGTGGGTCGCGCCCACGTGGTGTACGAACGCGGTGAGACGCCGGGCGCGATCCTGTAGCGCGCGTTCCCGGCCTGCAGAGTCCTTCCCGGCGGCGCACCGAAGCGCCCTGCTCTCGCGCGCCACACCGCGCCCGGGCGTCAGGGCCCGGGCGCGGCAGAGATCGCGTTCAGCGCACCTCGACCTCGCAATGCTTCTTGCGGCGCGGCGCCGGGTCTTCGCCGAAGGCGCGCAGACTGCACTCCACGCCACCGCGGAACTCGCCGGTGACATAGCGGCCGTCAGTGCCGAAGCGCACCAGGCGCATGCCGCGGAAATCGCAATAGCCATCCTCGTTGGCGCAGAACTCGAAGCGTCCGCTGCCGCCGTCCCAGCCGCCGCCGCCGCCGCCGCCGCCGCCCCAGCCTCCGCCATCGAGACGGAACTCGCAGTGCTTCTTCTTGCCACGCGCGGGGTCGCCGAATTCACGTACCGAGCACGCCACGGATCCCCCGCGGTAGGACTGCTCGTAGAAGCGGCCATCGGTGCCGAAGCGCACCGTGGCGCGGCCCGGCAGGTTGCAGTAGCCGTCTTCCGAGGCGCAGTACTGCCAGCCTTCGCCAGCGTCCTGCCAGCCACCGCCACCGCCGCCCTGCCAACCGCCGCCGCCCACGCTGCGTACTTCGCAGTACTTGGAGCGTCCGGGCGCAGGGTCGCCGAAACTCTGGTTGCTGCACATCACCTGGTTGCCGCGCACTTCGCGCTCGTAGAAGCGGCCGTCGGCGCCGTAGCGCACCAGCGCATAGCCGCCACCGAAACGGCAGACGCGGCCCTCGCTGGCGCACTGCGTCCAGCCGTAATCGCCGCCGCCGGATCCACCGCCGCCCCAGCCGCCACCGCCGTAGTAGCGCACCTCGCACTGCTTGGAGCGGCCGCGGTAGGGGTCGCCGAACATGCTGTTGTCGCAGCGCAAGGTCGCGTTGCGCACCTCGCGATAGAAGTAGCGGCCGTCGGTGCCGTAGCGCACCACGCCCCAGCCGCGCACGCTGCAGCGCTCGCGCTCACCGGCGCAGAACGTCCAGTCGCCCTCGTAGCCACCACCGTAGCGCCCGCCCTTCTGCATGCCCGGTGACGGGGGCTCGCTGCTGAGTTCCGGCCCGATGTAGCCGTCTTCCGGCTGGGCCAGCGCCGACGCCAGCGGCGCCAGGGTGCAGAACGCGCCGGCCATCGCCAGCAGAACGCGCGGCAGACCCGCGCGGATGAAACGGCTCGACGCACGCATGCTGCACCTCTCAGTGGGGACCGCGGCGCCACGATAGAGCGACGAGGCCGCCGACGCCAAGCCTGAACACCCAACGCGCGCTGAGCGGACTCGACGTCATGGGCCTCCACCGGAGGCGTGCATCCAGAGCCGCGAGGTTGGCCCTGCAAAGCCCTTGCCCGCTGGCGCGCGGTCAATGACTCGCGGCGCGACTCGAACCAAGCCTCACCCTGGGCTTGGGCACTCCAGCCTCCAGGGGCCTCGAGCTACTTGCCCCACAGCGCCTCCAGCCGCGCGTCGCGGCCACAGCGGCTGCGGTAGTAGCTGTAGCGGATCGGATTCTTCAGGTAGTAGTCTTGGTGATAGTCCTCGGCCGGCCAGAAGCGCGCGGCCGGAAGCACTTCGGTGGCCACCTCGCGACCGAAGCGCTTCGACAGCTCGGCGCGGCTGGCCTCGGCGAGTGCGCGCTGCTCTTCGTCGAGGGCGAAGATGGCACTGCGGTACTGCGGCCCGGCGTCGCAGAACTGCCGGTTCACCGCCAGCGGATCGACGTTGCGCCAGTAGGTGTTGAGCAGCTGCGCATAGCTCACTTTGGCGGGGTCGTAGCGCACCTCGACCACCTCGATATGCCCGGTGTCGCCCGCCGACACCTGCTCGTAGCTGGGGTTGTCGACGCTGCCGCCGGCATAGCCGGAGGTGGTCGAGAGCACGCCTTCCATCCGGTCGAAGGGCTTCTCCATGCACCAGAAGCAGCCGCCAGCGAACAGGGCCACGCCGACGCTTGCGCCCTGCGGCACCGGCGGCGGGGTGTGGCTCTGCTCGCTGATCTGCACGTCGACAACGTCGGAGGCCAGCAGCGAACCGATCAGCCCGAGCTTGAGCAGAATCGCCAGCCACGGCGCCCAGTGGATGGCCGAGAAACGCGGCTCGCGGCGGCTCACGTACGCAGCTCCGGCAGCGGCTCACCCTGCGGCACGAAGCGCAGGGCCAGACCGTTGTTGCACCAGCGCTGGCCGGTGGGCTCGGGGCCGTCGTCGAACACGTGGCCCTGATGCCCGCCGCAGCGGATGCAGTGGTACTCGGTGCGCGGGTAGATCAGCTTCCAGTCGCGCTTGGTGCCCATCACGCCGGGCAGATGGGTGAAGAAGCTCGGCCACCCGGTTCCGCTCTCGTACTTGTGCGCGGCATCGAACAGCGGCAGGAAACAGGCCGCACAGCAGTAGGTGCCGGGTCGATGTTCGTTGTTCAGCGGAGAGCTGCCGGCGCGCTCGGTGGCCTCCTCGAACAGTACCGAGTACGCGGCGGGGCTGAGCAGAGCCTTCCACTCGGCCGGGGTCTTCTGCAGGCGCTCGATGGCGGGGGCAGCCTCCGCCTCATCTCCAGCGCTTGCACGCTCACCGCGCGTGGCCAGCCAGGCCACCGGTGCCAGCGCGACAGCGCTGAGGCCAAACAAAAAGGGTCTGCGTTTCATGAGACGTGCTCCATGCATCCACTTGACGCCCGCCGCGCGACGCGCAGGCCGCGGCTACAAGACGTCAAAGGTCGGACAGAGGAGGTCTTGGCGTGGTGAATGATTGCAGGTGTGGACACATTGCGGGCACCGGGCACACGGGCCCGACTGCCTCGCTCGGGCTGCCACAGCCTGGCCAGTGAACCTTGGGCGCTACCGCACCGCCGATACGGCCCGCACTGCATCCGGTCGACGGGCACCGGAACAGAGTCAACAGCGGCCCCCGCGAAGTCCGACCTGCCGGACACCGCCATGGCGTACTCGGATTCGGCGCGGTCACCGCGCCCTGCCGGGCCTCGCGTGGTGTGGACCTGCCGCCGCGCGTTCCTGCCGCATCGATCGCTCGGAAGATCCGCTCCGTTGTGGCACGGATTCTTCCTATACTACGGCGCGGTGCGCTGTCCGACGGCACCGTCAGCGGCATAACCCCACTTCGGAGATTCCACGATGCGCGAACTCGAAACCACCGAACTTGAGCTGGTCTGCGGCGGAATGAACAAGTCCGACTTCGTCAATGCAGTGACCCCGCCCCCGCCCCCGCCGGTGCCCTCTCACGAAGCCTGAGGGGTCGACAGACCCTGAGTTGCTGCGGCTTCAGCGGCCCAAGCGCACGCCTGCGCCGCAGATGCATCGGCCACCGTGAGACCTCAGGGTTTCGCGAGGGCGGAATTGGACTCCGCCCTCGCTTCTTGCGAAGCCCGCAACACAGCCAGGCGCTCCTGCCGCAGTGGGCCCCTGCTGACCCTACGAGCCCCGCAACGCGCCGGAAGCACCGGCGTCAGCCCTGCCCCACTTCAACCCGCGTCGCGCCTCGCCTTTGCGGCAGCACCGCCGCCGCGAGGCTCGATCCTCAAGGTTCCTCCGACGCATCGGCGCGACGCCCGGCTGCGCTCGGCAGCGGCTGTTGGATCGAGATCAGCGGCTCCAGCAGCCACTCCCAGAGGCGACGCGTTTCGCCAAGCACGTCGGCCTCCAGCAGCATCCCGGGCTTGAGCGGCTCGGCGCGACCGAAGGCGAGCACGTGCTCGTGTTGCAGGCCCACCACCACCCGATAGACAGGCTCCGTCGCGCTGCCGCCCACCGCCAAAGCGGCCAACTCAGTGCGTGAAAGCGCACTGCGCGACACCCGGAGGACTTCACCGCGCGCCTGGCCGAACTTCTGGTAGGGAAACGCCTGGTAGCGAAGCAGGACCGGGTCTCCGGGCGCGATGAAGCCGATCGCCCGGCTCGGCACGAGCAGATGGGCCTCCAGCCTGGCGCCATCGGGCAGCAGCGTGAGGATGGGCTGGCCCTCCTGCACCGACTGTCCTGGGTGACCGAGCAGGGCGGACACCACGCCCGCGACGGGCGCCGCCAGCACGACTTCGCCGCGCGTCTCGGTCTCGATGCGCTCCTGGCGGAGACTGACGCGGTCCCGCTCGGCGGCCGCGCTCAAGGCGTCGATCTGCAGCGGCACGCTCGCCAACTCCTGCGACACCGCTGCGAGCTGACGGCGCAGTTGACCGGCTTCCCTCAGCGCCTGCTGCAGCGTCGCGCGCTGCTCCAGCAGCTCCAGCTGCTGCTGTTGCCACTGCGCCAGCGTCACCATCTGCCGCGCGTGCAGCTCGCGAACGCGCGCCTCCGCCGCTTCCGCAAGCGCAAGCTGGTCCCGGCGCAGTGCCGTCTCAGCGGCGAGGCTCGCCAGCTCTTCCTCGATGGCCTGACGCTGCTCGACCAGACTGGCCTGACGACTGCGCAGCTGCGCGCGCTCCGCCTCGTAGCGGTCGTCGAGCGCCTCGGCGCGGGCATCCAGAGCGCCATCCACCGCCGCGAACGCGCTCGGGCGCCGGTCGGTGCCGCTGGGCACCTCGATGCGCACCAGCGGCGCGCCCGCGTCAACGCGATCCGCTTCGGCGACCGCGACGCGGCTGAGCATTCCTTGATGCGGGGCTTGCAGAGTCACCAGTCCACTGCTCGGCACCAGTTGGCCGACAACACGCGTGCGCCGGGTGTACTCGCCAAACGCCAGCAGGCCCAGCACCAGGGTCGCGGCGACGCAGGCCACTGCGGCCAGCAGCCAGGTACTGGGCCGCTGGGCGATCGAGATCGGGCCGAGCCAGGGCATGCGGCGGGCGGCCAGAACCTCCTCGCGAAACAGCGGGCTGCTCACTCGGCGTCCTCGGCGGGCGAGCCCATGGGGTCTGCCCGCAGCGTCCGGTTCTCGACGATCCGACCGCCCTGCAGGACCAGCACGCGATCGGCAGAGGCGATCGTCTCCGGTCGGTGCGCGATGATCACCCGCGTCAGCTTGAGCCGCCCGACCGCCGCGTTGACCCAGCGCTCCCCTTCGACATCCAGCTGGCTGGTCGCCTCGTCCAGCACCAGCAGACGCGGCTGCCGATACAGCGCGCGCGCCAGGATCACGCGCTGGCGCTGGCCGCCGGAAAGCGAGGCCCCCATGTCGCCCACCAGGGTGTGATAGCCCATCGGCATCGCCGCGATCTCGTCGTGGATCCCCGCCAGGCGCGCGGCCTCTTCGATGCGCGCTCGATCGAAGCCCTCGTCACCCAGCGCGATGTTGTCGATCAGGGAGCCCGCGAACAGCTGATCGTCCTGCATCACCGCCGCGCTCATCTGCCGGTAGCGGTACAGGCCCAGATGGCCCAGCTCGATGCCACCGACTTCGATGCGCCCCTCCTGCGGCGTCATCAAGCCCAGCAGCAGCTTGGCGAGCGTCGATTTTCCGCAGCCCGATGCGCCGACCAGGGCCACGGACTCACCCTCCTGCACGTCGAAATCGAGGTCCTTCAGCACCCAGCGCTCGCCCTCGCCATAGCGGAAGCCCAGGCCACGCACGCTGAGGCGTGCCGCCACAGGTGCCGCGCGATCAAGCTCGCGTCCGTCGGCTTCGGGCGCGGTCAGAACGATGTCCGACAGCCGCTCCGCATGCAGGCGCAGCATGCGCAGGTCGATCAGCTTGTCGATCAGCGCGGCGACCCGGGTCGCGAACTGGTCCTTGTAGGCGAGGTAGGCGATCAGCATGCCCACCGAGAACACGTTCTGCAGCGCCAGTAGCGCGCCGATCCAGATCACCGCAATGCGCTCCAGGCCGAACAGCAGCGATTGCGCCGTGTGGAACCCGAGGCCCAGCCGGGCGAGGCCGACCTCCTGATTGCTGGTGTCGACCATCAGCCCGCTGTAGGCGGCCTGGCGCTGGGCTTCGATGCCCGCAAGCTTGAGGCTCTGCATGCCGCGAATCGACTCCAGCAGATGCGTCTGCTGCGTGGCCGCCGCCTCCAGCTGGGCCTCGGAGCGCTCGCGAAACGCCCGGAAGGTCGCGAACCGGAGCGCCAGATACAGCGCCACGGCGGCCAGGGTGATGAGCGCCAGCGTCCCGCTGTACACCAGCATCAGCACGAGCGTGGCAGTCGCCATCAGACCGTCCACGATCGCCTCGACGAAGCTGTGCGTCAGCGTCCGCTGCAGAGTGCCGACCGAGCCCATACGCGACACGATGTCGCCCAGATGACGCTTCTCGAAGTAGGCCATCGGCAGGCGCAGCAGATGCGCGAACACGTTGCCGCTCCACTGCAGGCCGATCTGCGCCGACAGTGCGACGACCGTCCAGCCGCGCAGGCCGGCAATCGCGACCTGCAGCAACAGCGACAGCCCGAAGGCCAAGCCGAGCACCGTGAGCAGGTCCCGATCCGCGGACACCAGCACCTGATCCACCGTCCACTGCAGGAAGAACGGCGCCAACAGCACGAACACCTGCAGCGCCATCGACAGGCCGAAGACCAGGGCGAGCGCGCGCCACAGGCCCTGCGTACGCCCGGCCAACTGGCGCCAGGACACGCTGGGCGCCTGCGGCCTGGGCTGGAAATCAGGCCCCGGCGACAGCTCCAGCGCAACGCCCGTGAAGTGCCGCGAGACCTCCTCGAAAGCCATGCGGCGCTCGCCGCGCGCCGGGTCGAGAATCACCACGCCGGCGCGGTCAACCTTGGCCAACACAACGAAGTGGTTGAGGTCCCAGTGCAGGATGCAGGGCGTGGCAAGCTGACCGAGCTCGCTCAGCTCCAAGCGCAGCGGCCGGCTCTGCAGCCCCAGCTTGCCGGCCATCGCGACGAGCTGGCCGAGGGTCGCGCCCTTCAGCGACAGCGAAAAGCGCTGTCGCAGTTCCGCCAGCGAGCAGCGGTAGCCCAGAGAATTCGCCACCATGGCCAAGGCCGCCAAGCCGCATTCGGCGGCTTCGGTGGCGCGGATGGGCGTGGGCGGAAACGGCACGGGCGCCGTTCGAACGGAGACAGGCTTCAACGGTGCTCAGGCGGATTGTGGGGCCGCACGCATGATGCCCTGAACGCGCTCGGAGACACACCGCGCCGCGAAGCCCTGCGCAGGCCTTCGAGCCGGGCACGGCCTGCGGGCGGGCGCCTTCAAGCCGCGAGCGGAGACCTGTCCAGGCCTTCCGCTCCGCAGGCTCCAGCAAGACGGAGCCCGCAGGGCGTCAAGGGGCGGTGTCGGGTACGCGGCAGCAGCAGCGGCGACAGAGGCAGCTCGAACGCGGTTGCGAGGTCGAGCGCCCCTGAGTGGGCCGGAGCCACCGGGTGGGCCCGGGAGTCAGGCCGAAACCTTCGCGTTCGCGCTCGCCGCTGGCAGGCCTTCAGCGGCCCTGTCCGGCCGCGGGTAGTTGGGCTCGGGTTCCAAGGGCCGGGCCGGTGGCACTACCAGGGTGCTGTGCATGTGCAGCGTGGCCTGCGCAAGCTGGCCCAGCGGCACCGTCTCGATGCGCGGGCGGTTGATCGGAAGAACGGCGGCTTCGTAGATCGTCACCGGATGATCGCTGGGGTAATCGCGCAGCAGCCGGTCTACCATCTGCTGCCGCTGCTCCACCGTGCTGGCCCGCACCGCGTAGGTGCGATCGCCCGCCAGGCCGATCTGCCAAAGCACCAGCCACGCGCTGGTATCGAGCGTGCGTCGGTAGAACAGGAGCTGGCTCGCCTCGTAGTGCGCGCAGCCGACCTTGCCCGGGTCCAGCCCGAGGTCGGCGTACAGACAGTCCTCGGCCGAGATGCCAGGGTCCATCACCGCCTCGAAGCCCTCGGCGCGGGCCTGGGCAATGGCGGCATGCGGCACCTGTGCGAACACCCCCGGGTGGCCGTAGAACGCCCCCACCACCCGCTTGCCGGCACGCACCTCGGCCAGCATGGCCTCGGCCATCTCGCGGTAGGTGCGCTGACGCGGCTTGCCCACCGCATACAGCCCCTGCAGGCTCACGATGCGGGGGTTGAGGCTGGCCACCCACTGCTCGACCAAGGCTTCACTGGCCGCCACGAACACCACGTCGGCGGCTTCCAGCCACCCCCGCGAGCGCGGCGTCAGATGTGCGCCGAGCATCATGCCAAGGCCAACGCAGGCCAACTGGCCACGCGGTGCTTCTTCAACCGTCATGCAGCACTCCAATCATTGGGCGGCGCCTCGGGCGCAAAGAGCCCCGAGGCGCCTGGACCAGCCTGCTCAGGCCAGCTCTTCCGGCGTCAAGACGCCGCAGAAGTACGGTTCGGCAGTGCGGACCTCCAGCTCAGGCGTGTTGACCGCGCAGAAGTAGGTATTCGCCTCGATCGATGCCGCGTCGGTGGCAATCTCCTCTTCTGGGGTCGCCACCCAGCAGAAGTACGTGTTCGCCTCGTTGGCCGCTTCTTCCGGCGTGAACACAAGACAGGAAAGGGTGCTGGCATCCGCCGCGAGGGCAGCCACCTGCCGGCGCGTGGCCGTATCCAGTTGATGGGCGACGTCTTCCAGGCGCAGCGTGGGGCTGCGACCCAGGGTTTCCAGCAGTGTCAGCAAGTCGGACATGAGGCGTATCCAAGAGTTGAGTGGGGTGGGCATAGCCCGAGGCAAGGCTACCATCCGAGTCAACACATGAAGATGCGGGGCCCCGATGCCACCGCATCAATCGATCCGAGGTAGCGCGGTGAGAGCGTTGCCGTTGCGTCCTGTGACCGCGCGGAAAAGGCGCAGACACGCGCGCGGGGCCAGTCAAACCCAGCGAACGACGGAGCCTTGTGGGCGCCGCGTGATCCAGCGCGGCTTCAACGGCTGCGCGCTCGCCACGCACATCGCCCATAAGGGAGCGCAGCCGCGCTCACCGGGCGAGTGGATCCTCGGCGCGATGCTCCCATCCGCAGGGCCAGGGTGCGTCGGCGCGAGCGGGGCACTGCGCAAAGCCGAGGCGACGCATCAGCGCAGCAGCGGCCGGGTTCGTGGGTGCGTGGTGACAGGTGAGCGTAGCGATCTGCGCCGTGCGAAACGCCCACGGCATGACCGCGGTGATCGCGGCCGTGGCCGCGCCGCGCGCCTGCCAGGCCGGCCGCAGCAGCACGCCGAGCTCGACCTCGCCGCCCACCCAGCGCTCGCTGCGCAGCGCAAGCCCAAGCAGGCCAGCCCTGCCCTCGGCATGCTCGATGATCCAGTGGCGAAAACGCCCTGCCTCGTCGTCCTGATGCCGCAGCGACGCCGCAGCCGCGCGCTCGGCACGCTCCAGCGCGAAAGGCGGGCCCACCTCGCGCATCACCTCGTCACTGCAGAACAGCTCCACGTACAGCGCCTCATCGCCGCACGCATACGGGCGAAGCACAAAGGGAGGGGCGCTGAGTGGAGTTGGAGTGGGCATGCGCAAAGCCAGATCGAAGTGTTTCAAGGCACCACAGGAGCGCTGCTACGACCCTGGGCGATACAGCCTGTCGGCAGGAGACGCGCGAAGGCCGAACCGAGGTCGCGTCTCGCCAGATCACCCCGCAGACATGTACCGCGCGATCCGGCTGATCGTCGCGTAGTGCAGCCCGAAGTGTGCACCGATCTCGCCCAAGGTATAGGCACCCGTAGCGTAGGCGCGGCGGATGGCTTCGTTACGGTTCGCCGCTTCTCCCTCGATCTGGCGCAGCGACGGCGCAAGCCGCTGGCGGCGGGCAATCCGGGGTCACGGGCAATCCGGGGTCAGGTCTTGTTTTGCCACATCACCCTCCTCCCCGTTGCCGCGCTATCCGACTGATCGTCGCGTAGTGCAGCCCGAAGTGTGCACCTAACTCGCCCTGCGGATTCAATTCCGAATCGCTACACGCTTCTTGAGGGATTCGGCGAAGACGTCGTAAGGGGTGAGCCAGCCTAGCGTCTTTCGCGGCCGGCTGTTGATCCTGCGCTCGATCTCTTGGAGCCGCTCGTCACTGACTGTCGCGAAGTCGGTGCCCTTGGGCAGGTAGTAGCGAACCAGTCCGTTGCCGTTCTCGTTGGAGCCGCGCT
>JBKCVA010000087.1:0-17627 GCA_046318115.1 Lysobacterales bacterium | reverse complement strand
CAGTTCATCTGGAAGGCGAATGCGGTCCTGATCGATGCCCTCCGCGAGCGCGGCGTGCTGCTGGCGCTGGGCGAGCTGCTGCACAGCTATCCGCACTGCTGGCGCCACAAGACGCCGGTGGCCTTCCGCGCCACCCCGCAGTGGTTCATCAGCATGGATGCGAACGGCCTGCGCCGTGCCGCGCTCGATGCCATTCCGAACGTGCGCTGGGTGCCCGAGTGGGGCCAGGAGCGCATCCACGGCATGATCGAAAACCGCCCCGACTGGTGCATCAGCCGCCAGCGCACCTGGGGCGTGCCGATCGCGCTGTTCGTACACAAGCTGACGGGCGAGATCCACCCCGACAGCGTGGCGATCCTGCGCCGCGTGGCTGACCGCGTGCAGGCCGGCGGCGTCGATGTCTGGTACGACCTCGATGCGGCCGAGCTGCTCGGCGCCGAGGCGGATCAGTACGACCGGGTCACCGACATTCTGGATGTGTGGTTTGATTCGGGCGTCACCCATTACTGCGTGGTCGAGGCCCGCGAAGAGCTGTCAGCCCAGGGTGTCGACGACTACCGCGTGATGTACCTGGAGGGCTCGGACCAGCACCGCGGCTGGTTCCATTCCTCGCTGCTGACCTCGGCCGGCATGTACGCCAAGGCCCCGTATCACCACGTGCTGACGCACGGCTTCACCGTGGATGCGCAGGGCCGCAAGATGTCGAAGTCGCTGGGCAATGTGGTCGCCCCGCAGAAGGTGATGGATACCCTGGGCGCCGACGTGCTGCGCCTGTGGGTGGCGTCCACCGACTACCGCAACGAGATGTCGGTCAGCGACGAGATCCTGAAGCGCACCACCGACGCCTATCGGCGTATCCGCAACACCGCGCGCTTCCTGCTCGGCAACCTCGACGGCTTCGATCCGGCCCGCGACCTGCTGCCGCTGGACGAGCTGCTGCTGCTCGACCGCTGGGCGATCGCGGCGGCGCATGCGCTGCAGCAGCGCATCCTGCGCGCCTACGATGACTACGAGTTTCTCGACATCGTCCAGGCCGTGCAGCAGTTCTGCATCAACGAGCTGGGCGCGGTCTATCTGGACGTGACCAAGGACCGCCTCTACACGATGCAGGAAGACAGCCGCGGCCGGCGCTCGGCGCAAACCGCGATGTTCCACATTCTCGAAGCCCTGGTGCGCTGGATCGCGCCGATCCTCAGCTTCACCGCAGAAGAGATCTGGCAGCACCTGCCCGGTGAGCGCGGGGAGTCCGTGCTGTTCGAGACCTGGCATGAGGGGCTGGCGCCGCTGCCCGCCGATGCGGCCTTGAACGCGGAGGATTTCGACGCGCTGCTCAAGATCCGCGCCGCGCTGGCCGCCCTGCTGGAGCCCATGCGCAAGGCCGGCAAGCTGGGCGCCTCGCTGCAGGCGCGCGCGGCCGTGCACATCGACACCTCGAAGGGGCTCGGCGCCAAGCTCGGCGACCTGCAGGACGAGCTGCGCTTTCTGTTCATCACCTCGGAACTCAGCCTGGTGCCGGTGTCGGCGGAGCCCGTCCTCGGCGGCGAAGTCGCCAAGGTCGAGGGCATGGAGGTCTACGTTGAAGCGCTGCCGAGTGAAGCCCCCAAGTGCGTGCGCTGCTGGCACTACCGCGAGGACGTTGGCTTACACGCGGAGCATCCCGAGCTGTGCGGCCGCTGCGTCGACAACGTCGACGGCGCCGGCGAGCAGAGGCTGTACGTCTGATGGCAGGTTCAGGCACACCGGCGCTGCGCGACAGCGCCCTGATCTGGCTGCTGCTGTCGATCGTGGTGATCGCGCTCGACCAGTGGACCAAGCATCTGGCGCTGGGCGCGCTCGACTACAACCGGCCAGTGCCGGTGATCGACGGTCTGCTCAACTGGACCCTGCTGTACAACTACGGCGCGGCCTTCAGCTTCCTTGGTGATGCAGGCGGCTGGCAGAAGTGGCTGTTCAGCGGTCTGGCGGTGGTCATCAGCAGCCTGTTGGCCTACTGGCTGTCGCGCCTGCCGCGCGCGGACTGGAAGCAGGCGCTGCCGTTCGCGCTGGTGATCGGCGGCGCGATCGGCAACCTGATCGATCGCCTGCGCTTTGGCTACGTGGTCGACTTCATCGACGTCTACTACGACGTGCACCACTGGCCGGCCTTCAATATCGCCGACTCGGCGATCGTGGTCGGCGCGGTGATGATCGCGATCTCGGGTTTCGGCGCGCGCGAGCCGGCGAAGTAGCGGGCGCGCGGCGTTCGGGCGAGGTGTTGGGCCGCGCTGCGCTTGGCCCAACCTACAAGAGCCGGCGCCCCCTGGTGCGCTTGGACCGATCCGCGAAGCCCGGCGACCCATAGGGTGGGTCTCGACCCACCGAAGCTGCGCCCTTGCCTCACCCTGGCCTCACCTGCCTCCATCCATTCCGCGCGCAAGGCTTGGCCTGCGGCGCGAGCGCGGGCCGGGCGCGTCAGCGCACCAGCGCCTCCACGCAGGTGATGGCTCCGCTCGACAGCTGGATCTGCGGCTGCAGCTCCACGAACAGCTGCCGCTCGCGCCGGGCGACACGCAGTTCCACTTCAAGCCCGGCCTGTCGGCGCGAGCGCTCCTCCAGCCCGCTGCGGAACAACTGGGCGCGGCGCTACTTGGTGCCGAAGATCTTGTCGCCCGCATCGCCCAGGCCCGGCAGGATGTAGCCGTGCTCATTGAGGCGCTCGTCGATGGAGGCGGTGAACAGTTCGACGTCCGGATGGGTGTCGGCCAGGCGCTGCAGGCCCTCTGGAGCAGCGACGAGAAACAGGCCCTTGATGCGCTTGCAGCCAGCGTCCTTCAGCAGCTCGATGGTGGCGATGAGCGTGCCGCCCGTGGCCAGCATGGGGTCGACGATCAGCGCGGTGCGCTCGTCCATGTGGCCGGACAGCTTTTCGTAGTAGGTGACCGGCCGCAGGCTGTCCTCGTCGCGGGCGATGCCGACCACGCTGACGCGCGCCGCCGGGATCAGCTCCAGCACGCCCGGCAGCATGCCCAGACCCGCGCGCAGGATCGGCACGATGGTGATCTTCTTGCCCTTGATCCGCTGCACCGTCACCGGGCCGGACCAGCATTCGATCACTTCGTCCTCGGTTTCCAGATCCTTGGTGGCCTCGTAGGTCAGCAGCGAGGCGACCTCGCCCGCAAGCGTGCGGAACTCGCGAGTGCTGATGTGCGCCTCGCGCATCAAGCCAAGCTTGTGCTGGATCAGAG
Source organism: Lysobacterales bacterium (assembly GCA_046318115.1). Classification (GTDB taxonomy): domain Bacteria; phylum Pseudomonadota; class Gammaproteobacteria; order Xanthomonadales; family Xanthomonadaceae; genus Aquimonas. Next base: position 14,403 of record JBKCVA010000087.1, on the reverse strand, counting down.
GGTGGCGGACTTCGATGACGGGCATGGGCGGCTCTCGTGCGCAGGGACTGCGCGGCATCCCACCCGATCCGCGCGCCAGAGGCAAGCGCGGGCTGCGGCGTCTTTCCTCAAGCCTCGATGCGGCCGCGGATGCAGGTGCGGGCCTGGCCGCCGATCCACAGGCGGCCGTCCTGATCGACCTCGACGCGGACGCGGCCGTCGTGCCCGCATTCGCGGCCCTGGCTGCTGGTGTAGCTGGGCGCGGGCAGATCGTCGCGGGCCTGCAGGTAGGCGCCAATCGCACCGTTGCCGCTGCCGCAGACCGGATCCTCCGGAATGCCGTCGGCCGGCACGAAGCTGCGCACGACCAGGTCGGCCTCACCGCTGGCATCGCGGCCGTAGACGCTGACGCCGACCGCCCCGGTCGCGAGGCTGAGCCGGGCAAGGGCGGAGAAATCCGGCCGCAGCGCGCGCACGGCCTCGCCCGACGCGAGGCCGGCGACCAGCCACACGGGTCCAACATTGACCGCGGCCGCTGGCGTCAGCGAAGCCCCGAGCGCGTCTTCGAGCTGTGTCTGTGCTGTGTCGGCAAGTGGAGCGATGCGCGGCTCGGGCAATCGCACGAACATCTCGCGCGCTGCGCCTTCGCCGCGCAGGCGCAGCGGCAGGCGCCCAGCGGCGCATTCCTGGATCAGCTGGCCCTCGGCATCGGGCGCGGCGAGACCGGCTTCGAGCACCGCATGCGCGGTACCGATGCTGGGGTGTCCGGCGAAGGGCAGTTCCTGGCGGGGCGTGAAGATGCGCACCCGATAGCTGCCGCCGGGCGTTTCCGGCGGCAGCACGAAGGTTGTTTCGGACAGGTTCGTCCAGTGGGCGAGGCGCTGCATCTCTGTGCCATCGAGGCCGTCGGCGTCGAGCACCACGGCGACCGGATTGCCGCCGAACGGGCGACAGGCGAAGACGTCGATCTGGGCGAATTCACGGAGGCGCATACAAGGCTCACGCGGTCTGGGCGAGCCGTGATTGAGCAGGATGGCGACGGCTGCGTCAAACTTTCGGCGCAGTCGCCGAAAGGGGCGGCGTCCACGCCATGCGGTCGCGCCATATCCCGCGATCGACGCTGGCGAGCCGAGCCCGCGCTTGTCATGCTCCCGCGCCGCGCCGCGCTCGCGAGTCCATTTCGCTGTTCCCCTATCCTCAAGCAGGAGTACCGAACTTGTCCGCCTCCGTTTCTGCCGCTGCCACCCGCCCGACGCCCGCCCCGACCGCTGCCTGGTCGGTGCTGAAATTCGGTGGGACCAGCGTGTCGAAACGTCATCGCTGGGACAACATCGGCAAACTCGCGGCCGCCCGTCGCAAGGAAGGTGGGCCGGTGCTGGTGGTGGTGTCGGCGGTGTCCGGCATCACCAACGCCCTGCAGGCGATCATCGATGCCGCAGGCGATGCGGCGAAGCAGCTCGAAGGCGCCGAAGCCATCGTCCGCCGCCACGTCGAGTTCGCGGCCGAACTCGGGCTCGATGTCGAGCCCGTGCTGGGCGCACGCTTTGCCGAGCTGCGCGCGCTGGCTACGGATCCACGCGCTGCCACGGCCGAGATCCCCTGGCAGGCCGAGCTTTTGAGCCTGGGCGAGCTGATGTCGAGCGCGCTGGGAGCGGCCTACCTGCGCTCGCAGGGGCATCCGATCGCCTGGGTCGATGCGCGCGAGCACCTGCGCGCGATCGAGCTGCCGCACCAGAGCGAATGGTCGCGGCATCTGTCGGTCAACTGCCACACCACGCCCGAGCCCGGCTTCGCCGAACGCTTCGCGCAGCAGGGCAATCTGCTGATCACCCAGGGCTTCATCGCCCGCGATTCGGCGGGTCGCACCGCGATTCTCGGCCGCGGCGGCTCGGACACCTCGGCCGCCTATTTCGGCGCCCTGCTGAAGGCCGCCCGCGTCGAGATCTGGACCGACGTGCCCGGCATGTTCAGCGCCAACCCGCGCCAGGTGCCGCAGGCGCGCCTGCTCTCGCGGCTGGACTACGAAGAGGCGCAGGAGATCGCCACCACCGGCGCCAAGGTGCTGCATCCGCGCTGCATCGGGCCCTGCCGCGAACGCCGCGTGCCGCTGTGGGTGCGCGACACCGAGCGGCCCGACTTCCCCGGCACCCTGATCGATGCGGTGGCCGCCGATGCGCCGCCCGGCGTCAAGGCGATCTCCTCGCGCCGCGGCATCGTGCTGGTGTCGATGGAGTCGATCGGCATGTGGCAGCAGGTCGGCTTTCTCGCCGACGTGTTCGAGCGCTTCCGCGCGCACGGCCTGTCGGTGGACCTGATCGGCTCGGCCGAGTCCAACGTCACGGTCTCGCTGGACCCGTCCGAGAACCTGGTCAACTCCAACGTGCTCGACGCGCTCTGCGCCGACCTCGAACCCTTCTGCCGGGTCAAGGTGATCGCGCCCTGTGCGGCGATCACGCTGGTCGGCCGCGGCATGCGCTCGCTGCTGCACAAGCTCTCCGATGTGCTGGCCGAGTTTGGCCGCGAGCGCGTGCACCTGATCTCGCAGAGCTCGAACGACCTCAACCTGACCTTCGTGGTCGACGAGGCCGTGGCCGAAGGGATGCTGCCCAAGCTGCACGGCATGCTGATCGCCAGCACCGCGATGCCGGTGGATGAAGCCGCGGTGTTCGGCCCGAGCTGGCTGGAGCTCTGCGGCACCGAGGCCAGGCGCAGCGCGCCCTGGTGGCGCGCGCGCGCGGCCGAACTGCTGCTGCGTGCGGGCGACCAACCGCGCTATGTCTATCACCTGCCGACCGTCCGCCAGCGCGCGCGCGATCTCGCCGCCATCGCCTGCGTCGACCGCCGCTACTACGCGATCAAGGCCAATCCGCAACCGGCCATCCTGCGCCTGCTGGTCGAGGAGGGCTTCGGCCTGGAATGCGTGTCGATCGGCGAGCTGGAGCACGTGTTCGCCGCGGTGCCGGGCCTGGAGCCTGCGCGCGTGCTGTTCACGCCCAGCTTCGCGCCGCGCGTCGAGTACGCCCGCGCCCGCGAACTGGGCGTGCGCATGACCGTGGACAGCGCGTATCCGCTGATCCACTGGCCCGAGATCTTCCGCGGCGCCGAGCTGGTGCTGCGCATCGATCCGGGCTTCGGCAGCGGCCATCACGAGAAGGTGCGCACCGGCGGCAAGGGCGCCAAGTTCGGTCTGCCGGCCAGCGGGCTGGCGCCGGTGCTGGACGCCGCGCGTGCCGCTGGCGCGCGCATCACCGGCCTGCATGCACACATCGGCAGCGGCGTCTTCGATGCCGGCCACTGGCGCACGGTCTATGCCCAGCTGGCGGCGATCGCCGACGGCATCGGCAGCATCGAGAGCATCGATGTCGGCGGTGGCCTCGGCGTGCCCTACGAGCCCGATGCGCCCGACTTCGACCTCGCTGGCTATGCGGCGGCGCTGGCCGAGCTCAAGCAGGCCTATCCGCAGTACGCGCTGTGGATCGAGCCGGGCCGCTTCCTGGTGGCCGAGGCCGGCGTGCTGCTGACGCGCGTGACCCAGGTGGTCGAGAAGTCCGGCGTGCGCCGCGTCGGCCTCGCCGCCGGCATGAACGCGCTGATGCGTCCGGCCCTCTACGGTGCCTATCACGAGATCGTCAATCTCTCGAAGCTCGACGCCGCGCCCGGTGCGCCGGCCGACGTGGTCGGCCCGATCTGCGAGAGTAGCGACGTGCTCGGACGCAGGCGTCGCCTGCCGGATGCGACCGCCGAAGGCGATGTTGCGCTGATCGCCACCTCCGGCGCCTATGGCGCGGTGATGGCCAACACCTACAATCTGCGCCCCCTGCCGAGCGAGGATGTGCTGGATGACTGAGTGGACCTTCGATCGCGACGCGATCCGCAGCTTCCGCTTCGTCGCCAGCCGGCTCGACGCGCAGACCGGCGCCGTCGAGCTGGAATACCGCTTTGACGAGGGCCCGTTGCTGGTCGAGCGCCTGCGCATTCCGGGCGCGCCCTTCGCACTCGACGGCGCGCGCGCGCTGGCAGTGGGGCGTGCGCTGGATCTGCTGCACTGGATCGCCGGCGTCAGCTACTACAAGGCCGCCGTGCCGCCGCAGCTGGTGTTCGAAGGCGACCAGCCCTCGCTGAAGGCGCGCGGCCTGCTGGGCGAGGTCTATCGGCTGGGCCTGGGGGAGTTCGCTCACCGCAACGGGCTGGACCTCGAAGCGCGGCTCAACTTCCCCGTGCCCGGGCCATCGCCCTCGACCGCGCCGGCGCTGGGCCTGCGTCCACACGCGCTGGTCGCGATCGGCGGCGGCAAGGACTCGCTGGTCTCGATCGAGAGCCTGCGTTCGCTGGGCGTCGAGCAGACCGTGAGCTGGATCGGCAGCTCGCAGCTGATCGCCGCCTGCGCCGAACGCACCGGCCTGCCGGGCCTGAAGATCGAGCGCGCGATCGCGCCCGAGCTGTTCGAGCTGAACCGCCAGGGCGCCTACAACGGCCACATTCCGGTGACCGCGATCAACTCGGCGATCCTGGCGCTGGCGGCGCTGCTGCAGGGTGTCGACCAAGTGGTGTTCTCGAACGAGCGCTCGGCCAGCTACGGCAGCCAGATCCCGGGCACCGGCGAGGTCAACCACCAGTGGAGCAAGGGCTGGGACTTCGAGCAGCACTTCGCCGCTCTGCTGCGCGACGAGGTCGCCGCTGACCTGCACTACTACTCGCTGCTGCGGCCCTGGTCCGAGCTCGCCATCGCGCGGCAGTTCGCGCGCATCGAGGGCTACGACCGCCACTTCTCCAGCTGCAACCGCAATTTCCATCTGCTGGGAGAACGCCCGGCCGAGCGCTGGTGCGGGGTCTGCCCGAAGTGCCACTTCGTGTTCCTGGCGCTGGCGCCTTTCATGCCCAAGCCGCGCCTGGTGTCGATCTTCGGCCGCAACCTGCTGGACGAGCCGCAGCTGGCCGCAGGCTTCGACGCGCTGATTGAGTACCGCGAGCACAAGCCCTTCGAGTGCGTGGGCGAAGCCGTCGAATCGCGCGCAGCCTTTGCGCATCTCGCACAGAGCCCGGCCTGGCGCGAGGACGCGCTGGTCGCGCGCTTCCGCGAGGAGATCCTGCCCCAGCTCGATGCCTCGGCGCTGGCGCTGGATGCGCAGCTGCAGCCGGCCGGGCCGCACGGCGTGCCGATGGAGTTGATGGACCGCCTGCATGCGCATTTCGGCGCTTGAGGGCCGCGCCACCGCCGTCTGGGGCTATGGGCGCGAGGGCAGGGCGGCGCTACGTGCTTTGCTCGGCGCGCTGCCAGCGCAGCGCTTCGCCCTGATCTGCAGCGCCGACGAAGCCGAGTCCGCCCGCGCGGAGTTCGGCGAGGTGATCGATCTGCATGCCGGCGAGCCTTCGCTGGCGCTGCTGCGGCGGTTTCAGTGGATCGTGAAGTCGCCGGGCATCAGCCCGTATCGCGGGGTGGCTGCCGAGGCGCTGCAGGCAGGCGTGCGCTTCACCTCAGGCACTGCGCTGTGGTTTGGCGAGCATCAGGCCCGCGACCCGCAGGTGCCGACCCTGTGCATCACCGCCAGCAAAGGCAAGAGCACCACCACGGCGCTCGTCGCGCATCTGCTGCGCGCCAGCGGCCGGCGCGTGGCGCTGGCCGGCAACATCGGTCTGCCGCTGCTGGAGCTGCTGCTGCCTGAGGCGGCTGCGGAACCTTCCGAGGACGTCGGTGCCTTGGCGACGCCTGCCGTCGATGCTTACGTCATCGAGCTGTCGAGCTACCAGACTTCGGATGCCATCGCGCCCGATGTGGCGATGCTGCTGAACCTCTATCCCGAGCACCTCGACTGGCACGGCAGCGAGGCGCGCTACTACGACGACAAATGCGCGCTGATCGAGGGCGTGGGCGCGAAGCACGTGGTGCTGAACGCCGAGAGCGCGACGCTCGTTCAGCGCTTCGGTGCGCGCGCCGATGCGATCTGGTTCGGCACCCCGCAGGGCTGGCATTTCGATGCCGCGAGCGGCGGCATCCTGCGCGGCAGCGAGCGCGTCTTCGAAACGGTCGAGCTGCCGCTGCCCGGCGCGCACAATGCGCGCAATCTGTGCGCAGCGCTCGCCGCGATCGAGGCGCTGGGCATCGATGCGCGGCCGCTGGCGCAGGCCGCCCGCAGCTTCCGTCCGCTCCCGCATCGCCTGCAGCCGCTGGGCGAGCGGGCCGGGCGGTTGTACGTCAACGACAGCATCAGCACCACGCCGCATGCCAGCCTCGCCGCGCTGGCGCACTACCGCGGGCGTCGCGTGGCGATCCTGGTCGGCGGCCATGATCGCGGGCTCGACTGGTCGGACTTCGTCACCGCGATGCGCAGTGAAGCACCGTCGGCGATCGTCTGCATGGGCGCCAACGGCCCACGCATCGCGCTGGCGCTGCGCGCTGCGGCGGCTTCAGGCTTCGCCTTGCTCGAAGCGCCGGATCTGCCGGCGGCGGTGGCCGCGGCCGAAACCGCCCTCGATGCGTGCGCATCCGACGACGACCGCGGCGTGCTGCTGCTCAGCCCCGGTGCACCGAGCTTCGGCGAGTTCCGCGACTACGCCGAGCGCGGCCGCCGCTTCGCCGCGCTGACGGGCTTCGATGCCGAGGCGCTCGGACAGATCGAGGGCCTTGGCATCCGCTAGGCTCTGGTCCTTCGACCGCGAACCAAGGTTCCTTCATGGATTGGCCGCCCCAAGCCTGCCCGGACTGTGGCTCGGACCGCATCGTGAGCGGGCGCGTCGCGGTGTCAGATGGCGCGGGCGCCGGCTTTGCGCCCGAAGGCCTGCCGCTGTTGAAGCTCGAGCGCGAAGTGCGCCTCATGTCTGGCGTCCGCTTCTACGGTTGCCGCGACTGCGATCTGGTGTGGTCGCGTGGCGTTGCTGGCCACCTTGCGCTGTTGCTCGGCAGCGGCGGCTGAGTTTCCCGAGGACCGCCACGCGCACCCGCAGCCGCGGACAAGCGTCGCCCCACACGGCGTGAGGCGTCCGCTTGTCTGCAGGCGCTTTCCGTTACAGCGCCTCCGACGCGAAGTCGGCCAGCCGCGAGCGCTCGCCGCGACGCAGGGTGATGTGGGCGCTGTGCGGCCAGTGCTGGAAGCGGTCGACGGCGTAGGTCAGGCCCGAGGTGGTCTCGGTGAGATACGGCGTGTCGATCTGCTCGACGTTGCCGAGGCAGACCATCTTGGTGCCCGGGCCGGCACGCGTCAGCAGAGTCTTCATCTGCTTGGGCGTCAGGTTCTGCGCCTCGTCGATGATCACGTAGCGGCTCAGGAAGGTGCGGCCGCGCATGAAGTTCATCGAGCGGATCTTGATCCGCGAAGCCAGCAGTTCATTGGTGGCCGCGCGGCCCCAGGCGCCACCGTCCTGCGGGCTGGTCAGCACTTCGAGGTTGTCGGTGAGCGCGCCCATCCAGGGCGTCATCTTTTCCTCTTCGGTGCCGGGCAGGAAGCCGATGTCCTCGCCGACGCTGACCGTGGCGCGGGTCATGATGATCTCGCGGTAGCGCTGCTGGTCCAGCGTCTGCGCCAAGCCTGCGGCCAAGGCCAGCAGGGTTTTGCCGGTGCCCGCTGTTCCCAGCAGGGTGACGAAGTCGATCTCCGGATCCATCAGCGCATTGAGCGCGAAGTTCTGCTCGCGGTTGCGCGCCGAGACGCCCCAGACCTGGCGTGAGCTGGCGCGGAAGTTCTCCACCAGCTGCAGCACGACGCGGTCGCCCTTGGGCCCGATCACCCGCAGCTCGGCGTCCTCGTCGCCGTTGAAGCAGAGGAACTCGTTGGGTCGCCAGTCCTCGGCTTCGGCCGCGCGGATCTCGTAGTAGGTGTGACCGCGCTCGATCCAGCTGCGCAGGTCGCTCTCATGGCGATCCCAGAAGCCGTCGTCGAGCTCGCGCACGCCGGAGTAGAGCAGGCTGAAGTCGTCGAGCGCGCGATCGTTCTCGTAGTCCTCGGCGGGTATGCCGAAGATGCTGGCCTTGATCCGCAGGTTGATGTCCTTCGACACCAGCACGACCTCGGTGCCGGCCTGCTGTTCGCGCAGCTTGAGGATAGACGCGAGGATCTGGTTGTCGGGCAGGGGCGCGCCTTCGCGCTTCTGCGTGCCGGTGGCCTCGATCTGGAACAGCAGGCGGCCGATCGCCGGCTGCGCGCGCAGATTGAGCGAGGCCGGGCGCTCAAGCTTCAGGCCGGCCTGGATGTTGCTGCTGCCGCTGGCCTCGATGAGCTCATTGATGAAGCGGCTGACCTGGCGGGCGTTGCGCGCGACTTCGGTGGTGCCCTTCTTGCCGTGGTCGAGTTCCTCCAGCACCACCATCGGCAGGTAGATGTCGTGTTCGGCGAACTTGAACAGCGCGGTCGGGTCGTGCATCAGCACATTGGTGTCCAGCACGTAGATCCGCTTGCCTTGGCTCATCATCGGGAAGTCATTCCTCTGGCAGTGCTGCGGTGGCAAACGAAACGGCCCGCATCGCAGGGCGAGGCGGGCCGCTCGGTATCGGGGATGTCATCGGTACGTGCGTGGCGTTCAGCCATGCGCGGCGGCTTTCAGCGAGTCGAGGACGGCCTGCGCGTGGCCGGGCACTTTGACCTTGTGCCAGGCCTGGATCAGGGCGCCGTCCGGGCCGAACAGGAAGGTGCTGCGCTCGATGCCCATGAACTTGCGGCCATACAGGCTCTTCTCCTGGATCACGTCGAGCGCACGGCACAGGGTTTCGTCCGGATCGCTGATCAGCGCGAAGGGAAAACCCTGCTTTTCGGCGAAGCGCGCGTGCGAGGCGACCGAGTCGCGCGACAGCCCGAACACCTCGGCACCCAGCGCCGCGAACTGCGGGTGCAGATCGCGGAAGTCCTGACCCTCGCGGGTGCAGCCAGGCGTGCTGTCCTTCGGGTACGCGTAGATGACGACGAAGCGGCCCTTGAGGCTCGCGAGGTCGAGCGCTTCGCCCGAGCCGAGGGCAACTTTCAGTTTGGGCAAGGTGAGCGCTTTGGCCATGCTCAGAACTTCATCGGGTCCATGATCGCGTCCAGGTTCAGATGGTCGCAGAACTCGAGGAAGTCGTCGCGCAGCGCGGCGATGTGCATGTTCGAGGGAATACCGATGGTGACCTGGGCCGAGAACATGTCCGCGCCGGTCTGCATGGCGCGATAGCGCGTGCTGTGCAGGCTTTCGATGGTGATGCCCTGACGGTCGAAGAAATCGGCCAACTGGAACAGGATGCCCGGCTTGTCGGCAGCCACGACCTCGACGATGTAGGGCAGCAGGTTGCTCTGCAGCGGCTTGGGTGCGGTGCGATACCACACCAGACGCAGGCCTTCCTCGCGCTCGAGTCGTGCCAGCGCGGATTCGAGCTTGGCCACGGCGTCCCAAGAGCCCACCGCCAGCGCCACCACCGAAACATCGCGCCCGACTGTTGAGAGCCGCGCGTCCACCAGATTGCAGCCGCTGTCGGCAATGCGCCGCGAGACCGGCAGCAGCGGTGACTCGGGATGCACGGCGAAGGCGTTGATCAGCAGGTAGTTCTCGTTGGTCTGCGGGCGGGGCGCGGTGTCGCTCAAGGCGGTGTCCGATGGAAGTGGCATGCGGCCGCAAGCTTAACGCCTGCCGTAGCGCATCGGCGACATGAACACGCGGTGACCTGCGCCCGTCGCGGCTTGTCCGTGGATCGGCGCGGCCAGTACCATCGCGGGCTGCACCGCGGGGCCTTGTCCCCCGCTGGATCTCCCTTCGACTCACGGGCGCAAGGCGCCCGCGCCGCCACGAGGCCCACCTTGCGCATCACCGGCTGCCTGACCGCGCTTGCAACCCCGTTCACCGCGCCTGCTGCGGCGCATGACGGCGCGATCGATTTCGATGCCTGGAACCGGCTGGTGGAAGCCCAGCGGGTTGGCGGCACGGAGGGCATCGTCGTCGCCGGCTCCACCGGCGAGGGCAGCGCATTGGATGAGGCCGAACTGCAGCAGCTGATCGAGCGCGCTCTGAAGCTCGCCGGGCCGATGACGGTCATCGTGGGCACCGGCCAGTCGAACACGCGCAAGACCATCGCGCAGACCCGCCTGGCCGCTCGGGCCGGCGCACAGGCGGCGCTGGTGGTGACGCCGCCCTATGTCCGGCCCACGCAGGAAGGCCTGTACGCTCACTACACCGCGGTGGCCGAGAGTGGCGACCTGCCAGTGATCCTCTACAACGTGCCGGCGCGCAGCGCCTGCGATCTGCTGCCGGCCACGGTCGCACGGCTGGCCCAGCACCCGCGCATCGTTGGCATCAAGGAGGCCCGTGCCGACCAGGAGCGCATGGAGGCCCTGCTGCCGCTGCGCGGCGAGGGGTTCAGCGTGCTGAGCGGCGACGATCCCACCTGCGGCCGCGCCATGTTGGCCGGTGCCGACGGCGTGATCTCGGTGGCCTCGAACGTGGTGCCGGCGGCCATGCGGCGACTGTGCGATCTGGCTCGTGCCGGGCGTGCCGAGTCGGTCGCGGCGCTCGAGGCCAAGCTGGCTCCGCTGTTCGCCTTCCTGGGCTGCGAGCCCAACCCGATTCCGCTGAAGGCCCTGTTGGCTGGCAAGGGTCTCGGCTCCGAATACCCGCGGCTGCCGCTGACTGCGCTGGCTGCCGACAACCGCCCGGCCATGGAAGCCCTGCTTCCGGAGCTGAGCACCACCGAGTTCGCCGCCTCGACCGAGCTGGCGAAGGATCCGAATTTCCAGGGAGAGACCCGATGATGCCGACCCAATCCCCGCTGCGCCTGCTCGCCTCGCTGGCCCTGATCGCCTGCGTGCTGGGAACATCGGGCTGTAAGTGGCTGCGCGGCAGCAGCCCGTATGCCGAAAGCCCCGAGAACCGTCCGCTGGAAGTGCCGCCGGATCTCACTCTGCCGAACACCACGCAAGCGATGCGAGTGCCTGAGCTGGCCGCACGCTCCGCGGCCTTCCAGGTCGCGGATTCAAAGGCGTCGGTGTGGCGGCGCGTCGGCGTTGCGCTGGAGCGCATCGATGGCGTCAGCATCAGCGAACGCGCCGAGGTCGCAGGCGCCTACAACGTCGGCTACCAGGGCGAGAGCTTCCTCGTGCGCGTCGGGGAAGAGGGCGGGCAGAGTCGCGTGTCGGCGGTCTCGGCCGATGGTCGTGAGGCCACGAGCGCGGTCGCGACAGGACTGCTCGGGCAGTTGCGTCAGCGTCTGCTGTAGGCGCGGGCTGCCACGCCGGAAAGCAAAAGGGCGACCCGCGGGCCGCCCTTTTTGCACCAGCTGTTCGACGCATGCTTGCCAGCGGCTCAGTGCCACAAGTGACAACGTCAGCGTTCGAGCAGCTTCAATTTGTCCGCCTTGCCGTTCCAGCTTTCCGCGTCGGCCGGTGGCTCCTTGCGCACGGTGATGACCGGCCATGACTTCGCCAGTTCGGCGTTCAGTGCGGTGAAATGCTCCTGGCCTCCGGGCACATCCTCGGCGGGGAAAATGGCGTTCGCCGGACACTCGGGCTCGCAGAGCGTGCAGTCGATGCACTCGTCCGGATCAATCACGAGGAAGTTCGGGCCTTCATGGAAGCAGTCCACCGGGCAGACTTCGACGCAGTCGGTGAACTTGCACTTGATGCAATTCTCGGTGACGACGAATGCCATGGAGACCGGGCCGTAGCGGCGTGAGTGCCTGATAGAGATGGCTGGCGCTGCCAGCGCGACGGAAAGAGGTGGCGCTCCCTACGAGGTTCGAACTCGTGTTTTCGCCTTGAGAGGGCGACGTCCTGGGCCGCTAGACGAAGGGAGCGTGGTGTTCAGCCTCTAGTCGAACCGCTAGTATAGCAGGCTTGCCGCCGCTGACAACGGCACGCGGTGGCGACATCCCGCGTCCACGGAACACCGCGGACGCGCCTATCGTCGATCCGTCTGCGCCGCGCGTAGGCCGCATCCACAGCCTCGAATCCTCGTGCATCCACAAGTCAGCGAACTCCGCATCATTCCCCGCGCCGAGCACGGCATCTCGCGCAAGCAGATCAGCCCCAATGCGCTGCGCGTGCTCTACCGGCTGCATGAAGCCGGCTTCGGTGCCTACCTCGTCGGCGGTGCCGTGCGCGATCTCCTGATTGGCGGTGCCCCCAAGGATTTCGACGTCGCCACCAGCGCCACCCCCGAAGAGGTCCGCGGCCTGTTCCGCAACTGTCGCTTGATCGGCCGCCGATTCCGTCTCGCTCACGTCGTCTACGGGCAGGAGATCATCGAGGTCGCCACGTTCCGCGCCAGTGCGGACGACGGGTCGGGTGATCGCGAAGTCGATAACGGCGTACTGGTCCGCGACAACGTCTACGGCAGCATCGAGGACGATGCGGTGCGTCGCGACTTCACTGCCAACGCCCTGTACTACGCCATCGAGGATTTCTCGGTCCGTGATTTCGTGGGTGGCTACGAGGACGTCATGGCGCGCCGCCTGCGCCTGATCGGTGACCCTGAGGCGCGCTACACCGAAGACCCCGTGCGAATGCTGCGGGCGGTGCGGCTTGCCGCCAAGCTCGGCTTCGAGATCGCGCCGGAAGCCGCGGCGCCGATCCCGCGCATGGCGCATCTGCTGGCGGATGCCTCCAGCGCGCGCCTGTTCGATGAATCGCTGAAGATGCTGATGTCCGGCCATGGCGTTGAAAGCCTGCTGGGCCTCGAGCGCACCGGGCTGCTGTCGGCGCTGTTCCCCGATACCGCGTCCGCGCTTGCCGCAGACGGCAGCGGGCAGTGCAGGGCGCTGATGCTGGAGGGCTTGCGCAACACGGACGCTCGCGTGCGCGAGGACAAGCCGGTCACTCCAGCCTTCCTGTTCGCCGCACTGCTGTGGCCGGCCTATGCGCAGGAGCTTGCGCGTCTGCTCGAAGAAGGTCATGAGCTGGCTGTCGCCGAGCAGCGTGCCGCTGACAGGGTGACCCTGCGCCAGACTGAGCGCATCGCCATCCCGCGCCGCTTCAGTGTGCCCATGCACGAGATCTGGTTCCTGCAGTCGCGCTTCCCGCTCCGCCAGCGAAAAAGGGTCTTCCGCCTGCGCCAGCATCCGCGCTTCAAGGCCGCCTACGACTTCCTCGAACTGCGTGCGGCCGTCGTGCCCGAACTGTCCTCCGAGCGCGACTGGTGGAAGGACACGCTTGATCTCGATGATGCGGGTCTGGCCGAGCGCCTGGAGCAGGTCGCACCGGCCGGACGCGGCCCGCGCCGCCGCCGCCGCGGCGGTCGTCGCGGCTGAGTCGGCTGCGGCGTTCGCATGGTGTCGATCGATCGCGTCTTTGTGGCGCTAGGCAGCAATCTCGATCAGCCCGAGCGCCAGATCGGCATCGCGTTGGAGGCACTTTCGGGCCTGCCGGGCACGCAGGTGCTGCGCAGCTCCAGCCTGTACCGCACACCGCCGTGGGGCGACACCGACCAGCCTGAGTTCATCAATGCGGTCGCCCGACTCGCTACCCCGCTGCAACCTTTGGCTCTGCTCGACGCGCTGCTGGCGATCGAGAGGCGGATGGGCCGGGTGCGCACGCGGCGCTACGGCCCCCGGGTCATCGACCTCGATCTGCTGATGCACGGTGAGTCCCTGGTCCACAGCGAGCGTCTGGTGTTGCCGCATCCGCGCATGCAGGAGCGCGCCTTCGTGATGTGGCCGCTGGCGGAGATCGCCCCGACCCTGTCGCTGGGAGCCTTCGGCACGGCCGCCGACATCGCGGCGGCATTGCCCGGCGAGGGCATTCTGCGGCTTCCTGCGGGCGGATAGCTGCGAGCCGTTGCGTGGGCCCGCGCGCTTCTGCGTGGCGGGCTCCGGTAGCATGGCGCCCTTCGTCAATGAGGCCGAACCATGTACAGCTCCGAACCGGGCGCGCCCACTGCGGCTCCGCTGGCCGTGCCGAGCTTTCGACGCATGAAGGCGCAGGGGCAGCGCATCGTCTGCCTGACCGCCTACGACGCCAGCTTCGCCACCGTCATGGATGCCGCGGGCGTCGATCTGGTGCTGGTGGGGGATTCCCTGGGCATGGTCGTGCAAGGCCATGCCAGCACCCTGCCAGTGACCGTGGATCAGATGGTCTACCACTCGGCGGCCGTTGCGCGTGGCCTGCGTCGGGCCGTGCTGATGACGGACATGCCCTACCAGAGCTACGCCACGCCGCAGCGCGCCTTGGATTCTGCGGCGCGTCTGCAGGCCGAGGGTCAAGCCTCGATCGTCAAGCTGGAGGGGGCGGGGCATGTGCTGGACGCCATCGAGTTCCTCACCGCGCGCGACATCCCCGTTTGCGCTCACCTTGGGCTCACGCCGCAGTCGGTGCTGAAGCTCGGCGGCTATCGCGTGCAGGGGCGCGACGCCGAGGCTGCGCAGCGTCTGCGCGAAGACGCACGGCGCGTGGCCGAAGCCGGCGCCGAACTGCTGGTGCTTGAGTGCGTGCCGGCCAGCCTGGCGGCCGAGATCACCCGCGATATCGCCATTCCCACGAT
>JBKCVA010000086.1:0-9912 GCA_046318115.1 Lysobacterales bacterium | reverse complement strand
CGAGCAGGGCGCCACCGGCGTGCTGATCCTGCGGCTGTACGAGCGCCGCAGCGACTGATCTCTGCGCCCGCGATTCGACGTTCAGCGTCACAACGGGGCGGCATCCGCGTCCTGCCGCCGCAGCCCGGAGTGGCCCAGGTTTCACACCATCACGACACGCCGCCGCACGCGGCACCGGCATCACTTGCATCGCCCAGAGGACCCAAACCATGAATGACGCACGCAAGACCGTCGAAAACCTGTTCGGCGGCGGACGCCCGCCGCGCACAGGCGGTGGAGGTGGCGGTAGCCAGCTGCCGAAGATTCCGGGTGGCCTGATCGCGCTCGGCGTCGGCGCGGTGATCGCGCTGTGGGGCGTGGGCAGCGTGTTCTACACGGTGCAGCCCGAGGAGCGCGGCGTGGTGAAGCGTTTCGGTGAGGTGGTGAAAATCGCCGACCCCGGCCTGCACTTCAAGATTCCGTTCGGCGTCGACAGCGTGCAGCTGGTCGCCACCGAGCGCGTGCTGAAGCAGGAGTTCGGCTTCCGCACCACCGGTGTGGGCGAGGACGGCGCCAGCCAGTACGACGCCAATGATTTCGAGGAAGAGTCGCTGATGCTTTCGGGCGACCTCAACATCATCGACGTCGAGTGGGTGGTGCAGTACCGCATCGCCGATCCGATGCAGTACATCTACTCGATGCGCGAGCCCACCCGCACCCTGCGCGACATCAGCGAATCGGTGATGCGTCGCGCGGTCGGCAACCGCCTCGGCAGCGAGGTGCTGACCACCGCTCGCGTGGAAATCAGCAATCTGGTGCGCGACGAAGTGCAGCAGGCGATGGAACGCTATGAGACCGGCATCCACATCGTCACCGTCGAACTGCAGGACGTGGTGCCGCCCCGCGCGGTGCAGCCGGCCTTCAACGAGGTCAACGAAGCGCGCCAGGAGCGCGAGCGCATGATCAACGAGGCGCAGAAGCAGGCCAACCAGCAGATCCCGCTGGCCCGCGGCCAGGCCAACCGCGCGATCGCCGAAGCCGAAGGCTATGCCACCGAGCGCGTCAATCAGGCCCGCGGCGAAACCGCGCGCTTCTCCGCCATCCTCACCGAGTACCGCACGGCGCCCGAGGTCACCCGAACCCGCATGTATCTGGAAACGCTCAACGAAGTGCTGCCGAAGATCGGCAGCGTGGTGGTGCAGCAGGACGGCCAGATCTCGCCCGTGCCGCTGCTCAATCTGCGTGACGCCCAGCGCCAGCCCGCCGCTTCCGGAGACCGTCAATGAAGAGCCCCATCATTCTCGGTGCCATCGCCCTGCTCGGCCTGTTCATCCTGCGCGATGCGACCTTCGTGATCGACCAGTCCGAGCAGGCCATCCTGGTGCAGTTCGGTGAGCCCATCGGCGAGCCGATCAACGAGCCCGGCCTGCACTTCAAGACGCCCTTCGTCCAGGAAGTGCGCCGATTCGACAAGCGCCTGCTGGCCTGGGACGGCGACGTCAGCCAGATCCCCACGCTGGGCCGCGAGTTCGTGATCGTCGACACCACCGCGCGCTGGCGCATTGCCGATCCGCTGCAGTTCATGCGCTCGGTGCGCGATGAGTCCGGCGCGCGTACGCGGCTGGACGACATCATCGACTCGGTCGCGCGCGACATCGTCTCGGGCACCAATCTCGAGGAGATCGTGCGCTCGCGCGACTGGCAGGTCGACAGCGAGACCGTCGAGGCGGAAGAGGGTGTGGTCCGCGGTGACGTCGATCTCGACAAGCCCAAGAAAGGCCGCGAGCGGCTGGAGCAGGAGATGCTGGCGGCGGCTTCGCGCCTGATGCCGGAGCTCGGCATCGAGCTGGTCGACGTGCGCATCAAGCGCATCAACTACATCGACAGCGTGCGTCGCCAGGTGGAGACCCGGATGATCGCTGAGCGCCAGTCGATCGCCGAACGCTTCCGCTCCGAGGGCCAGGGCCGCAGCCAGGAGATCCTGGGCGACATGGAGCGCCAGCTGCGCACCATCCGCTCCGAGGCCGAGCGCCAGGCGGCCGAGATCCGCGGCCGCGCCGACGCCGAAGCCACCCGCATCTACGGCGAAGCCTACGGTGCCGACCCCGAGTTCTACGCCTTCTTCCGCACGCTGGAGAGCTACCGCAACCTGGGCGACAACGCGACCCTGATGATCGATGCGGACTCCGAGTTCTTCCGCTATCTGGAGTCGACCCGCCGCCGCTGAGGCGGCGCCGGGTCGAGGGAATTCGGGATTCGGGATTGGGGATTCGTAAGGGCAGGGCGCGGCGAGATGCATTCCGCGCCCTGCCCATAGGGTGGGTCTCGACCCAGCATGAGCTTGACGCTCGCCCCGGTCGCCCCGGGTCACCGCCCCCGGCGGTGGGTCAAGATCCACCCTATGTGGTGAGGCCGGTGGGTCAAGACCCACCCTATGGGGTGAGGTCCTGCCGCGTGCTCCCATAGGGTGGGTCTCGACCCACCATGAGCTTGACGCTCGCCCCGGTCGCCCCAGGTTATCGCCCCCGGCGGTGGGTCAAGACTCACCCTGTGTGGTGAGGTCGGTGGGTCAAGACCCACCCTGTGGCCGATAAGGCGAAGCGCGCCAACGACACTCGCCCCACCCCGCTCTAGCGAATCCCCAATCCCCAATCCCGAATCCCGGCCCCCCATGTACACCCCCAGCGCCTTCCAACTCGACCAGGCTTCGGCGCTGGCGCTGATCGACGCGCACCCGCTGGCGACGCTGGTGTGCAGCGATGGCGAGGGCAGCGAAGTCAACCTGCTGCCGCTGCTGCGCGAAGGCGACAGCGTGCTGATCGGCCACATCGCCCGGGCGAATCCGCTGTGGCAGCGCTTCACCGACGGTGCGCGTGCGGTCGCGGTGTTCCGCGGCGCCCAGGGCTATGTGCATCCGGGCTGGTATCCGGTCAAGCGCGAGCACGGCAAGGTGGTTCCGACCTGGAACTACGAGGCCGTCGTCGTCCACGGGCGCGTGCGCTGGCAGCACGATGCAGCGACGCTGCACGCGCGTGTGGATGCCCTGACCCGGCACATGGAGGCCGCGCGCGCCGAGCCCTGGCAGGTCGCCGATGCTCCGCCGGAGTACACCGAGGCCCTGCTGCGCGCCATCGTCGGCTTGCGCATCGACATCGAGCGCATCGAGGCCAAGGCCAAGCTCAGCCAGAACCACCCCGTCGCGAATCGCGAGGGCGTGATCGCCGGGCTGCGGGCCGCACCGGATGCAGGTGCCGCGGCTTTGGCCGCGGCGATGCGGCTTCGATCGCGATCCGAGTAGAAGACCGGCGATCCACGCTGGTCCGTGCCGCGCTGCGCGCTTACTCGTAGCCCGCGACCCACTCGCGCAGGCTGGCTTCGCTGAAGGCGCCGAACTTGCGCTTGGCGATGTGGCCTTCGGCGTCGATCAGCACCGAGTAGGGCAGCACCGAGTTGGCGTTGCCCAGCGTGGTCGAGAGATCCACGCGTCCCGGTTGGGCCAGGAACATCGGGAACTCCACCGGCAGCTCGCCAAGGAATTTCTCGACGGCGGCCGGGTCGTCGAGCGCGATGCCGATGACCTGGAGGCCGTCGGCGCCGCTGCGCTGGTGCAGGGCATCGAGCAGAGGCAACTCTTCGATGCAGGGCGGGCACCAGGTTGCCCAGAAGTTGATCAGCAGCGGCCGGCCGTCGAAGTCGCTGAGCTTGACCGTGCTGCCGTCGAGCCGGCGCAGCTCGGCGTCCGGGCGCTTGGCGCCTTCTTCCAGCACCAGCGTGCCCTGCGGCAGCGGCGGTGCGCTGGGTGTGGCGAAGTGGCGACCCAGCAGCACGCCGCCGATGCCGCCGACCAGGGCGAAGCCCACGATCACCGCCATCTGTGCGCGCTTCATGGGGCGTCTCCGTTCACCGCCGCCTGCACGGTGGCATCGGTGAGGATCGTCGGCAGCACGCGGCCGTCGGGCTCACCGGCATGGAACACCACGTAGAGCGGCACGCCGACGGCGCCGTGCTGCTCCAGGAACTCGGTGATCGCCGGGTCGACATTGGTCCAGTCGCCGACCATGTAGACCGCATTCGCCGCAGCCAGCGCGTCCTTGAAGACCGGCTGCGAGAGCACGCGGGCCTCGTTGGCCTTGCAGGTCACGCACCAGTCGGCGGTCATGTTGACGAAGACGGTGCGGCCTTCGCTGCGCAGCGCGGCCAGACGCTGCGCCGAGTAGGGTTCGACGCCTTCGGCTTGGACCGCAGCACTCGGCGTCGGCAGGCGTTCAACCATCAGCAGCGGCACGGCAGACGCGGCGATCAGCAGCCAGGCCAGCGCGCGCGCCGCGCCCTTCTCGGCGTAGCGGCTGCGCTCGAAGGCCCACAGGCCGGCGGCCAGCACGACGAGGCCGATCAGGGCCAGGGCCACTGCATCCATGCCGCGCTGGTTGCCCAGCACCCACAGCAGCCACACGGCCGTGAGGTACATCGGGAAGGCGAGGATGTTCTTGAAGGTCTCCATCCACGCGCCGGGCTTGGGCAGGCTTTGCGCCAGCGCCGGCACGAAGCCGATCAGCAGGAAGGGCAGGGCGAGCCCAAGGCCCAGCGCGAGGAACAGGGCGATGCCCAGCCAGGCCGGTGCGGTAAAGGCAAAGGCCAGGGCCGGGCCCATGAAGGGCGCGGTGCAGGGGCTGGCCACCACCACCGCCAGCACGCCGGTGAAGAAGTCGCCGGCCGGGCCGCTGCGCTGGGTCAGGCCCTGGCCGACGCCGGCGATGCCGCCGCCCAGCGTGAACACGCCGGACAGCGAGAGGCCGACCGCGAACATCACATAGACCACGAAGCCGACGAACAGCGGCTGCTGCAGCTGGAAGCCCCAGCCGAGGGCCTCGCCGGCCGCACGCAGGCCCAGCGCCAGCGCGCCGAGCGCGGCGAAGCTGACCAGCACGCCGGCGGTGTACCAGAGCGCGTGCGCGCGCGCCTTCTGCGCGCTCTCGCCACTTTGCGCGAGACCGATCGCCTTCAGCGACAGCACCGGCAGTACGCAGGGCATCAGGTTCAGGATCAGGCCGCCGGCCACCGCGCCGAGCAGGGCCAGCAGCACGGCGCCGAGGCCAAGGTCCGTGGCCGGCGGCTGCGTGCGCGCGACATCTTCCGGCGGCAGCTCGCGGGCCGCGCCCGCGGGCAGGTCGAGGGGGATGCGGCGGGTCATCGGCGGGTAGCAGATGCCCTCGGTCTGACAGCCCTGGAACTCGGCGACCACGGTGATCTGGGCTGCTGCGCCCGTGGCGCGGGCGATCGGCAGCTCGATCTCGACAGGATCGAAGTAGACCAGCACCTCGCCGAAGTGCTCATCGCGATGGCTGACCCCCGGCGGCCAGCGCGGCTCGCCGGCGGTGGCTTCCTCACCTTCGATGCGGAAGCCCGAGCGGTCGCGGTAGACGTAGTAGCCGCGTGCCGGCGTGATCCGCAGCAGCAGGGATTCCGGGCCGTCGGCAATCGCCTCGAACTGGAAGGCTTCGGCCTCGGGCAGCGGCGCGGTCTCGGTCGGCGCTGCATCCACGTTCAACGGATTCGAGGTCGCGGGCAGCAGGCCGGTCTCGCCGATCAGCGGGGGTGCGCTCGGCGCCGGAAGACCCGGCAAGCCGCCTGCTGCAGGCGCTGGGGGCAAGCCCGTCGCGGTCGCGGTCGCCAAGGGCAGCTGCACCTCGATGGCCTGGGTGTGCGGCGGGTAGCAGATACCGACGTCGGCGCAGCCCTGGTAGCGCACCTTGAGCGGCAGGCGACCGTCCGGCCCGGCGCGCACGCCGTCGAGACGCGCGATCAGCTCGCCGCGGTAGGTTTCGACATCGCCGAAGAAGTCGTCGGTGTAGGGCGTGCCGGGCGGCATCGCCAGCTCGCCGGCCGAGAGCCCTTCGCCGTCGGCTTCTGCGCCGGTGCGATGGCGATACAGGTAGTAGCCCTCGGCGATCTGCCAGCGCAACTCGACGGATTCGGCATCGAGCGCGCGCGCCTCCAGCCGGAAGGCCTCGTCGATGGGCAGCAGCTCGGAATCGTCGATGGCGGGGGTACTGCGGCTGGCAAGAAGCAGCAGCAGGCCGGCAAGGCGGAGGATCAGGGGCATGGTGGTTCGCGTCGAGGCAAGGTGCGCGGCGGTCGGGGCCAGACCGCGGCCGGTGCGTTTGGTTCGCCCGGGCGGGCGCAAGGGACGCGAAGCTTAGCGAATCGGGCTGCGGCGGGCCCGTGAGCGTCACCGGCCCCGCCCGTTCAAGCGGGCGGGGCCGGCGGCGTGCCGCGATCAGTTCAGCGCTTCGAAACCGTTGGCGAAGATCGCCGGCTGCACCGGCGTCACCAGCTGGCAGGTTGCCGGGCGATTGCTGGTGAACAAGGCCAGCGTGCCCCACTCCGGGCGGTCGATAAAGGGATTGCGATTGCCCTGGAAGGAGAACACCACGTCGTTGCGGCGGCGCTCGGCGGCATCCGGCGGGTCGGCCTGGTGCCAGGCCAGCACGGTGCTCATCAGCCCCATGTAGGCCGGCGAGGAGGTGGTGCCGACGATCAGCGCGCGGTTGTCGGTGAGCTCCAGATCCGGCTCGGCCTGACCGGTCACGGGATGGCTGCCGCCTTCGTAGCGGATCGCCATGTACAGGATGGTGCGGGCGAAATCGCCCTTGCGCGCGCTCCAGACCTCATAGCTGCTGCCATCGAACCAGTTCGAGTTGCCCGGGTACACACCGGTACCGCCGCCGACGCCCAGGTTCAGCTCGGTCGGGCGCTCGGTGCAGCCGCTGCTCTGCGCGCAGGCCGCATAGGGCTTGTTGCCGCGGTCGGCGTTGTAGCCGGTATCGGTCAGATACAGCATGTGGGTGTCGGTGTAGGGCGCGTTCGGCCGGCCCTGTGCGTCCGTCTGGCTGGGAAAGCCCAGCGAGTTCGGCCAGCTGTGCTCGCGGTTGTAGGTGATGCCGCTGCCGGTGCCGGCGCGGTCGCTGCCCTTCAGGTACTTGCGGTTGCGATAGGCGTCGATGATCCGGGTCGGGTCGTTGGGATCCTCCTCGGCCAGCTCCAGGATCGTCCAGGTGCTGGTGACGCCCGTGCCCGAGTAGGGGAACGCGGTATGGCCGCGGATGGTCGCGTGCAGCGAGCAGCGCAGCTGCTCGGGGCTGCTCGTGTTGACCTGGGCGTAGTAGTCGCCGACGCCCGCGCTGACCTGGAAGCTGATCTCGCGATCGGCCGGCAGCGCCTGGCCGGTGGCGTCGCGGATCTGGCTGGCGAGGATGCGCAGCGTGCAGCGGTCTCCCTCCTGCAGCAGGGCCTGCGGCGACAGCGTGACCGTCTGGCCGCTCGCCGGATGGTTGATCGATACCGCACCGCCGGTATCGCATTCCAGGCTGAAGGCCGGGGCCGTCAGGTTGACCGGCTCGCTGAACTGCACCGTCGGCGTCACCGCAGGTGCAACGCCCGTGGCGCCATTGGCGGGCGTGGTCGACACGACCTGCGGGGGCAGATCGGCTTCGGTAGCGAAGGCCAGCGTGACATCAGCAGCCAGCGGCTCCGGCGTGCCGTCGCGGTCGGTGATGGCCGCCGCCGGAATGCTCAGGCTGCAGTTCGCCGAGTAGGGCAGCGCGCTGTTCGGCGTCAGCACGATCTCGCTGGCCGGGCTGTTGCTGCTGAAGGCGACTGCATTGCCGCCACAGCTGAAGCTGACGGCGGCGGCGTTGAGATCAACGCCCTCGGAGAAGCGCAGACGCGGGGCCTGGGTGACGGCCACGTTGGTGGCATTGTTCGCCGGGGTGGTTGAAACCAGGCTGGGCGGCGTATCCGCCAGGGTGCCGATGACGAGGTCATCGATGGCGACGCCGTCGTCATTGCTGCTGGCGTTGAAGTCGATCCAGCGGATCCACAGCACCTGATCCGCGCCCCAGTTGAGGCCGGTCAGGTTGCCGCTCACGGCGATCCGGTTCGCGGCGGCGTTGCCATCCAGCGCGCCCAGCGTGCCGGCGGTGACCGGAGCGACGGCATCGAGGGGGTCGAACGCCGTCCAAGTGGCGGCCGTATCCCCCACGCCCGTGGCGTTCAAGCTGTACTCGAAGTCGAGACGATCGACGCGCGCGGCGGTGCCGAGGCGCCACTGCTCGGCGATGTAGTTGATCGACACCGACGACAGGCTGCCGCCGCTGCGGTTGACCAGCTGCACGCCGAAGCGGCTGTTCAGGCTGCCCGAGAGGATGCTGCCCAGCGCGCGCTCAGTGGAGCCGGTGCTGCCGTAGCTCCAGGTGTCGCCGCTGTTGCTGCTGCCGTCGCCTGCCTGGTACTGGCCGTTGTTGTTGCTGCTGGTGCCGGCCTCGGCGATCGCCCAGCCGGCGGGCAGGGCGGCACTGCTGCCGCTGCTGGCCAGCGTGTCGAAGTCCTGGCTGTAGCCACCATTGAAGTCCACCGCCTGTGCGGTGGCGAGCTGCGGCAGGGCCGCACACGAAAACAGGAACGCGACCGACGCGAGCGCGCGGCCGGAGACGATGCGCATCTGAACCCCCAGCTTGCAGAGTGTGGGCCCGCTGACGGGGGCATCGACGCCGCCCCGGTGGGGCGGTGCGCGGCCTCGCGCTGACGCCGCCCGCGCATGCGGTGCGGCCCGAACGGGCGAAAGCTTCGCCGGGCGCCGCGCCCGAACGAAGGAACCGCGAAGCATAGCGGGCGTTTGCGACGCTGTCTTTTCAGCAGGCTGAGGCGGTGCGCCGCCCCGGCGAATCGGGGACAGGCGATGGCCCTCGGTGCCGGCAAGGGATGCGTCCTGCTCGCAGCGACGACGCGCGTGCCCCGGTACCGGCGGCGCTCAGGTGCGCAGGGCGGACTTCAGCGCCTTGCGAATGATCGCCTCTGCTGTGTCGCCTTCCTCGCGGGCCTTCTCGGCCATGCGCTGGGCTTCCACGCCCTTGTAGCCCAACTGCTGCAGAGCGACGATCGCCTCGCTCAAGGGGTCCGTGGGCACGGCCGCGCCGGGGGAGGGCACGAAGCTCAGACCGCTGCCGCCCATGTTGGACGCCTTGTCGCGCAGCTCGACCAGCATGCGTTCGGCGGTCTTCTTGCCGATGCCGGGAATGCGCGTGAGCGCCGTCACGTCACCGGCCTGCAGCAGGCGCGCGAACTCGTCCACCGACACGCCTGACAGCACGGCCAGCGCGATCTTGGCGCCGATGCCGGTGACCTTCTGCAGTTCGCGGAACAGCCGGCGCTCGCCGTCCTTCAGAAAGCCGTAGAGGGAAACCGAGTCCTCTTTCTGCGCGTAGTGGGTGAACAGGCTGACCTCGCGGCCGATCTCGGGCAGGTCGTAGAAGGTGCTCATCGGCGCCTCCAGCTCGTAGCCGACGCCGTGCACGTCGACCACGATCTGCGGAGGGGCCTTGTGGATCAGGGTGCCGCGCAAGCGACCGATCATCGTCTGCTGCCTCGACGTCGAATGAGTTGGGACGCCGCCACGCCAGTGCGGGCGGCCAGGGTTCGGGTATGCGCGTGGGTGATCGCCACCGCCAGCGCGTCGGCGGCATCGGCCTGCAGTTTGCCGTCGATGCCCAGCAGCACGCCGACCATATGCTGCACCTGGGCCTTGTCGGCGGCACCGCGGCCGACCACGGCGCCTTTGATCTGCATCGGCGAGTATTCGTGCACGCCGATATCGCGCGCCACCACCGCGCAGATCGCCGCGCCTCTCGCCTGGCCCAGCTTCAGCGCCGAGTCCGGATTGCGCGACAGGAACACGCGCTCGATCGCGACCTCATGCGGGGCGAAGCGATCGATCAGCGACCACAGGCCGTCGAGAATCCCGCGCAGGCGCTTCGGGAACTCGTCCTCCAGTCCCACGTGAAGCGCCTCGTGATGCACATGCACGCAGCGGCCGGTGCTGTCGGCATCCACAATGCCGACGCCGGTGCGGACCGAGCCGGGGTCGATGCCGAGGAT
>JBKCVA010000085.1:0-4475 GCA_046318115.1 Lysobacterales bacterium | reverse complement strand
GTACCTGCCGCGCGGCGCCTCCGGCCTGCTCACCTTCGGCCTGCCCGGCGGCGTCGAAGCCGGCGCGCGCTTTCTGGATGCCCTGCAGCTGTTCACCCGCCTGGTCAACATCGGCGACGCCAAGTCGCTGGCCACGCATCCGGCATCAACGACTCATCGCCAGCTGTCACCGGCCGAGCTGGAGAAGACCGGCGTCACCCCCGACACCGTGCGCCTGTGCATCGGCATCGAGCACATCGCGGATTTGCTGGCGGATCTGGAGCACGCGCTGGAGCAGGCATGAGGCCAATGGCTCGGCGGTAACAGGGCAGCCAGCAGCAAACGCCATGAATTAGCGGCCCGTGGATGTTCATGCATAATTAGCATAACTCCACTAATCTCGCCTAAGACGATGAAAACACTGACCGTCGCGCCCGGCGAACTGCCCTACTTCCCCCGCCCTGATCTGCTTGAGCGCGCGTTCAAGGCCTTCCAGGCGGGGCAGAACGTCGCGCTTTTCGCGCCACGCCGGCAGGGCAAGACATGGTTCGTTCGCTTCGAACTGCTACCCGCCGCCCGCGATGCATGGGGCTGGCGAACGCTCTACATCGATCTCTGGGCGCAACGTGACCAACCTGAACTCGCGCTCTTGGCAGGGCTCGAAGGAGCACTCGCCAAGCCGCCCCGCTTTGTGTTGAAGGAACTCTCTGCCAGCGGCAAAGCAGGGCCGCTCGCAGCCACCGCGACGTGGGTTCGTGAAAGCGATGGCGCCGCGTTGAGTCTCGAACAGCGCCTGCGCGCAGCCCTGGACGAGTTGGTCGCTGCCGGCCCGCTGCTGATCGCGCTGGACGAGTTCCAGACTCTGGCGGGCGCGCAACGCGAGAGCTTCGTCGCCGCGCTACGCGCCGGCCTGCAGGCACATGCCGATCGCCTGCGGGTGTTCTTCACGGGATCCAGTCGCACCGGCTTGAACGAGATGTTTCGCAAATACCGCGCGCCGCTGTTCGAGCAAGCGATCAATCTGGTGATGCCCTCGCTGGGTGAGGACTTCCTCATTGATCGCATCGAGGTGTTCCGTGAGCGCACCGGCCGGCACCTCGACATGGAGCCCGTGCGCGCGGTGTTCGAGCAGGTCGGGTTTTCGCCCGCGCACCTCAACAAGCTGCTGGTGCAGCTGATGATCGCGGGTGGCACCGACATTCAAGCCCTGCATGCCGAATATGCGGGCGACGCCTTCGACGACACCTTTCCGACGGTGTGGAAACAGCTCAAGCCCATGGATCGCGCCCTGCTGCAGCTGCTGGCACTGGGGCACGGCAGTAGCGGCCTGTACAGCCTGGTCGAGCGCCAGCGACTTGCTGGTCTATTGAACGAAGCGAGCGCCCCCTCGCCGGCGCGCGTGCAAACCTCACAGAAGCGGCTGGAAAAGCTCGGCTTGCTGAGCCCGATCGGCGAGGTCGGCCGCTACGAAATCGAGGACCCGGCATTCGCCTACTGGCTGCGCACCCACACCGGTCGTCAGCAGCGCATCTCGAACGAGCCAGACGAACGGGGCTGACTTGGGACGCTTCGCAACGTGAACCTGCCCGACTTCTTCATCGTGCACCTGAAGCCTCGGCACTGACCAAGCTCTCGGGGCCGAGTTCTGGCGGCTCAAGGTTCAGGACCGAGAGCATGAGTAGTCAAGTAAGCCTCGCGCCGTCGCAAGGGGAGGGGCGACGCTGACCCCATCACATGGCGAATGGAGCGCATCGACCAGAACACCCTGGCGGTCGCACGCTATCTGCAACAGCACCCGAAGGTGGCCTGGGTGAACTACGCGGGGCTCGGGGATCATCCCGAACACGCGCTGGCACAGAAGTACCTGCCGCGCGGCGCCTCCGGCCTGCTCACCTTCGGCCTGCCCGGCGGCGGCGAAGCCGGCGCGCGCTTTCTGGATGCCCTGCAGCTGTTCACCCGCCTGGTGAACATCGGCGACGCCAAGTCACTGGCCACGCATCCGGCATCAACGACTCATCGCCAGCTGTCACCGGCCGAGCTGGAGAAGACCGGCGTCACCCCCGACACCGTGCGCCTGTGCGTCGGCATCGAGCACATCGAGGATCTGCTGGGGGATTTGGGGCAGGCGCTGGGGCGGGCTTGAGGCGGGTTGCTTCAGGCCACCGGGCCGGCCGCTCAGCGCATCGGAGTGACGAGCAAGCGAGGCTGACGCGGGATCAGGGATAGGCAGAACATGAGGTGATCGGTCGTCCCGTCGGGGGCTTGGCCCATGCCGAACCTTTGAAAGTGAACCCAACCCTTTCCCAACCTGTGCATGCGCTTTAGGGGTGCTCGCGCATCATTTTGGCTTCGTCGTCGTACGTGCGCGCCTCGGCGTCGTAGCCCCTTGCGATATCCAATAGACATTCCGCCGTCACCGGAAACGTGCCGAGTAACGGCTGTGCGAAAGCTCGGTACTTTTCCGCCAGCGCTCGCTCCTGCGCACCGCCTTCGAAGATGCCGCGGCTGTGCACGCCCCGGTTATTGCGAACACCGCACACAAAACCATTGCGAATGGCCTCGGCCGCTGGGTCCTCGAGCAGTTCACGCACCGGCCGACATGGCCAAACGCCGTCGGGGTCTGCGGGACAGCAGGAGAGCCACGTGCCGATGGTACTGTCCACCGACGCCTTGCGGTGCAGTTCGTCGGCCCGGGTGCGCACCCGCGTCACCCAGTCGAAGAACTGGGTAGGGTCGACCGTGTCATCGTCAGCCGCGCCAGGTACCGCGCGCCCGTGGTGCATTACCTGCCACGCCGTGCTAAGGACGGATGCGTGAACTTCGGTCCGAGCATCCTCGCCATCGCGCGGCTTGAATGCAAGGCTTGCAAGTTCCATGAAGAACTCCGGATCGCCCGCCATTTCCGAGTAAAGCGTCAGCGCGGCTGAGCGGGTCTCGAAGGCGCGGAAGTACCGGAACTGCAGCAGTGCGATGCTGCGTCTGGGGAATGATTCGTCCTTTTCCAGCGCGTCAATCGCCCGCGCGACGCGGTACCCGTCGGGAAGCGGCCCATCAGCCTCATGTCCCTCGCTCATTCCAGCGAGCACTTCCGCCAGGCGCGCTGAGCTGACTGCAGCCTCGTGGAATTGCAGAACGTGAAATGCGGTGCGCGGCCGGTCCACGGCCAACAACTTGTCGACGGCCAAGGCGATGTCCTGGTCCTCCCGAAGCACGTGTGGGGCCACGGTCTGCCAGTAAGCCTGTTGCATTGATTGCGGCAGAGTCGCCACCAGTTCCCACGTCTCGCACTCGACCGGCGCAGCAGTCAGCACAGCTGGGTGTAAGGCTTCGACATTTGAGCCCACCATGGTGTGTAGCGTGGCCTGCCTGTGTTCGCGAGGCAGGCCATGCAGGACACCTCTCGCGACCGGATCGTGGGTCGGATACCCCTGTCTTTCGAGGTAGCTGATCAGCCAGTCGCTCAGCTCGGGCGCTGCCGCCGACACCGTCGGGAGGTACCAACCGACCAGCCCGGGGTTAGCGAGCGGGAGCAAGCGCTCAATGCCACCCCAGCCCTGAGCGGTAAAGATCTCCTCGAGTGCAAGCGTCCGCAGCTCGTTGCGGGCCACCTCGGTCGCTTTGTAGTCCTCCTCCCGGCCGTCGGGCAATTCAACCCATTGGTTCTCGAACAACCAGGCGTGGCGAGGCGCCAGCTCGACAGGCGCAAGGCTTACGAAAAAATTGCGCAGCGCTTGCAACTCGTGAGAGCGCCCTGCGCC
Organism: Lysobacterales bacterium; assembly: GCA_046318115.1. Taxonomy (GTDB): domain Bacteria; phylum Pseudomonadota; class Gammaproteobacteria; order Xanthomonadales; family Xanthomonadaceae; genus Aquimonas. The sequence continues at coordinate 738 of JBKCVA010000085.1, read as the reverse complement.
CGCACGATGAGGCGCCTGTCGCCATGCCAGGTGGCGACGCAGAGCGTCGCGGACGATCTGGCGCTCGCTATCTGGAAAATTCGTGGCGCTGCGAAGCAGTCCGATGACGTGATCGCGATATCCGCCATCAAACGACTCGATCTTCTCCACAAGCAACGCAATTCGGCTGGCGTGGCCGCGGGCCAGCTCGAGACAGCGCCGTCCGAGCTCGGAGGCATAGGACTCGTCGAACTGGTTAGGGCTCGGACTGCCGGCGTCGTCGTCCCGCCAATGCGGCGTGGCATTCGGGCTCGCCCAGGTAGGTCCGGTCGGGATCGAGCTGACAATGACCTCCCAGGCCGCTTCCGGATGGCCCGTGATCAGACGGCCCAGCACGCCCAGCCGCACCTGCGCACTGGCCGTCGTTTGCGGCCACCACGGTCGTAGCAGGGAAATCAGGCTGTTGCTGGGTCGATTGCTGAGGTTCGCGCGCACCGGGAAGGCCATCATCCGCGCCAGTGCGTCACACACAGGAGCTAGATACCGCGGCGACCAAGCGAGCACCTCGAGTGCCCAGAGCAGACTCGTATGCGAGCTGCGGTAGAACATCGGATCGCCTTCAGAGGGTGTTGACAAATTAGGTGGTCAGGCGTCGAAGCAGCATCCGCGCCTCGGTGAGCCAAACCCAGGCTTCGGATACGCTGGTCTTGCGATCGTGATGCATCACCAGCCGACGCGCGCGCTCGTTCCACGCGTGCG
>JBKCVA010000084.1:0-9864 GCA_046318115.1 Lysobacterales bacterium | reverse complement strand
CACGCCCGAGCCGCAGCCGAAATCGAGCACGGTCTTGCCCTTCAGGTCGAGGCCGTCCAGCCATTCCAGACACAGCGCCGTGGTCGGGTGCGTGCCCGAGCCAAAGGCCAGCCCCGGATCAAGACGGATGACCGCAAGCTCCGGATCGGCCGGCGGCTCGATGTTCCAAGGATAGACCCAGGTGCGGCGGCCGAAGGCCATCGGCTTGAACTGGTCCATCCAGGCGCGCTCCCAGTCCTGGTCGGGCACCTCTTCCGTGCTCGCGCTGGCGGCGACCTCGGCCGGCACGCGCGCGGCGAGTTCGCTCTGCAGCAGCTCGGTATCGACGTCGTGCTCGAACAGCGCCTCCAGCACGATCTCGCCCCACAGCGGCATCTCGCCGACGCCGGGCTCGAAGATCGCCTGCTCGTCCGGCGCATCGGCATGCGCATCGGCCAGGGTCACCGCCAGCGCGCCGAGTTCCTCCAGCGCTTCTTCGACGGCGGGCTGCTGCGGCAGGGTGCAGGTGAGGCGGAGTTTGAGGTGGGGCATATCAATCGTCGTCTTCGTTCATGTGATCGTTGGAGCGCGCAGTCTGACTCTCGACAAACTCCTGGATCTGAATGGCGAGGTTCACCAAACGGGTGGATTGAACTCCATCGATGTGTTCGTGGAGATGATCGCCAATGGCTCGCCCCATCGGATCAAGCATGAAATCGATGCCCTCACGCCGCGCAAGCTTGGCCGCAGGGAGGAAGTCCGCATCACTGGTGACCAAGATCACTTGATCAACCAATCGCCGATAAGCAAGCGAAGCAATATCGAGCCCGATGCGCATGTCGACGGCCTTCTGCTGAACCGTCAGCTGGAAATCGTCGTCGGAAAGCTCTGACCAGGACCGTTCGCGCTTGAGCAAACTCTTTAGGACAGCATCCTTCAGCGCCCAGCCGACGTGGTCGGACAGCTGCCCCAGACGAAGCGCGACCTTTCGCTGACGGCGGAGAGCCTGATGCATCGCGATTCGAAACTTGGCCTCGTCACTCGTTGCCAGATCAACGCTTCGATTGCTGATCGGCCTATGCATGCGCTTGAGGAGAGGCGGAGCGTCGTAGAAGAAGATCCGATATAGCGCCTGCTGATCGCGCCCCAAGCGCTTCAGGTGCTCCTGCGCGAGGACATGAACGGTGTGAGCTATGACAGCTGGACTCCGGAGGCTTCCATCGGGAAACACTCGCCGAAATCGCTTGAGAAAGAACGCGCCATCGACCAGAACTGCAGTACGCATACAACACCCCACCCCATAAAAACAGAGCCCCCGGGCTCGGCAATCGACGGATAACCGCTTGCGCGGGTCGAGAGCGTACTACCGGGGGCACGATTCAGGGCAACTTTCGTGTTGCAGCGGACGCAACAGTACGTGAGCCTAGGCGCCTAGGTCAAGCTGGGTTGACATCGGTGTTCAGCCCAGCCCAATCCCCTTCTCGCGCGCCTCCGCCAGCTTCTTCTCAAGGTAGTGGATGTTGGCGCCACCGGCCTGGAAGCCGCCGTCGGCCATGATCCGCTGCTGCAGGGGCACATTGGTCTTGATGCCGTCGACGACCATCTCGCTGAGCGCCACACGCATGCGGGCGATGGCCTGGGCGCGGTCGGCGCCGTGCACGATCAGCTTGCCGATCATCGAGTCGTAGTTCGGCGGCACGCGATAACCCTCGTAGATGTGGGTGTCGACGCGCACGCCGGGGCCACCCGGGGCGTGGAAGTGCTTGATCAGGCCCGGCGAGGGCATGAAGGTCTCGGGGTCTTCGGCATTGATGCGCCACTCGATCTCGTGCCCGCGCAGCACCACGTCTACCTGCTTGATCGAGAGTCTGTGGCCGGCGGCGATCAGCAGCTGCTCGCGCACCAGATCGATGCCGGTCACGAGCTCAGTGACCGGATGCTCGACCTGGATGCGGGTGTTCATTTCGATGAAGTAGAAGCGCCCGTTCTCGTACAGGAACTCGAAGGTGCCGGCGCCGCGGTAGCCGATGCGGATACAGGCCTCGACGCACACCGCACCGATCTCGGCGCGCTGCTCCAGCGTGAGGCCGGGCGCAGGGGCTTCTTCGACCACCTTCTGGTGGCGGCGCTGCATCGAGCAGTCGCGCTCGCCGAGATGGATCGCGCTGCCCTGGCCGTCGGCCAGCACCTGGATCTCGACGTGGCGCGGGTTCTCGAGGAATTTCTCCATGTAGACCATGTCGTTGCCGAAGGCCGCTTTGGCCTCGGCGCGGGTGGTCTGGATGGCGTTGTTGAGCGCGGCCTCGGAGTGCACCACACGCATGCCGCGGCCGCCGCCGCCGCCGGCCGCCTTGATGATCACCGGAAAGCCGATCTCGCGCGCGATACGGATGTTCTCGACGCCCTCATCGCCCAGCGGCCCGCCCGAGCCCGGCACGCAGGGCACGCCGGCGGCCTTCATCGCCTTGATGGCTTCGACCTTGTCGCCCATCAGGCGGATGGTGTCGGCCTTGGGGCCGATGAAGATGAAGCCCGACTGCTCGACCCGTTCGGCGAAGTCCGCGTTCTCGGACAGGAAGCCATAGCCCGGGTGGATGGCCTGGGCGTCGGTGACTTCCGCCGCGGCAATCAGGGCCGGCACGTTGAGATAGCTCTCCGACGCCGGCGCCGGGCCGATGCAGACCGACTCGTCGGCCATGGCCACGTGCTTCAGATTGCGGTCGACCGTGGAGTGCACGGCCACGGTCTTGATGCCGAGCGCATGGCAGGCGCGCAGGATGCGCAGCGCGATTTCACCTCGGTTGGCGATGACGACTTTATCGAGCATGGGGAGCCGGGATTAGGGATTGGGGATTCGGGATTCGCAGCCGGCGAGGCTGTAGTCCTCGGGGTCTTCGGCAATGCGGGCTTCGAGAGCGCGGATCTGGGCGTTGAGGCGGATGTAGGTGCGGTTGAGCGTCTGCTTCAGTTCGGGCGATGGATTCAGCTGGAATAGACGTCGAGCCAGCTCAAGCTGGGTGTCCAGCTCAGCCAACGAGCCCCGCGCCACGGCCAGGAATCGGAGGTACTCCAAGGTCGAGCGACGCGCCGCACCCTCCGCAATACTGGAGGGCACGCTCACTGCGGCCTTTCGCAGCTGCTGCGATAGAGCGAAGCGCTCCGAATCCGGCAGGTACGCGCAGAGCGCGTACACCAGCACGACCAGATCCATCGCGTCGCGCCACACATCCAAGCGCTGGTGCGGTCGAGTCGATGAAGTCTCGCCGTGCAAGGAATCGCTCAATCCCGAATCCCCAATCCCCAATCCCCGCTCTTCAGCCGATCACAAACATCGGCTCGTCGAACTCCACCGGCTTGCCGTTCGACACCAGCACCGCCAGCACGGTGCCGGCGACGTCGGCTTCGATCGGGTTGAACATCTTCATGGCCTCGATGATGCCGAGCGTGTCGCCGGCCTTGACGGTCTGGCCGAGCTTGACGAAGGGCGGGGAATCGGGGTTCGGCGAGGCGTAGAACGTGCCGACCATCGGCGAGCGCACCACGTGGCCCTCGGGCAGGGCGGCGCTGGCGGTGTGCTTGACGTTGCCGGTGGCGGCCTCGGTGGGCGAGGCCATCGGCGCGGGCGCCGGGGCTGCGGCCTGCACCGGCGCAGGCGCGGCGTAGACCGGGGCGGGCACCGGCGCGGCGGTACTCGCGCGTGACAGGCGCACCGACTCCTCGCCTTCGCGGATCTCGATCTCGGTCAGGTTCGACTCTTCCAGCAGATCGATCAGCTTCTTGATCTTGCGCAGATCCATGCAGTCCTCGTGGCTTGTTGCCCGCGTCAGCGGGCGAGAAAGGTCAGCCCGCATCCAGCCGCGAGAGCGCGGCCGCGAGTGCGAGGCGGTAGCTGTCGGCACCGAAGCCGCAGATCACGCCTACCGCGATGTCCGACAGGTAGGAGTGCTGGCGGAAGGGCTCGCGGGCGTGCACGTTCGACAGGTGCAGCTCGATGAAGGGGATCGCCACCCCGGCCAGGGCATCGCGCAGGGCAATACTGGTGTGGGTGAAGGCGCCCGGGTTGATCAGGATGAAGGCGGTGCCGTCGGTGCGCGCGGCGTGGATGCGATCGATCAGCCCGTGCTCGGCATTCGACTGGAAGCAGCGCAGGGCGTAGCCTGCGGCTTCGGCGCGCGCACCCAGATCGGCCTCGATATCGGCGAGCGTGGTGCGGCCGTAGACCTCCGGCTCGCGCGTGCCGAGCAGGTTCAAATTCGGTCCATTAAGCAGCAGCAGTGCCGACACACGCGCCCCCGGTTCGAAACGCCGCGCATCCTGCGCGGGGCGCGTAGTGTGCGCGTGAAGCCCGAAGCTGTCCAGCAGATGCCCGGCTGTTTGCGGGAGATCGCGGGCGTTTGAATTTCCTCGTTCGGCCGGCTCGGCCTGCGGCCCAGCCGCGGGCGCTCCCTCCATGGCGCACGGCTTCGATCAATGCTGTTGCGAGCCACGGATCCTGATGCGGCCTTTAGGGCCGCACCGCCCGGCGCCCGGCGACTGGCGCGGTCTGGATCCGCGAGTGCCGACGCCACCGCAGCGCGGTGTCTCAGCGCGATCGCCAGAAGGTTTCCATCTCGATGAAGGTGAAGCTCGCCGACCAGGTGATGAGCACGAAGCCGGTCAAGGCCTCGGTGCCCACCAGAAAGCGGATGGGCCCGACCGGCGCGAGATCACCGAAACCGACCGTGGTGAAAGTGGCCGCCGACAGGTAGATCGAATCCAGCAGCCCGGCCTGGGGCAGACCGGCGATGTGGCCCGCCCCCGGCACCCCCATCAGCAGCCACAGGCCAACGCCGAACAGCCAGATCTCGGCGACATGGATCACCAGCAGGGCGTAGACGCCGTACAGCACCTTGCGGCGACGCTGGGTGGAGAGCCTGCGCAGTCGCTCCGACAGCCACTGCAAGGCCTCGTAGTGAAGCAGCACGCACAGCGAAACGATGACCACGGTCGCCGCCACCACCAGCGCGTTGATGCCCCAGTCGCCGTAGTCGCCGACCATTCCCGTCCCCTGCAAGGCTTCGCCCATCCTATGCCGAGCGCAGGACCGATGGCGCAGGAGGCGGCTCGCGGTGGCTTGATACCATCCGCGCCTCTCTCACGTAATCTGGAATCGAGCGCATGCGCGTGATCCCGCTGGCCGTCGCACTCTCCCTGGGCCTTGGCCTTGCAGCCTGCTCCTCCGAAGCACCCGCACCCGAAGCGCCCGCCGCGGCCACTGCGCAGCCCGAAACCGCCGCACCCGCCGCGGGCCACAGCTTCGCGCCGGCGATCAGCACCGTCGACTGGGCTGAGCACGTGAGGGTGCTGGCTTCGGACGAATTCGAAGGCCGCGCGCCCGGCAGCGCCGGCGAGAAGAAGACCGTCGAGTACCTCACCCAGGCCTTCCAGCAGATGGGCCTTGAGCCCGGCAACCGCGGCAGCTGGGTGCAGACCGTGCCGATGGTGGCGACCACCACCGACAAGGGCGCGACGCTCACATTCAAGGCCGGCGACACCGAACTGGCGCCGACCTATGGCCCGCAGATGGTGGTCGGCACCCGCACCGGCGCGCCGGAGTCCACCCTCGACGCCAGCGAAGTGGTGTTCGTCGGCTACGGCGTCAATGCGCCCGAGCTCGGCTGGAACGACTACGAAGGCCTCGACGTGCGCGGCAAGACCGTGGTCATGCTGATCAATGACCCGGGCTTCCACAGCGGCGACGAGACCCTGTTCGAAGGCAAGCGCATGACCTACTACGGGCGCTGGACCTACAAGTTCGAGGAAGCCGCGCGTCAGGGTGCGGCGCTGGCGCTGATCATCCACGACGACGCCGGCGCGGCCTATCCGTGGGCGGTGGTCGAGAACGGCTGGACCGGCCCGCAGTTCGATCTGCCGACCAGCGTCGACCCCGAGCCGCGTCTGCCCCTGCAGGGCTGGATCGACACGCCCACCGCGACCGCGCTGATGCAGGCCGCCGGCCAGGACCTCGACGCCCTGCGCACGGCTGCCAACCAGCGCGGCTTCAAGCCGGTGCCGCTGAACGCCACCGCCAGCGCCGCGGTCAAGAGCAGCGTGCGCGAAGGCCAGTCGGACAACGTGCTGGCCCTGCTGCCCGGCACCGACCGCGCCGACGAAGTGGTCGTCTACATGGCCCACTGGGACCACCTGGGCCGCAGCTTCCAACCCGGCGGCGACCAGATCTACAACGGCGCCATCGACAACGCCACCGGCGTGGCCGGCATCCTCGAAATCGCCGGCCAGTTCGCCGGCGGCCCGCGGCCCTCGCGCTCGATCCTGTTCGCCGCCGTCACCCTCGAGGAGTCCGGCCTGCTCGGCTCGAAGTTCTACGTCGCCAACCCGGTGATCCCGCTACACAAGACTGTCGCCACCATCAACCTCGATGCCATGAGCGTGATCGGACGCGTGCGCGATTTCACCGTGATCGGCATCGGCAGCTCGGAGCTGGAGGACATCCTGCGGCCGATCGCCGAAGGCCAGGGCCGCGTGCTGCAGCCGGAGTCGGCGCCGCAGAACGGCTTCTACTTCCGCTCGGATCACTTCAACTTCGCCAAGGCCGGCGTGCCCTCGCTGTACGCCAAGGGCGGCGTCGACCACTTCGAGAAGGGCGAAGAGTTCGGCAAGCAGCTGGCCGCCGACTACACCGCCAACCGTTACCACAAGCAAGGCGATGAGTTCGACCCGAACTGGGACCTCGCCGGCGTGAAGGAAGACCTCGACGCCCTGTTCGCGGTCGGCCAGCAGATCGTCACCACCGAGGTCTGGCCGAACTGGTACCCGAGCAGCGCCTTCAAGGCCACCCGCGAGGCCTCGCTGGAAGCGGGCCGCAAGGCCGATGCCGAAGCGGCACCGGCCGGCGCCGCCCAGTAAGCGTCGTTCAGACACCGCAAGCGAAGACAGACCGGGCCCACGTGGCCCGGTCTGCATTTGGGCTACAGGCGCGCCGACAAGCAGCGTGTTTGAGAACTCCCTTCCGGGGAGCTTTTCAAGTCGGCGGTCCGGCGCAGGCCCGTACCGCCTCACGACCAGTCAATCGCCTACGCGCTTGCTCCGTCGTCCCGGCCATTGCTGGACGGGCCAGCAGGCTGCTTTTCCACCGCCAGCTAGCGCTCGAAGCCGCTGGCGAACACGGCATCCGGGCGCAGCAGCCGCAGCACGACCTGCACCTCGGACTGCGCTTCGATGCGCGGCACCACCAGCACTTCGAAGGGCGTGGCGGCGCCAAGGCCGTGCGGGCGCGTCAGGGTGGAGCGCTCCATGCCGTCGAGTTCGACCGCCCACGGGAACTCCGAGAGCGGCAGCCGCAGCCACAGCGAAGCGTCTTGCACCGCCTGGCTGCCCGGGTTGCGCACGCGCAGCTGCACGCGGAAGGGATCGCTGGTGATGACGTCGATCGACAGCAACTCGCGCTGCCGCCACCAGTCGAGGATGCGATCGAGCCGCTGCATCCAGAAACCGCCGTCATCGCGGGCAGCCGCAAGCACACTGGCGACGGTGGGCAGCAGGTTCTCGCGGCTGGGCGCGCCCGCCGGATCGTTGATCGCGTAGCCGCCAAGAATCCACGGGTGGGTGACCCAGTTGAACAGGCCGCGCCGACTCGCCACATAGGCCGCCTTGTCGCGCATCAGCACCGAGATCTCGTTGCCACTCAAGCCGAAGGTGTCGACCAGCACGTAGTCCATCGGCGCCGAGGGCGGCAGGCTCCAGACCTCGCCGGTGTACCAGGGCAGGCCGCACTCGCACCAGACGTCCTGGTCGCTGCTGTCGTAGGCGAGGCCGGCGGCCGCGGCGGCGCGCCAGGAGGTGTTGTCCACCAGCAGGGCCGGAGCGCGGAATCCGCGCACCGGCGGCACCTGCGGACGGCTGCTTTCGATCAGCGTGCGCATGCTGGAGAGGCGCGTCGACTGCGTCGGCAGGTCCTGCCCGCGGAACACGCTGTGCACATCGCCATGGCCGGCCAGCTCGGCGCCCGCATCGAGAATCGCCTGCACGACCGCGGGGTTCTCGACCGCGCCTTGGCTGCCGGCATCGCCGCCCGCCTGGCCGACGATGAAGAAGGTGCCGAACTCCTGCAGACCGAGCTGCTCGAACAGGGCGAGCAGGGCCGGCACCACGCTGCGCATCGGCGCGCGCTCGGTATCGGCAGTGAAGGCATAGGCGGCACGCTTGGCCTGCGGCCAGTGGCCGAGCTGCACCTGTGGCGCGCGCGTGTTGACCCAGGACACGGCCTCCTGCACCGGCATGCGCCAGCCCAGCGGGTAGTTCCAGTCGGCGTAGGCGCCCGGCAGCGCGCCGAAGTACACGGCCCGGCCTGCGCCGTGGGCCGCTGCGAACACGGCAGGCTCAACGTCGGCCACCGTCCACGCGCTGCCGGAGCTGCGCCAGCGCGCCAGCACTAGCGCACCGTCCACCGTGGCGGTGTAGGCCGGCCACTGCAGCCGGTACAGCAGCTGCGGCACCACCGGCAGCTCGGAGGCCGGCATCGGCGGCACCTGGCTGATCGGCCCGGTCCAGAAGCTGCCGGTCGACACCGGATGCGAGAGCCCGAAGCGGAGCTCGTCCAGCGGCGGTCGATCCGGCGGGAAGCGGCCGAGATCGCGCAGGTTCTTCAGCCCCAGCAGCGGCTGCAGATCGAGGCCCGCCGCGCCGCTGACCACGAGCCCGCCGCCCGCCTGCACGAAGGCCTGCACGCGGGCGACGTCCGCCGCGGCCAGACGGCGCTGCGCGAGCAGCAGCACAGGGTGCTGCTCCAGCACCTCCGCCGGAAGTTCGACACCCGCGACCAGCGGCAGCTCGATCAGGGGCGTTCTCTGCTCGGCCAGCGCTTCGCGGATGCCGCGGGCATCGAGGCTCGACAGAGGATCCTGCGCATCGAACACCAGCAGCACCTCGGGGCGCTGCGCGAGCTGCGCCAGGCTGGGCTGCAGCGGCAGCAGCGCCAGCAGCAGCGCGACAGCCGGCCGCGCGCCGCGCAGCACGGCAAACCTGCGCGAACGCGCTCGGGGTTGGAGGAAGCGGAAGGTCATGCGGGCTATGTAGCAGATTGCGTGCCACAGCCAAGTCAGGACGCGCCCCCCCTGTTCAGCCCGAAGGACGCGTCACGCGCAGCCCACAGCGCCCTTCAGCTGGGGATCGCGGCCACGCCGTAGGCATACGACGCCATCGACAGCACGCCGTACTCCATGCCCGCAGCGATACGCTGCGGCCGCTCGCCGGGCGTTGCGGCGCCCACCGCGACCAGCAGGGGCAGGTAGTGCTCTTCGCTGGGATGCGCGCGCGCGCCGCCTTCAATGCGCTGGCGGTAGTGGATCAGGGCATCGACATCGCCGTCTGCCAGCGCGCGCTCGACGCCATCGACGAAGGCCTGGGCGTAGCCGACCGCTGCGCTCTGCGGCGCCTGCAGCTCGAACAGGTTGTGGGTCAGGCTGCCCGAGCCCAACACCCAGATTCCCTGCGCGCGCAGCGGCTGCAGCACTTCGCCCAGCTTCAGCGCCAAGGCCGGCGACGCCATCTGCGGCAGCGACACCTGCAGCACCGGAACCTCAGCGGCGGGCAGCAGATGCAGCAGCGGCACCCAGGCGCCGTGGTCGAAGCCGCGCGTGGCGTCGAGCTGCGCCGGCAGACCCGCGGCGATGCACAGCGCACGCACCTCGGCCGCCAGCGCCGGCGCACCCGGCGCGGGATAGCGCAGGCGATAGAGCGCCTCGGGGAAGCCGCCGAAGTCGTGCACCGTCGACGGCCACTCGGCTGCCTGCAGGCGCAGACCGGCGGTCTGCCAATGCGCCGAGACCACCACCACCGCGCGCGGCCGCGGCTGCGCCGCGCCGAAAGCCCGCAGCGCGCGCGCCG
>JBKCVA010000083.1:0-19917 GCA_046318115.1 Lysobacterales bacterium | reverse complement strand
TGCGTTGAAGATTGGCACGCAGTCTGCTTGGGGCTAAGCATCCGCGAAGGAGGCTGAGCATGATCCGCGACACCGCCGCCCAAGACCGAGCGCTTGCGCCCGCCACGCTGCCGCTGTGGAAGCGTCCAGCTGCGCGTCGCGCCGCGCTGATCGCGCTGCCCGTGCTCCTCGGTCTGTGGGGCCTCTCCGGGTGGCTGTCTGCGGAGCGTGCGGTGAACGCCGATCGGCTCCGCTTTGCCACGGTGGAGCGCGGTCCCTTGGTTCGCGATGCGCAGGTCAATGGCCGGATTGTCGCCGCTGTAAGCCCGACCCTGTACGCGGCGACGGCCTCTACCGTGAATCTGCAGACCCGTGCAGGCGCGTCGGTGAAGCAGGGCGAAGTGCTGGCACTGCTGGACTCCCCGGAACTGCGCGCGGATCGCGATCGCGAACTTGCGACGATGCGCGGCCTTGAGGCGGATGTCGCACGGCAGCGGATCCTCGCCCAGAAGGCGCGTCTGCTCGCGGAGCGCACGGCGGACGAGAGCCGCCTTGCCCTGCAGACGGCGAAGCGCGACGCGGAGCGCACGGCGCGCGCCTGCGAGCTGCAGGCGATCCCGCGTGCCGAGTGTCTGCGCTATGCCGACGCGGTCGAAGCCGCCGAAGTGCGTGCTCGCCATAGCGATGCGGACGCCAGCCTCGAAGTCCAGAACGTCGCGCTCGAGCTGAAGAGCCGCGAAGAGGCCCTGACGCGCCAACGCGCGGTGGTGGCGGATCTCGAACGTCGCGTGGCCGACCTCGAGCTGCGGTCCCCGGTGGACGGCATCGTCGGCAGCGTTGCGGTCGTGGATCGCGCCGTCGTTCCCGCCAATGCCCCGCTGATGACGGTGGTCGATCTTTCGCAGCTTGAAGTGGAGCTCGAAGTGCCCGAGTCCTACGCCGATGATCTCGGCCTTGGCATGCGTGTGGAGGTCCGCATCGGCGCGCAGACGGTCGACGGCGAGCTTGTGTCCATCGCCCCCGAAGTGCTGGATCGGCAGGTGCTGGCGCGGGTGCGGCTGGCGGTGCAGCCCGATGGCCTCCGCCAGAGTCAACGCGTGAGTGCGCGGGTGCTCATCGACGAGAAGCCCGACGTGCTGAAGGTGGCGCGCGGCCCTTTCCTGGAGACCCAGGGCGGTCGCTTCGCCTATGTGATGGAGCAGGGCACCGCCGTGCGTCGGCCAATCACCGTGGGCGCCACCGCGGTCAGCGCGCTCGAAATCAGCGGAGGCCTCGCCGAGGGCGAGCGCGTGGTCATCTCCGGTACCGATCTGTTCGATGACGCCGAACGCGTGCGGATCAACGAATGACGTACTCCATGTCTGCCCGGCACTGCATTCCCAGAACCCTCAACAACGGATGGAACCCGCCATGCTCTCGATGAAGCAGCTGTCCAAGGTCTACCAGACCCACATGATTGAAACCCACGCGCTGCGCGGCATCGACATCGAGGTGGGAGAGGGCGAATTCGTCGCCGTCACCGGCCCGTCGGGCTCGGGCCAGACCGCCGTCCTCAACTTCGCCGGTCTCCGCGACGAGTTCACCGGAGGCGAGTACCGCCTCGATGGCGTGGATGTCCGCGGGCTTGATGATGACCGCCGCTCGCGCCTGCGCAACGAGAAGCTCGGCTTCATCTTCCAGGGCTTCAACCTGATCCCCGACCTGAACCTCTTCGACAACGTCGACGTGCCGCTGCGCTACCGCGGCTTCAAGGCCGCCGAGCGCAAGCGGCGCATCGAGGACGCGCTGGCGAAAGTCGGCCTCGTCTCGCGCATGAGGCACTACCCGGCCGAGCTTTCGGGCGGGCAGCAGCAGCGCGTCGCCATCGCCCGCGCGCTCGCCGGCAGCCCGCGCCTGCTGCTCGCCGATGAACCGACCGGCAACCTCGACACGCAGATGGCGCGCGGCGTCATGGAACTGCTCGAGCAGATCAATGCCGAAGGCACCACCATCGTCATGGTCACCCATGATCCCGAGCTGGCGGCACGCGCGCAGCGCAACATCCACGTCGTCGATGGCCAGGTGGTCGACCTGCAGCGCATCGCCCCGGCCGCTTGAGGAGAGATCGCATGTTTCGCTACTACCTCCGCCTCGGGCTGAAGAGCCTTCGCCGCGCGCCAGTGCTCACCGCCCTGATCGTGATGATCCTCGCCGTCGGAATCGGCGCCAGCATGACCAGCCTGACGATGCTGCTCGTCATGGCCGGCGATCCCATTCCGCAGAAGAGCGATCGCCTGTTCGTGCCGCAGATCGACATCGGACCGATGAACGGCAGCTACCAGCCGAACGAGGAGCCGGATCGCCAGATGAGCTGGACCGACGTCGAGAACCTGCTGCGCGACGCCAAGGGCCTGCGGCAGACCGCGCTCTACGGCGTTTCCCCGGCGATCGATGCTGGCCGCGACGAGTTGCCGCCGTTCCGCGAGGACGGCATGGCGACGACCCGCGACGTGTTTCCGATGCTCGACATGCCTTTTGTGGCGGGTGGCCCCTGGAGCTTAGAGGACGACACGCGCGGTGCGGATGTCGCGGTGATCGGGCACGAGCTCGCCGAGCGCGTCTTCGGCACCACGGAGGTCGTCGGCCGTCGCCTGCGCATCGATGACCGGGACTACACCGTCACCGGCGTGCTCGGCGACTGGAACCCGACGCCGCGCTTCTACCGGATCAACGGCTCGGGCGTGAACAACGAAGTGCATCGGCTGTGGCTGCCGATCCGCAACACCATCGGACGCGAGTGGAACAACAACGGCTGGATCAACTGCAACGGCGAGGTGGAGCCCGGCTTCGCGGGCTTCCTCAAGTCGGACTGCACCTGGCTGCAGTACTGGGTGGAACTCGAGAGTGCCGGTGACCGCAAGGCCTTCGAGGACTACCTCGCCGCCTATGTCGCCGAGCAGAAAAAGCTGGGCCGCCTGCCGCGCCCGGCGAACAACCGCCTGCGCGATGTCGGCGAGTGGTTGGAGTTCAGCGGCGCTGTCAGCAACGACACGCGGATGGCGACCTGGATATCGTTCGGCTTCCTTCTGGTGTGCCTGGTCAACGTCGTGACGCTGATGTTGGCGAAGTTCACCGCGCGCGCCGGCGAGATCGGAGTGCGGCGCGCCCTTGGCGCCACCCGCTCGGAGATTTTCCGGCAGAGCCTCGTCGAAGCCGGCGTGCTCGGCGCCGCCGGCGCCGTGCTCGGTCTGCTTCTTGCGTTGTACGGACTGTCGCTGGTCAACGGCCGACTCTCCGGTGCCGAAGACTTCTATGCCATGCACCCGTCGCTGATGGCGGGAACCGTGGCGCTGGGCCTGCTCGCCGCCCTGGTCGCGGGCCTGCTGCCCACGTGGCAGGCCTGCCAGGTCCGCCCCGCCATCCAGCTGAAGAGCCAGTGAGCCCCGCCATGGAACTCAAGCCCATCCTCTCCGCAATGCGCCACCGCAAGACCGGCGTCCTGCTGATCGTCCTGCAGGTCGCGCTGACGCTCGCCATCCTGGCCAACGCCCTCTATGTCGTCCGCGACCGCATGAAGGAATCCCAGCGCCCCACCGGCGTCGAGGATGCCGTCGTCTTCCATATCGGGATCACCGACAAGGAGCGCGACACCACGGGCGCGGTGTCGGCCGCCGACCTCGACGCGCTGCGGGCGATGCCCGGCGTGGTCGCCGCCTCCGTGGTCAACCAGGTCCCGCTGTCCAACAGTGGCAACAATTCCGGCTTCGACGTGAAGCCCAACCTCGACAACAGCCTGACCACGGCGGCGACCTACCACACCAGCGCGAACATCGCGGACACCTGGGGCCTGCGCATCGTCGAAGGCCGGACGTTCCGCGCCGACGAGGAGCTGTTCATCGATGAGGATCTCACCGGCCAGCCCGATCCCACGGTTGCGCTGGTGTCGTCGACGATGGCGAAGGTGCTCTACCCAAACGAGACGTCGGTGGTCGGCAAGCCGCTGTACTGGGGAAACACCGGCCCGATCGAGATCGTCGGCGTGATCGACACGCTGGTGACCCCGTGGGGGCGCTCCTCGTGGGGCGGTGGCGACGGCACGCATTCCGTCGTATTTGCGGCCCGCCGCGCCGGCAACTGGGGCACGTACGCGATCCGGGTCGACGACCCCGCCAACCTGCAGCGGCTCATCCGCGAGTCGCAGACGATGCTGCAAGCCCGCGTCCCCGGGCGGATGGTCGAATTCGCATCGACCATGGGCGAGACGCGCGAGCGGCGCTACGAGGGCGAGCACACCATGATCAACGGTCTGCTGATCGTCATGGCCCTGCTGCTGGTGATGACAGCCAGCGGCATCGTCGGCCTGGCCTCGCTGTGGGTAAACCAGCGCCGCAAGCAGATCGGCGTCCGCCGTGCGCTCGGCGCGCGCCGCATCGACATCCTGCGGCTGTTCGTGACCGAGAACGTATTGATCACCGGCGCCGGCGCCTTGGTCGGCTGCGCCCTTGCGCTCGGCCTCAATGCCCTGATGATGGACCAGCTCGAACTGTCCAGGCTGCCCTTGGGCTACCTCGGCGTCGGGTCGGTCGTGCTGCTGCTGCTCGGTTTCGGCGCGGTGCTGGGCCCCGCCTTCCGAGCGGCCTCCGTGGCACCCGCCACGGCGACCCGCAGCGCCTGAGGGCGCTGCGCGCGGGCGTCGGGATTGGAGATTGGGGATTCGGGATCCGTAGCGCTGCGTTCGGCCGTGTCGCCCGGTTCAAGCGGGCGTGCCGAGGCAGCTCACGAACAACACATCGGCGTGTCGAGCAACGACCGTTCTCGCAGCACGGCGCTTCTGCGAATCCCCAATCCCGATTCCCGATTTCCCAATCCCCGCCTCAAGAGACGCTGCTAACCTCGCGGCGTCGAATCTCGCCGCACCCCGCTCTGGCGAATCCCCAATCCCCAATCTCCAATCCCGGCTTCCAATGCCCACCGTCCTTATCATCGACGACAACCCGGCCGTGGCCACCGCGCTTTCGGTGCTGCTGTCCCTGCATGACATCGAGGCCGAGCACGCCGGCGATCCCGAGGCCGGCTTGGAGCGGCTGGCGGCGGGCGGCATCGATCTGGTGATCCAGGACATGAACTTCAGCGCCGACACCACGTCCGGCGAAGAGGGTGTCGCCCTGTTCCGGCGCATCCGCGCGGCGCATCCGGATCTGCCGGTGATCCTGCTCACCGCGTGGACGCATCTGGAAGCGGCGGTGGAACTGGTCAAGGCGGGCGCGGCGGATTACCTCGCCAAGCCCTGGGACGATGCGCGATTGGTCGCCAGCGTGCGCAACCTGGTCGAGCTGGGTCAGGCCAACCGAGAGCTGATGCGGCTGAAGTCCAACCAGCGCCGGCGCAGCGAGGCGCTGAAGAGTGAGCTCGATCTGCGTGGCCTGGTGTTCGCCGACCCGGCCATGGCCGAGCTGCTGCAGCTGGTCGCACAGATCGCCCGCGCCGATGTGCCGGTGCTGATCACCGGCCCCAATGGCGCTGGCAAGGAGCGCATCGCCGAGATCCTGCAGGCCAACTCGCAGGTGCGCGAAGGCCCCTTCGTCACGCTCAACTGCGGCGCGCTGCCGTCCGAGCTGATCGAAGCCGAACTCTTCGGCGCCGAAGCCGGCGCCTACACCGGCGCCAGCAAGGCGCGCGAGGGCAAGTTCGAGGCCGCCGACGGCGGCACCCTGTTCCTCGATGAAATCGGCAACCTGCCGCCGGCCGGGCAGATGAAACTCCTGCGCGTGCTCGAGACCGGTCGCTTCGAGCGCCTGGGCAGCAACCGCGAGCGTCAGGTGCGGGTGCGCGTGCTGAGTGCGACCAACGCCGACCTCCCGAGCATGATCCGCAGCGGCCAGTTCCGCGAAGACCTGTACTACCGGCTCAACCTGATCGAGCTGAAGCTGCCGCCGCTGGCCGCGCGGCCGCTCGACATCCTGCCGCTGGCCGAACATTTTCTTGCCGGCCGCAAGCCGCTGTCGTCCGGCGCGCGCGAGGCCCTGCGGCGGCATGGCTGGCCCGGCAACGTGCGCGAGCTGCGCAACGTGATGGAACGCGCCAGCCTGCTGGCGCGCGGCGCGCAGATCGAAGCCACGGATCTCGGTCTGCCGGCAGCGCCGGTGTCCGCGCCGCAGAGCGAGGCGGGCTTCGTGGACGAACCCGATCGCACCAGCATCGAAGCGGCACTGGCGCGCGCCGGTGGCGTGGTTGCGCAGGCGGCGTCGGAGCTGGGCTTGAGCCGCCAGGCGCTGTACCGGCGCATGGAGCGCCTGGGCATCGCACGCTGATGCCGCTGCGCCGTCGCCGCCGCTCGCTGGCCGGTCGGCTGATGCTGGCTCTCGTGCTTGCGCTCACGGTGGCGATCGCCCTTGCCACCTGGCTGACGCAGCAGCTGCAGAGCCCGCTGCTGGCGGCAACGCTGACCGCGGCCCTGTGCCTGCCTCTGGCGCTGTTCGCGGCGCGCTGGGTGGTGGGGCCGGTGCTGTCCCTGTTCCGTGCCCTGGGCGGCACGGTCAGCGCCTACCGCGACAGTGACTTCAGTTTCGGTATCGCCTGGGAGTCCAACGACGAACTGGGTGATCTGGTCGAGGCGCACAACGCCCTCGGCAGCGCCCTGCGCGAGCAGCGGCAGACCTTGGTGCAGCGCGAACTGCTGCTCGATACCCTGCTGCAGAACACGCCAGTGGCGATGCTGCTGCTGGATCCGGGTGAGCGCGTGGTCTACGCCAACCTGGCGGCGCGTCGGCAGTGGAACGGTGGGCGCCGTCTGGAGGGGCTGGCGCTGGAGTCGGTGCTGGACGGGCAGCCGCAGCCGCTGCGCGAAGCGATCGAAGGCGGCCGCGATGGCCTGGTGGGCTGGGGTGAAGCCGAGGACGAAGACACCTGGCATCTCGCCCAGCGCAGCTTCCGACTCAACGGGCGTGCGCATCGCCTGCTGCTGCTGCGACCGCTCACTCACGAGCTGCGCCGCGCTGAAGTGCGCACCTGGAAGAAGGTGATCCGGGTCATCAGCCACGAGCTCAATAACTCGCTGGCGCCGATCGCCTCGCTGGCGCACTCGGGCGCAGAGCTGAACAGGCGCGGTCAGCACGAGCGCCTGGGCCCGGTGTTCGAGACCATCGAAGAGCGGGCGCGCCACCTCAACGAGTTCATCCGCGGCTATGCGCGCTTCGCCAAGCTGCCCAATCCGCAGCCGGAAAGCGTCGAGCTCGCCCCATTCCTGCAGCGACTGGCCGCCGAGTGCAGCTTCGCGCTGATAGGCGCGCCGCCCGCGCGCGCGCAATTCGACCCCGCGCAGATGAGCCAGGCGCTGCTGAACCTGCTGAAGAACGCACACGAGTCAGGATCGCCTGCGGAGGCGGTCGAACTGTCGGTCCGCGACGAACCCGGCTGGCTGCGCGTCGAAGTCGGCGACCGCGGGCCGGGCATGAGCGCGCTGGTGTTGGAGCAGGCCCTGCTGCCGTTCTATTCGACCAAGCGCAACGGCACCGGCCTCGGCCTCGCCCTGGTGCGAGAGATTGTCGAGGCGCACGGCGGTCAGGTGCGTCTGAGCCAACGCGAGGGCGGCGGGCTGTCGGTGCTGCTGCGGATTCCGCGCAGCGAGCGGTAGGCCCTTTCGCGGCGCCCGCGCGGTTCCGAACCCTCGGCGTGCAAGTCTGCGCGCTGGCCCTTGCGCGCTCGGCGCGGCATCCTTCGTCAATGAGCCCGAAGAAAGCGAAGACCATCGCCGGCGGTACCCCGCCTGCCCTGACCATGTCCGACGTCGCCCGCCGCGCCGGCGTTGCGGAGTCCACCGTCTCCCGCGCGCTGGCCGACAACCCGCTGGTGTCCGAGGAAACCCGCAAGCGCATCCAGGCGCTTGCCAAGAAGATGGGTTACTCGATCAACCCGGTTGCGCAGAGCCTGCGCGTGCAGCGTTCGCGCACCATCGCGGTGGCGGTACCGCTGGTGCACGAGGCCAGCCAGTCGCTGTCGGACCCGTTCCTGATGAGCATGCTCGCGCACATCGCCGACGCGCTCGCCGAGCGCGGCTACAGTATGTTGCTGTCGAAGGTGCCCGTGCACGAGGACGACTGGATCGATCGTTTCCTGCAGCCTGGCCGGGCCGACGGGGTGATCCTGATCGGGCAGAGCCACGAGCATTCGACGATCAACGCTGCGGCGAAGCGCGGCCGCCCGCTGGTGGTCTGGGGCGCCCACTTGCCGGATCAGGCCTATGCCTGCGTGGGCTGTGACAACAGTGCGGGCGGCGCGCTGGCCACTCGTCATCTGCTGGCGCAGGGTCGCCGTCGCATCGCCTTTCTTGGTGATGAGCGATTGCCCGAGATCGGCCTGCGGCACCAGGGCTATGTCGAGGCCCTGAAGGCCGCAGGTCTCAAGCCCGAGGCGGCGCTGCGCATCCGCACGCGCTTCAGCGCCGACGACGCCTATGCGGCCATCGGCAAGGCGCTGGCCAAGGGCCTGCAGTTCGATGCCGTCGTCGCGGCTTCGGACGTCATTGCAACCAGTGCGCTGCGGGCGTTGGCCGAGGCCGGTCGCCGCGTGCCCGAGGATGTGGCCGTGGTCGGCTTCGATGACGTCGATCTGGCCCGCTATACGCTGCCGCCGCTGACCACGGTGCGGCAGGACATCGGCCGCGCCGCGCGACTGCTGGTCGAGATGATTCTGGACGGTCGCTGCGGCTGCAGCGACTCGGTGCAGATGGCGCCTGAGCTGGTGGTGCGGGCGTCCGCGTGAGGGCGGGGCCTCAGCGGAAGCTCCAGACGATGGCTGCCGTGAGGGCAAGCAGGGCGATGGCCTGCACGCGATAGTTCTGCCACAGCGGCAGCGCGCGCAGCTCATCGCTCTCCGCGCGGAAGGCCGCAGGCGTCCACAGCAGCGGCGCCAGCGCTTCGTGGCTGGGGGCCTCGGCGAGTCGGCTGGCAAGAAGATGCGTGGCGGTGCACAGCAAGAACAGGATCGGTGCGACCAGCAGGAAGTGCAGGCCGATCGGCTCCGCGGCCAGCACGTTGAGATAGAACAGCACGGCGCCGCCAAGCGCGCCGGCGATGAGCGTTGCGAACGCACCGGTGGCGTTGGCGCGGCGCGAGAACATGCCGACCACGAACAGCGCCACGATCGGCGGCACGGCGTAGGCCAGCACCGCCTGCAGGTATTGCCAGAGCGAACCGAAGCGCTCGATCTGCGGCGCCCAGAGCACGGCCACCAGCATGAACACGAGGGTGGTGATGCGACCGGTGCGCACCAGGCTGGCGTCACTGGCCTGCGGTCGCAGCGGGCGTACGAAGTCCATGGTCACGAGCGTCGCCGCCGAATTGAAGGTCGAGGCGATCGAGGACATGATCGCCGCCAGAAAACCGGCCACGACGAGCCCCAGCAGGCCGGCCGGCAGCAGATCGAACAGCAGGGTGGGGTAGACCAGATCCGGTGAGCTCAGCTGTGGGTAGAGCAGGATCGCGCAGGTTCCGGGCAGCACCATTAGATACAGCACCGGCAGCTTGAGCAGTCCGGCGAACAGGCTGCCCCAGCGGCCGTGGTTGAGATTGCGCGCGCTCAGCACGCGCTGGACCATGAACTGGTTGGTGCACCAGAAGTAGAAGCCCAGCAGCGGCACGCCCAGCAGCAGGCCGTGCCAGGGCACGCCGGGGTCGTCCATGGGTCGGATCAGCGACAGCTTGGCGGGGTCGATCTGCGCCATCAGCGCTTCCCAGCCGCCGACCTTGGCGAAGGCGAACACGCTGATCACCATTGAGGCCGCCAGCAGCAGCACGGCCTGCACGGTCTCCGTGACCATCACCGCGCGCAGGCCGCCGACCAGGGTGTAGATGCCGGCCGACAGTGCGAGGACGGCGACGATCTGCCACAGCGGAACCTGCGGAGAGGCGAGTTTGAAAAGCAGCGCGCCGCCGTAGAGCGAGCCGGCAGTGTCGACCACCACATTCAGGAACACGGTGAGGCCGGAGAACGCCAGCCGCGAGCGCCGGTCGTACCGGCGCTCCAGGTATTCCGGCATGGTGTAGACCTGCGAGCGCAGCAGGAAGGGCAGCAGGAACACGCAGAAGAAGGCCAGCACCACGGTGGCCATCCACTCGTAGTTGTAGACCGAGATGCCGATGGCATAGGCCGCGCCTGCCAGCCCGACCAGGGTCGTCGACGAGATGTTCGAGGCGAGTAGTGCGAAGCCGATCACCGGCCAGCTCGAATCCCGCGACGCGAGGAAGAAATCGTCGGTGCTGCTGCGCCGGCGCGAGACGTACAGGCCCAGGGCGATCACGCCGATCAGGTAGGTCGCGATGATCGCGATGTCGAGTCCGGAAAGTCCGGCGGTAAACGGGCTGGGCATGCGCAGGGCTTCCGGTGCTTGGGACCTGCATGCTAGGCCGACGAACATCCTGGCGCATTCTGCGCTGCGTATTGCAATCGATTGCAGGCGAGAGTAGAAGTTGCGCTTCGGGCTCCGACATGGCCCGCGGTAGGCTCGCGCAGAAGGGCCATCGATACATGCGGACGACAGCGGCACAGCCGAGCATCCAAACATCCCGGGGAGGGACCCAATGAACAGCAGCAAGCACACCATCCGCACTGCCCAGGCCGCCTCACGGCGTCTGCATCCGCTCGCGCTCGCCATCGGCCTTGCCTGCTTCGGTCTGCAGGTTTCCGCGCAGGACGCCGCGGCGCCGGAGGACGCGGAGCAAGCCGCCCAGGACTCGCGTGGCCTCAACCTCGACCAGGTCGTCGTGACCGCGTCGGCGCTGCCGATCTCGAAGATGCGCGCCAGCAACTCGGTCAGCACCTTGGGCGTGGAGGCGATCGGCGAATCGGCGCCGCGCAGCACCGCTGAGATCTTCCGCAACCTGCCGGGTGTACGTTCGGAAAGCACGGGCGGCGAAGGCAATGCCAACATCGCCGTGCGCGGCCTGCCCGTGGCCGCTGGTGGCGCCAAGTTCCTGCAGCTGCACGAGGACGGTCTGCCGGTGATGGAGTTCGGCGACATCGCCTTCGGCAACGCCGACATCTTCCTGCGCGCCGACGCCACGCTCGACCGTATCGAAGCTGTGCGCGGCGGCAGCGCCTCGACCTTCGCCAGCAACTCGCCCGGTGGCGTGATCAACCTGATCAGCAAGACCGGCGAGTACGCCGGCGGTTCGGTGGCGCTGAACTACGGCCTGGGCTACGACAACCTGCGCACCGATTTCGAGTACGGAGCACCCGTCGGCGAAGGCTGGAACTTCCATATCGGTGGCTTCTGGCGCCAGGGCGAGGGCGTGCGTCGCGCCGGCTACGACGGTGAGTCCGGCGGCCAGATCAAGGGCAACCTGACCCGACAGTTCGAGCAGGGCTACGCGCGTGTCTACTTCAAGCGTCTGGACGACCGCGCGATCGGCTATCTGCCGATGCCGGTGCGCGCGAGCGGCCGCAACAGTGATCCCGACCTCGGCAGCCTGCCGGGTTTCGATCCGCGCAGTGACACCCCGCATTCCGCCTTCTTCCTTTCGAACTTCGGTCTCGACGGCGAGAACAACCGCCGCCGATCCGACATCGCCGATGGCATGCGTCCCCAGTCCACCGCTTTCGGCGCCGAGTTCGCCTTCGATCTCGGCGACGGCTGGTCGGTGTTGAACCGCTTCCGCATCGCCGACAACAGCGGTCGCTTCATCTCGCCCTTCCCCGCCGAGGCCAGCAGCGCCGCAGCCCTCGCCGCGTCGATCGGCGGCGCGGGTGCGCGTCTGGTCTACGCCAATGGCCCGCAGGCCGGACAGACCTTCAGCGGCCAGGCCCTGCGTATCCACCTGTTTGACGTCGAGATCAACGACTTCGGCAATGCCCAGAACGATTTGCAGCTGACCCGCGCGTTCGCCCTCGGCGGCGGCGAGGCCAGCCTCAAGGGCGGCCTGTACGTGTCGCGCCAGAGCATCGACATGGACTGGCTGTGGAACTCCTATGCGCTGGAGCTCAAGGGTGACAACGCGGCCTTGCTCAATGTCGTTGGCGCTGATGGAACCGTCTTCTCGCAGGGCGGGCTCTACGCCTACGGGGTGCCGTTCTGGGGCAACTGCTGCACGCGCAGCTACGACACCGACTACAGCGTCGAGGCTCCGTATCTCGCGCTCACGCACAACCTGGGCGCCTGGGACTTCGACCTGAGCCTGCGCCGCGACAGCGGCAAGGCTCGCGGCAGCTATGCGGGCAGCGTGCAGCGCGAGAACTTCGACGTCGACGGCAACGGTGTGATCAGCCCCAACGAGCGCAGCGTGTCGGTCATCAGCGCCGTGCGTCAGCCGGTCAACTACGACTGGAGCTACACCTCCTACTCCGCTGGCGCGAACCACCTGTTCAACGAAGACCTCGGCGGCTTCGCCCGTATCAGCCGCGGTGGGCGCGCCAATGCCGACCGCCTCTTGTTCGGCGTGGTGGCCGCCGATGGATCGGTGCGCAGTCAGGACGCCATCGATCTGGTCGACCAGCTGGAGTTGGGCCTGAAGTACCGCAGCGGGCCGCTGAACCTTTTCGTCACCGCATTCCGTGCCGAGACCGAAGAGCAGAACTTCGAGGCCACCAGCCAGCGCTTCCTCGACCGCGTCTATACCGCCAACGGCGTCGAGTTCGAGGCCGCCTGGTATCGCGGCCCGATCGCGCTGAGCGGCGGCCTCACGCTCACTGACGCCGAGATCAGCCGGGATGCGATCACGCCGCAGTTCGAAGGCAATCGGCCGCGTCGACAGGCGCGGGCGATCTACCAGTTCACCGGCAGCTACGCCGGCGACCGCTGGTTGGCCGGGCTGAATCTGATCGGCACCACGGACGCCTACGCGCAGGACAACAACGTGCTGGTGATGCCCGGCTATACCCAGGTCAACCTGTTCGGCGAGTACGAGCTGCGCGACGGGCTGAGCATGGGTGTGAGCGTGAACAACCTGTTCGACACCCTCGGTCTGACCGAAGTCGAAGAGGGCGCGATCGTCGAAGGCCAGGACAACATCCTGCGGGCGCGTTCGATCAACGGGCGCACCGCGAACCTCGTTCTGCGCTACACGTTCTGATGACCGCATCGTACGGGCCATTGCTTTCCACCATGCGCAGCGACGGGGCAGGTGACCCGTCGCTGCGCTCGCGGCTGCAGCGCCTCTACGGGGGCGTCGGCGGCTTCGAGCGCTGGTACGAGCGCCTTGAGCACAGCCTCGACCAGCTCGCTGCGGAGCGGCCACAGGCGTTGCGCGAACTGGATGCGCGACGGCTCGCGGAAGGCCTGCCCGGCCCCGCGGTGATCGGCTACTGCGCCTACGTCGATCGATTCGCCGGTTCGTTGCGCGGCGTGATCGAACGCATTCCCTACCTGCAGCAGCTCGGCGTGGGCTACCTGCACCTGCTGCCGTTCACCATGGCGCGCGAGGGCGACAACGATGGCGGCTTCGCGGTGCGCGACTACGAGCGCGTCGATCCACGTCTCGGCAGCGATGCCGACCTGCTTGATCTGACCGCTGCCCTGCGCGCCGCCGATATCCGCTTGTGCGCGGATCTGGTGTTGAATCACACCGCTGATGACCACCCCTGGGCGCAGGCGGCGCGCGCCGGTGACCTGCGCTTCCGCGCGTTCTATCGACAGGCCGCCAGCGCCGACGAAGTGCAAGCTTGGGAGGCCAGCCTGCCGCAGATTTTTCCGCGCACCGCGCCGGGCAACTTCACCCGCGTGGACGCACTCGACGCATGGGTCTGGACGACCTTCTATCCCTATCAGTGGGACCTCGACTGGTCCAACCCCGAGGTGTTCGGCGAGATGCTGCTGGCCATGGCGCGGCTCGCAAACCGCGGCATCGAGGTCTTCCGGCTCGACTCCACCGCATTCCTGTGGAAGCGTCCCGGCACGCGCTGCATGAACGAGCCCGAGACCCACTGGATCGTGCAGGCGCTGCGCGCCGGTCTCGACCGCGTGGCGCCGACGGTGCTGCTGAAGGCCGAGGCGATCGTCCCGACCGCGGAGCTGCCGGCCTACTTCGGGCTCGCTGACCCCACGCTGCCGCAGCGTGAGTGTCAGCTTGCCTACAGCAGCAGCCTGATGGCGGCGGCTTGGGTGGCCTTGGCCAGTCGCAGCGCGGAGGTGCCGGCGCGCGTGCTCGATGCGCTGCCGGCGCTGCCGGCGGGCAGCGCCTGGATCAACTACGTGCGCTGCCATGACGACATCGGCTGGCAGGTGCTGGCGGAGGAGGCGGCGGCGTCCGGTGTGGAACTCGCGGTGATCGCCTCGCACTTCGCCGGTGCCGATGGCAGCGACGCACGTGGCGAGAGCTTCCAGAGCGAGTCCGGCGGCAGCGCGCACGGTACGAACGGCATGAGCGCTGCCCTGTGCGGGCTGTCGGTGGCCCGCAGCGGCGCCGATCCGACCAGGGTGCAGAGCGCGCTGGACCGCATGCTCCTGCTGTACGGGCTGGCGCTCTCGCTGCCGGGCTTGCCGGTGCTGTACATGGGCGACGAGATCGCGCTCGAAAACGATGAGTCCTGGCGACACGATCCTCAGCGCCGCCATGAGGGGCGCTGGCTGCACCGTCCGACGATGCCCTGGTCAGAGACTGGCGAACCACAGGTCGATGCGGCAGGGCGGGCCTTCGCGACGGCTCTGGCTGATCTCATCGCGCTGCGCGCGCGCCTGCCGGCCTTGGCGCCGGAAGTCGGCTGCCAGCACCTGGGTGGCCAGCCGCAGGGTCTGCTCGCCTTCGCCCGTGGCGCGGACTTCGTTGCCGCCCTCAACTTCGGCGTGAGCAGCGTCACCCCCGTGCTCCCGGCGGGCCGCTGGCGGGCCCTCCGAGAGGCGCCTTCCGATGCCCCGCTCGCGCCCCTGCAGTTCCAGTGGTTTTCACGCGAGAAGGACGCATGAATCCAACGGCGCCCCTGCTGGCTGCGATCGAGGCCGGCGGCACCAAGTGCTGGGTCGAGGTCGGTCACGGCCGCGACCAAGTGCTCGCGCAGACGCGGATCGACACCCGCGACGGCCCGGCGACCCTGGCCGCCATCGATGCCTGGCTGCGCTCGGTGGAAACTGAGCACGGCCCGATCGCCGGGGTCGGCGTCGCGGCCTTTGGGCCCGTCCGACTTGATCCGAGCGCGCGGGATCACGGCTGCGTCCTGACAACACCCAAGCCCGGCTGGCAGGGCGCTGACTGGCGCAGCCTTGCGCGTCATCGCCGCAACTGTGGCTTTGCGGTGGAGACCGACGTCAACGCTGCAGCCCTGGCCGAGGCCCGCTGGGGCGAGGGGCGGGGCTGCGAGAGTCTGGTCTACGTCACGGTCGGTACCGGCATTGGCGGCGGCTGGGTGATCGGGGGCCGCGCCGTGCACGGCCTTCTGCACCCAGAGCTCGGCCACCTGAAGCTCCGTCGACACCCGCTCGATCAAACGTTCGCGGGGAGCTGTCCGTTTCACGGCGACTGCGTCGAAGGCGTGGCCAGCGGCGTGGCGATCCACGCGCGCTACGGCTGCAGCCTGTCGGAACTGCCGGAAGAGCATCCCGCTCTGGACATCGTTGCGGATGCCCTGGGCCAACTCTGCGCCAGCCTGGTGCTGGTGGGCTCGGCGCAGCGGATTCTGCTCGGCGGCGGCGTGATGACGGATTCGCGGCTGTTGCCGCGCGTGCAACTGGCCTGCGAACGTGCCTTGGCCGGCTATCTGGAGCCGGGCTTCGACGCAGCATCCTGCATCCGCGCACCTGGCCTGGGCGAGAGATCAGGCCGCGCCGGGGCATTTCTGCTGGCCGCGCACGCGGTCAGTGGGCTGCATTTCTGAGCCGACTGCGCAGGGGCCGGAGCTCGCCGGCCCTCGGCGCGGCCCCTGAAGTCGCCAGAGGCGGTCGGACAGACCGCCAACTATTGGCGAGTTGTCCGCTTTTTTTTTGCACTGCTATACTTCGCCGGCTTTGGTCGGCCGGTCGTGCTGATCTTCACGCGGACAGGTTGCAAACGTGACTTCACCCTTGGCCTCCGGCCGGCATCTGGCGCGGCGCTGTGCGCTGGCCCAGTGGGTCGTGGCGGGCGTGTTGGCACTCGGGTTTCTGCTGGTCTCGCCGCAAGCGGCGGTGGCCGCAGGACTGGGGTCTGCCGCTCTGGGAGCGGGTACCTGGCTCCTCGGGTGGCGCACCTTCCGCCAGCGAGCGCCCAGCGCCAGTGATGCGCTGGGTGGTCTGGTGGCCGGTCTGTTCTTCAAGTTTCTGCTGGTGGGTTGTGTGCTTCTGTTGGGTCTGGGTGTGTGGCGACTTCCGCCGCTGCCCCTGCTGCTCGGCCTGTTTGCCGGCATGGTGACCTTCGCGGTCGCTGCCGCCATCCCCGCCTCGAGCGCTGGTCCACGCTAGCCAAGACAACCCCCCGGCCGCGCCGGCTGACTCCGGCGCATTCCACGCATTCGAACGTTTCGGGATTCCGCAATGGCGGCTGAAGGCGCACAGACCCCTACGACCTACATTCAGCACCACCTGAAGAACCTCACGGTCAGCTTCCAGGAGGGCAGCGTGTGGACGCTGCATGTGGATACCTTCCTCACGGCCGTCTTCATGGGCCTGATCGGTGTCTTCGCGATGTGGTTGGCGACCCGCAAGGCAACGGCCGGCGTGCCTGGCAAGTGGCAGGCCTTCGTCGAGATCGTGCTCGAATTCCTCGACAAGCAGGCCAAGGACGCCTACCACGGCGCCTCCAAGCTGGTGACGCCAATCGCGATCACCCTGTTTGTCTGGATCCTGCTGATGAACCTGCTGAAGATGGTTCCGGCGGACTTCATCGCGGTGCCGATGGGCAAGCTCAGCATGCTGGTCGCCGAGATGGCCGGTGCTGAAGACCCCAGCAAGTACAACTACTGGAAGCCGGTGCCGACCGCCGACGTGCACGCCACCTTGGGGCTGTCGATCAGCGTGTTCTTCCTGATGATTTTCTTCGCTCTTCGCGCAAAGGGCATTGGCGGCTTCGTCAAGGAGCTGTTCGTCGCGCCCTTCGGCCCCTGGATGTTCCCGGCCAACCTCCTGCTCAATGCGGTCGAGCTGCTCAGCAAGCCGGTGTCCCTCGCGATGCGACTGTTCGGAAACATGTTCGGCGGCGAAATCGTGTTCCTGCTCATCTGGGTGCTTGCCGGCGCCGGCGTGTTCGGCGTCGTGGCCAGTGGCGCCTTCGGCCTGGGCTGGATGCTGTTCCATCTTCTGGTGATCCCGCTGCAGGCCTTCATCTTCATGATGCTGTCGGTGGTCTACCTGAGCCTCATGGAAGAGCACCACTAAGCGCCCGGGGCGCTTGGTCCCACGCTGCACCCCGCCCCGTGCGGACTCCATCCCTTTCGTTTCACCCACCTCAAAGCACTTCGCTCTCGGAGAAAAACCATGGAAGCCATCCTCCACCTCGCGTCCGTCCAGTCGTCCACCGCGCTGGCCATCGGCATCATGATCGGTCTGGCAGCGCTGGGCGCCGGTATCGGTATGGCGCTCATGGCGGGCAAGTTCCTGGAGTCCGCCGCTCGCCAGCCGGAGCTGATTCCGGTCCTGCAGGTCCGCATGTTCATCACCGCCGGCCTGATCGACGCGGCCTTCATCATCAGCGTCGCGATCGGCATGCTGTTCGCCTTCGCCAACCCGCTGATCAGCGTGATCCAGGGCGGCTGATCCGGATCTGTCGATGGCGCCGGCGCAAGCCCGGCGCTGTCGGTACGAGCGATGCTCCGGCACTGCGTCGGAGCCCACTTCTCCGGAAAACATCCCCATGAGCCTAGCCACACTTATCGCCCAAGGTCTTGCCTTTGCCGGCCTGATCTGGATCGTCGCGACCAAGATCTGGCCGCCACTGCTGCAGGCCATCGAAGAGCGCCAGAAGAAGATCGCCGAAGGTCTGGCGGCTGCCGAGCGCAGCCAGCGCGACCTGGTGCAGGCCGAGAACCGCGTCAATGATCTGCTGAAGGAAGCCCGCGGCAAGGGCAACGAGATCATCGAGCAGGCCCACGCCCGCGCCAACCAGATCATCGACAAAGCCAAGCAGGACGCTGTCGCCGAAGCCGAGCGCCAGCTCGCCGCGGCCAAGGCCGAAATCGAGGCGGCATCGCACCGTGCACGCGAGGAGCTGCGCCAGAAGGTCGCCGCATTGGCCGTCGCCGGCGCCGAAAAGGTGCTGCGCCGCGAGATCAATGCTGACGCCCACAAGGCGCTACTGTCCGAGCTGGCGGCTGAGATCTGAGCATGAGCAGCGCAGCCACTCTTGCCCGTCCCTACGCCCGCGCCGCCTTCCAGGTGGCGCGCGGCCATCAGGCCCTGCCGGCTTGGTCGGCAGCGCTGTCGTTCAGCGCGCAGGCGGCCGCGGACCCTGCGGTCGCGGCCCTGTTCGGTCATCCGCACGTTGGCGCCAAGGCGCTGGTTGAACTGCTGCAGCCGCTCGGCGCGAGCGAGGAGCAGGTCCGTTTCCTGGGCGTGCTGGCGGAGAACGGCCGTGTTTCGCTGTTGACCGAAATCGCGGCCCAGTTCGAGGTGCTGCGCGCCGACGCCGAGCGCGTAGTGCCGGTGCAGGTGGTGTCCGCTGCCGCCCTGTCCGACACCGAAGTCGAAGCCCTGAAGGCCTCGCTGAAGAAGCGTTTCGGCGCCGACGTCAGCATCACCCTCGCGGTCGATGCCGAGCTGATCGGCGGCGCGGTGATCAACGCGGGCGACATCGTCATCGACGGTTCGGTCCGCGGCAAGTTGAAGCGTATGGAGCGCGCGCTGGCGTCCTGACGCCAGCCGCGCTGTTCTGTTTTCCGGCGTCCCGCCGCACGCGGGGCGCCATCCGCGGGGGGCACGCAGCCCTCCGGGCGCAGGGATGTGCCGGTTCGCGTCGACCCGCAAGGGCCGTCGGCGGGCACGGAGCCCGGGCTTGAAGTCCGCTGCTGCGCGCGCGCTCGCTTGATCCGTGAGTCGCGGCGCGCAGCTGGCGGCCAGCTGCGGGCGCCGGTCCGGCACCCCATCCACGAATTCGAAATCTCCAGGGATCTCCCATGCAGAGCCAGCTCAACCCCTCCGAAATCAGCGAACTGATCCGTGGCCGCATCGAGAAGGTCAAGCTCGCCGCCGAAGCCCGCAACGAAGGCACCGTGACCTCGGTCGCCGACGGCATCGTGCGCATCCACGGCCTGGTCGACGTGATGGCCGGCGAAATGATCGAGCTGCCGGGCAATACCTATGCCTTGGCCCTCAACCTCGAGCGCGACTCGGTCGGCGCCGTGGTGCTGGGCGACTACGAGCACATCCGCGAAGGCGACACGGTCAAGACCACCGGCCGCATTCTTGAAGTGCCTGTGGGCAACGCACTGCTGGGCCGTGTGGTTGATGCACTGGGCAACCCGATCGACGGCAAGGGTCCCATCACGGCCAGCGAGAGCGCCCCGATCGAGAAGGTCGCGCCGGGCGTGATCTGGCGCAAGTCGGTCGACCAGCCGGTGCAGACCGGTTACAAGTCGGTGGACGCCATGATCCCGGTGGGCCGCGGCCAGCGCGAGCTGATCATCGGCGACCGCCAGACCGGCAAGACCGCGCTGGCGATCGACGCGATCATCAACCAGAAGGGCACCGGCGTTAAGTGCATCTACGTGGCGATCGGGCAGAAGCAGTCCTCGATCGCCGCGGTAGTGCGCAAGCTCGAGGAAAACGGCGCGATGGACCACACCATCGTGGTTGTCGCGAGCGCCTCCAACCCGGCCGCCATGCAGTACATCGCGCCTTTCTCGGGCTGCACGATGGGCGAGTACTTCCGCGACCGCGGACAGGACGCGCTGATCATCTACGATGACCTCACGAAGCAGGCCTGGGCCTACCGGCAGATCTCGCTGCTGCTGCGCCGTCCGCCGGGCCGTGAAGCCTACCCGGGTGACGTGTTCTATCTGCACTCTCGTTTGCTTGAGCGTGCCGCACGTGTGAGCGACGAGTATGGTGAGGTGTTCACGAAAGGCGAA
>JBKCVA010000082.1:0-11756 GCA_046318115.1 Lysobacterales bacterium | reverse complement strand
GAACAGCGCCACCGCAGCGATCAGGGCGGTGATCAGCTGGCGCTGGCCGAGGGCTTCCTTCGAATAGTCATAGCGCAGGAAGCCGACCAGGTCGGAGGCTCGATGCACGGCCAGCTTGTACTCGGTGGGCTCGCCGTCGGGCCCGGCCTCGACGACCTGGTGCACGCCTTCGGGCAGCTCTCGCCAGCTGAAAGGCACGCTTTCCTGACGGTTGCTGCGGACGATGAACAACTCGATCTGGCGCGAGAACTGGAACTGCGCGTCGGGCGCCGGGTTCAGGCGTTTGAAGTCGACGAAGTTCTGCGCCTCCTGGGCCAGCCAGTTGTCGACCAGCTGATTCTCAAGCCGCGTGCGCAGGCCGATCGTGGCCACGGCAAACAGGGCCGTAAGCCCGCTGCCGAGAATCAGGAAGGAGATGATGATCCGGCTTCTAAGCCGGCGTCTGAACTGCTTCGGTGTCGGCAAGGCGATATCCGATTCCGTGGCGGGTGTGGATCAGCGGGCGGTCGAAGGGCTTGTCGAGCGCCGCGCGCAGGCCGTGGATGTGCACGCGCAGGGAATCACTGTCCGGCAATTCCTCGCCCCAGACCCGGGTTTCGAGCTCCTGCCGCGTCACCACCGAGGGGCTGGCCTCCATCAGGCACTGCAGGATCTTGAGCGC
This sequence comes from Lysobacterales bacterium, assembly GCA_046318115.1. Taxonomy (GTDB): domain Bacteria; phylum Pseudomonadota; class Gammaproteobacteria; order Xanthomonadales; family Xanthomonadaceae; genus Aquimonas. Next base: position 11,095 of record JBKCVA010000082.1, on the reverse strand, counting down.
CGTCGGGTTCAGGTTGATCGACTTGCCGGCACGGCTGATCTCCAGCGTGTCGAGGTTGTAGCGCAGGTCGGCCACCTCCAGCACGCGCGGCTGCTGGCCCTTGCCGCGGCGCGCCAGCACGGTCAGCCGGGCTTCGACCTCCTGCAGGGCGAAGGGCTTGACCAGGTAGTCGTCGGCGCCGACATCGAAGCCGGCGAGCTTCTGCTCCAGCGCGTCGCGGGCGGTCAACATCAACACCGGGGTCTGCCGGCGCGCGTCTTGGCGCAGCTTGCGGCACACCTCCAGCCCGTCCATACCAGGCAAGTTGAGGTCGAGCACGATGGCGTCGAACTCGTTGACCACGGCCAAGTGAAGGCCGGTGACGCCGTCGGCGGCGAAGTCGACGATGTGGCCGCGGTCTTCCAGGTAATCGCCGAGGTTGGCGGCGATGTCGGTGTTGTCTTCGATGACCAGGATGCGCATGGGGTCCGCTGTGGTGTGGGGCGCTCAAGGCGCGGGCGGGCGCGGTGACTTTGCCGGTGCCGCGCGGCAAGGGTAACGGTTAACGCGGCCGGGTGGACCGCCACGCGGCGGATTCGTTCACTCCGCGCGGCACCGATACACTGCCCTGCATGACATCGCCCTGGCCCGACTCGCTGAGCACTGCGGCACTGAGCGCGCTACGCGCCTCCCTGCCTGCGACTGGCCTGCTGCTCGCCTCGGCCGACCGCATCGCGTACAGCGTCGACAACAGCAAGCGCCAGGCCCTGCCGCTGGCGGTGGCGCTGCCCGAGACGGCGGCGCAGGTGGCGGCCGTCGTCGCCGTCTGTGCAGACCATGATCTGCCCGTCACCGCGCGCGGTCGCGGCACCAACACTACCGGCGCCAGCGTGCCGGTCGCCGGCGGCGTGGCCCTGAGCTTCGAGCGCATGCGCCGGATCGTCCAGATCAATACGGCCGATCGCTACGCCGTGGTCGAGCCGGGAGTGCTGAACGGCGACCTGCAGGCGGCGCTGGCGCCCCACGGCTTCTTCTGGCCGCCGGACCCGACTTCGGCGCCGTACTCCACCATCGGCGGCAACCTCGCCTGCAATGCCGGCGGCCCGCGCGCGGTCAAGTACGGCGCCTGCCGCGACAACGTGCTGGCCCTGCAAGCCGTTGACGGCACGGGTCGCGCCTTCCGCTGCGGCGCGCCGACCAGCAAGGGCGCGGTCGGCTTCGACCTGACGCGTCTCTTGATCGGCTCCGAAGGCACGCTGGCGCTGATCACCGAGGCCACGCTGAAGCTCACGCCGCTGCCACCGCTGCGTCGCGGCCTGCGCCTCGTCTACGCCGACATCGTCGCCGCGGCGCAGGCGGTCGCGCGGATCATGGCCCAGCCGGTGACGCCCTGCGCGCTGGAGTTCATGGACGGCGAAGCCCTGGCACTGGTCCGCGCGCGCGGCCTGGCGCTGCCAGCCGGCGAGGCCCTGCTGCTGGTCGAGGTCGATGGCGATGCGGACAGCCTTGAGCGCGCGGCGACCGCGGTGGCGCGTGCCGCGGAAGGCCCGGGCCTGAACGATCTGCAGGTCGCGCGCGACGCTGCCGACAACGAAGCCTTGTGGGCCGCCCGCAAGGCGCTGTCACCAGCGCTGCGCGCGCTGGCGCCAAAGAAAATCAACGAGGACGTGGTGGTGCCGGTCTCGCGCCTGCCCGAGCTGATCGAAGGCGTGCGCGGGCTCTCGCAGCGTTACGGCCTCCGCATCGTCAACTTCGGCCACGCCGGCAACGGCAACATCCACGTCAATCTGATGTACGACCCCGCCGAGCCCGGCCGCGATGCCGCCGCCGAGGCCTGCCTCGAAGCGCTTTTCGGGCTGGTGATCGCGCTCGACGGCACGCTCTCGGGCGAGCACGGCATCGGCCTCGCCAAGCGGCCCTTCATGCGCGCGGCGGTGGATGCACGCACGCTGGAGTTGATGGCCGCGGTCAAACGCGCCTTCGACCCCAAGGGCCTGCTCAATCCGGGCAAACTGCTGCCTGACCTTGACGGATAGTGCGCGCGAACGGATGAGCGAACTCGATGCCCTGCTGACGCGCATCCGCGCCTGCCGACTCTGCGAGGCGGCGCTTCCGCTGGGCCCGAACCCGGTGCTGCGCGCCCAGGCCAGCGCGCGTTTGCTGATCGTCGGGCAGGCCCCGGGCGTAAAGGTTCATGAGTCCTCCATTCCTTGGAACGATGCGTCCGGCATCCGGCTGCGCCACTGGCTGGGCCTCGACCGCGAGCAGTTCTACGACGGCCGCCGCATCGCCATCGTGCCCATGGGCTTCTGCTATCCGGGCAAGGGCACGGCCGGCGACCTGCCGCCGCGGCCGGAGTGCGCGCCGGCCTGGCACCCGCAACTGCTGCCGATGCTGCCCAACATCCGCCTCACCCTGCTGATCGGCCACTACGCGCAGGCGGGCTTCCTTGGCGCGGCGCGCTGCCGCACCTTGACCGACACCGTGCGCGAGCATGCGCGCTACCAGCCGCGCTACTTCCCGCTGCCGCATCCCAGCCCGCGAAACCAGCTCTGGGTGGCCAGCAACCCCTGGTTCGACGCCGAGGTAGTGCCCGCACTGCGTCAGGTCGTGGCCGAGGCGCTTGCTGACTGACGCGCAATCCAAACGTGTCGGCCTTCACATTCAACCACCTGTTCGCGATGTCAATCACGCTTTTGCGGGTGATTGGGGCCCGCTTGGGCCGATTGCGCGTTTGCAGATTGACACATCACGGCAGCACGACTTAGGTTCCGCAGCGCGATCGCGGGGCATGACGCCCGGCACGGGCTCCGGGGGGAGCCCGCCGCCAGATCACATGGACACGTCGACCCCGTGCTGCGCGCCGGTACCAGAGGGCATCCGCTCCTGCCGGTTCAATCCGCTGATCTCAACGGGGAGTCTCATCAGATGAAGAAGCTTTGTTTCGCCATGGCCGCTGCCATGGCGCTGCCGGGTCTTGTCGACGCATCCGAACTGCGCCGGTCGCAGAAGCCGGTCGAGGGCCAGTACATCGTCGTGCTGAAAGAAGACATGGTCCGCTTTGCCGGCAACAGCAACACGCGCCGCCCGGACGTGAGCTCGATGGCCGTCGACATGGCCTCGCGCTTCGGCCTGGAGGTCAGCATGGCCTACTCGCACGTGCTGCCGGGCTTCGTGGTCCGTGCCAGCGAGAAGCAGATCGCCGAGCTGCTGACCGACGCCCGCGTTGCCTACGTCGAGCAGGACGGCTACGTCAGCACCACCGCCGTGCAGAGCGGCGCCACCTGGGGCATCGACCGCGTCGACCAGCGCAACCTGCCGCTGTCGGGCAGCTACGAGTACTTGACCACCGCCAGCAACGTCCACACCTACATCGTCGACACCGGCGTGCTGGGCGGCCACGTGCAGTTCAGCGGCCGCATGGGCAATGGCTACACCGCGATCACCGACGGCCGCGGCACCGAGGACTGCAACGGCCACGGCACGCATGTGGCCGGCACCGTCGCCGGCACCACCCACGGTATCGCCAAGGGCGCCATCATCCATCCGGTGCGCGTGCTGGGCTGCAACGGCTCGGGCACCAACTCCGGCGTGATCGCCGGCATGGACTGGGTGGCTGCGAACCACATCAAGCCGGCCGTGGCCAACATGAGCCTGGGCGGCGGCGCTTCGACCGCCACCGATGACGCCGTGACCCGCATGCACAACGCCGGCGTCACCGTCGTGGTGGCTGCGGGCAACGACAACTCGAACGCCTGCAACTACTCGCCGGCGCGCGCCGCGGTGGCGATCACCGTCGGCTCGACCACCAACACCGACGCGCGTTCGAGCTTCTCGAACTTCGGCACCTGCCTCGACATCTTCGCGCCGGGCTCGAACATCCTGTCGGCCTGGCACACCGGCACCAGCGCCACCAACACCATCAGCGGCACCTCCATGGCGTCGCCGCATGTCGCGGGTGCCGCGGCCCTGTTCCTCGCCAACAACCCCGCCGCGACGCCGGCGCAGGTGGCCACGGCGCTGATCAACAACAGCACGCCGAACAAGGTGACCAGCGCTGGCACGGGCTCGCCGAACCGCCTGCTGTACTCGATCTTCGGCGGCGGCACCACGCCGGTCGACAACCCGCCGACGGCCAGCTTCACCTTCACCTGCTCGGCCCTGACTTGCTCGTTCAATGGCACCGGCTCGACCGATGACAACGGCATCAGCAGCTACAGCTGGACCTTCGGCGACGGCGCGACTGGCACCGGCTCGACCACCAGCCGCACCTACGCGGCGGGCGGCACCTACACCGTCACGCTGACGGTGCGCGACAGCGCCAACCAGTCGAACGCCACCAGCCGCACGGTGACGGTGACGGCCGGCACGACCGCGCCCTGCACCAGCTGCGAGGCCTACAGCGGCACGCTCTCGGGCGCGGGCGCACAGGCCTTCATCCCGGGCGGCACGTACTACTACAGCTCGGTGAGCGGCACCCACCGCGGCTGGCTGCGCGGTCCGACCTCGGGCGCCGACTTCGACCTGGCCCTGCAGCGCTGGAACGGTTCGAGCTGGGTCAACGTGGCCTCGGGCACGGGCTCGACCTCGAGCGAGACGGTGAGCTTCAACGGCACCGCCGGCTACTACCGCTGGCGCGTGTACTCCTACAGCGGTTCGGGCGCGTACAACTTCTGGATGCAGCGCCCGTAACGGTTGATCGGAGCTTCAGCTGAACCCAAGGCCGGCGGGGCGACCCGCCGGCCTTGTCGTTTGCCGGTGGGTCGATTCAAGCGGCGCTCTGCCGAGGACGACCTTGGTGCCCGATGGGATCGGCAGGCATCCGACGCTTCGGCCTGGTGGGTCAAGACCCACCCTATGGGCGGCGCGACACCCCGTTCGGGAGAGCCCCAATGGAGGAAGCACGTGATGCGCTGTCATAGGGTGGGTCTTGACCCACCAAGGCCACGCCCTGCCTACGGGCCCGGCGCGATGCCGGTTTCGGAGAGCCCGCGATGCGCTGTCATAGGGTGGGTCTTGACCCACCAAGGCCTCGCCCACCCCACGGGCCCGGCGCGATGCCGGTTTCGGAGAGCCCGCGATGCGCTCGAATAGGGTGGGTCTTGACCCACCAAGGCCAGGCCGACCCCAAGGAAGCGAAGGCGCCGCCGCCCGGCCCCGCTCGATGTCTGCGGGGTCCGGGCGAGGGCACGCGCCTCAATCCTTCAACACCCGCTCGAACAGCTTGAAGATGCGCCGGTACTGGTCGAACCAGGCCTCGGGATGCACGTAGGCGTGGCGCTCCAGCGGGTAGCTGGCGAGCTCCCAGTGGTCCTTGCGAAGCTCGATCAGACGCTGGGCCAGACGCACCGAATCCTGGTACAGCACGTTGTCGTCGATCATGCCGTGGGCGATCAGCAGGTGGCCCTGCAGGCCTTCTGCCAGCTCGATGGGCGAGCTCTTGCGATAGGCCTCGGGGTCGATGTCCGGCGTATTGAGGATGTTCGAGGTGTAGGGGTGGTTGTACTGCGCCCAGTCGGTGACCGGCCGCAGCGCCGCACCGGCATGGAAGACCCCGGGTTCGCGGAACATCGCCATGAAGGTCATGAAGCCGCCGTAGCTGCCGCCGTAGATGCCGACGTTGGCGCGGTCGCCCTGGCGGTTCTCGACCAGCCACTCGACGCCGTCGAGGTAGTCCTCCAGCTCGGGGTGGCCCATCTGCCGGTAGATCGCGTTGCGCCAGTCGCGGCCATAGCCGGCGGAGGCGCGGAAGTCGAGGTCGAGCACGATGTAGCCGTGCTCCACCAGCAGCTGGTGGAACATCTGCTCACGGAAGTACTGCGACCAGCGCAGGTGCACGTTCTGCAGATAGCCGGCACCGTGCACGAACAGCACGATCGGGTAGCGCTTGCCCGGTTCCAGCTGGGCCGGGCCGTAGTACTTGCCCCACACCGTGCCGGCGCCGTGGCGGCTGGGCACCTGCACGAACTCGGGCGCAAGCCAGGTCTGCGCCTTGTAGGCCTCGCTGCGGGTGTCGGTCAGCGCGCGCAGGGCGCCGCCGTTCGCCGGCAGCACGCCGAGCTGGGGCGGCAGATGCGGCTCGGAGTACAGCACCAGCAGACGCTGCTCGTCGGGCGCGAGCACGAACGCGTTGACGCCGCCGAGCGCGGTGAGCGTTTCGATGCGGTCGCTGCCGAGATCGAGGCGCACGACCTCGTACTTGCCCGGCCACGCCTGATTCGCCAGCGCATAGACCTGCCGGCCATCGCGGCTGATCACCGGCTCGGAGAACTCCCACGCACCGCGCGTGTGCTGCTTCGGCCGCGCCTCGCCGCGATGCGTGTAGAAGTGGCTGTAGCCGTCTTCTTCCGACAGATACCAAAGCGTGCGGTTGTCGGGCAGCCAGCCGAACTCGTTGAAGTTCCAGTTGATCCAGCCCGGGTCGGTGAGGCGATGGCGGGTTTCGAGCGAACGGCCCTCGCGTTCGACCTCGGCAATCCAGCGATCCTTGTTGTCCACCGAGCGCAGCATCACCGCCGCACGCGCGCCGTCGCGGCTGAACTCGACGGCGTTGACACGCACCGGGCGCAAGCCCTTCAGCGCCTCCTTGCCAGCCGCCGCGCGCAGCTCGGCCAGCGGATCGGTGTCGATGCCCGGCAGGGCCTTCAGATCCAGCGGGTACTGCTTGCCATCGGCCAGATCGACCAGCACCAGCGCCTGCCCCGCCGGCGGATTGCGACCGACGCGCACGCGCACGTCCTCGCTTTCTTCGTAGCCGGTTTCGGTGACGTACTTCGGCATCTTGCCGATGCGGCCCGGCTCGCCGCCCTTGGGCTCGGTGACCACCAGCATCCAGCGACCGTCCGGGCTGAGCGCGCTGTCGGCGATCGTCACCGTGTCGCCCAGATAGACCGGCGGAGCGATCCGCGTGGACAGCCCGCGGCGCAGCTCGGACTCGCGCGCGGCCTGGGCCTCGCGCCAGCTCTTCTCGCGCGCCAACGTGGCGATCAGACGCAGCTGCATGTCGCGCAAGTCGTCGGCCTTCGGCGCCTCGGCCGGATCCTTCTCGGCCTTCAGCACCGCGATCGGCCCGGCCAAGCCGCTGCCGAGGTCGTGCACGATCCAGTCGGCGCCCGCGCGGTACATCACCCGGCCGTCGGCCATGAAGGCCGGCGTGGCTTCGGGCACCTCGCTGCGGGTCAGCTGGCGCAGGGCGCCGCTGCCGATCTCGCGCAGGAACACATCGCCATCGCGCAGGAACAGCGCGCGCTCACCCGCCGCATCGAACACCGGGTTCGGCGCATCCACACCGGCCAGCTCCGCGTCCGCGAGCCGGGTCGCCGCAGCACCGTCGAAGCCGACGCGATACAGATCGCGCAGCGGGCTGTCGGCGCGCTTCAGCTGGAACAGCGCGGTCTGGCCGTCCAGCGACCAGTGGGGATTCTCGACCGACGGCCCGATCCAGGCCGGGTCGTCCATGATCTTCTCGAGTTCCAGCGGCTGTGCGCTGATCGCGAGCGGCAGCATCAGCGCGGCGCAGTAGAGGGCGAACGTGGCGTTGAGGCGCAGGGGCAGTCGGCGCATCGAGGCGCTCCATGCAGGCAGTGGAGGAGGCGGCAGCCTAGACGCTGCGCGCCTGCAGCCGACACCGCCGAAGGGCATGGATGCGGGCCGCGCGCAGGGTGTCGGCCGACCATTGCCAGACCACCCCGTACGCTGGCGGCGGGGTTGCGCGCTGCCGCTACAATCGGGCGCTTAACAGCACTCCAGGAGCGAGCGTGAGCACGGAAATCGAGATCAAGGTGCCCGACATCGGCGGCCACAGCGACGTGCCGGTGATCGAACTGTTGGCCAAACCCGGCGACAGCATCGCCAAGGATCAAGGCCTGGTCACGCTCGAATCCGACAAGGCCACGATGGAAGTGCCGAGCTCGCACGCCGGCGTGCTGGTCTCACTCAGCGTCAAGGTCGGCGATGCGGTCAGCGAGGGCAGCGTGATCGCCAAGCTGCGCGTCGAGGAAGCCGGCGCGGCGAAAGCGGCCCCTGCGGCGGCGGCCCCTGCTGCGACGCCCGCGCCCGCAGCCACGCCAGCACCCGCGCCTTCGCCCGCACCCTCAAGCCCTGCCGCAGCCGCACCGCAGGCGGCGCAAGCCAGCGGTCGCGAAGCCGACTACACCTGCCAGCTCGCCGTTCTGGGCTCGGGCCCCGGCGGTTACACCGCGGCCTTCCGCGGCGCTGACCTGGGGCTCGACGTGATCCTGATCGAGCGCTATCCCGAGATCGGCGGCGTCTGCTTGAACGTCGGCTGCATCCCGTCCAAGGCCCTGCTGCACGCAGCACGCGTCATCGACGAAGCGGCGCATGGCGAAGATTTCGGCGTGACGTTCGGCGCGCCGACGATCGACCTCGACAAGCTGCGCGCCTACAAGTCGAAAGTGGTGAAGCAGCTGAACGGTGGCCTGGCCGGCATGGCCAAGCAGCGCAAGGTGCGCACGGTCACCGGCACGGGCCGCTTCATCAGCCCGAAAGAGATTGAAGTGCAGACCGCCGATGGCGCGAAGATCGTGCGCTTCGAGCACGCCGTCATCGCCGCCGGCTCGCAGCCGGTCAAGCTGCCGGGCATCCCCTGGGGCGACCCGCGGGTGATGGACTCCACCGACGCGCTGGAGCTGAAGGAGATTCCGAAGTCCCTGCTGGTGATCGGCGGCGGCATCATCGGGCTTGAAATGGGCAGCGTGTATGCGGCGCTGGGCGCGGAAGTCACCGTGGTCGAACTGGCCGACCAGCTGATGCCGGGTGCCGATCCGGACCTCGTGCGCCCGCTGCAGCAGCGGCTGGCCAAGCGCTTCAAGGGCATCCATCTGAAGACCAAGGTCAGCGCCGTGGTCGCCGAAGCGCAGGGCCTCAAGGTCAGCTTCGAAGGCGACAAAGCGCCCGAGGCGAGTCTGTTCGACCGCGTGCTGGTCTCGGTGGGTCGCACGCCCAACGGCGGCAAGATCAATGCCGACGCCGCTGGCGTGGCGGTGTCCGAGCGCGGCTTCATCGCCGTCGACCGGCAGATGCGCACCAACGTGCCGCATATCTTCGCCATCGGTGACCTGGTCGGCCAGCCGATGCTGGCGCACAAGGCCACGCACGAAGGCAAGGTCGCGGCCGAAGTCGCCGCCGGCCACAAGACCGAATTCGTCGCCCGCGTGATTCCCAGCGTGGCCTACACCGACCCGGAAATCGCCTGGGTCGGCGTCAGCGAGACCGAAGCCAAGGCCAAGGGCATCAAGGTCGGCGTCGGCAAGTTCCCCTACGCCGCTTCAGGCCGCGCCATCGGCCAGGGCCGCACCGAGGGCTTCACCAAGCTGCTGTTCGACGAGGCCACCCACAAGGTGATCGGCGCCGGCATCGTCGGCCCCAACGCCGGCGACCTGATCGCCGAAGTCGGCCTCGCCATCGAAATGGGCGCCGAAGCCAGCGACATCGGCCTCACCATCCACCCGCATCCCACGCTGAGTGAATCGGTGGGCATGGCAGCGGAGGTGTATGAGGGGACGATTACCGATCTGTATCTGCCGAAGAAATGAGCGCCTCCCCTGGCCGATCCGCCTATGGCGTCGCCCTGGAGGCGATCGCCGGGGTCACGCTGATTGGCCTCGGCGTGGGGTTAACGATGGCCTGGAGCATTGAGACCACGCCACTGCAATGGGTTCTGCTTTGTCTTGCGCTGCTCTCGATCTTGGCGGGCGTTTACTTCGCAGTGTCCGCTAGTCGCGGGTCGCGCACTCTGCCCCCCGCAGGGCCACCCACGCTGACGCAGGAAGTGCTCGCCGCTCTCAACCCTGCGTGGTTGGCAGCGCTGACACTTCTCAGCAAGAAGTCGGATGACTCGATCTGGCTGTTTTCGCTGGGCGTGGGTTTAGCACTTCTAAGTCTTGGGCTGCTCGCGGCGACTCTCGTCAAGCGCGTTCGCACGAAAACCCAGTCGACCTGAGCTCGCAGGGTGGGCCGCGCGCAACGAGGCTCAACTAGCCCCGCCACCGCGCGATGTCCTCGCATGTTGTCCCGGTGTAGTGCACCAGCCCGCCAAACTCGGTGTCGACCAGGATGCCCTCGCCGAGGTACTGCCAGTCATCGAAGCCTAGTAGGCACGTACCGGAGACCAAGCACGCGAGCACGCGCCCTCGGTAGCGGCCGTCGATCAGCACTTCGTCGCCTGGCTGGATGTCGGTTCCGTCTGCGTACTTCATCGCGGTTCTCGTGAGGTCGTGTGCGTGTAGCCCATAGGGTGGGTCTTGACCCACCGGAGCTCGACGCTTGCCTCGGCTTCAATGTCGCGAACCTCGGTTGGCGGTCGCCAACCCACGTGGCGCACCGGGATTTTCCCTTGAATCGCTCAGGGCACCGCACCGGACGCGCTGTGATTGCTCGCCGCGCATTGGTGGGTCAAGACCCACCCTATGGGGTGTCGGACGCGCGCAGCGCGTGTGTCGTCCGCCGCGCGGCGTCTTCGCTCGTCGTCGCGGTGTTGCACGCAGGTTGGGCCAAGCGAAGCGCGACCCAACGCTGCAAGGCCGACATCGTCTCCAAGCTATCCGGCTCATGGGGTGGGTATCCGGCCCATAGGGTGGGTCTTGACCCACCGGAGCTCGACGCTTGCCCCGGTTGCGATGTTGCGAACCTCGGTTGGCGGTCGCCAACCCACGAGGCGCACCGGGATTTTCCCTTGAATCGCTCAGAGCACCGCACCGGACGCGCTGTGATTGCTCGCCCCGCGTCGGTGGGTCAAGACCCACCCTATGGGGCGTGGGACACGCGCGGCACGTGTTCCGACCGCCGCGCGATATCTTCGCTCGGCGTCGCGTTGCAGCACGCAGGTTGGGCCAAGCGAAGCGCGGCCCAACGCCGCAGGGCTGACGTCCTCCCCAAGCTCTGCAAGGGCAGCGCTTCTGACAATCGCAAGCCCGCAGTGGACACATCCGCCGCGACCTTGGGACGCGCCTGCGGCTTGTCCCAACCTGCATCGATGCGTTTGTTGCCTCGTCAGCGGCCGTGCACGCAGGCGCGAATCGTTGCACGCTGTCGCCAACCCCTGAAGCCCCGGTGCCCCATGACTCCACGCTCCGACGCCCCCCGCTACGCCGTGCTG
>JBKCVA010000081.1:0-26156 GCA_046318115.1 Lysobacterales bacterium | reverse complement strand
CGCCAGCAGAATCTGGTTCGACGGCGTCTGGCCGGTGCCCAGCGCCTGCCGCAGCAGGGCCAGCACCACGATGATCCGGGTGAACGCCGTCATCGCCAGCAGAATGCCCGGCAGCAGGGTGATCACCGTCATCAGCGCCAGAATCTGCAGCGGCAGGCTGACCGTCTGGGTACCGACCGTGGCGACGGTCACGTCCGGCATCGGCGGCAGCGTGACGGTCGGCGGGGCCGCCAGCGCGTCGGCGCCGAGGCTGATGGCGAGTACCGCCAGCAGCATCTGCAGCAGGCGCATGAGGCGCTGGCCGCTCATGCCCGTGGCCCCAGACCGAGCTGCTTGTGCAGCAGCTGGGCGAACCCGCTGGAGGCGCTCACGTCGCCTGCCACCGGGCCCTCGAAGCGATGCAGGCAGGTCACCCCGCCGGGGCTGACGCCAAGCAGCAGGGTTTCGCCGGCGGCCTCGACCAGCACCACGCGCTCCTTCATGCCCACCGCGAGGCTGGCGCGCAGCTTGAGCACGCCGCTGCCGCCGGCCTGCAGGCTGCCCATGCGCTTCAGCAGCCAGGCGCAGAGCAGGATCAGGCCGATCACCAGCAGCAGCGAGCCGGCCATGCCGACAAGCGTGCCGAAGCTCGCGACCGAGGCTGGCGCAGGCGCGCTGGCCGCGGGCGCCGCCGCGGCGCTGGCAAGCAGGCTGGCGAAAGGCGATGACATGGCGAGCCTCAGCGCAGGCGCCGCAGACGCTCGGCCGGACTGACCACATCGGTCAGGCGCACGCCGAAGCGGTCGTTGACCACCACCACTTCGCCGTGAGCGATCAGAGTGCCGTTGACGTAGACGTCCAGCGGCTCGGCGGCGCCGCGCTCGAGTTCGATCACCGAGCCCGGGTTCAGCTGCAGCAGGTTGCGGATCGGCACGCGCGCGCGGCCCACTTCCAGCTGCAGGGTGACAGGCACGTCCAGCAGCACATCGAGGTTCAACTCGCCGCCGCCGCCTTCCGCCGAGAGGTTGCCGAACTGCGCCGCGGTGGCGCCCAGGGCATCGGAATTGCTGTTCATGGCTGTGGCCTCTGCAGGGCGGGGCTCAGGGGAATGCTGGGCGGCCGTACCTCGGTGATCTTCACCGCGCGCTTGCCACCGTGGGCGCCGAATTCGCCGCGGAACACGGGCACGTTCTCGACCAGCAGGTCGAGCTGCTTGGGCATCTCGATCGGCAGGATGTCGCCGGGCTTCAGATTGAGCAGGTCGCGCAGGGCGAGCGTCTTGCGGGTCAGCACGCTGCTGATCTCGACTTCGGTGTCGTTGATCTGCGCGCGCATCTCGGTGACCCAGCGCTCGTCGCGCTCGGCGCGATCGCTCTGCAGGCCGGCATCGAGCTGCTCGCGCAGCGGCTCCAGCATGCCGTAGGGGTAGCTGATGTGGATGTCGGCCACCACGCCCTCGAGCTCCACCGAGAAGCGCGACACCACGATGTACTCGCGCGGAGTCAGGATGTTCGCGAAGTGCGGGTTGACCTCGGAATTGACGTACTCGAACTCCAGCTTCAGCACCGGCGCCCAGGACTCGATCAGATCGCGGAACACCTGCTCCAGCAGCAGCTGGATCACCCGCATCTCGGTGGCGGTGAACTCGCGGCCTTCGATCTTGGCGTGGAAGCGACCGCCGCCGCCGAAGAAGGTGTCCACCACCGCAAACACGAGCTTGGGCTCGAAAATGATCAGGGCGGTGCCGCGCAGCGGCTTGACCTTGACCAGGTTGATGTTGGTCGGCACGAACAGGCCGTGCGTGTACTCGGCGAACTTCAGCATCTCGATGCCGCGCACCGAGATCTCGGGCGAGCGCCGCAAGAGGTTGAAGATGCCGATGCGGATCAGGCGGGCGAAGCGCTCGTTGACCATCTCCAGCGTGGGCATGCGCCCGCGCACGATGCGGTCCTGGGTGGCGAAGTCGTAGGGCCGCGCCTCGCCCGGCGCGAACTCCGGCTCGGTCGAGACCACGCCGGCATCGACGCCGTGGAGCAGGGCATCAATCTCGTCCTGGCTGAGGATGTCCCTGTTCACGGGCGCCCGCTTACTGGGTCACGAAGCTGGTGAAGAACAGCGCGTCGACGCCGTCGTAGCCGGTCTCGTCCTTGAGCACCCGGTTGACCTCGGCCAGCGCGTCCTTCTGCAGCTGTTCGCGGCCCTCGATCGAGCGCAGTTCGGCCTGTGTCTTCTTGGCGAACAGCATGAGCAGGGCATTGCGGATCGCCGGGCTGTGGGTGCCGATATCGGCGATGACCTGCGGATCGCGCGAGCTCAGCTGCACTTCCGCCTGCAGGTAGCGCGTGCTCCCTTCATCGGCGAGGTTGACCACAAAGGCCGGCTGCAAGGGGACGTACTGCGCCGGCGCGCCGCGCTCGACCGCCTTGCGCTCGGGCTTGTCGCTGTCGCTGGCCTCGGCGTCGGCCGCGGGCTTCGGCAGGAGAAAGAAGGCCGCGCCCCCGCCGATGCCCAGCCCCGCCAGCAGGACGATGGCGACCAGTACGATGGGGAAGCCCTTCTTGGGCGCTTCGGCCCCCGCGGCAGGGGCGGCGGCGGGTTTGGCAGCGGGCTTGGCAGCCATGGAGCTCTCCGGACGGTGTCTGAACGCCCGGACTGCAAGCGGCGTGCCGCGCTCCAAACCCGCGTCTGGGACGGCCACAGCGAGCTGCGACGCTTTTACGACGCCTTGGCAAGTCAAAAGATTGACGACCCCTGGTCGGTGTGGCGAAGCGTACAGACGCAGGACCGACATCCGACGAAAGTGGCCATTGCAGTACCACTCGGCCACTACGCGCCCGAGCGCCACCATTCGAGGAGTAGCGGGGATGCTCTGGTCCAGTGTTCCGGATGCGCGTGATCCAGCGAGCAACCATCTGCTCGACAGCCTCCCTCGACCCCAGCGGACGCGACTGCTCAAGCTGTGTCGGCTGCGGGACCTCGAAGTCGACGACGTGCTGTCGATTCCCGGCTCGGCGGGAACGGCCCTGCTGTTCCCGCTATCCGGGCTGGTCTCGCAATCCCTGGTGCGAACGGGCGCCGAGTCCCTGCAACTTCTGGCGCTGGGGTCCGAGGGGCTGATCGGCGCCGCGGGAGTGTTGCGCGCGGGTGCCGAAACCCTGGCCGCCGTGGTTGCCGTTCGGGGCGTCGCTGTGAGCCTCGATCGTCGCTTCTGGAATCAGGCGGTGGCGGCGTCTCCCCGACTTTGCCCGCTGCTGCAGCGTTACCAGGGCCTGCAGTCGGGACGGTTGGCGCGATCGGCGGTGTGCTTGGCCCTCCATGCCGGTGAGCAGAGGCTGGTCCGCTGGTTGCTGGAGGCCGCAGACCGCGTTGGCGACGCTCCGCTGCCAGTCACCCATGAGCGCCTCGGTCGGCTGCTCGGTCTGCGTCGCAGCGGCGTCACGGTGCTCGCGGGAAATCTCCACCGCAGCGGTCTCATCGACTACCACCGCGGGCGGATCTGCCTCCGCGATCTCGCCGGCTTGGAGGCCGCTGCCTGCGCGTGCTACCTGGAGGATCGTCATGCCCGCGCGGGCGCTTTCGCGGACCTTCGCGAACGGCGTTGAATGCGGTTCCTGATCCGGAGCGCTTCTGGGGTGGGCGCGGGCCGACTGCCGCTGAGCGGACGAGGTGCAGGCCGGCGCGCGAACACCCGATCCAGCCTGGGTGCCTCCCTTTGCAGCAGGGACCCGAAGCCTTTGGACAACCCCGAGCAAAACGCTGCAGCCCGACCGCTACGATTTTCTGCTCCGGCCGGCCCGCACATGGCTCGCACCGCGGGCGCGAGCACCAGCGAGGCTGCCGCCGAATACGAAAAGACCCACCGAAGTGGGTCCATCGTGTATTCCGTGCGCCAGAGCAAGCCCAGGCGTCGCCGCTCAGAGTGACCGGGCGAGGGCGGGCCACGGGACCGGGCTGGCTGCGTCGCGCCCTTCAAAGTCTGCGGCCCGACCCTGATCTCAGCGCCTCGGGGATGCAGCGACTACGGGGCTGGCGTCCGGAGCAAGGACGAGTGCGTCGGAGTCCACCCGCTTCACACCACCGATGTTCTGCGCAAGTTCGATCGCCAGCGCCCGTTCGGCACCGCTGTGCAGGCTGCCGCGCAGCGTCACGACGCCGGCCTCGGTGCTCACGTCCACGTCAGAGCCTGCGACGTTGCTCGAATAGAGCAGGGTGTATTTGACCTTCGTCGTGATCCAGGTGTCGCTGATGGCCGTTCCTTCGGGAGCGGCCATCGCCGGCTTCAGCATCCCCTGGCCGACGGCGTTACCCACGACGATGCGATCATCGACCGCGCCGACACCGCGTGTGGTGGCAGCGAGCCGATTGGCGGCGGCGCGCGCGTCGGCCGAACGCGCGTGTCCGGTCAGCGTCACGGTGCCGTCGCGGGTCGCCACGGTCACCTGCAGGTCGTTGGCGAAGCGGCTCCAGGCGAGCTTCGAGTGGATCGACGCGGTGATGGTGCCGTCATCCAGCACCTCGGCAAAGCGCCGCGGCGTCGCCGCGCCCGTCTTCGCATCGACAGTGACCGCATTCTCGACCTTGCTGATTCCTTCAACGCCGCCGGCGATCGCCTCCGCCAGTTCCTTGCTGACTTCTTCGTGGACGCTGCCGCGCAGCGTGGCGACGCCGTTGCTGACGTCGACGTCGAGGCGGTCCCCGCGCAGATAGGGACTCAGGCGATAGGTCGTCTCGATGCGCGCCTCGGCGCGTGCATCCGTCAGCGCGGTGTGAGCGGGCTCGGCCGCTGAAAGTGGGGGCGAGGCGGCGCCCAGCAGCGCGGCAGTACTGAAAGCAAGCAGACGAGTCACGAGGGTCTTCATGGTGTTCTCCAGTGGGAAGGGGGAATTGCGGCGAGACGATGCGTGGTCGCGCTTCATCTCAACGGGGGCGCGGCACGCGCACGGGCGATCCAGCGAAGCGGGCGTGGCCTTGGCTGCGGGAACGGACTTCAAGCAGGTGCTCTTCCGGGGGGCGGACGTGGGGGAGGAAGCAGATCAGCCCTTCCGCCCTTGAGCATTCGCTGCGACCGCACCGTGGTGAGGCCGTGTCCGCACCTGTGCCGCCCCGCGGGCTCACGGCCGGACCGTGCAGTCCCGCTGCGTGGTGTGTTGCGAGCGACGGTGATGCTGTAACCCTGTGGTACGGCCGACCTCGGCCGCATCGAGTGCCTCGGAGCACCGAGACACTCGACCCGTGGGCCTCATGCGCCCATCAATCGGCGGGCGGATGGGCGTCGAAGAAGGCCTTGACCTGCCGGGCGGCCTCGTCGCGGTTCAGGGCATAGCGCTCTTCGACCAGGCCGCTGAGCTTCTGCGCATGGCCCTCGGTCTGCAGCAGCTCATCGTCGGTGAGCTTGCCCCAGGCGACCTTGGCAGCACCGACCTGCTGCTTCCAGCGTGCCTTGAGTGTGTCCGTGCCGGGCAGGCTCATGTGGACTTCCTCTCGGTGTCCACGCGCGGGCTGCCGCTCTTCGGCTCCGGCGGGATCGGCGGCTTGGCAACCGCGGCTCCGGCGGCGCCACCCGCGCGCGCATCGACCGCGCTCTTCGGAGCATCCCCGCTGCCGGAAGGCTTTGTCGAAGCATTGGCGGGCTTGGCCTCCTTGTCGCCGGAAGCGCCGAGGCGGATCGGATCAGAGGCCGAGCGGTTCGGCTGGGCCGGAGCGCCCTTGTGGTTGGAGGGGCGATCGTTGTGGGTCTTCATGGCTTTGACTCCTGAGGCTGGACTTTGCGCGGGATGCGCTGTGTCCGGCAGCTGCAGGATGATTGTTCTGGGGCGTTGCGTCGGTGCGGTAGGGCACTCAGGGTGGGTTCTCCGCATCGCCACTTCCAAACCTGAAAATGGCCAAGGCAAGGCGCCGCCCTGTGCGCGCGGCTCGGGCGGCCCCACTTCACTTGATGCGGATGTCGTTCACCACGGCGGTGACCCCGGCGATGCCGCGGGCGATGCGGCCAGCGCGCTCGATCTCCGCGCGGGTGCTGACGAATCCGCTCAGCTGAACGCGCCCCTTGAAGGTTTCGACATTGATCTCGGCAGCGCTGAGGTCGGGTTCGTTGAAGATCGCCGAGCGCACTTTGGTGGTGATCACCACATCGTCGATGTATTCGCCGGTGCCCTCACTGGTGCGAGTGGACGCGCAGCCGACAAGGCCGAGAAAGGGACTGGCCAGCGCCAGGCAGGCTGCGAGCGCGAAACCGCGGTAGAGCGATGGGAACTGCATGGGAATCTCCTTGCCGAAAGTTGAGCCGCCGGCCGGCGCGGGCCGAATGCCCGCCGGCGACGGAAGCCGGGGAAGCAAAGGGCGGATCAGCGCGCCCGGCGCGCACTGACGGTCAGCAACACGATCCCCGTGAGCAGACAGGCAAGCCCTGCCCAGAGCGGGATGTTCAGGTGACTGCGTTCCTGCACCTGCACGTGCAGGGGGCCGAGGTCCACCTGGTGGGTGTCACGCGTGTAGTCGAAGCCGCCATAGGCGAGCGCGAGTACGCCGGCGACAATCAGGACAAGCGACGCAAGGCGAGTGCTGTTCATTTGGAACTCCAGGTCGGTGCTGTTGAGAGCGGCTGAATCGCGGTCTTCGGCCAGTCGCGCGGCGAATCCCGCATGGGCACTGCGCGTGGGTTCTGGGGCGGACGTGGCGGCGCCACTGCAGCTGATCTCGCGGACTGCATCCGCGGAGACGCGTGCCCTGAGGATCCGGGCGCCCTGCGCAGGCTCGCGCGCGAACAGGGCCTGGCCCTCGCCGTCGATGCGCAGTTCGCGCTCCTCCAGGTGCATCCGTTGGCCGCTCTGGCGCCTCACGGGCGTCGGGGGAGACGTGGTGACGCGTGTTGCGATCCCCTGCGTCGCCTGTCTTGCGGATAGGTCGCTGCTGGGCGCTCCGCGCCCCGCAGCGACAGGTGCTCCGCGTGTCCTAGAGCACGCGACGGCCGCGGATGATCCTCAGCAGAAGAACGACCACAGCAATCACGAGAAGGATGTGGATGAAGCCGCCGACGGTGTAGGACGACACCATGCCGAGCAGCCAGAGGACTACGAGAACGACGATCAAGGTTTCGAGCATGGGTTTCTCCTTGGTGGGCAGTGCGGCGGCGACGGGCGTCGCCGAAGAGGGGGGCACCGACCACAGCCAGCGCCGGGTTCCGATGTGTTCCGCGGCCCGAAGGGCACGGTGTGGTGGGGCGGAGGGCTACGTGCGCGATGGCGCATCCAGCCTCGAGGCTTCGCGCTTGCGCCGGTGTGCCGCGCCCGCGTGGATGTTCCTGCGCGGCTGCCCGGCAGGTTCATCCTCGCCGCGCCCGCGCGGGTCAGCCTCGCGGTGGTGGAGATGGTCTGGGCAGGGCTTTCCGGGTTCGAATCCCTTGCCGTCTTTCGTGGTCCTGCGCATGGAACCGACGCTCTCGTTCTGTGGCTGACAGCCTGCGCCGCACACGCGCAGCCGCTCTTTGCGCTGCCGAACAGAACAGGCGAGCAGCAGTGCAGGAGCCTGCGCATGCCCATGCGCTGTGTGCGCTGGCAGACAGACGGCGTCGGTGTCTCTCAGCAGCCTGAGCGTGCATGTCAAGGAGAACGCTCATGCCCACCGTGCAATTCGCCACTGATGTATCCCGCAGCGCCCGGTACTCGCTGCTTCCCATCTGTCTCGCCCTGATCGTCGGGGGCTGCGCTACGACGCCAGGCTACGAACTGCAGCTGGCCGCGGCGGATTCGGCGGTGGCGAATGCCAACAACGCCAGCACCCAGCGTGACGCGGGGGCTGAACTGCGGGTCGCCACCGACAAGCTCGCCAGTGCGCACCAGGCCGCAGACCGCCGCCAGCCCGAGAGGGCCCTGCAGCTCGCGCAGCAGGCCGAGTTGGATGCGCAGCTTGCCGTCGTGACGGCGCGATCGGTGCGGAGCCTGCGCGCGGCTGAAGAGTCACAGCAGGCGGCGCGCGCGCTGCGCGAAGAGCTTGAGCGCGCCGGTGGGCGCTGAACTTCCCCGCCGGTGCGATCCCGCCGGAGATGCGCTCGACACCGCAAGTGCGTCCGGGTCCATCGGCATCGCCACGGTGGGGCCGCGGGCCTGCATCGGCCTCGGGTCGTGAGGCCCATACCAACCAATCCTCCTGAAGGAATTCCAATGAACATCCGACTCAACTCGCGAAATGCGCTCGCCCTCGGCCTGCTCCTCGCGCTTGCCGCCTGCACCTCGATACCGCGACGCAACGTTGCGATGGAGGAGGCGCGTGACTCGCACCAGCGCGCCCAGTCCAACCCTGATCTGCGCCGCTACGCTGGCGAGGAGCTTGCCCAGGCGGACGCCGAGTTCGCCGCGGCGGAGCGCGCGTGGTCCGCCCGACAGCCGACATCGCAGGTCGATCACCTGGCCTACATGGCCGCGCGCCGCTACGAGATCGCCCAAGCCACCGCCCAGAGTCGGGCTTCACAGGCCGTGATCGAAGGGGCCGCCGCCGAGCGGGATCGCCTGCGCCTCTCGATGCGGACCCGTGAAGTCGACCGCGCCCTTCGTGATTCGGAGCGCAGCCGGATCGAAGCCGGCAGTGCGCGGCGCGACGCCGAGGCGGCGCGCAGCGAGATCGCGAGCCTCGAGGCCGAGCTGTCCAGCCTGAACGCTCAGCGGACCGAGCGCGGCCTGGTGGTGACCCTCGCCGATGTCCTGTTTGACACCGGACGTTCGGAGATCCGGCCTGAGGGCGATGCCAATCTGCGTCGCATCGCGCAGGTGCTGCTTGAGCATCCCGCGTATCGCGCCGTCTTCGAGGGGCACACCGACAACATTGGCAGCGCGAGCGCAAACTTCCTGCTGTCCGAGCGCAGAGCCGTTTCGGTCATGCGTGCCCTGCTCGCGTTCGGCGCCCCGGCCGCCCAGATGGTGAGTCGCGGACGTGGGCAGGAAGCGCCGAGTGCCAGCAACGACACCGCATCCGGCCGCCAGATGAACCGTCGGGTCGAGGTGGTGTTCAGCCTGAGCGAGGCCTCGGTGGCCAGGCAGTGAGTCCACTGCGCTCTGCGCGACCGGCGGGCGGGTGGGAGAGGCGCGCGCCCGCCTCAACGCTGGGGCGGCGGGCGGCGTCCCGATGCCGCCCGGCGGTACTCTTGGTTCCGGCGATGGCTGCCAGGCCCGCATCGGCGCCGGGCAGGCGCGGCAGAGGTCTTTCAGCTGCGGGGGCGTCGCCGCTGGATCGTGCCGCCGCCGGCAGGAGAGCTGGCTGCACCCCTCCGGGTGAGCGAGGACTCAGGTCCGTTCCAATTTCTTCCTTTCGGTGTTTTCGCGAGCAGCTGATTGTGTCGGCCCCGAGGCCGAAGGAGATTCCCGCATGACCCTTTCCCCGGCCCAGAACCGGCTTCTTGGCGCCTTGAGTCCTGAAGTCCAGCAGCGCATGTTCCCCTTCCTTGAGCGCGTGGAGCTTCCGCTCGGCAAGGTGCTCTACGAGTCGGGGACTCTGCTGAGGCACATCTACTTTCCCGTCGACGCCATCGTCTCTCTGCTCTATGTGATGAAGAGCGGCGCCTCCGCCGAGATCGCGGTGGTCGGGAATGAGGGCATGATCGGCATCGCGCTGTTCATGGGCGGCTACAGCACCACCAGCCGCGCGCTTGTTCAGAGCGCCGGCCATGGCTATCGCATCCTGGGCGAGCGCTTCCGCGAGGAGTTCGATCTGCATGGTGAGCTGCTGAATCTTTCGCTGCGCTATTCCCAGGCGCTGATCACCCAGATGGCACAGACCGCCGTTTGCAACCGCCACCACACGGTCGACCAGCAGCTCTGTCGCTGGTTGCTGCTGTCGCTGGACCGCTTGCCCACCCAGGACCTGCAGATGACGCAGGAACTGATCGCCAACATGCTTGGCGTACGCCGCGAAGGGGTGACCGAGGCGGCAGGGCGGCTGCAGAAGATGGGTGTGATCGAGTATCACCGCGGGCATATCACCGTGCTCGACCGCCGCCGGCTCGAGGCCTTGTCCTGCGAGTGCTATGCCGTGGTGCGAACCGAGACGGACCGCCTGATGCCTTACATGCTGCAGACGCGCTGAGGGCGTCAGGCCGGTGCAGTTCGTGACGCGCCGCGCCGGCATTGGCTGCTGCGGCAGCGGGCGGAAGCGCAATCCACCCACGCGCTTCGCGCAGCGGGCGTCGCGGGCTTGAAGGATCTCCGTAGCGGTGGCCGGCGTTGCCTGTTCGCCGGCCACCCTCGACACCTTTTCAGTGCACGTCGGAGGCGTCCAGATCCTGCAGGAAGGATTTGACCTGCTGCTCCGCGTCTCGGCGACTCAAGCCGTAGCGTTCGCGAACAAGGTTGGCGAGGCGGAGTGCGTCGCCGCCAGACCACAAAAGCTCGTCGCGCGTGAGTTCACGCCACACCGCCTTCGCATGCGCGATCCGCTGTGACCATGCGGAGTTCAGGAGATTGGGATGGGCGGCGCTCATGGTGAGGCCGCCTGCGTGCTCATGCGATCGTCATCGCCGCGCGCGGCACTGCTCGGCGGCGCCGGCGAGGCATCAGCCAAAAGCTCGGATCGCCCCTCATCCCTGCGTGCCGGCGCTTCCGCCTCTGCCTCGATGGACACCGGCCGCGTGATCTCCGGTCGGTTGGCGGGCAGCGCACCAGAGCCGTCGTACTCGCGAGGCCTGGGCGGGAGGGTGAGGTTCAGGGGGGCGTTGGGATTGAAGCGGTAGCGGTCGCCTAGTCTTGACATGGTGGATCTCCGAAGGAGGGCGGGACGCTGGTCCCGGCCGGGAGATCCGAGTCTGCGAGCGCCGGCAGCGCTGGTCGGTGCGGTGGCGCACCTCCGCCTTGATGACCCGAGCGCGGCTGAGGACCACCTCCGATCAGCAGGTGCATCAACTCGATGATGGCGGCCAGCACCGGCAGCAGATGCACGAAGCCCACAAGTCGGACGCCCGTGAGCGCGGCCAGCAGCCAGGCGAGCAGCAGCGTCAGGCTCAGATAGCGATGCATGGCGTAGCTCCTCGAGGGCAAAGCCCATGCTGCCGAGCCGCTGGCCATTCATCGGTGCGTTCGCGAACAGAGGAGGGGCCTTGCGCGCTGGGGAGGTTTGGCCATCGTGGGCTTCAGCGGCCCTCCAGCACGCCCAAGGCCAACGTGAGCATCGCCCGCGTGCCGTGCTTCAGCGCGTCCTCGTGCAGCAGGAATTCCGGCGAGTGGTTGTTGGGTGCGCGCGCCGGATGGATCTCCGGGCCGGTGCTGCCGACGAAGAACAGGAAGCCCGGAGCGCGGTTGGCGAACTCCGAGAAATCTTCGGCCACGGTCTGCAGGGGCATCTCCTTCACCTGCTCTGCGCCCATCAGCTCGCGCAGCCAGGGGCGCACACGCTGGGTGAGCGCGAGTTCATTCGCAGTCACCGGTGCGGTGTTCTCGACGATCAGCTCCGCTTCGCCGCCGGCGGCTTCGGCGATGGCCTTGGCGGTTCGCTCGAAGCGGGCGATGACATCCGCGCGCACGTCCATGTCGAAGGTGCGCAGGGTGCCCTCCATCTCCGCGGTCTCGGGGATGATGTTGAAGCGGATGCCGCCGCGCACCGCGCCGGCCGTCAGCACCACCGGCGAGCTGGTGATGTCGATCTGGCGGGCGATGATGCTCTGGCTGGCGATCAGCGCCTGCGCGGCGATCGTGATCGGATCGACGCCGCCCCAGGGCCGCGAGGCGTGGGTCTGCTTGCCGCGCACCTTCAGCACCCAGCGGTCGGCGCTGGCCATCATCGGCCCGCCGCGGAAGCCGAGGGTGCCCACCGGCAGCTGCGCCCAGACGTGCAGGCCGAACACGGCCTCGGGTTTGAAGTCGTCGAACACGCCCTCGGCCAGCATCTGCTTTGCGCCACCGGTCTCGCCCGGCGGCGGGCCTTCCTCGGCCGGCTGGAACAGGAACAGCACTTCGCCCGGCAGCTCCTCACGCACGCTGGCCAGCGCTTCGGCCACGCCCATCAGGATGGCGACGTGGGCATCGTGCCCGCAGGCGTGCATCACGCCGGTGGTCTGGCCGTTGTATTCGGTGGTGACGGTGCTGGCGAAGGGCAGGCCGGTGGCCTCGGTCACCGGCAGCGCGTCCATGTCGGCGCGCAGGGCGATCTTCGGCCCGGGCCTGCCGCCGCGCAGCAGGCCGACCACGCCGGTGTGCGCCACCCCGGTCCGAACTTCGATGCCCAACGCACGCAGATGCTCGGCGACCTTGGCCGAGGTGCGGAACTCGCGGTTGCCGAGTTCCGGATGCTGATGGATGTCGCGACGCCACTCGACGACCTTGGCATCAACGGCGGTGGAGAGTGCTTCGACATCGAAGGCCGCCTGCGCTGCCGGCGACAACAGCAGGGCGAGGGCGAGACTGGGCAGCAGACGCATGGGGGGTGATTCCTCTGGCGTGGCAATCGGGATTCGGCATTCCGAGCTTGCGCCAGGTGAGCCAAGGGGGTCCCGGGTTTGGCTTGCGACATTCCGGCCCCGAGGATGAGCAAGCGGCATTCCGCTCTGGCTCCAAGGTGTGCCGCAGCCTGCACACTACCGGCTTCGAATCCCCAATCCCAAATCCCCACTCCCGGCTCTCCCATGTCCTACGTCCGCTGCCTGCGCGGCCTTGCCTCCGGTCGCGAATACTCCGCCGATGTGCCGATGAACCTCGACCCGGTCGACGGCCGGCCGGTCGAGATGGTGTTCGATCTGGAACGGCTGGCCTACGAGCAGCCGGACTTCGCCTGGTACCGACCGCAGCGCCGCGATATGTGGCGCTTCGGCGGGCTGATGGCGCTGGACATCAACGACCCGCACGATGCCCGGCACATCCTCAGCTTGGGCGAAGGTGCAACGCCTTTGCTGCCCTTCGAGCACCCATCGGCAGCGTCCGCCGGGCTCCACCTGCAGCTGAAAGAAGAAGGCCGCGCAGTGTCCGGCTACGGCGCCAACCCGACCCAGAGCTTCAAGGACCGCGGCATGGCCATGGTGGTGGCGCAGGCGCGGCGGCTGGGTCTGACCAGGCTTGCGGTGCCGACCCAGGGCAATGCCGGCGATTCACTGGTTCGCTACGCGCTGGAAGCCGGCATCGAGGTGCATGTGGCGATGCCGCCCGACACGCCCCTGCCCATTCTCGGCAGCGTCGCCGCAGCGGCGGTGAAGCATCCGGGCCGCGTGCACCTGAGCCTGGTCGGGCCGACGATCCGCGAGGCCGGTGCGTTTCTGAAAGCCGAGGTCGTTCCGCAGGGCTTCTTTCTGGTCGCGACCTTCCAGGAGCCGGGCTGGCGCATCGAGGGCAAGAAGAGCCTGGGCCTGGAGTTGGCCGAGCCGCTGTACGTAGACACCCGCTGGCAGCTGCCGGATGCGGTGATCTATCCCACCGGCGGCGGCACCGGCGTGCTCGGCATGTGGAAGGCCTGGGCCGAGCTGGAAGCGCTGGGCGTCATCGACAGCCGGCGCCCGCGCATGTACTGCGTGCAGAGTGAAGTCACGCCACCGCTGGTGCGCGCCTTCGAGTCGGGCGCGCCCGACACCACCCCGGTCGAGGCCGGCCACACGCTGTCGACCGGCCTGAACGTGCCGGGCGGCGTCGGCCACTTCCGCGTGCTGGAGATCATTCGCGCCTCGAACGGCGCGGCGCTTGCGGTCAGCGAAGCGGATACCGCCACCGAGCTGCAGCGCATCTGGCGCCGCCACCGCCTGTGGATCAGCCCAGAGGGCGCGGCCTGTGCGGCTGCGGTTCCGCAGCTGCTGGATCGCGGTCTGTTGAAGCGCGGCGAGCGGGTGGTGCTCGTCAACACCGGCTCGGCAGAAAAGTACCTGCCCGAGCTGCGACATTTGCTGGATTGACCCCGCCGACCGCAGGCGCCGAAGCCCTGCGGTCGGCGGGTTGCGCCGGACGCGCGTCCTCAGGGCAGGCGGTATTCGATCTTCAGCGTCGCCTGCGTGCCGCTGCCCGCCCAGAGGTAGCGCGTGCTGCTCTGGTTGCCCTCGAAGCGCAGCCGCAGCTGGGTGCGGCCGCTGCGGTTGATGCTCGCCAGCGCCGCGGTCGAGAACGCACTGCTGTCCTGGCTGCCGCTGGTGAAGCGCGGCACCTCGGCGACCGCGTCGAGGGTGCTGGCGGCACCGTGGTCGCTGGCGATGAGCGCGCAGTCGCCGCCGAAGCAGCCCTGGCGCAGATCGATCAGCAGGCGATTGCCTGCGGGGCTGGCCCAGGGGTCGCCCGAGGCGCCGCGGTGGGTGAGCACGAGCCGCGCCGACACGATTTCTGCCCCGGCCGGCAGGGCCGAGGTATCGAAGCTCAGCAGGGCACGGTTGAACTTCGAGTCCGAGCCTCGGCCGATGGCCAGCCCGTACAGCGATTCCAGGGTGCCGACCTCGGCGCTGTTACCCACTGCGCTGGCCTTCGTGTACCCATCCTCGATCGCCACGCTGGCGAGGCTCAGCACCGGGTTGCCGGTCGGCGGCGGTGGAGGCGGCGGTGGGGGTGGATCGCCGCCACCGCTGCTGCCACCCTCCAGACCCCAGAAGCGACCGACCCAATAGCTGCTGCAGATGTTGGCATCGAGGATGTAGGCGCCCGCCGTCCCGCACTGGGTGTCGCCCGTGCCGGGATCGACCGGCGTGCCGTGGCCCATGCCGGTGATGCTCAGGGTTTCCACCACGGTGCGGCCGCTGGCATCGCGGTACTGCCGACGTGGATAGCCGAGCAGGGTGTCCTGCACCTCGGCGATCTGATCGACGCCGTGCACGTTCGTCCACTGTTCCATGGCTTCGGTCAGGTTGACCGGCCGCACCACGAAGTCGGCATCGCCGTGCCAGATCGAGACGATCGGCCAGGGCCCGCTGTGCGTGCTCGCCGCGCGCACGCGATCGCCCCACTGCGCCGGGCTCAGATCGGTGCCCGGGTTCATGCACGAGAACGCCGCGCTGGTGCCGATGCCGCAGCGATAGGGCAGGCCGGCCATGATCGCGCCGCCGGCGAACACCTCGGGGTAGGTCGCCAGCATCACCGAGGTCATCGCGCCGCCCGCGGACAGCCCGGTCACGTAGACCCTGGAGGGATCATGGCCGTGATCGCTGGCCATACGCGCCACCATCTGCCGGATCGACAGTGCCTCACCGCTGCCGCGGCTGATGTCGGCGCTTTCGAACCAGTTGAAGCAGGCGTTGCTGTTGTTGCCGCTCTGCTGCTGCGGCAGCAGCAGGGCGAACTGCCAGCGACTGGCCAGCGCCACCCAGCCGGTTTCGGCGTCGTAGGCCGCCGCACTCTGTGCGCAGCCGTGCAGCGCCACCACCAGCGGCCGGTTGGCCGCCAGCCCGCTGGGAACCACTTTGAACATTCTCAGGTTGCCCGGGTTGCTGCCGAAGCCGGTGACTTCGGTCAGCGTCTGAGCCTGCGCAGCCGGACCCGCCAGCAGGGCGGCGCAGGCCGCCCACTTGATCAAGCGCTTCATCGTGTTGCCCCTCCCTTGGCCTGCCGTTCCGTGCGGCAGTGCCCAGCGGCGTCTCCGACGCCCGGTGTCCGCACGCGGTGCGGACGCTCGTCCCGCCGGCAGTAGCGCATGTGCGGCGAACCGCGACCATTGGCCCTTGGGGCAAGCTGCACTGCAGCAGTACAGTCGCGGCGGACTCCACAGGGACGCG
The DNA here is from genome assembly GCA_046318115.1 of Lysobacterales bacterium. Lineage (GTDB taxonomy): Bacteria > Pseudomonadota > Gammaproteobacteria > Xanthomonadales > Xanthomonadaceae > Aquimonas. Next base: position 10,528 of record JBKCVA010000081.1, on the reverse strand, counting down.
CGACATGAGCGAGGCACTGGTTACCCACTCCGGCGGCTGTCACTGCGGCGCGGTGCGCTTCGAAGTGGATGCGCCCGCCGACATCGAAGCGGTCGACTGCAACTGCTCTCTGTGCGCGATGACGGGCTTCCTGCACCTGATCGTGCCGGCCAGCCGCTTCCGTCTGCTGACCCACACCGCTGCGATGACCGAGTACCGCTTCGGCACCGGCACCGCGCGCCACTTCTTCTGCGCGACCTGCGGCATCAAGAGCTGGTATGTGCCGCGTTCCAACCCCGACGGTTTCGACGTCAACGTGCGTTGCCTGGACCCGGCGACGATCGGATCGATCCGCACCACGCCCTTCAACGGTCGCGAGGACTGGGAGGGGCAAGCCGGCAGCATCGCCCACCTCAGTCGCGAGGCCTGAAGGCGTGCAGCCGATGGCGCGCCTATACTCTCGCGTCATGAAACGACTCCGCTTGTTTGTCCTGAGTGGCGCCCTGTGCGCTCCCCTGCTTCTTGCCGCCTGCGGCAACCGTGGCCCGCTGGTGCTGCCGGAAGACGCGCCGCCGCCGATGCAGCCGCCGGCCCAGCAGGCCACGCCTGCCGACGCGGCCACGGACAAGGACGAGGCCGGGCGATGAGTCCGCACGCCGCCCTGCGCGGCCTGCGTTTCACCAAGATGCACGGCGCCGGCAACGACTTCGTCGTGCTGGATGCGCGCACGGGTCTGCCCGAGCTTTCGCCCGAGGCGATCCGCTGGATCGCCGAGCGCCGCACCGGCGTTGGCTTCGATCAGTTGCTCAGCGTCGAACCTGCGCGCAGCGAGGGCTCGGCCCTCTACTACGGCATCTGGAACACCGACGGCAGCGCCGCGGGCCAGTGCGGCAACGGCGCGCGCTGCGTGGCGGCCTGGGCGCTGCGTGCCGGCATGGTGGCTGGGTCGACCTTCCGCATGGACAGCCCCAGCGGCCCGGTCGAGGTTCAGATCCATGCGTCGGACGACATCGAGGTCAGCCTTGGCGTGCCCGACTTCCGCGCCCGCGCGCTGCCCGCAACCGGCGTGGGCGCGCCCGATGGCGTGCTCGAGTTCGGCGGTGAGGTCCACAAGTTCCGTGGCGTTTCGATGGGCAATCCGCATGCGCTGATCGAAGTGCCCGAGGTCGCCCTTGCGCCTGTCGCCGGCCTCGGTGGGGCGTTGCAGGCCGATCGCCGTTTCCCCGACAGCGTCAACGTCGGCTTCGCGGAAGTGCTGGACGCAGGCCACATCCGTCTGCGTGTGTACGAACGCGGCGTGGGCGAAACCCAGGCCTGCGGCAGCGGCGCCTGTGCCGCGGTGGCCGTGCTGCATGCGCGTGGCCGCGTCGATGCGACGCGCGGCATCGCGGTCGACCTGCCCGGCGGGCGCCTGCTGATTCACTGGGACGGACCCGGGCATGCAGTGCGCATGCGCGGGCCGGCCGTGTTCGTTTTCGAAGGAGTCTTCTGCGAATGAGCGATATCCCACTGGCACCGGAGGCCGTTGCGGCCTACCTGCGCGCGCATCCCGAGTTCCTGCAGACGCATCCCGAGCTTGCCGCGAGCCTCGCCGTCCCGCGCGAAACCGGCGCGGCCACCTCGCTGACCGCGTATCAGCTCGACGTGCTGCGCGACAAGAACCGCGAGCTCTCGCGCCGCCTGCAGGAGCTCTATTCGACCGCGCAGGAGAACGAGCGTCTGACCCTGCGCACGCATCAACTCACCCTCGCGCTGCTGCGCGCATCGACCCCGCTGGCCGCGCTGCAGGCGATGGTGGCCAGCCTGATCGAGGACTTCCACAGCGAGCTGGTGCGTGTGCTGCTGATTGGCCAGAGCTTCGAGCTGCCGGCCGCCGAGTGGCTGATCGAGCGTCCGCCGCAGGCGCCTGAACTGGCCCAGTTCGCCGAGTTTTTGCGCGGCGACGAGGCGCTGTGTGGACGGCTCGCGCCGCAGAAGATGGAGTTCCTGTTCGGTGCGCAGGCCGCGCAGGTGCAGAGCTGCGCGCTGATCCCGCTGCCCGGCCGCGGTCTCCTGGCGATCGGCTCGCGCGAGCCGAACCGCTTCTACCCCGGCATGGGCACCCTGTTCCTGCGGATGATGGGCGAGGCGCTGGCGGCGGCGCTGTCGAGGCACCCCGCCTGATGGCGCGTGCCCCGGCCGCAGCAGTCGAGGTCGCTCGCGAGCCGGCGCCCGCGCTGCGCCAAGCGGTGGAGGACTGGCTGGGGGCGCTGCGCGTGGAGCGCGGTGCTTCGCCGCACACGCTGGAGGCCTACCGCACCGATGCCGGTACCCTGCTCGCGTGGTGCGCGCAGCGCGGCATCGAGGATCTTGGCGCACTCGACTCGGAAGCGCTGCGACTCTATCTAGCCGCAGCGCATCGCGCCGGGCTGTCGCCGAAGAGTCTGCAGCGGCGACTGTCCGCCTGCCGCGGTCTGTTCCGCTTTCTGCTCAAGCACGGCCGCATTGAGCGCGACCCGAGCGCCGGCGTCCGCGGCCCGAAGGCGCCGCGTCGCCTGCCGCAGGTGCTGGACGCCGACGAAGCGCAGGCCCTGGTCGAACTGCAGGGCGAGGACCCGCTCAGCCTGCGCGATCGCGCCATGCTCGAGTTGTTCTATTCCTCCGGCCTGCGACTCTCCGAACTGTGTGGTCTTCGCTGGATGGATGTCGATCTTCGTGAAGGCAGCGCGCGCGTGCTCGGCAAGGGGCGCAAGACGCGCTTGGTGCCGGTCGGGCGCCAAGCTGTGGAAGCCCTGCGCGCGCTGGCCGTGCAGGGCGCGGCCCCCGAGTCGCCGGTGTTCACCGGCCGCGGCGGAGCGGCGATCGCGCCGCGCACGGTGCAGCAGCGGATCAAGCTGGCCGCGCAGAAACAGGGTCTGTGGAAGCGCGTGCATCCACACATGCTCCGGCACTCGTGTGCAAGTCATCTGCTGGAATCCTCGGCGGACCTGCGAGGCGTACAGGAGCTGCTGGGCCACGCCGACATCGCCACCACCCAGATCTACACCCATCTCGATTTCCAGCATCTCGCCCGCGTCTATGACGCCGCACATCCGCGTGCCAAGCGGGTGCGCCCGAGCGATTGAGCTCTGCAGCTCGCGCTGTGGTTCTTTCGAATCCCGAATCCCAAAAGAAGAAAGCCGACCCGCGCCGGGGAGGGGGCGCGCGGGTCGGCTTTCGTGCGGCCTGCCACCTGTGCCGGTGGCTCAACAGGGCGTAAGGCGGGAGGTGCTCAGAAGCGGTAGCCGAAGGTCAGGCCGTACACGCGCGGATCGACGATCGCGGTGCCCACCTTGCTGCCATTGACCTTGACGTCGGCGTCGATGTCGATCCAGCGCGCATCCAGCACAAGATCCCACTGGTCGCTGAGCTTGAACTGCAGGCCCGCTTGCGCGGCGAGGCCAAAGCTGTTGTCGAGGCCGACCTTGGTACCGGCGACCGGTCCACCTGCAACGGGCTTCTCGTCATAGACGAAGGTGTAGTTCAGGCCGGCGCCGACGAAGGGGTTCACCCGGCCTTCCGGATTGAAGTACCACTGCAGGCTGACCGTCGGCGGCAGGTGCTTGAAGTCGACGGCCCGGGCGCCGTTGAGCTTGGCGGTGTGCGAGAAGGGCGTGGCGGCCAGCACTTCGACCGCGAGGTTCGGCGTCAGGTGGCGGCCCAGGATCAGACCCAGCTGGGTGTTGCTGTCGATATCGGTCTTGAGCGCGCCGCCGGCAAGCGTGCCGTTGTCGGACTTCGGCGAGACCTGCACGGCGCCCACGCGCACGAACCAGTCTTCGGCCTGGGCGGGCAGGGCGGCGGCGGTGAGTACGACAGCGCTGAGCAGCGGGGCAACAAACTTCTTCATGGGGCTGTCCTCTTGGGTGGGGTTTGTTCTGTGGCCGCAAGTCTGCGTTGGCGCGCCGACGCGCGAGTTGATCACTGTCAAGCGCTGCAGCTCCGCGTTCGCGCCCGCCCTCTGCGCCCCGGAACTGCGCCTGCAGTGGCGCATGAAGGGGGGCGAACTTCCGCCTCTGGGCTCGAATTCCGCCCCGGGGTTCAGGGCGCTTCCGCGGAACGACGCGCGCGATCCGCTCCGCACAGCGACACGCTGTCGCGCTTTGTGACAGACCGCAAACATCGCGCCCGACCTGCGCTGCTAGCGTCGGCGGCCTGCGTGCATGCAAGACCGCGGGTCGGGGGATCCGCCGCACTGCAGAGCCGGGCGCCGGAGGCGTCCAGCACATCCAAACGGGCGCCGGAGAGCGCCACCACACTCAAGACGGGGAGTTCCAATGCATCACTCGATCCGGCGCCTCAGCGCTGCGTTGTTCTGCGTCCTGCCTTTCGCCGTGTCGGCCGGCGAACTGCACCTGCTGCCTGCGCCCGACCTCGCCAAGCTGCAGATGGAGGACTCCAAATCCGTTGGCGGCCCCTTCCGCTATGGCATCCAGATCCCGGTGAAGGGCTTCCGTTTCGATGGCCGCAGCCTGTCCAAGGCGAGCTGGAGCGTCGGCAAGGACGGCATCTCCCGCTTCCGCTGGGACATCGCCGCACCGGGGGCGCGCACGCTCGACTTCCACTTCAGCCGGTTGGTGCTGCCCGAGGGCGCAACCCTGATCCTGCGCGGCGAAGGCGCGGACAACTTGCGCAAGATCACCGCTGAGAGCCTGAGCGCGGGCGAGGGCTACTGGGCGCCGTACATCACCGGCGAGAAGGTGTCGATCGAGCTGCATGTGCCCAGCGCGCAGCGCGCTCAGGCGCGCGTCGAACTGGCCTCCGTGACCCATGGCTACCGCGGCCTGTTCGAGTCGGTCGACCCGGCGCAGAAGTCGGGCAGCTGCAACGTCGATGTCGCCTGTCCCGCCGGCACCGGCTGGGACGACCAGATCGATTCGGTCGGCCACTACACCTTCAGCCAGGGCGGCAGCTCCTACGTCTGTACCGGCTCGCTGATGGCCAACACCGCCGGCACCTCCGTGCCGTACTTCCTCATCGCCAACCACTGCCTGAGTACGGCGACCGTGGCGTCGACGGTCGTCGTGTACTGGAACTACCAGAGCTCGACCTGCCGCACGCCGGGCTCCAGCGCTTCGGGCACGCCGCTGGCCAAGACCATCGCCACCCACACCCAGTCCGGCGCCAGCCTGATCGCCACCAACGCGGCCAGCGACTTCGCCCTGCTGCGCCTCAACTCCGATGTGCCCGCAGGGGCCGATGCCTACTGGAGCGGTTGGGACGCGAGCGGTGCGACGCCCAGCTCGGCGGTGGGCATCCACCATCCAGCCGGCCACGAGAAGCGCATTGCCGTCGAGAACCAGGCCCTGGGCATCTCGGCTTACGGCGGCGGCAGCGGCAGCACGCATTGGCGTGTCATCGACTGGGACCAGGGCACCACCGAGGGCGGCAGCTCGGGCTCGGGCCTGTGGGATCAGAACAAGCGTCTGGTCGGCCAGCTGCACGGTGGCTCCGCGGCCTGCGGCAATGACCTGTCCGACTACTACGGCAGGCTGTCGGTGTCGTGGACCGGCGGCGGCAGCGCGGCCACCCGTCTGCGCGACTGGCTGGATCCGAGCAGCAGCGGCCAGACCGCGATCGCGGGTTACCGCAGTGGCAGCACGCCGCCGCCCCCGCCGCCGCCGAGCAACGCTCTCACGAACGGTGTGCCGGTGACGGCGCTGGCGGGCGCGGCCAACGCCGAGCTGCGTTACACACTCAGCGTGCCCGCCGGCGCCACCAACCTGCGCTTCGCGATGAGCGGTGGCACCGGCGATGCGGACCTCTACGTCCGCTTCGGCAGCGCCCCGACCACCGCCACCTACGACTGCCGCCCCTTCCAGAGCGGCAACGCCGAGACCTGCACGATCACTACGGCGCAGGCGGGCACCTATCACGTCATGGTGCGCGGCTATTCGGCGTTCTCGGGCGTCAGCCTGACCGGCAGCTTCAGCAGCGGCGGCGGTGGCACCTCGCCGAGCTTCTTCCAGAACACCTCGGCCTTCAACATCACCGACAACAGCACCATCGAAAGCCCGATCACGGTCAGCGGCCGCAGCGGCAATGCGCCGTCCACGCTGCAGGTGGGAGTCAACATCAACCACACCTACAAGGGCGACCTCAAGGTGGATCTGATCGCGCCCGATGGGTCGGTGTACGTGCTGCACAACCGCAGCGGTGGCAGCGCTGACAACATCGTCCAGACCTTCACCGTGAACGCGTCTTCCGAAGTCGCCAACGGCACCTGGAAGCTGCGTGTCAACGACAATGCGTCGGGGGATACCGGGCGGTTGAACAGTTGGAGCTTGCAGTTCTGACGCGTTTGCACGGGGACTGCTGTCGAGTCCCCGGGGCATGTGATCCAACCACCTGGGTTTGAGCTCGGGAGGGCAGAAGGGCGGCTTGCTTTGACGAGTCGCCTTTCCGACGCGTCAGCCGGAAGGGAGTGCAGGCCGGCCAGGGTAGGTCGGCCTGCACAGTTCGTGGCGGCCAGCCGCCCCTTGCCCGTGAGGGCTGAGGCTCCACGCGGCCCATCGATGCCTCTGCGAGTGAGCCTGACCTGCGGGAGGCTTTGTTGGCACCAGCCGTCGCCCGAGGGGCAACTGTGGCAGCCCACGGTGACAGTTGGCCTGGGCAGCCTGCTGCCTCCGCCTTCAAACCATGTTTACTCTCCGCGACTCTGGGCAGCGAGCGGTGCAGCAGCGTGCACGTCCTCTATGGCTTGCGATTACTTGCCCGAGCGTCTGGGTCCGACCGCGCGGGAATGGGCGTTTGTGCGGCCATCGGTTTTGCCGCAGGCGATGGTCTGAATTGGCGCAATCACCGCGTTGCTGATCTCGCTTTCCCTGATGGCTTCTGTGGACCCAACCGAGGCACCCGGTATGCGAGGCCGTGGAGTCCAAGGGTGCGCCCAACATGCATGCAGTTTGGTCAACCCGGCTCGGCCATGCCCGACCCTAGTCTTTCCCGCAGCGCTATCGCTACCTTGTAACACTGCAAACTGTCCACAGAAGTTGGGGCATCCTGAGCGCGTCGTGCACAGCGCGCGATGTCGGACACTGCAGAAATTCGCCCCGGGGGGCACCCACCATGAAGAACGCTTTGCATCGCGCCGCGACGATGTTTGTCGTCACGGCATTCTCTTTCGGAACCGCTGCGCACGCAGAGGACACCAAACTTCGCCCTTTGCCCGAAGCAGAGAGCGCTCACGAATCGGGCATGCGTGTCTATCTGGATCCGGAAACCGGGATGCTCTCGCCGGTGCCTGTCACGCCCGAGCAGGTGGTCGAAGACGAAATGTTCAAGGCCGCGCATATGCCAGCGCCGATGGAGGAGCTTCGACGCGCCGACGGCACAGTCACGGTTCGACTGAACGGGAACTTTGAAGTGGCCAGTCAAGTGGTCATCGCACCGGATGGCAGGAGAATCTCGATGTGTACGGACGCGGCGCATGCCGGGCAAGCGCCCCATACACACTTTCTTGCTGCGCCGATGACCGAGGAGCGTTGATCCATGCGCCCAGTTACTCAGCCGATCCTCGTTTCCACCGCTATCGCGCTCGCCTTGCTGGCGGGCTCGGCCCAGTCCGCTACGATCACGATCGTCAATGCGGACGGACCGGATGAAGGCTTCAACGATCCCACGCCCGTGGCGCCGTTGAACTCCAACCCCGGTACGACACTTGGCCAGCAGCGTCTCGCCGTTTTCCAGCGGGCGGCCCAGCAATGGGCTGCGCTGTTGGTGAGTGACGTGGAGATCCAGGTCCGTGCGGCGTTCAATCCCCTTACCTGCAGTGGCACTTCGGCCGTGCTTGGCTCGGCAGGCGCGCGTACCGTGCATCGCAACTTCCCGAATGCGCCCTTGCCTGACACGTGGTACTCACAGGCGCTCGCGAATTCACTTGCCGGGGAGGACCTCGATCCGGTGACAGAAGACATCAACACTCAGTTCAACACCGATATCGACTCCGGCACGTGCCTGACCGGAACAGTGGGCTGGTACTACGGCTTGGACCCGGCTTTGGATCCACCTCCAGCAAACCAGACGCCCCTGCTGCCCGTGGTGTTCCATGAGCTGGCCCACGGCCTCGGGTTCCAGACCTTCACCAGCAACAGCACTGGCGCGTTCTTCAACGGCATCCCCGACATCTGGACGAACTTTCTCGCCGACGCTCCCAGCCGCACTACCTGGAGAGCGATGGCTAGCGATGCCCAGCGTGCCACCTCGGCCCTCAGCGATCCAAACCTCGTATGGACGGGCCCGAACGTGACGGCGGACAAGGAACGCTTCCTCGGTCCAACACCGTCGCTTGTCGTCACGTCGCCGTCGACGATCGCCGGCACGACCGTGGCCCAACCTGCGGCGTTTGGACCTCGGGTCAATGCTCCCGGCGTGTCCGGAGAGGTGGCGGCCGCTGAGCCCGCACTCGCGTGTGAACCCATCACCAACCCGGCGGCCATCGCTGGGAAGATTGCGCTCATCGACCGGGGCGTGTGCAACTTCGTCGTCAAGGTGGCGAATGCCCAAGCCGCAGGGGCCATTGCTGTCATCGTCGCCAACAATGCTGCGACCGGTCTTCCCGGTATGGGCGGGGCGGACCCCGCGATCACGATTCCCTCCTACGGCATCCTCCAGTCCGTCGGGCAGGGGATCCGCACAGAGCTCACGAACGGTTCGGTCCAGGTGACGCTGGGTTTTGGAGCCGACCTTGCAGGCACCAATCGCGGCTTCGTGCGAATGCACGCACCTGCCGTACTGGCGCCCGGATCCTCAGTCTCACACTTCAGCGTCGACGCCTCGCCGAACCTGCTGATGGAGCCCTCGCTCAACCGCGACATCTTCAGCGAAGTGGACCTCAGCATTCCGCTGTTCCGCGACATCGGCTGGCGCGACAACGGCCCTCCCGGTGTGCGCGTGTTTGAGGACGGCTTCGAAGCCAACTGAGCGTACGTAGACAACGACAAGAACCTGGCGAGGCGAGAGGAAACTCTCGCCTCGCTGCGTTTCGGACGTCTGTCGAGACGCTCCGCCGCGTATCCCGTTTGGAGACTCCCAGTGAGAGCGGATGAGGTTCGTGGAGGAAAGTCAGCCGGGGCGCCGCAACTGGCTGCGCTGGGCCGATGGAAGAGGCGCCCGCCAGTCTTGGCCCTGCGCCGCATGCGACTGAAAGGGCCGTTCCAAGGCGCGCTCCGCTTTTGAGGCCGCTGCACTTTCAGGTCCCTGAGGCCTGACGCCGCAGGCGATCCTGGCCGCTCTCGCAGGTACTGCCCGCCTTGGCCGGTGGCCCTTCGGTTGGCTCAATCCTTCAGCGGCCATGATCCCGGGAGTTGATTGATCGATTTCGCTGTCGTTTTGCGGGTAGGGGTGCGTCCGGCCTGATCACGACGCGCGAGCCCCCCCCGCACAAGGGGTCTCTGAGTTGTGCCGGGGCTGGAGCTCGTCAATCAAGCCTTGGGAACGACATGAAGATCTGGATGCGGCTTACCCTCCTACTCGCGGCCTTGCTGGCCGGAACAGCCTATGCCGTGTGGGGTGAGGCGCCCGCCACGCTTGACTCAGGCAGTACCGAGTCGCAAGCAAGGCGGGAACCTGTCACAAGCAAGGAGCTGGTTGCCGATCCGGGGCCCTGCGGCTGTCCCGTCGGGTTCGAGTGCATTCCGACGCCCAGGGTCGGCTTCATCACCCCGGTCGAAGGCGATACCTTTCGCGCCGGTGAGACCGCAAACATCGAAGTCTTTGCCTGCGATTTGTTCGCGCTTGGCTTGGGCACCGAGGATTCCACCAATCTTTCGGTCACTTGCCCTGGGGTCAGCCTGACCACTTCAGAAAAGCTGGTCCAGGTCACGCCCTCTGGTGCAGGCACCTGCGAGTTGCTTGTGACGGCTGGTGCCCAGCAATTTCGCGGCAAGTCGTTGGGCCTTGAAGCGAAGCTGTCCGTTCCGGTGGTGTCCACCGCGCCGAGCGTGGCCTTCACGTGGCCAACACCCGATCTCGCGATCGTTGAGGGCAACCTGGTCCAGCTGTCGGCGACTGCGACGGATAGCGACGGTTCGGTCGTGAGCGTCACGTTTCAAGTCCGCAACCGCAGCACCCAGGCGCAGATCTTCACGCAAGTGGACAGCAGCGCCCCTTACGGCGCCAATTTGCCCTGGACTGCTCCGGGAAACTACGTGGCGACCGCGCGAGCGCTCGACAACGAGGGCAACGAAACCCAAACTTCCGTTCATTTTTCGGTGAATGCGAGGCCAACGATTACATTCGTGCAGCCGGTTGCGTCCAGTTTCACTGCGCCGGCCAATGTGGTCTTTGAGGTGTCTGCCGCGGACTCGGATGGGTCGATCAAGCGCGTGGATTTCGAGCTCATCAATACTGTCAGCGGGCAAGCGACCCGAAGCAGCGATAGCCTCCCGCCTTACACACACCCTGCCAACGGGTTGGCCGCGGCCAGCTATCGAATGCGGGCGTGGGCCTTTGACAATCAGGACGGTTGGCGGGAGGCTACGCGCGACATCACCGTATCGACGAATCCCCCGCCAGTCGTGGCTCTGACGTC
>JBKCVA010000080.1:0-8927 GCA_046318115.1 Lysobacterales bacterium | reverse complement strand
GAGCGGATGGGGAAGTTCTGCTGCACCTCCGGCCGCTCGCCGCCGCCGAAGGGCGGGTTGGCCAGCACGATGTCGTGGCGATCCTTTTCGCGGATGTCCATGACGTTCTCGGCCAGCGTGTTGGCGTGGCGGATGTTGGGCGCATCGATGCCGTGCAGGATCATGTTCATCACGCCCAGCACGTAGGCGAGTGATTTCTTCTCCTGCCCGTAGAAGGTGCGGTGCTGCAGGGTGTCCCAGTCGGTGGCCGACAGATCATCGCGGCGCAGGTGCGCCCAGGCTTCGCACAGAAAGCCGGCACTGCCGCAGGCGCCGTCGTAGATCGTTTCGCCGACCTTCGGCTGCACCACTTCGATCATGGCGCGGATCAGCGGGCGCGGGGTGTAGTACTCGCCGCCGTTGCGGCCGGCATTGCCCATGCGCTTGATGCGCGTCTCGTACAGGTCGGACAGCTCGTGCTTGGCCTCGGAGCTGCCGAAGCTCAGCGTGTCGACGATCTGCAGTACGTCGCGCAGGGTGTAGCCGGAGCGGAAGCGGTTGGAGACTTCCGAGAAGATCTCGCCGATCTTGTACTCCAGGCTGTCGGCTTCGACGCTGCTGTCCTTGAACGACTTGAGGTGCGGGATCAGCTTCGCGTTGACGAAGTCGATGAGATCGCTGCCGGTCAATGCATTGGCGTGCAGCTTGCCCTCGGCGGTCTTGGGCGCGGCCCAGTCCTGCCAGCGGTAGGGCGACTCCAGCAGGGACTCGTACTCGCGGCCTTCCAGCGCGGCCTCGTCGGCCCACTCGTGCTCCATGTCGTCGAGATACTTCAGGAACAGCAGCCACGAGGTCTGCTCGGCGTAGTCGAGCTCGGAGGCCAGGCCCTCGTCATTGCGCATGGCCTTGTCGATGGCGTTGAAAGCCTGGGTGTAGGTGTTGGACTCGGGCTTGCGGCCGTTGCCGTTGCCGTTGCTGCGCTTGGGCGCGTCCGCCTGCGCGTCCGCGCTTGCGTTCGACGTTCTGCCTTCGACCAGCGCCACCGAGCCGCCGCGCCCGCGGCCCGGAACGATCTGCCCGGCTTCGATCAGCTGCGCCTTGACGCGTTCATAGGTGTCGTCCGCCCAACCGAGCGCGCTGCTCAACTTGCCATTACCCGCGGAGCCGCCAAGCTCGTTCAAGGTATCGATGAAACGTTGAGCCTGGGTTTCCAGAGACATCGAGCAGCAACTCCAGCGGGTGGGGAACGGGGCGGCATTGTTGCAGCGAACGTTTGTCGCGTATCGCTTTCAGGCACGAGAAGGGGCGCAGTCGACGCAGTCCGATGCGGTCACCCTCCGCTGCGCACCGCTTGCCACGGATCGAGCATGTCGACGCCGAGCGGCGCGAAGTCACCGGTATTGCGGGTGACGACGGTCAAGCCGTGAACCAGCGCGGTGGCAGCGATCATTGCGTCATGCGCCGGGCGTGGGTCGGGCACATGCAGCGGCGCGCATCGCAGCGCGGTGGCTTGATCGATAGGCAGGATGCGGCCGGCGAACGCGGGGATCACGCGCTGCTCCAGCCACTCGCGCAGTCGTCGACCCTGCACGGGGTCGCGGCGTTCGATGCGCAGTACGCCCATCTCGAGTTCCTGCACGGTGATCACCGAGAGGAAACAAGCAAGTTCGTCGACGCTTGCCTGCCATGCGGCGACATTCGCGTCTGCCTTGCCTTCGGCCACTTTGCGTAGTTCTGAGACGACGTTGGTGTCGAGCAGGAACACCTGGCGCGGCCCTCAGAGGTCGAAGTCAGCGGAGCGCGGCAGGTCGCGCAGGCGAGGTGGATCGAATTCGATGTCAGCCACGCCCGGCATCGCCAGTGCCTCGCCCAGGGTTCGGCCTCGGCCGGTCAGGCGCCGGTAGTCTTCGATCGACAGCAGCACATGCGAGGGCTTGCCGCGGTCGGTGATGAACACGGGCCCTTCGGCGGCTTCGCGCTTGGCGCGGCCGATATCCTGATTGAGCTCGCGGCTGGTCAGAGTGGACATGGCGGGGATCGCGAAAGGAATGTAGTGACGTTACTACATCAGCTGGCGCGCTCTCAAGGCGGAGACGCCGACTTCGCCAGCGGCGCGGGTCTGCCAGAGGGCGATCTCTGCAGGCTGACCCTTACTGGCCCTCAGTGGAAGCCACCATCCCAAACCGCCGCCGCTCCACCTCCGCGCGTTCGCTCATTCCTGCCGCCTCGCACAGCTCAGGCGCGTAGATCCGGCAGGGCGCGCGTTCGGCCATCGCGGCATCGAGCTGGCGCAGCAGTTCGGCGGGCTCGATGTGCGGGGGTGCGGCGATTCTGCCCACCACGACATGGGCGGCGGTCTTCGTGTGCTTGGCGTGGTCGGTGGCTTCCGAGCGCCAGCAGGCCTCGCACAGCTGCACGAACTGTTCGGTGTGCGAGTAGATCACCGCGTCGTCGGCGAGTGCGGTGCTGGCGTCGGCCAGTTGGCGCGGCGATTCCTGGGTGCCGGCGAAGTCGTACAGGTGGTAGCCCGGGCGCACGAGCGTTGCCAAGTGCGGAAACACTGGGATCTTCTTCTCGCCGTAGGTGTGATAGGTGATCGGCGCGCCGTCGAACAGCACCACGTCGCCGTAGTCGACGCCCAGCCGCTGGTACAGCGCGCTGCGGACGATGCCGTGGCAGGGGCTCAGGCGTTCGACCCAAATGGTTTCCTCAAGGCCGGGGTCGTCCTGGGTGGAGTCGCGCTCGGCCAGCGGGCGTTGCGCCAGCTTGACCTTGCAGTTGGGGTAGCCACCCTCCGGCAGGCCGAAGCGGCCCAGCTCGATCTTTTGATTCAAGCGCTTCCACAGCGCCAGCGCCACCGCGCCTTCGCCGGCGCCGGTGGCGCAGATGCCGAGGTTCCAGTCGCAGGCGACCGAGGGCTCAGCTTCAAGCCGTGACGCCGCTTGGTTGGCGCGCAGGCCTTCGCTGAACAGGCCGCGGGTCTTGCAGAACAGGCCGAGGTTGTAATGGTGATAGTGGGTGTGCGGCGCCAGCTCGATGAGTCGACGGTAGGCGCCTGCGCAGACCTCATCGCGCTGCCGCGCCATCACCCGGGTGGTGTTGGCGAGCGCGAACAGCAGCGCTTCCTCCATCTCCGAATCCGTTGCTTCCTGCGCTCGCGTATAGAGCGCGTCCGCCAGTTCGGAAAACACCGGTGAGGCAGGCGGTGCAGCGTTGAGATCATCGATGTCGCGCACGCTCGATGCCGTGTTGCCCATTGCGACCAGCAACTCCGGATCGCTCGCGTGCGCCCCGAACACGGCCTCGAACACTGCAAGGCCGCGTTCAATCGGTAGCGACCTGGCGCCGACAATACGCACCAGCGCAAGCGCGGCGTCGCGATTGCGCGGCTGCGCGCGGAGCAGTCTCTGGATGCCCTTCTCTGCGGCATCCACTGTCCCCGCTTCAAGTTCGGCCAGCACGCTGGACTCGATGCTCTCGATCGTGTTTGCCGACAGCACGCCGGCGAGTCGTCCCAACATCCGCTTTGCCTCGTGAGTGTTGGGCGAGATTCTCGCCGATTGTGGGGGCATTCGATTGCCTGGAAGGCCGAGACGTCGAGGTGCGCTGCATGACCTGACCGCAGGGAGGCAGCGCGTCGACGGGCGGGTGCCACTACGTGTCGACGGGAGTGGTGGCCGACGTCCTGTCTGCGGGCGCAGTGTTCCACTCGCACAGAGGGCATCCGATGTTTCGCCCGAGCGCGCGCTGGCTTGCCACTCGCCTGTTGGACAGCGAAGTCGCATCTCTGTCGCAGCCCTGTCGGCCCGCTGTCGTCACCCATCGCCGCACTCTGGCGGGATGATGGTCGCCACCCCAACACCCGAGGCCGAGGAGCATCCATGCGCATCAAAAGCAACCGACTTCGTGAGCTGCGCGCCGCCCGCCAGTGGTCGCAGGAGCAGCTGGCCCAGCTCAGCGGCTTGAATCTGCGCACCATCCAGCGGCTTGAGTCCGGAGCGAAAATCTCGACGGAGTCGCTGCGGGCCTTGGCTGCCGTGTTCGAGGTGCCGGCCGAGAGCCTGCTGGCCGGCAAACCTGCGCCCAGTCAGCCGGCCTTGCAGGCGATGCGCGAAGGCGTTCTGCGTGGCCTGGAGTTCACGGGCGTCACCGCGCGCGCCGAGTTCTGGTGGTTCGCGCTGGCCGTGGTGATGGTGCTGGCGCTCGGCCAGCTGCTCTCAGAAGCCATCGGCCCGCTACCGCTGCAGATCGCTTCGTTGCTCGTGCTGCTGCCCTGGATCGCGGCCTGCACGCGGCGCCTGCGCGACGCCGGCTTCAGCCCGTGGTGGCAGTTGATCAGCCTGGTGCCGGTGGCGGGGATTCTGGTGCTGCTGTATCTGCTGGCCTATCCCACCCGAACAGAGGCGTCAGTCGCCGCGGAGGCCTTGAGCTGAAACTGTTGCGGCCATACCGGGACGGTCTGAGGGCGTCTGACCCGATGCCCCGGGGCGGTAGGGCCGCAGTGCGTGGCGGTCGACCATCGCTGATGTTCACGCTGTCGGCGGCTTCCTCAGATTCTGCAGATGCGCGCGCGGAAAGCGGAAGTCCCGCCAGCGTGCCCAGGCAAGCGCGCCGAAGTAGAGCGCGCCGAAGGCAATCACGATGTGCGGGTTGTCCACCCATTCGCCACCACCTTCGATGCCGAGCTGCGGCTGGATCTCGCGGGTGATGCCAAGCCGCGGCAGCGGCAGGAACAGGGTGGCGAATGCGCCGCCGAGGTAGAGCATGCAGGTCAGGGCCCAGTCGGAATGGCGCTGCCAGCGCGCGTCATCGCTATCGGCCGTGCCGAACAGGCGAACCAGCTTCGCCAGCAACAGCCAGCAGAACGCGTACACCGGCCACCACTCGCGAAAGGCGAAGGCGAACGCGCCGATGAACACCGCATAGAGCAGGCCGAAGCCGAGCAGCACGCGGATCTTGGCGCTGCGGCCTGAGCGCGCCTCGACCGTCGCGCCCATCATCGCGGTGGCGTGGATCAGCACGAACTCGACGAGCATAAGAAGCATGCCGTTGCGTACGCCGGATTCGCCGAGGGCAAAGTGTGCCGCCCACAGCACGACGAACACGCCGGCCGTGACGGCATCGGGCAGGGGCGACAGCGCGCGCAGCAGCGCGGGCTTGCGCAAGGGCAGCACCGGCTCAGGCCTCGCGCTGTTCGACATGGATCGGCAACACTGGGCTGTGGCGGAATTCGAGGCCATGCTTCTCGCAGGCGATACGAAGCGCATGCTTCAGGCGGTTCGGGGCCGGATCACCGCTGCGGGTGAATCGCATGCGGCGACCACACGGCTTCACCACGCGCTCGCGCGCGACACGGAAGTCTTCTGCTGGAGCGCTGGCTCTCCTCAATCGCGCCCCTCGCGCGTCTGCGTGCGTGCCCTCGGCAACCTCAACCCCCGCCACTTCGCCCAGGCCAGAAAGCCGAAGTACAGCGCCCCAAACGCGATGCCGGTCTGCGGCGATTCGATCCATTGGCCGCTGCCCGGCAGGCCCAGCGTGGCGACCACATCGGGCTGCAGGCCCAGGCGCGGCAGGGGCAGCAGGCTGGTGGCGACCACGCCGCCCAGGTAGGCCATCATGCTGAGCGCCCAGTCGTCCTTGCGCTGCTGACGCGCGGCCTCGCCGCCGTCGGAACCGAACAGGGTGCGCAGCTTGCCGAGCAGCAGCCAGCCCATCGCGGCCAGCGGCCACCACTGACCGAAGGCCAGTGCGAACGCGCCCACCATGCCGAGGTAGAGCGCGCCGAACAGCAGCAGGGCGGGCACCGGGCTGCGGCCGTCGCTGCGTCGCGCTTCCAGCGTGCCGCCCAGCATCGCGCTGGCGTGGATCAGCAGGAACTCGACGATCATCAGCAGCAGGGCGCCGCGTACCCCATCGGGCCCGAGCGCGGTGGGGGCGATCCACAGCAGCAGGAAGCTGGCGCAGGTCACCGCGTCCGGGCTGCTGGCCAGCACGCGGGCAGGGAGTGAGGGCGAAGCGCGGGTTCCGGGTTCGATGCGCATGGGGCCGGCAGGGGGGGTGTGAACTGGCGGGTCGCAGAGTGCCAGCCGGGCCGCCGCCCGTCAGCTGCTGGCGACCGCGGGCCGGACCCATGCGCGTGTGGGCTGGCGGATCAGCGCAAGCCTTGGCATGCGATACGGTGCAGCGTATCGGCAAGCGTCAGGCCCTGGGTTGCGCCGCCGGCGGCGAATGCAGGGCGAGAGCGTGGCGCACCCTTCGCTCGCCTGGCGCGGTCAGCGTTCGCCGCCACGCGGTAGGTGCTGGCGATGAGCCCGCCGTGGAGCGTGCGCAGCTCGACCGCGCGCATACGCGTACGTGTGCTTGGGATAGCAGAGTGCGGAGTGGCTTGCAGGGCGGGCGTAGGACAGGCAGCGTGCGCACATGGATGCCGCCACCCGCGCCCGCTACGAGCCGCTCTATCGCGCCACTGACTACTGCGTGGAGGATGCGCGGCTGCGCTGCACGCTGCGGATTGATGAGCCCTGCGAAGCGCTGAGCAATTGGCTGCAGGCCGAGGGCTACGACTCGGCAGCCTTCATCACCGCCTGCAACCCGCACAGCGAGACCCGGACCGAAGTCGAGAACTGTGAAGCGCTGGCGCGCTTGCGATCTGCCGTCGAGGCGCTCGGTCTGCCGGCGCTGAATGCCCTTGGCCGCGCCCAGGTCGGCGACCACGACGAACCCAGCCTGCTGGTGCCGGGTCTTGCGCTGGAGGCGGCGCATGCCCTGATGCGCCGCTTCCAGCAGAACGCCTTCGTCTGGTTCGAGCGCGCCGCCGGCAGGGCCAGGCTCGAGTGGTCGCAGCTGCGTCCCGATCAGTAGCCCGCTGCCTGCCCATCCTTGCGGCTCTCGGACGCGCCGATGTACACGCCTTGCTCGTGGTCGCGCGCGATCGCCTGGTAGCCGCCGAAGGGGCCGTTGGCGAACTTGACGCTGTGGCCCGCATTCATCAGCGCGCGCACGGTCTCGTAGGGATAGCCCGTCTCCAGTTCGATCACGCCGCCGTCGGTCATCTGCAGGGCCTGGCCGGTGGGCTCGGTGCTGCCGTCGTGGTGGATGCGCGGCGCGTCGCCGGCCTCCTGCAGGTTCATGCCGAAGTCGACCATGTTGATGACGATCTGCGCATGGCCCTGCGGCTGCATGGCGCCGCCCATCAGGCCGAAGCTGACCCAGGGCTTGCCGTCCCTGGTGATGAAGGCGGGGATGATGGTGTGGAAGGGCCGCTTGCGCGGCGCGAAGCTGTTGGGGTGGCCTTCCTTCAGCACGAACATCTCGCCGCGGTTCTGCAGGATGAAGCCGAGCCCTAGCGGGGTCATCCCCGAGCCCATGCCGCGGTAGTTCGATTGGATCAGCGAGACCATCATGCCGCTCGCATCGGCGGTGGTGAGATAAATGGTGTCGCCTTCGTTGAGCCGCGGATTGCCGGCCTCGACGGTGCGCGCCGCGCGCTGCGGGTTGATCAGGGCGCGGCGTTCGGCGGCGTACTCTTTGCTGATGAGTTCGGCGACGGGTGCAGGCGCGAACTCGGGGTCGGCATACCAGCGGGCGCGGTCCTCGAAGGCCAGCTTCTTGGCCTCGGTGAACAGATGCACGTGCTCGAAGCTGCCGAAGCCGTAGGACTTGAGGTCGTAGCCTTCCAGAATGTTCAGGATCTGCAGAGCGGCGATGCCTTGGCCGCTGGGCGGAAGCTCCCACACGTCGTAGCCGCGGTAGTTGGTCGACACCGGCTCGACCCATTCACCGCGGTGTTCGGCGAGGTCCTCGACGCTAAGGAAGCCGCCCTGGGCCTGCACGTAGTCGGCCATGGTCTTCGCCACCTCGCCCTTGTAGAAGCCATCGCGGCCGCGGCGGGCGATGGTCTCCAGCGTGTTCGCGAGCCAGGGGTTCTTCCACATCTCACCCTTGCGCGGGGCGCGGCCGTCGACGGTGAACTGCTCGACGAAGCCCGGGTACTGCGAAAGCGCGGGCACACTGCGCTCCCAGTAGTAGGCGATGGTCTCGTGCACTGGATGGCCGTTGCGGGCGTAGTCGATGGTCGGCTGCAGCACCTGGCGCATGGAGAGCTTGCCGAAACGCTCGTGCAGGTCGAACCAGCCGGCGACGGTGCCTGGCACGCTGACGGGCAGCGGACCGCGCTGCGGGATGTCCTGATAGCCCTTGTCGATGAACCACTGCAGCGAAAGATTTGCGGGTGAACGACCGTGGCCGTTGTAGCCGTGCAGCTTCTGCGTCTTCGGATCCCACACGATCGCGAACAGATCGCCGCCGATGCCGTTGCCGGTGGGCTCCATCAGGCCGAGGGCGGCATTCGCCGCGATCGCCGCATCCACCGCGGTGCCGCCGGCCTTCATCACATCGAGTGCGATCTGCGTCGCCAGCGGATGCGAGGTCGCGGCCATCGCGGACGGCGCGATGACCTCCGAGCGCGTGGTGAAGGGCTGGCCGGTGATGCGATCGGCGGCGCTGGCGGGCGAGGCCTGCAGCAGCAGACTGAGGGACACGGCGAGCGGGGCGAGCAGCAGGCGCATGGCGGGCTCCGGCGGATGGGCAGGGCCGCGAGTGTGCGCCGGTGGGGTGTGAGCGGCCTGTGGCTTTGGTTGGAGGACTTGGGAGCGGGGATTGAAGAGCCGGGATTGGGGATTCGGGATTCGGGATTCGAAGCTGGGAAGCTCTTGACTCTTCTCCCCACGGGAAGCGGTGCGGGGGGGCGGTGCGGGGGCCCCCCGCCCGCGAGCCGCGGACCCCCAACGCACCACCGGGGGAGGGGGGCGGCCCACCCCCCCCCCCCCCCGCCCCGCTTCCGGGGGGTATAATTTACAAGAGCTTCCCCGCTTCGAACCCCTAACCCCGAATCCCCAATCCCGGCTCTTCAATCCCCGCTCCCAAGTCCTCCAACCAAAGCCACAGGC
>JBKCVA010000079.1:0-2753 GCA_046318115.1 Lysobacterales bacterium | reverse complement strand
GGATCCGTATAGCTCAACGGGTTGTTGAGCACATACGAGTACCGGTTCAGGTTCTGCGCGTTGTACGGCTCCTGCACGATCGGGTCGGGCGAAAGCATACGCCCCAGCAGCGGGTCGTACAGCCGCCCGTTCATGTGGATCAGGCCCATGCGGTCCACGTGCTCGTGGCCGGTGAAGCCGCGGGTGGTTTCGGCGTTGACCTGCGGGTTGATCTCGGTCGGTGCCACCGCAGGCAGCAGGCTCGCCCACATCCCCGTACCCGACGCCGCAGCACGACGGCTGCCGTGGGCATCGAAGGACATGCGCTCCACCACCACACCGTTCTCGTCTACCAGGGTGTCGGTCGAGCCCAAGTGGTCGGCGAGCAGGTAGCGGTACTTGCGGGTGGGCGTGGGCTGCTGCGCGGTCACGGACTCGGTCAGCAGCAGGAAGCCACCGATGCTGCGCCTGCGCTCTTCGGCACCGCCGCCGCGCAGGATCCACTCCACGCCGCCCAGGTAGCGGGTCAGCTTGGCCGGGGCATCGCTCGATTCGTCCAGACGCAGGTAGCGGCCGCCGCCGGCGTACCAGAAGCTGGTGCTCTGGTCGCTGATCGACAGGCGATCGGCGTTGCCGGCACCGTCGAAGCGCACATCGCGCACGGTGCTGGTGAAGCCGGGGCCGGCGTTGTGGCCCGTGGTGCGCGTCATGTTGCCGGCGGCGTCGTACTGATACGCCTGAGCGCCGCGCGCGGTGACCGCGTGCGGGCTGGCACCGCTGTTGCTGCCGCCGCCCGACAGGCCATTCAATCCGCAGCCCGAACGTCCAGCGTAGGTGTAGCCCACGCCGTTCTTGCTGCAGATGTTGCCCAGCTTGTCGTAGCTCAGCGTCAGGGTCGGCAGGCCGTCTGCGGGCGAGGGCGAGGCGCCACTGAGGCGCGCCTCGATCAGGCGGTTCAGACGGTCGTAGACGAACACTTCCTCGCGACCGTTGGCGCGCTCGTCCTTGCGGCTGAGCAGGTTGCCCTGGGCGTCGAACACGTAGGACAGGTTCTGCACGGCGCTGTGGATCTGGTTGTTGGACCAGGTGCCGGTGATGATGCGCGCCAGTCGCCCCGTGACCTCGTTGTACTGCCGCTGCTGGGTCAGCTCGACCTTGCCGTGGCGGCGATCCAGCGTGGTCTGGCCGCGGACGTCGGTTTCCAGCAGCTCCCAGAACACCAGCGAGGGCTGGCCGGCATCGCGCACGCGACGCAGGAAGCCGTGGGCGCTGTACATGTTCTCGACCACGCCGCCGGTGGCGTCCTGGGTAGTGGCCACGCGGCCCAGCGCGTCATAGGTGGTGCGCTGGGTGAAGCTGCGCTCGACCAGGCCCGTGCTGCCGAGATTGGGCTCGCGGAAGCGCGTGCTGACTTGGCTGGGACGACCGAAACTGTCGTAGGCGGAGGTCTGCTGGAACTCGCCCTGGTCGGCGGAGACGCCACGGTAGCCCGCGTAGGTGCTGCCGACGCGGTGCCGGCGCAGGGTGCTCTCGATCTGACCCACGCCGTTGGCGGCCAGGTCGTAGACCGTGAGGTCGACGCTGGAGTGGTCGCCCGTCGTCGCGCTGGGAAGGATCGACGCATCCGCGTTCGATACGGTGATCGCCGCCGTCGTGTTCGAGGCACAGCTCGATCGCAACGAACGGCTGCGCCAACTGCGGCCGAGCGCATCGAAGTCGGTGATCGTGGCGTAGCCACGCGCGTCCTGGCTGCAGATCAGCTCACCGGCGGCGTTGTAGGCATAGCTGGCGGTGCCGGCGTCGGGGTCGTTCTGGCTGATCTTGCGGCCAAGCGCGTCGTAGCCGATGCGCGAGACGATATCGCCGTTGCCGGCGTTACGCTTCAAGGCGACCAGGTTGCCCGCGGCATCGTGGGCGTACTTGGCTTCGAGGCCCTCCGCGTCGGTGACCGTGAGCACCAGGCCCGTCGGGTCGTGCAGCTTCACCTCGGACAGGGTGACGACCGTCGGCGTCGCAAAGGGCGTTGTCGCGCGGCTCAGATAGGTGCGGGTGGTGGTGCTGAGGCCCTGGTACTCCATTTCGGTGCGAGCCACGGTGGTGCCGCCAATGTCTTCCGGCAGACGAATGGTCAGAGCGCGGTCGAGCACGTCGTAGGTGGTGCGGGTGCTGGGCTTGGACGCGCAGCCAACGGCCGTCGACAGCTCCGGGCGCAGGCCGCTGGTCGCGACGTTGCCGACGAAGAACGGCTCCGTCACGGCCACGGTGCGACCGCGGCCGTCATAGGTCTTGCACACGCCGACCCAGTCGTTGGCGGCGTTCTCGTCGTAGCGGTTGAAACTCTCGGAGAGCGCAAACACCTCCCGACCCAGGCGATCGAAATAGGTCACCGAGCGGGTGCCACCGTAGGTGTAGGCCGTCTGCCGGAACACCGCGCCGAGGTCCGAGGGGCAGGCTGCCACCTGGCCGGAAATGCCATTACCTACACACCAGTGGAACTCGCTGACCGTCTTCGCACCGGTGCTGTCTTCGCTGGTCTGCTGACGGCCCAGCGGACCATAGGTCGCCGTCGCGCTACCGCCGTTCAAGCGGTTGGTCTGCATTACGTTGCCCAAGGCATCGCGCGACTGCACGGTTTCGAGCGCATAGAGCGCGCCGTCCGGCGTGCCGTCGAAGTGCGGCGACAGGGTGCGCACGGGGTAGCGGCCTTGGCTGTCGTACTCGGTGCGGGTGTGGCGATGCACGCGAGTGAGCGGCAGACCACTGCTGCCCGCCGG
>JBKCVA010000078.1:0-131102 GCA_046318115.1 Lysobacterales bacterium | reverse complement strand
GGCCGGCTGGCCGAGGCTCAAGTAATGGAAGCGGCGATTGGTGCGCTCCGGCGTGCCCTCGCCCGCGAACATGCGGATGGGGTCTTCGCCGCTGCGGCGGTAGGGGTAGACGCCGCCGGTGTAGGGGTAATGGCCGGGCAGGTTTTCCTTGCTGAGGAACACCAGCAGCTCGCCCCAGCTCTTCCACTGCGGTGCGGCGATCTTCGGGATCTTCTGGTGGCTCAGGGATTCGCGGTAGTTCTCGACGCGGATGACCTTGTCGCGCACTTTGTATTCGTTGAACTCGTCGGTGACCGACTTCAACCGCTCCGGCCACGCGCGCAGCAGGGCGAGGCTTTCGGTGGTGAGCGAATTCAGCGCGTCGTTGTAGCGCTGGCGCAGGGTGGTGAGCGAGCGGTCGCCGGGTTCAGCGAGGGCTTCCGACGGATAGAGGTCCAGCGCCTTGGGCAGCTTCGGATCACTCAGCTCCTGCAGCGCGGCCCAGCAGGCCTGGGCGCGCTCGGCGGCTTCGCGCTGGCGCAGGATCTCGCCATTGATGCGGCGGCCTTGTTCAGCAATTTCGGCGAGGTAGCGAATGCGCGCACCGGGGATCAGCACAGTGGCGCGGGGTTCCTTCAAGGCCGTATCGATGGCCGGGGCGAAATCGCAGGCGTTCGAGGCGATGCCCTCGCCCAGCTTAGTCCTAAGGCGCTGGCACAGGTTGGCGAACATCCAGCTGACGCCGGGGTCGTTGAACTGCGAGGCGATCGTCGGATAGACGGGCACCTCGTCGTCGGGCATCTGGAAGGCCACGCGGTTGCGCTTCCACAGCTTGCGCACGTCGCGCAGGGCGTCCTCGGCGCCGCGGCGGTCGAACTTGTTCAAGATCACCAGCTCGGCGTAGTCGAGCATGTCGATCTTCTCGAGCTGGCTGGCCGCGCCGTAGTCGCTGGTCATCACGTACACCGGGAAGTCGACGAGGTCGACGATCTCGGAATCGCTCTGGCCGATGCCGGCGGTTTCCACCAGCACGAGGTCGTAGCTTAAGGCCCGCAGGAAGGCGATGCAGTCCTTCAGCACGGCATTGGTGGCCACGTGCTGGCGGCGGGTGGCCATCGAGCGCATGAAGACTCTGGCTGAGCGCAGCGAGTTCATGCGGATGCGGTCGCCGAGCAGCGCGCCACCGGTGCGGCGTCGGGTCGGGTCAACCGAAATCACCGCGATGCGCATGGCCGGGAAGGCCTGCAGGAAGCGGTTGATGATCTCGTCGGTGACGGAGCTCTTGCCCGCGCCGCCGGTGCCGGTGAGGCCGACCACCGGGGTCTTGCCGCCAGCCAGCTGCCAGCCCTTGCGCAGGGTGGCAAGCTCGGTTTCAGCAATCAGGCCTTCCTCGATGGCCGAGAGCATGCGGCCCACGGCGATCTCGTCCTGCACCTCGACGGCCGTCGGCTTCTGCGTGGGCTGGCGGTGCTGGTGCGCGCGGCGCACGAGGTCTTCGATCATCCCGACGAGGCCCATCTGCATGCCGTCGTTCGGGTGGTAGATGCGCTCCACGCCGTAGGCCTGCAGCTCGGCGATCTCCTCCGGCGTGATGGTGCCGCCGCCGCCGCCGAACACGCGGATGTGGCCAGCGCCGCGCTCCTTGAGCATGTCCACCATGTACTTGAAGTACTCGGTGTGGCCGCCCTGGTAGCTGGAAAGCGCGATGCCGTCGGCGTCTTCCTGCAGGGCCGCGCGCACCACGTCTTCGACCGAGCGGTTGTGTCCGAGGTGGATGACTTCTGCGCCCTGCGACTGGATCAGCCGGCGCATCACATTGATGGCGGCGTCGTGACCGTCGAACAGGCTGGCGGCGGTGACGAAGCGCAAGGGCGATGTGGCGGGCGCGCTGTCGTCGGCGGGCAAGCGGCTGGCGGGAGTGCTCATCGGGGGGCCTCGATGCGGGGGTTCGCGAAGCCCGCCATTGTACGCGGGCGGCTGTGAGGCACCCCTGCCGAGGGTTGGGCCGGATACTCCAGCCCGACTCGACCTGACCGGAGCCGATGGACGATTCAGCCGCGGCTACCGCTGCCACGACGCGCCTGAACTCAGCGAAACGGCACATCGTGGCAACACAGCAGACGGCGCCAGAATTGGCGCCGTCTGCTCTGATTTACTGGACGATGCAGGAGCCCTGACCGTCGCAATACCACAGCTCGATCATCATCCAATTGGAACCCCAGCACTGATAAACAGCGCGGCGATTCACCCCGCCCCACCAGTTGTAGTCCTCGAGCGTCACCGTCTCGCCTTCGTTGCTCGGACCGCAGGCCGTTGTTGGGTAGAGCGCATGCGCGTTCGAGGCCGAGAGGCCCATGCCAAGAACGAGGGCCGCGCCGAAAAGAAACTGCTTCATGACGATGATCTCCAGTGTGGAAAATGAATGACTGTGCCGCGGCTTCATCGCGCGGCGAGTCGATTATCGGCGCCAAGGCGATGCCAACAAGCTGTCGGATCTGACAGGTCCGCTCCAAGCGCAAGCCTGACGGCAGAGGCCCCCAGCGGAACGCGTCACGAATCCTCAATCAATCCACGCATCCAAGGCGCGCAGCCGGAAGCTGTCCGCACAACGCCGTTGCAGCGCCGATGGAGCCACCTGGGAAACTCCGCAGCGTGTCACCCGCTTCCGGGAGTCCGTCGAGTGATCAGTCCGACGCAGGGCGTACTGCGCTCCGTTGAACCCAGCGCCCCCTCGCTGACCTCATCGCCCCGGCCGTCCAAAGCCAGTGCTTGGAGAAAGTGGTTCGATCGTGGCCTACAGCCATCTGGGCAGCACGAACGCCAAGGCCAGCGCTGCCGGCAAGGCCTGGATGAAGTAGATCTTGCGGCTCGCCGTCGCACCGCCATACAGGCCGGCCACCAGCACGCAGGCCAGGAAGAACACCTGCACGTCGAGGCCCGCATCGCCCTGCCAGAGGCCCCAGAACAGGCCGGCGGCGAGAAAGCCGTTGTACAGCCCCTGATTCGCCGCCAGCACCTTGGTCACGGCGGCCTTCTCGGCGCTCATGCCAAAGGCGCGGCGGCCTCGCGGGGTGTCCCACAGGAACATCTCCAGCACGAGGATGTAAACGTGCAGCAGGGCAATGAGCCCCACCAGTGCGGTTCCGATCCATTGCATTGCACCCTCCTCCCCTGCCCGGTTTGAATGTGGATCATCGCCGATCGCGCAGGGCTGCGCTTTTCCCTGCTCCGGCGACCGAGGTCACGTTCGCCCTCTGCGCGCATCCTCAGCCCGCGCTGGGCCACACTGGCGCCTGGCCTTCCCCGAGACATCCATGAGCTCCCGCATGCACACCCCTCCGTCGATCGTCGCCCCTCGTCCGCCCGAGGATCGCCTGCACCTGATGGACGCCCTGCGCGGCTTCGCGCTGCTGGGCATCCTTTTGATGAACATCGAGTTCTTCAATCGCTCGGTGCACGATTTCATGAGCGGCATGGACACCTCGCCGGGCGCCGCGGGCATCGCCGCCTGGGTCGTCTACGTGTTCGTGCAGGGCAAGTTCTGGGTGCTGTTCTCGCTGTTGTTCGGCATGGGCTTCGCGCTGATGCAGGACCGCCTCGAAGGCTCGGGTCGACCGTTCGGCAAGCTGTACTTCCGCCGTACGCTGGCGCTCATGGGCTTCGGTCTGCTGCACATCGTGCTGCTGTGGCCGGGGGACATCCTGTTCGCCTACAGCCTCACGGCGATCATGTTGATGGCGTTCCTGCAGGTCCGTGGCGTGGCCGTGCTGATCACCGGCCTGGGGCTGTACTTCGGCGTCTCGACCTTGTGGGTGCTGCTCGGCGGGGTCATGGGGTTCATGCCGGAAGAGGCCAAGGCCGAGATGGCGGCCGAGATGGGCAAGTCGGTCGCGCTGGGCGCCGAGTCGGATCGGATCTACGCCACCGGCAGCTATCTGGAGATCAGCCTGCATCGCGCCACCGAGTACTTCACCGTGATGCTGGAGACGGTGCTGATGTTCCAGGTGCCCATGGCTTTGGGCGTTTTCCTGCTGGGCGCCTGGCTGCTGCGCTCAGGCCGCATCCAGAACGCTCGCGCGCACCTGCGCTTCTGGGTGGTGAGCCTGCTGCTCGGCGCGCTGGTCGGCGCCCTGTTCATTCGACTGAGCCTCGCGGTGGGCACGAGTTTCGATCTGAAGACCGGCCTCGGCGATGCGCTGCTGGCCACGGGCCTGATGAGCCTCGGCAGCCTGCCGCTGTCGATGGCCTATGTGGCCGCCTTTGTGCTGTTGTTCCAGACCGGCGTGGGCGCGCGCGTGCTGGGCCTGCTGGCCCCTGCCGGGCGCATGGCGCTGACCAACTACCTGCTGCAGTCGCTGATCTGCGGCCTGCTGTTCTACGGCTATGGGCTGGGCTGGTACGGCCAGGTCGATCGCTGGGGGCAGGTGCAGATCGCCCTGCTGATCTTCGTCGCCCAGGTGGCGCTGTCACCGCTGTGGCTGCGACATTTCCGCTACGGGCCGATGGAATGGCTGTGGCGGGCGCTGACCTAT
This sequence comes from Lysobacterales bacterium, assembly GCA_046318115.1. GTDB lineage: Bacteria > Pseudomonadota > Gammaproteobacteria > Xanthomonadales > Xanthomonadaceae > Aquimonas. The sequence continues at coordinate 126,591 of JBKCVA010000078.1, read as the reverse complement.
GGGCAGCGTCCGGCGATGCGTCGAGCCTCGACCGGCTGACCGCCTGAGCACTGGCTGCCTGACCCGATATCGGGTCAGGCGACCGGAAGCCCGAGCCAGCCCCCCGCGGCATCACCGCACGGGGAAGGCGAGCGTCGGGACGATCCCCAGTCACACCCCATCGGCGCAGGAATTGCAGCGCGCCCCCCTGGAAACGGGGACGGAGCCGGGCACACGTGCAGCAGCCCTCCGATGACGCAGCCGCCAATCCGCGACAGAAGACCAGCTGGCGCTCAGGTGTCGGGCGGCGGCTGGCGCTTCGTGTCGTGCTTTTCAGCCTGCTGGTCGCGGTCGGTTTGTCGGCGCTGCAGGGCTTCGTGGAGCGACGCGCCGAGCTCGCTCTGCTGGAAACGCGCGTGGCCCAGATCATGGAAAGCTCGGGCGATGCGCTTGCCCTCGCCGTCTGGAATCTCGATCGCGACCAGGTCGAGCTGCTACTCAAGGGCATCGCGTCGCTGCCGGATGTCATCCGGGTCGAGCTGGAGCCGGGCGACGCCGGCTGGTTCGGCGACAGCAGCCCCATCGAAGTCGGCGTCCATAGCGAGACGAAAGCGCTGCACTGGGATCGCGCCATCGAGTTCCAGCGGGACGACAGGGTGCAACTGCTGGCGCGTCTGCGCATCAGCTTCGACCTCGCAGCCATCGAGCAACGCCTGCTGGACAGGACGCTGCGCACCGTAGCGGCGCAGATCGCACTCTCACTGCTGATCGCGGGCTTTCTGCTCTGGATCGTCAACCAGACGCTTACCCGCCATCTGGTCCGGCTCGCCGAGGTGGCGGGCGGCTATGACGTGCGCCTGGCGCCCGCCAGTTTCGATATCGGCCGCACGCGCCGAGGATCCAAGGACGAGCTGGACCGGGTGATCGGTGCGCTCGAGGCCATGCGGCTCAATCTGGAAGTGGCCTACCAGGATCTCGAGCGGGTGAACCAGGAGCTCGTGCGGGACATGGCTGCACGCAAGGAGGCCGAGCATGCGGCGGCGCACATGGCGCGCCACGATGCCCTGACCGGCCTGCCCAATCGGAGGCTGGTGATCGAGCGGCTGCAGGTCGCACTCGATGTGGCGCGCCACACCGGTGAACAGGGCGCGCTGCTGTTTGTCGATCTCGACAATTTCAAGCAGCTCAACGATGCCCGCGGCCACTCGATCGGCGATGCCGTTCTGGTCGAGATCGCGCATCGACTGAGCGCACTGCTGCCCGAAGGCGCCATTGCCGCACGCATGGGCGGTGACGAGTTCCTGCTGATGCTGACCAGCCTCGACGCCCAGCCGGCGCTGGCGGCACTGCGCGCCACCGCGGTCGCCGAAGGCGCCCGAGGTCGGATCGCCGAACCGGTCACGGTCGGAGGGGAGGTGTTCCGTTTGGGCGCCAGCATCGGTATCGCCCTGTTCCCGGCTGACGGCGGCGACATCGAGAGCCTGATCAGGCATGCGGACAGCGCCATGTATCTGGCGAAGTCTGAAGGGCGCAACCAGGTCAAGCTGTTCCAGCCCAGCCTCGTGTCGCGGGTGGAGGAGCGCCACGCGATGGAGTCCGACCTTCGTGAAGCCCTTGAGCTCCACCAGTTCCAGCTGCACTTCCAGCCGATTGTCGACGCCGAGGGCGAGATGATGGGTGCGGAGGCCCTGCTGCGCTGGCACCACCCGCGGCGCGGACGGGTGCCCCCCGGTGATTTCATCCCGCTGTGCGAAGAGTCCGGCCTGATCCTTGCGGTGGGCGACTGGGTGCTGGAAGAAGCCCTGACGCACATGGTGCGCTGGCGCCATTGCGGCCTGATCGAAGACCATCAATACCTCAGTCTCAACATAAGCCCTCGCCAGTTCCGCCAGCGCGACTTCGTTGAGCTGCTGATCCAGCGCGTCGAGGCAGCCGGCGTTCCCACCCAACAGCTCGCGCTGGAAATCACCGAAGGCTCGGTGATCGGCGACTCCGACGAAACCCTGCTCAACCTGCAGCGCCTGCGTACGGCCGGGTTCCGCCTGCTGATCGACGACTTCGGCGTGGGCTACTCATCGCTGTCCTACCTGAAGCGCTTGCCGGTGCACGGCATCAAGATCGACCAGAGCTTCGTGCGCGATATCGGCACGGATCGGAGTGACGCGGCGCTGGTGCAATCGCTCATCACCATCGGCACCCACTTCAAACTCGGGGTGATCGCCGAGGGCGTAGAGACGGCCGAACACTGCGCGCTGCTGCGATCGATGGGCTGTGGTTACTTCCAGGGCTACCACTTCGACCGCCCCCAACCCATCGATGTCTTCGAGGCGCACTGGCTGATGCGCCCTCCGGAGCATGCGCGCTAGGCGCGTGCAAGCGTCCAACCCCTGCAGGCCATGACGGCCTGGAAAGCATCGCTCCGGCCGCCATCGACGCGCCATTCTTCAAGTGACGCATTCCGTCATTGACGCCCGGAGTGCCCATGCCCTGTAGCGCCGGGTCGCACCAGCGGCGGGCAAGGCTTCAGGCCTCCACAGCGCCCCCTGACCGGATCCGCGTCTCGCGCGGCTTCGGCGGCTTCGATACCCGCCGGGTTGGGCCGACCGCCCGGTGGTTCGCGACTCCCGCGCGGCCGGCAAGGGCAACCCGCTCTTCGATGACAGCGTGCTGCCTAGCCTGTCGAGCGCGGCAACCGTGTTCGAATGCAGAGGCTCCCGCTTGCTGAGTCGCGCGGGAGCGATGGATAGTGCGGGCCTGCGGCGCAGCGGTGCCGCGGTCCCTCTCTTTGCGGCGGCTCTGCATGCACTCCAGCGAACCGACACACGCCCCCTCGATCGGGGCGAACGCCCGCGACCCACTCGCCCAGCCCTTCACCCTGCCCTGCGGCGTGGTGCTCAAGAACCGCCTGTGCAAGACGGCGATGACCGAGGGCCTGGGCGACGCGCAGCTGCGCGCCACGCCCGAGCACGCGCGCCTGTACGCGGCCTGGGGCGCGGGCGGTGCGGCGATCAACATCACCGGCAACGTGATGGTGGACCGCTTCGTGATCGAACGGCCCGGCAATGTGGCCATCGACATCACGCACCCGCCCAGCGTGGAGGCAGAAGCCCGCGCCCGCCTGCGCGCCTGGGCCGAGGCGGGCACCCGCGACGGTGCCGAGCTGTGGATGCAGATCAGTCATGCCGGCCGACAGTCGCCCCGCTACGCCACGCGCCAGCCGGTCGGGCCCTCGGCGGTCACGCTGGATCTGCTGGGCAGTTACAAGACACCGCGCGCGCTGGAGGAGGCTGAGATCCTCGACATCATCCAGCGCTTCGGCGCGGTGGCGAAGATCGCGCAGGACACCGGCTTCACCGGCGTGCAGGTGCACGGCGCGCATGGCTATCTGATCAGCAGCTTCCTCTCGCCGGTGACCAATCGCCGCCAGGACCGCTGGGGAGGCAGCCTTGAGAACCGCGCGCGCCTGCTGGTCGAATGCGTGCGCGCGGTGCGTGCCGAGGTGGGTCCGGGCTTTCCGGTCTCGGTGAAGCTGAACTCCGACGACTTCCGCAAAGGCGGCTTCAGCCACGCCGACTGTCTGGACGTGGTCAAGCTGCTCAACGCCGAAAGCATCGACCTGCTGGAGATCTCGGGTGGCACCTACGAGCAGCCGCGCCTGTTGGGTGTCGAAGGTCGCAGCGAGGATGCAGTGCAGGTGCGCAGCAGCACGCGGGTGCGCGAGGCTTATTTCCTTGAGTATGCCGAGGCCATCCGCCGCGTCGCGACGATGCCGCTGATGGTGACGGGCGGCTTCCGCACGCGGGAAGGGATGGAGGCGGCGCTGGCCTCGGGCGCGCTCGACCTGATCGGCATCGCGCGGCCTTTCTGCACGCATCCCGACTGCGCCCGCGAACTTCTGCGGCATCGCATCGAGCAGTTGCCAGCCTTCGAACAGAAACTGCACCTCGCCCCGCGTGGGTGGCGCTCACCGGCCAGCCCGATTCTGCTCATGAAGATGATCAACGTGCTCGGCGCACAGGGCTGGTACTACCAGCAGATGGACCGCATCGCCCGCGGCCGGCCGGTGGATGTCGAACGCGGCATGCTGCGCAGCTTCCTGCGCTACTGGTGGGACGATCTGGGGCGGGCGCTGCGGCTCAAGCGTTGAGGCGTGGGCGGCAAGAGCGGGAGTGCCGAAGCGCTCGTGCTCTTCAGGCTCGCGTGTCGAGCAGGCTGCCCAGCAGTTCGTCCTGCGTTTTCAACACCTTGACGTTGGCCGCGAAGGCCTGACGCGCCTCGATGGAGTAGACGAGGTCCGTGCTCAGGCCATCACCGGCCTGCGGTTCCGGGTCGCGCACCAATCGGGCACTGACCCCGCCACCAACCTGCTCGCGGCTGTCGACCTGGAAGCGCCGGAAGTCCGTGCTCTCGCGGTTGGCGATGTTGCTGGCAGCCGCGGTGAGCCGTGTCTGCGCGGCGGCCATGCCGGATCGGGCGATGTTGGCGATGTCGCTCATACGGACCTCCGCGAAGCTGAATGCCCGTCAGAGTAGCGGCCGATCGCCCCCAAAACCTGAGGGCGATCGGCAGTTCGGAATCACGGGGTCGCTTCAAACCCGTTCGCGAACACTGCCACCGGGTTGCTGCGGACGCCGTTCAAGCGATTGACCGTATTGCCCACGATGGCATAGAGCTCACCGTCCTCGCCTTCGCCAAAGCTGGTGAGGCCCGAGCCAAGGTCTTGCAGCTCGCTGGCCGGATGGGCGAAGCCGGTCTGCGTCGGCTGCGCCACCCAGATGAAGGCGCTGCAGTAGTCGCCGTAGTAATAGCGACCCTGCGCCGCCAACACCGGCCCGCGATAGCGGAAGCCACCGGTGACCGAGCACTGCGGCGAGCTGCGTGCGTAGTCCAGCGCGGGCTCGGTGAAGGCCACGACAGGCGCGCCGCAGCTGGCGTGCTGCACGATGCCCTCGCGGCAGCGCCAGCCGTAGTTGCGACCACCCGCGCCCGAGGGCTCGAAGTTGATCTCCTCGCGCGCACCCTGGCCCACGTCGCCCATCCACAGGTCGCCGGTCTCGCGATCGAAGCTGAAGCGCCACGGGTTGCGCACGCCGTAGGACCAGACCTCGTCGCAGGCCGCAGCCAAGGTGCCGCTCGCACCCGGGTTGCCGGACGGGATCCCGTAAGCGGCTGCCTGAGCCGTCCGCGGACGGCCACAGAGCTGCCCACTGCCCACGGCGGTGGTGACATCGACATCGATCCGCAGGAACTTGCCCAGCAGCGCGCGGGAATCGGCATTGCCGCCGTTGGCGGTGAAATTGGCGTCGACCGCACAGTCACCGCTGCCGTTGAGATTGCCTGGCGCCAGCACCTGGCCGCGATCGCAGGGGTCGCCGCCGCTGCCGCCGTCGCCCAGCCCGAAGTAGAGGTAGCCATCAGGCCCGAAGGCGATGTGGCCACCGTTGTGGTTGCTGAAGTCCTGATCGGCGCGGAGCACCACGGTGCAGGTGGCAAGGTCCTGCGTGCTCAGCACGTCGGCGGCGGGGTTTGATGCCGTGTAGCGCAGCAGCATGGTGTCGCCGTTGGCATCGGTGATGCTCATGAAGACGCGACCGTTGCTGGCGAATTCGGGATGGAAGGCAACGCCCAGCAGACCGCGTTCGCCGCCGCTGGTGAAGCCGACCGTGCTCGGGCTGGAATCGCCCGGGTAAGTGCACTGCAGGCTGGGACTGCTGACCGCCGCATTGAAATAGGGCGTGGCCAGCAAGGCCCCGTTGCGGACCACACGCAGTGCGCCGCTCTGCTGATTGACGAACAAGCGCCCGCTGCCATCCCCGGCGTGGGTCAACCCGATGGGACCACTGAAGCCGGTGAGGAAGCTCTCGAAACGCGGCGGATCAGGGACCGCCTGGGCGAAGGCGAGCACGGGGGCGAACAGCAACATGAGCGGTAGACAACGCGACATAGCTTTCAGGCCTTTCTGTCAAAGCGTGGGCGCAGCGATGCGCTGCACGGGTCAGTGGTCCTTGGGGACCGTGTGTGAAGCGAGAGGCTCGTCCGACGTCAGGCCCTGCTGCGCAAGGCTGCGAGACGCTCTCACGCCATGAAGCCGAGATTGGGGCCTTCGATCGCAACCAGATTGCCGCTCATGTGCTGCAGGTTCGGGAAGATTGTCGAACGATCCCCATCGGACAGGCCATACCAGCGCGCCAAGGTTGCCGCGTACTGATCAGCGGACAAGGTGGGGATAACCTGGCCCCAGCCGGCGTCGTCCGGATTGCTGGCCGAAGCCGCGAGACTGGGGAAGCGCCCGTAGAAGCGCCCACCCTGCACGGCGCCACCAAACACGAGATGGTGCCCACCCCAACCGTGATCGGTGCCGTCGCCATTGATCGACAGCGTGCGCCCGAACTCCGAAGCGGTGAAGGTGGTCACGGAGCTGCCCAGGCTCATCGCCGGATTGTCCAGCACCTGGTAGAACGCCATGACCGCCTGCGACAACTGGCGCAGCAGGCCCGGATGATCTTCGAGCTGCCGGTCGTGCGTGTCGAAGCCGCCGAGACCGGCGTAGAACAGCTGCCGGCTCATCTGCAGGGTGTCGCGGGCGCGGATCATCCGCGCCACCATCAGCAGCTGCGCCGCCAGCCGCGGCAGCTCGGGCAGGCTGCTCGGGTTCCAGGTCAGGCCGAAGGCATCCCAGAACGGTCGGAACAGCACATCGTTGGCGGGCACGGTGGCCAGCGCCGCGACCACCTGGTCGGTTGTCTGCAGGGTTCGCCGTGCCTTCTGCGCGTAGGCGCGCTCGAACGCGTGGGTATGCGACTGATCGAGCAGCGCGTTGAAGGCGAGGCAGCGGCGACGGTTCCAGCCCTGGCCGCCGTCGGCGCAATTGGCCGCGCCGGTCTGGATGAAGCTGACCTGCTCCACCCCCTGCGAAGACATGAAGTAGGGCGCGACCTGCACGCCGGTCTGAAACACGTTGTCGCCGTCGAGCGACACGTTCATCGACAGCACCTGGTTGCTGTTGCTGGCGGCAAAGATGTCGGCAAGGCGCCCGCCCCAGCCGGTGCGGTCGGCGGCATCGGCCCGTGGGGTCTGCCAGAGCACGGTCTGGTCGGAGTGCGAGAACAGCTGCGCAGGGCGCGGGGTGCCGGCCTGCTGATAGAGGGGTTTGCTCATCGGCCGCACCAGCGGACCGACATTGGCGATGATGGCCGCGCGCCCGGCATTGAACATCTGCTGGGTGCCGCTCATCTGCGGATGCAGGCCGAACTGGCCGCCGCCGAGCGGCGCCACCGAAGGGTTCAAGGCCAGCAGCTGGCTCTGCGGCACAGCCAGCGCGCCGCGGCGCGCAGCGTACACGCTGTAGTTGGAATCACGCGGCACGACCATGTTGAAGCAGTCGTTGCCGCCATGCAGATAGATGCAGACCAGCGCCCGGTAGTCGTTGCCGAGCAGCTTGGGCATGGCCGCCTGGGCCAGCTCCAGCTTGCCCAGCATCGAACCGAAGGCGGCACTGGCCGCAGTGGCACGCAGCGCACGGTGGAGAAACTCGCGTCGACCGATCCGGCTCATCTCACTTCTCCACCACGTACTCGGGCGAGGTCAGGATCAGCCACAGGGCGTCCTGCACGCGCGCACGACGCTGGTCATTGTTGCTGCTGCCCATGCCGTTCAGATGATTCACCAGCACCGTCCGCATCGAGCTGCTCATCCGCCCGCCCATGAAGAGCAGGTTGTAGCGGTCGACCAGCGCCCCCGCATCGTGTGCGATCTGCATATCGCGATTGAGGTCAACTTTGACCGGGTTCCAGGTGCCGGTGTTCGAGCCTTGCCAGGCCCAGAACACTTTGGCGCCGATCTCGTTGGTCATGCGGGTGATGTAGGTGTCGGTGGTGATCTGGAACTCGGGCGCGAACAGCCCCAGCGAGGCAAGCTCACCCGGCAGCTGGTAGTTCGGCAGGAAGAAGTTGAACACCGTCGGCGAGCTCAGCACCGCCTGCGCACCATACTGGTCGGGCCACTCGCGAATCGCGCCGTCGCTCGAACTCGCATTCAGTCCACGCCAGAGCTGGGTGATTCGCAGCAGGGGTTCACGCAGCCTGCCAGCGTGCGCCCGGGAAGGATTGCGCGCTTCGGGATCCAGCAGGACAGCGCGCAGCACGGCCTGCAGATCGCCGCGGACGCCGCTCCCATTGTTGTTGAATACCGAGGCAACGCGCGCGATGTAAGCCGGCGAGGGGTTGCTGGTGGTGAATCGCTGGATCAGCAGACGCCCGAAGAACGGGCCGACATTCGGGTGGTTGAACACGTTGTCCAGCGCCGCGGCCATGTTGGCCCGGGCCTGCCCGCCCGCCGGCAGCACGCCATTGCTGAGCGCCACGCCGGGGTAGCTCAGCAGCTGCTTGGTGCCCGCCGAAGCGTGGTAGATCGAGCCGAACTGTGTCCCTTCGCCCCAGGGCCGCAAGGGCTGGCGCCACCCGGGCTGCAGACGCCAGTCGGTGTTGCCGGGCCCCGGACCGCAGTATTCCCAGTCCCACCAGTTGAAGTTGCCGGCGGTATCGCTGGCCACCGGCGGGTTGCAGGTCGACCAGTTCCAGCCCGTGAACACGTGCGCGAAGCCACGGATGGTGTCCTGCGTGTAGGTGGGAATCGGCTGCACGCCCGGCGTTGCGGAATCGCCGTCCATCACGGTGCCGTCGAGGTTCAGTCGCACGAGGCCGATGCTGAACAGCTGCATGATCTCGCGGGCATAGTTCTCGTCCGGCCGGATGTTTGCCGCCTCATCCGGTTTGCGGTTCTTGAACATCGACAGGTAATGGCCCATCACCGGGTGCAGGGTGACGTTTTCAAGCAGCGTGCGGTAATTGCCGAACGCGTTCTGGCTGAGCATGTCGTGATAGTGGGCCAGCGCATTCGGGTTGCCCTCCACCGAGCCGTTCTGGTCGGACACCACGAAGATCTGCGACAGCGCGAAGGCCATCCGCTGGCGCAATTGGTCGTCGCGATACAGCACGTTGCGGAACCAGATGTCATTGCGCTTGTCTTGCCACACCACGCTGGGATCGATCGACATCAGGTTGTCGAGGTGCGGCAGCTGCAGCGACGCCGGTCGGCCGAACTGCTCGTTGAGCCAAGGCGTGTAGCCCATGCCTCGCAGCCGGGTGATCTCGGTGAGCGTGGGGCCGAAAGTGGCATGGCTGAGGAAGCGCGAGGCCTCGGCCTCGGTGAACGGGCCCTCGGGCGGCGGATCGAAGCCGTCGCGAAACAGCACCTGCGCCTGCGAGGGCGCGCAGACGGCGCTCAACACCAGCAGGCCTGCGAGCAGTCTTGCCGGGCGCAATGTAAGGAGAGCATGCATGGCCGGTTCCGGGACCGATCGAAAGTTTGCAAACAATCGCAAACCAGCCTGCTAGGCTTCCGTGCGGCAATTCACGAAAGAGCCATACCGTCGGTCGGCCGGATGCACCATGCGCAAAGCACTCGAACACCTCGAAGATCCGGCGCCACGCCAGCGCTTGGCCGACGCCTCCGCCACGCGCGCGCAGCCGTGGCGCGGGCGGGCACGCTGCCTGCTGCTCGCAGCAGCCTGCGCAACTCCGGCTCACGCGCTGGCCAACTCGCAGGGCTCGCCGATCTGCGAGGTGAATGCGCTGCCGCTGGTGCAGATGAGCCCGACCCTGGCCAACCCGCCACCCCAGGGTTGGACCTTGCAGGCGCCGTCCCTGCATTACCCGGGCACTCCGATCCAACTGCGCCTGCACCACCCGAATCCCTCTCGGCGCGCGCGCGGGGTGCTGATCTGGGCCAAGGCGGGGATCGCGACCGGCGCAGGAACCTTCTCCGTGCCCGGAAACGGCCGCTGGAGCTATATCCCCGCACCGGCGGAGTGTGGCACCTGGGCGCTTTCGCACACCGACAGTCAACCCAAGACGCAGGACCAGCTCGTCTTCGAATGGACCGGTGATGCGAGCGTCGGCGCCGTGCTGCGTGCCTTCCTGATCGAAGATTGCACCCACCCCGCCGGCTGCCGGGACCAGCAGGCGCTGACGCCGATCGTGTTCATCGAGGCAGGGGTCTTCCGCGACGGCTTCGAATTCTGAGCGGTGCACCCGCAGCGCGCTGTCCGCCGCCGGCGCAGGTGAACTGTCGCGTTACTCGACAGCCCGGGCAAGGCGGTTCAAGTCGGTCCGGGTCTTGCGCGGTGCTGGCGAGTCCGGACTACGTCCGGCGGGTTCGGGCGCCACCCGGCGACGACTTCGCCGCGCTCGGCCAGACCGGGTTGGGCATCTCCGTGCCCGATCCAACGGCGCGCTGCCAAAGCAGGCGGCAAGGCTGAGCGCATGTGAGGGAGCCATCCGCGTGCTGTGGCCGCCTCTGGACACCCTCGCCATGGCCTCTGCGCCTTAAAGCGCGCTCTGGATTCTTCGGCCCTGCCCCAAGCTCGCTCAGTAGCACAGCACCGCGTGAAGCGCAGGCAGGGCGAGGCGCTTGCGCCCGCCGAGAGCTGAGAGTTCGATCAGCACGCTGGCGCCGACCAGACGTGCTCCGCTGCGTTCGACCAGCCGGGCCGCAGCCTTCAGCGTGCCGCCCGTGGCCAGGACATCGTCGACAACGACGACGTCCGCGCCAGCCGACAGCGCGTCCGCGCGCAGTTCGAGCATGTCCTCGCCGTACTCGAGACTGTAGTGCTCGCGAAGCACAGGGCCCGGCAGCTTTCCGGGCTTGCGGATCGGTGCGAAACCGCAGCCCAGCGCCTGCGCCATCGCAGCCGCGAAGATGAAGCCACGCGACTCGATGCCGCAGAACAGCTGCGGCGGCCGATGGCGCCAAGGCGACAGCAGGGCGTCGACCGCCGCACGAAAGCCTTGTGCATCCGCCAACAGCGGCGTGATGTCGCGAAACAGGATGCCCGGCTTGGGAAAGTCCGGCACCGGCAGGATCAAGGATTCGATCAGGGCAGACGTGCTCATGCGGGTTCCTGCGCAGGTGCCGGCGCACGAGCGCGCTGACTGCCAATGAAGATGCCCAGCGCGGACAGCACCAGCCCCGCCCAGTCCAGGCCATCGGTCGCACGGCCGAACAGGACCACGTCGACACCGAAAGCCAGCAGCGGCTGCAGCAACAGGAGCAGGCCGACCATCGAAGCGTCCAGCCGCGGCAGGGCGTACGAAATCAGCAGCCAGCCGAGTACTTGGCCGAACAGGGCCAGCCCGATCAAGGCCCCCCAGGTCTTGAGGTTGGGAATGGCGAAACTGTGCCCTTCCACCACACCGGCACCTCCCAGCATCAGCGCACACACCAGCGAGCACCAGCACAGCAGGTACATCGGGCTCGCACTGGGCTCGCGCTGCTGGATGCGACGGAAGCTCAGCATGTAGACCGCGTACATGAAGGCGGTGAACACGCCCAGCCAGACGCCCCACTGGAAGCTGGCGCCCACATCGCTCCAACTGCGCCCGACCAACAGCCACAGGCCGGCAAACGCCAGCGCGACACCCACGATGAAACGTGGCCCCAGGCGTTCCCGGTACATGAGAACGCCGGCCAGCGCCATGAAGAACACCTGCAGGTTGCCGATCAGGGTCGCGAGACCCGGCCCCACCAGGTGGATGCTGCGGTGCCAGGCCATCAGATCCGCCGCAAACGCCGCTGCCGGCAGCACCAGAGCCAGCAGCAGGGCCGTGCGTGGCCTCCACGGGGCCCTCACCGCGCCCAGAAGAAACAGCAGCATCAGACCGCCGAAGAGCATCCGGTAGAACGCCGACACCGTGGGCGCCACATCGGCGACGCGCACGAAAGCACTGGTGCTGCTGATCAACACGGCCCCCACCAGCATCGCCAGCACGGGGCTGCGCTCGCGCTGCGGGCTCATCGCCGCGAGCGCAGCGGCGGATTGGCTTGAACTCACTTGAGCGCTTCGTATTTGGGCAGACGCTGCGGCTCGGCGACGCCCGCTGCGATCCAGGCCTTCAACGCCGGCAGAGCCAGCATCGCCTCGGAGTAGGCGCGGCTGACCTCGCTGAGCTCGACCCCGTAGCCACGGAAGCGAATCAGCACCGGGGCGAACATGACGTCGACAATCCCGAACTCACCGCAGAGAAAATCGCCCTGCCCCGCCGAGGCCGCGCGCAGCTGCGCCCACAGCGCCTGCACGCGATCGATGTCGGCCTGGGCCTCGGCATTCCAGCGATAGGCGTTGGGCTGGCGATCGCAGTTCATGGGCAGCTGCCCGCGCAGCGCAGCGAAGCCGGAGTGCATCTCGCAAGCCGCCGAGCGCGCCAGCGCACGCAGGCCGGGCTCCTGCGGCCAGCCGCGGCCGCCAAGCCAGGTCTCGTTGGCGTACTCGCAGATCGCCAGCGAATCCCAGATCACCCGGCCCTGGTCATGCAACACCGGCACCCGCCGGCTGGGCGAAGCCTTGGCCACCTCCGCCGCGAACTCGGGCGTATCCAGCCACAACAGGTGCTCGGCGAAATCGACGCCGAAATGGCGAAGCAGCAGCCAAGGCCGCAGGGACCAGCTGCTGTAGTTCTTGTTGCCGATGTAGAGGACGGGCTGGCTCATGCGGGACTCGCCTTGAGGAAGGAGGATGGGGACGCGGCCGAGACGGCCCGGCCGCGTATATTCGCGCATCAACACGCGCCCGGGAGTGCCATTCGATGTTCAAGCCGAAAACGCTGATCCTTGCCTTCGTCGCCGGCTTTCTCGCCACCCTCTTCTTCCACCAGGGCGGCCTTTGGCTGTTGAGCCTGTCGGGCAAGGCGGCCGTCGCACCATGGAACTTCACACCGGTGCCGCCGCTCGGCGTTCCCGCGGTGCTGTCCTTGGCCTTCTGGGGTGGGTTGTGGGGGATCGCGCTGTGGGCACTGATCCGACGCAGCGCAGGTGCGCGGTTCTGGATGCTCGCGATCGTGCTCGGCGCGCTGCTCCCCAGCCTCGTTGCCTGGTTCGTCGTGTTTCCGATCAAGGGCATCGGACTGAGCAGCGCCTTGATCATCGGCGCGCTCATCCTGAACGGCCTGTGGGGCCTGGGCGTGGCGGTCTACATGCGATTGTTCAGGGCTTGAGAGCGCGGACAGGAAATTGGGAATTCGCATAAGAGAAGAGCGAAGCTCGCCGGCTTCACGCTCGCGATGCAAAGCAGGTCGGCGCTCTTCACGAAGCCCCAATCCCGAATCCCCGTTCCTGAATACGTATGCATGGGATTGTTATGCTGCACAGCACTGACCTAGGCTGCCCACCGCGCTGAGGGAGCATCGCCGCTCAAAGACCAGACGCCTCCGAGGCGATCCGGCAAGCGGTCAGCCCAAAGCGCAGCGAACGGCTCGATACGAGCGCGCAGCAGACGCGTGAACCGTTCGTCACAAGGCCGGCAACCGCATGGTGCGGTGCTCGGCGGCCCATGCAGCAGGCCAACACTCTCTGGGGAGGGAGTCCGCTATGAACCGTCACTCGACGGGTGCTTCCACGCACCCGCAGCAACCTCGTTTTGTCCGCCATCTGGCGAGTCGTCTCCACGCATGCCTGAGTTCAAGCGTCCGCGCCGCGGCGCGCGCAGTGCCCGGTCTCGCAGCGCTTGCTGCCTTCGCCGCAAGCACGACGCCCGCCAAAGCCGACGTCATCCTGCACGCCTTCAACTGGCGATACGACACCGTTGAAGCGCGCGCCGCCGAGATCCAATCGCTCGGGTACAAGGCCGTACTGGTGGCGCCGCCACTGAAGTCGGAAGGCTCGGCCTGGTGGGCGCGCTACCAGCCTCAAGACTACCGCACCATCGACCATCCGCTGGGCAACCGGCAGAGCTTCCAGAGCATGTCGAACGCTCTGCGCGCTCGCGGCATTCGCGTTTACGCCGACATCATCCTGAATCACATGGCCAATGAGTCGGCGCAACGCTCCGACCTCAATTACCCGGGCCAGCGCGTGCTGAACGCCTATGCGTCCAACACAACCTACTGGAACAACCAGCGTCTGTTCGGCGACCTGCGCTTCAACTTCCTGTCGCAGTGGGACTTCGGCTCAGCGAACTGCATCAACAACTACAACGATGTCTGGCAAGTGCAGAACTGGAGGCTCTGCGGAGGCCCGGGCGATGCCGGTCTGCCCGATCTGCTCGGCAACAGCTATGTGATCGGCCAGCAGCGGAACTATCTCACCGCTCTGAAGGGTCTCGGCGTCACCGGCTTCCGTATCGATGCCGCCAAGCACATGCCGCTGTCGCACATCAACGCTGTGCTCACTGCCGAGATCAAGCAGGGCGTGCATGTGTTCGGCGAGGTGATCACCAACGGCGGCGCCGGCGACAGCGAGTACAACGGCTTCCTCGCCCCCTACTTGAACGGCACCGACCACGCGGCCTACGACTTTCCGCTGTTCGGCAGCATCCGGAACGCCTTCCGCTTCGGCGGCAGCATGAACGCGCTGGTCAACCCTCTGGCCGTCGGCCAGGCCCTGCCCAACAGCCGTGCGGTGACGTTCACCGTGACCCACGACATCCCGAACAACGGCGGCTTCCGCTACCTGATCCTCGACCCCACCGACGAGACTCTGGCCTATGCCTATGTGCTGGGCCGCGACGGCGGCAGCCCGCTGCTGTACTCGGACAACAACGAGAGCGGCGACAACCGCTGGGTCAACGCCTACCGCCGCAGCGATCTTGCCGCCATGATCCGCTTCCACAACGCCACCCAGGGCAGCGACATGCAGGTGCTGTCCCACAGCGACTGCCATCTCCTGTTCCGTCGCGGCAACCGCGGCATCGTCGGCATCAACAAGTGCGGCACCACGGTCAACACCACCATCAACATGAACAACAGCGTGCTCTGGTGGTTCGCCAACTACCGCGATGTTCTTGACTCGACCAGCGTCGTGAACATCGGCAGCAGCAGCTACACCTTCAGCCTGCCGGCGCGCAGGGCGAGGATGTGGTTGAGGTAGGAGCGGGGATTGGGGATTGGGGATTGGGGATTGGGGATTGGGGATTGGGGATTGTCGCTCGATGCAAAGCCTTCGCGAGCGGCAATGCCCGGATTCCTGCGCGCGCTGTGAGGGACCTGGCTCTGAGCCCCTCTCCCTGTGGGAGAGGGGTTGGGGTGAGGGTCCGTTCGTGGCGAAGGCTCCAATCCGAACAGGTACTCCGGGCTCGCTGATCGTCCCGTATCAACATCGCACTGAGCGGCGCCGACGGGGTGTGAGATGCACAACGCGGGCATTCGCGGGGCAGCAGCTGCACGAAGTTCCCGGACCCTCTCCCCAACCCCTTCCCTTCGCTTCTCTCGGGCTCTCGGCGCCGGCGCCTGCCACCGGCAGCCGCCGATCGGCGCCGAGCCGCTCCACAGGGACAGGGGCTATCGCGCCGAACACCCTCGATGCCGCGCCCCTTCCGACCGAAGATCGCAAGAGCTGGCAGGCACCGGCTGCCTGAGCGCACTTATCAGGAATCATTCATGCCCATCCTCCTAGCACTCCGTATGCACCGCTCAGTCGCCACCCTCGCCGCGGCCCTCGCCCTCGCCCTCGTCACTGCCACCGGACTGCACGCGCAAGGCTCACAGCCGGAGCGCGTCACCCTGGTCGGCAGCCTGCAGCAGGCGCTCGGCTGCAGCGAAAACTGGTCGCCGCCCTGTGCGGCCTCGCAGCTGAGCTTCGATGAGGAAGACGGCGTCTGGCAGTCCCGCTTCCAGCTGCCCGCCGGCAGCTACGAGTACAAGGTCGCGCTCAACGGCAGCTGGGACACCAACTACGGCGCCGGCGGCGCGCAAGGCGGCGGCAACATCCCGCTGAATCTCACGAGCCCCTCCACGCTCAAGTTCTACTTCCGCAGCGGCACCAATTTCATCACCGAGCCGGTGAGCTCGCTGATTCCCGTGGCCGTCGGCAGTTTCCAGCGCGCCATCGGCTGCGCCAACGACTGGGACCCGACCTGCCTGCGCGGATGGCTGGAGGACCCTGAACGCGATGGCGTGTATCGCGCCACCGCAGCGCTGCCCGCCGGGAACTTCGAGGCCAAGGTGGCGATGAACGAGTCCTGGGATCTGAACTACGGCGCCGGCGGCGTGCAGGGCGGCCCCAACATCCCGTTCGTCGTTGGCCAGGCCTGTTCGCTGCAGGAATTCCGCTTCGACGGCCTCAGCAACCAGCTCACGGTCGCGCCGGCCCCGGCGGTGCCACAGCCCGCAAGCGTGACGATCGCCGGAAGCCTGCAGCAGGCGCTTGGCTGCAGCGACAACTGGTCTCCCGCCTGCACCGCCTCGCGCCTCACCTACTCTGCCAGCAGCGATGTCTGGCGCGGCGAGTTCCTGCTGCCGGCCGGCAGCTATGAATACAAGGCCACCCTCAACGGCAGCTGGGACGTGAACTACGGCGCGGGTGGCGCCGCGGGCGGCGCCAACATCGCCCTGAACGCCGATGGTCAGCCTCTGCGCTTCTACTTCTCGAATCGCACGAAATGGGCGACCGACAGCCGCAACACACCGGTCGCTGTGGCTGTCGGCAGCTTCCAGAGCGAACTGGGCTGCAGCGGCGACTGGCAGCCGGAATGTCTCGCCGCCTGGCTGCAGGACCCCGACAACGACGGCTTCGCCACCTTCGAAGCGCGACTGCCGGCGGGCAGCTATGAAGCCAAGGTCGCGATCAACGAAAGCTGGGCCGAGAACTACGGCGCAGGCGGTGCGCCCGGCGGCGCCAATATCGCCTTCGAGGTCGCCGAAGGCTGCGGGCTGACGTATTTCAGCTTTGATCGCGCCAGCAAGGTTGTCAGCATCTCCAGCAGCGCTGTGGCGCCGCGCGGCAACCTTGCGGAGTCGCGCGCGCACTTCATCGACGCGCGCACGCTGGCCTGGAACGCCGGCAGCGATGACGCGCGCTTCGCCCTGCATCACAGCGCGGACGCAGGCCTCCGCCTGACGGGCGAAGGCGTGGAAGGCGGCAGCAGCGTGGCGCTTTCGGTGGTGCCCGGTGGCCTCACTGCCGAGCAGCGCGCGCGCTGGCCGCATCTGGCGAGCTACCGTGCCCTGCGCCTACCCGAGCTGCCGCGCGCCGAACTCGCGCAGATCCTTCGCGGGCAGATCGCGCTGGCCGCACGCAGCGCCGCGGATGCCCCGCTGGACGCCACCGGTGTGCAGATCCCCGGCGTGCTGGATGCGCTCTACAGCACCGATCGCCCGCTGGGCCCGGTGATCACCAGCAACGCCGTCGACCTCCACCTGTGGGCACCCACCGCGCGCCGGGTTGAGCTGCTCCGCTTCGCCAGCAGCGATCCGAGCGCCACGCCGACCCGGCACGCGATGACCTTCGATGCGGCCAGCGGCGTGTGGAGCGTCAGCGGCCCGCGCGACTGGAACCGCCAGTTCTATCTGTTCGAGGTCGAGGTCTATGCGCCGACGACCCGCCGCATCGAGACGAACCGCGTTACTGACCCCTACAGCCTGAGCCTTTCGGTCGACAGCGCGCTGTCGCAGATCGTCGATCTCGACGAGGCCGCGCTGATGCCGCCGCTGTTCAAGCTCACGCCCAAGCCCGAGCTGCGCGCGCACGAAGACACCCTGCTCTACGAACTGCACGTGCGCGATTTCAGCTGGACGGACGAGGCCGTGCCCGCGGCCCAGCGCGGCACTTTCGCGGCCTTCGCGCACCCCGCCTCGACCGGCATGCGCCATCTGCGCGGGCTGGCCAAGGCCGGCTTCAGCCATGTGCATCTGCTACCGGCGTTTGATCAGGCCAACATCCCGGAGCGACGCCAGGATCAGCAGTCGGTGCCGTTTGCCCAGCTGGAGGCGCTGCCGCCCAGCTCGGACCAGCAGCAGGGGCTGACCGGCGCCATCCGCGACGCCGATGGCTTCAACTGGGGCTACGACCCCTGGCACTACACCGTGCCTGAGGGCAGCTACTCGACGGACCCCGATGGCCCGGCGCGCATCCGCGAGTTCCGGCAGATGGTGCAGGCACTGAACCTGTCTGGCCTGCGCGTGGTGATGGACGTGGTCTACAACCACACCAATGCCGCCGGCCAGAACGCTAAGTCGGTGCTCGACCGCGTGGTGCCCGGCTACTACCACCGCCTGAACAACGCCGGCTACGTCGAGCAGAGCAGCTGCTGCCCCAACACCGCCAGCGAGCACGCGATGATGGAGCGGCTGATGATCGACTCGGTGCTGACCTGGGCGCGCGCCTACCGCGTCGACGGCTTCCGCTTCGATCTGATGGCCCACCACAGCCGCGACAATCTGGTGAAGCTGCGGGCCGCGCTTGACCGGCTCACGCTGGCACGCGACGGCGTGGATGGCCGCAGCATCCTCCTCTACGGCGAAGGCTGGAACTTCGGCGAGGTCGCCAACAACGCGCGCTTCATCCAGGCCTCGCAGGCCAACCTCGCTGGCACCGGCATCGGCACTTTCAGCGACCGCTCGCGCGATGCGATCCGCGGCGGCAATCCCTTCGGCGACATCCGCGAGCAGGGCCTGATCTCCGGTCTGGCGCTCGCGCCCAACGGTTTCCAGGGCGGCGGTGCGGGCGAGTTCGCCCAGCTGCTGTATCTGAGTGATCTGGCGCGGATCGGTCTTGCCGGCGATCTGGCCGACTTCGAGTTCACCAATGCGCAGGGCCAGCGCGTGCGCGCCGACCAGGTCGACTACTTCGGACAGCGTGCGGGCTACACGGGCGACCCGGCCGAACACATCAAGTACATCGAAGCGCACGACAACGAAACCCTGTTCGACGTACTGCAGCTGAAGCTTGCCAGCACCACCCCGCTGGACGAGCGCGTGCGGGTGCAGAACCTCGGCCACAGCCTGATGCTGCTGGGCCAGGGCATTCCCTTCTTCCACGCCGGGCAGGAGATCCTGCGCTCGAAATCAGGCGACCGCGACAGCTACAACAGCGGCGACTGGTTCAACGCGATCGACTGGACGCGCAACCGGCACGGCTGGAGTCGCGGCCTGCCGCCGGCGGAGAAGAACGAGAGCGTGTGGCCGCTGCTGCGTCCGCTGCTGGCGGATGTCAGCCGCCGCCCGCAGCGCGCCCAGCTCGACGCCGCGCTGCAGCACGTCGCCGAGATGAGCCAGGTGCGCATGAGCTCGCGCCTGTTCCGCCTGCGCACCGGTCAGCAGGTCAAGCAGCATCTGCGCTTCCACAACACCGGGCCACAGCAGCTGCCAGGGCTGATCGCCTTCGAACTGGCCGACGAGGACGGAGCGGTGGAGCGTCGCTGGAAGCGCATCCTCGGGCTGGTCAACGTGCGGCCGGAGACCGCGACGCTGCAGCTGCCCGAGCATTCGGCGCGGACGCTGCAGCTGCATCCGCAGCTGCGCCGCTCAGCCGATCCACGCACGCGCGCCAGCTCCGCCGCCGCCGGGCGCTTCGAGGTTGGCGCTCGCACCAGCGCGGTGTTTGTCGAGGCACGCTCAGCCGTCGAACAACTCGCGCTGCTGCGTGGCGATGTGACCGCCGCGCGCGACAGCGGCGCGATCCGCGCGCCGCGTGCGCAGGCGCTGCTGAGCTTGCTCGAGAGCACCGGGCAGCACCTGCAGGGCGGCCGCGCGACTTCGGCCCGCCTCACCCTGCTTGCCTTCAATGGCATCGTGATCGCTGCCAGCCTCGTCGGCGATATCGAGGCCGCCACCGCGCGTGCGCTGATCGAACATGCTGGGGTGCTGATCGAGACGATCTGAGACCTGCGGTCGGTGGACCGGGGCGGATTGGAGGCCATGGTGGGTCAAGACCCACCCTATGGGCTCGCTGATGGAGCTTCATGGTGGGTCAAGACTCACCCTATGGGCTCGTTGCGGTGCTTATGGAGCTCCATAGGGTGGGTCTTGACCCACCGCTGCCTCAGCCTTCGTTCCAGTACTTGCGCAATGTGGTCTCGATCAGCGCCGCATCGACGCGCTCGCCCTTGGCCACGCGTTCGGCCAGGGCGAAACTCGGCGCGAAGCGCGGTGCACCGTCGAGCGTGCCCTTCAGATGCAGGCCCTGCGGCCGCCACAGCGCGCTGTCGAACAGCGCGCGCACCTGCGCCCAATAGCCCTGGGTCTTCTGCCAGTACTCACGACCGGCGCTGAAGTCGTGATCGTCGATGCGACGGTAGGTGTTGAGGCCCTGCTCTCGCACCAGCGGACGGATGCCGCCCTCGCCGTCGACGATCAGCTTGGTGTTGATCTGCTCATGCGCCCAGCCGTTCGCGGTCAGGACGTGGCGGTTGATCGCGCCCATCAGCTGGTAGTCCTCTCGCGTGGTGTGCTCGCGGCGCGGCAACGGCCGCCAGCCGTAGTCGGACTCCCACACCGTTTCGCCGTCACTGTGGCGCCAGTGGCCCAAGCCGCCGTAGCGCGGCGCATCGTCGACTTCGTAGACCGTCTGCGACCACGCGCTGCGTGCGCGCTCGGCATCGACCGCTTCGGGCACCCAGCGCTGGTCGCCGCGATAGCGCAGCACCTGGGCCGGCTGGTACTGCCAATCCTGGCGCCAGTGCTTGATCACCTGGCGATCGTCCTCGTCGCCCATCACCAGGATGTGCTGCAGCGAGATGAAGTCGCCGCGATCCTCGATCACTTCGACGAGCTCGAACGCACCAGAGCGCTCGGCCTTGACGGGCACGTAGCCGGGCTCGAAAGCGACGGTCTCCCGAAACGTGAAGTTGACCCGGAACTCGCCGGCCATGGCGAGGATGGCGCGTCGATCCTTCTCGAAGCCGGCGTGGCGAACAGGTTCCGGCTTGGCCACGCTGCTTGCGATGGCGGGTGCCGAGCGCGAGGCACGCGTCTCGATGCCTGCGCAGCCGCTGAGCATCAGGGCCGTGAACACACACAGCAGTGCGCTCGACGCGCGTCGGAAGAAGTGACTGCAAGGATTCATCGATGACTCCCGGTCGGTGCGCGCGGCGAGCGCGCGATGGAGGAAAGCGAAGGACATGCGCCCGCACCCACCTCGTCGATCAAGACGTCGGTGCGGACGCTGTCTCCGCAGGAAAGCAGGTCGATCCGCAGGCTCACGGCCTGTGGAGAGCGCAGACCTCTTCATGCGCTCAGCGCTGACAGGGCCCGCAGCGGCAGCGCGCGCTCCAGACCTCGGCGCTGCGCTCGCCGCAGGGCGACATCGCCGCCCAGGGCTCAAAGCGCAGACGCCCGTTCCAGTGCAGGAAGCGACCCACGCGCGCGCGCCACAGCAGCCGCGCCAGCCACGGCGGTCGGCACAGGGGTTCCGGGGCCTCGGCACGCAGGGGCAGCCGCTGGGTGAGCCGCTCCCAGGCGAGGAAGTCGCTGTCCGGCAGCAGGCACAGCTGCAGCGCGGCCTGCCCCTCCAGGTCGAACAAACGCAGGGCTTCGCGCGGGCCATCGGAGTCGACCTCACTGATCGCCTGCGCGCGACTCCAGGCCAGCAGCGGCAGCGCGTCCTCGCGTCGATGCAGACAGACCACCGGACCGAGAGCGATCAGGCTGGACTCCCAGTCGGCCAATCGCAGCGCGGCCGCGTTCAGCGCGTCGGCTTCGAACGCGCTGGCCTCTGCGTTATCGGATGCGTCGAACATGGTCGGTCTCCGTGCGCCCGCAGGCGCGCAATGCAAGTTCGCTAGAAGCTCAGCTCGATCTGTGCGCTGAGGTAACGACCCGGCGCGGTGTAGCGATCGAGCACCGTGCTGCTGGCCGCGATCTGCGGTACCGCCGCCCAGTCCCAGTGCCGGCGATCGGCCAGATTGAAGACGCCGAGGTTCAGGCGCGCATGCCCGGCGAACTCCAGTTCGTAGAGCAGATCGAACACCCCGTAGCCGGGCGCAGCGAAGGCGGGCGTTGCCCCGCCCGTCGCGGCGACGGTGCCCGCTTCCCGCTTTCGATCCGCGCCGCGCAGCGCCAGCTCAACCGAGCTGCGCGCACCGCTCCAGCGCAAGCCCAGCACGCCGCTCAGCGGGTCCACCGAGCTGAGCGGCCGATCCGCCGTGGTGTCTCGGCCTTTGGCGTGCGCCGCGGCAAAGCGCAGCTCGACGTTCTCAAGCGCGGGCCAGACGCTGCCCAGGCCCCAGCCGCCCTTCAGCTCGACGCCGTGGATGCGCGCGCGCGAAACGTTCTGCGACTGGAACACCAGCAGGCCAGTCGCGGGATCGACGCCCACGCTGCGCAAGGATTCGATGAAGTCGCGGTAGCGGTTGGCGTAGCCCGACAGGGTCCACCAGAAGTCGGCATCCTGCCGGCGCAGGCCGAGCTCGATGCCGTCCGAGGTCTCGGGCTTCAGGTCCGGATTCGGGATCGCCGTGTAGCCGAACTGCAGATTGGTGAAGCCGAGATTGACGTCGTTGTAGGGCGGCGAACGGAAGCCCCGCGCATAGCCGGCGAAGGCGCTGTAGCGCTCGCCCAGGCGACGCACCGCACCGAACTTCGGCGACACCGAGGTCTCGCGCACGTCCGCCAGCGCCACACCCGGATTGTCGGCCGCGAAGATCGGATCACGCTCGGGGTCGAGCGCGTAGTGGTCGATGCGCAGTCCAGGGATGAAACGCCAGGCCGCGTCGGCCGTTTCGATCTCGTCCTGCAGGTAGAGCCCCGCCGCGGTGGTGCGACTGACCGGAAAGTCGCGCACCGGAAACACATCGGGCGAGATCGTGGTGCTGACCGCACCGGTGAGCCGGTTGATGCTGCGGCCATCGCGCTTCTGCCGAATGTCGCTCAGCCTGAGGTCCAGACCCCAGGTGAGGCGATGCTCCGCGCTCCCGAGGGTGAAGGCCTTGTGGGCGGTGAACTCAGCGCCGTACACGCGCTGATCGAAGTTGAACTCGCGCTCGCGGCGGGTCGGGTTGATAGGTCCGGCTGCAGCGAGGCTGACGCGCTCCTCGAAAGTGCGCTGGGTGGTCTCGCTGTCCTGACGATACACCTGCCAGCGCAGGCTGTCGGCCACGGCGCTGTTCAGGCCGCTCCAGGCGTGGCGCAGGCTGAGCCGCGCGCGGGTCTGGCGATCATCGCCCTGCAGGTCGAGCACGCGCACCGGCAGGCCCGGGCCCGATGTGGTGGTACGTGCGCTGCGCACGTCGGTGAGGGCGCGCGCCTCGTTGCCCTCGACCGTCAGCGTCCAGCGCTGGTCAGCGTCTGGGGCGAAGCCGAGCTTGGCGAGCAGGCTGCTCTGAGCGGTGTCCTGCGGATTCGAGCGGGTTCGCGCGGCGCCATCGCTGCGGTCTTCGCCCTGATTGCGCGGCTCGCGACCCTCGCGACGATTCAGCACGGCGAGGCCCGACCAGCGTTCTCCCACAAAGGCCGCGGAGCTGCCGCCGAAGGCACCGAAGTCCTCGCCCGAGGTGCCCATGCGCAGTGCGATGCCGCGATCTTCGCCCTCGCGCACCAGATCTTCGGCATCGACGGTCTGCAGCGCGACGACGCCGCCCAACGCATCCGAGCCATACAGCGAGGAGCCGGGGCCGCGCACGATCTCGATGGCCTTCAGCGTGGCCGGATCAATGCTGATCCGCCCGGCGCTGGAGAAGCTGCCGATAGCGAAGGCATCGGACACGGCAATGCCATCGGTCTCGATCAGCACGCGATTGCCTTCGAGGCCGCGGATACGGAAGTCGCCAAGGCCGAAGCGACCAAAGCTCGAGCGCACGGACACGCCAGGCTCATAGCGCACGGCGTCGCGCAGGTTCATCGCCAGCTCGCGC
The DNA here is from genome assembly GCA_046318115.1 of Lysobacterales bacterium. Lineage (GTDB taxonomy): Bacteria > Pseudomonadota > Gammaproteobacteria > Xanthomonadales > Xanthomonadaceae > Aquimonas. The sequence continues at coordinate 102,995 of JBKCVA010000078.1, read as the reverse complement.
TGAAGCTGGGAGCGATCGATGGCGCTGATCACACTGGGCAGGCTGGCGACTGCGGCCTCGGTGAAGGTGGCCGAGACGACGATGCGATCGAGCCGATCAAAAGCCGCGTCGTCCGCTTCGGAAGGCGCGGAGCTCGCCGCATGGGTGGCGGCGCAAGGCGTCAGGAGTGCGAGGGCGAGCGCAACGGCAAGCGCCGTTGGACGCGTTGGAGCTAAACGCAGGGTGGGCATCGGGGCTCCGAGAGAACATCGGGTGTCGGAGCGGGCTCACGCCTGGGGCGCTGGCTGGCGGTTGGGGTCGAGCGTTGCGGCACTGCGGGCCGCAACTGGAGTTCGATACTTCCATATCGAGTCCAGCAGCCCGGCTTCGGCGGACGCGGGAGTCCGTCTCGTCTGGCACACCGCGAGGGCGGCCTCAGTCGGTTCAGATCACTTGGTCAGGATCAGCTTGTCGTTCTGGGTCAGGCGCAGGCGGTACTCGTGCTCACCGTGCACGATCACCAGCTCACGACCGCCGCGCAGCAGGGCGTGGCTGTCGATGGTCTCGCGGGCAGCGCTTCGCATCGGGCCGCGGGACGGCGACATCGAAGCGGAGGTGTCGAAGGCCTGCGTGCAAGCAACATCGGAAACAGCGGGGTTCAAGGTCATGTCAGCTCTCCCGGTGCGGGGTGAAGGACACCGTGGCTGCGGATGATAACGATTCGCGTTTGCCAGTCAAGCAGCCACTCGGGGGCGGCAATGACGGCGTTCGCCGGGGTGCGCGACGGCCGCATCCGGTTGCAGAGCCTGACGGCTTTCGATGGGTACCGTGCGGCGCGCACGGTGCCGCGCACCCGGGCACAGGCATGCATGCTTCCCGCAGCGCGCACATGCAGCTACCATCGCGCTCACCTTCCATCGCGATAGAGCGATACATGCCTGCCCTGCCCTCGCTGTCCTTCGAATTCTTTCCGCCCAAGACCGACGAGCAGCGCAGCCAGCTCGACCGCAGCGCAGAAAAGCTCAAGGAATACAGTCCACGCTTCGTTTCGGTGACCTTCGGCGCCGGCGGCTCGACCCTGTCCTACACCGCCGACACCGTACGCCGCCTGCACGAGCAGCACGGGCTCGACGCCGCCCCGCATCTTTCCTGCATGGGCGGCACGCGCGAAGAGATCCGCGAGCTTCTGCAGCGCTACCGCGAGATCGGCTGCCGCCGCATCGTCGCCCTGCGCGGTGATCTGCCCTCGGGCATGGCCCGGCCCGGCGACTTCCGCTACGCCAGCGAGCTGGTCGCGTTCATCCGCGCCGAAACCGGCGAGCACTTCCACATAGAGGTGGCCGCCTACCCGGAAGTGCATCCGCAGGCCGACGACGCCCTCGCCGACCTCAAGCACTTCTGCACCAAGGTGCGCGCCGGCGCCAACTCCGCGATTACCCAGTACTTCTACAACGCCGACGCCTACTTCGCTTTCGTCGATTCGGTGCGCCGCGAGGGCATCGACATCCCGATCGTGCCCGGCATCATGCCGATCTCGAACTACAGCCAGCTGCGGCGATTCTCCGAGATGTGCGGCGCCGAGATCCCCCGCTGGATGGCCAAGCGCATGCAGGCCTACGGCGACGATGCCGCGGCAGTGCGCGAGTTCGGCGCCGACGCCGTGGCCAAGCTGTGCCGACGCCTGATCGAAGGCGGAGCGCCCGAGCTCCACTTCTACTCGCTGAACCTCTCGAAGCCGACGCTGGCGGTGCTGGAGCGGCTCGATTGAGGCAATAACTGGGGCATGGGGTTCCCCAGTGCGATGACAGCGACCCGGGAGTGCACCGCTCGCATGCCCGGTGTTGAGTGCCTCTTCGCGGCAGTCAACCGCGCTGCCGCACTGCCTCGAACAGACTGATGCCCGCCGCCACCGATACGTTCAAGCTCTCCATGCCCGAGGCCATGGGAATCTTGGCCAGGTAGTCGCAGTGCTCGCGAGTCAGGCGACGCAGACCCTCGCCCTCGCCGCCCATCGCGATCGCCATCGGGCCCTTCAAATCGACGCTGTAGAGACTGGACTCGGCCTCACCGGCCAGGCCGACGATCCAGATGCCGGCGTCCTGCAGATCCTTCATGCAGCGCGCGAGGTTGGTCACGCGCACCAGCGGCACGCGCTCGGCGCCGCCGGCAGCCACCTTGCGCGCCGTTGGCGTCAGCGTGGCGGCGCGGTCCTTCGGCACGATCACGGCGGTAGCGCCGGCGGCCGCGGCCGAACGCAGGCAGGCGCCCAGGTTGTGAGGGTCCTGAACGCCGTCGAGGATCAGCAACAGCGGTTTCGCCGAGGCTTCAATCAGACCTTCGAGGTCGCGCTCGTCGTAGATCCGGGTCGACTGCACGCGCGCGATCACGCCCTGATGCCGCGCGCCAGCGGCCTGGCGTTCGATCTGATCCAAGGGCACGAAGCGCAGGGCGATGCCCGCAGCCTTGGCAGCGCTGCCGATCTCGGCCAGACGCGGGTTCTTGGCCTTGCCGTCGATGAGCACCTCGGCAAGGTCCTGCCCTGCCTCCAACGCGGCGGCAACGGCGTTGATGCCGGCAATCCAGTCGCTCATCGGCTCACTCCCACCTTTTTCGACTTCTTGCCGCCCTCGACGAGGCGGAAGTCGATCTTGCGGTCCTCGATCGAGGCTCGCAGCACCAGTACCCGCACCTTGTCACCAAGCTGGTGCACGCGGCCCTGGCGCTCTCCGCGCAGCAGGCGCTGCGCCGGATCGAAGTGGTAGTAGTCGTTGGGCAACTGGGTGACATGCACCAGACCGCTGATTTTCGACTCGTCCAGCTCGACGAACAGGCCAAAGCTGGTGACGCCGGCGATGGTGCCGTCGAACTCGGCGCCGACGTGGCGCTCCATGAAGGCGCAGCGGTAGCGCTCATCGACTTCGCGCTCGGCTTCCTCGGCGCGTCGGCTGCGCTCGCTGCACTGCAGGCTCAGCGCTGCCATGTCGTGCGCGGCATAGAGGTAGCTGGTGGCTCGGCCGCCGATCAGGGCGTGTTTGATCGCGCGGTGGACCAGCAGGTCCGGATAGCGCCGGATCGGGCTGGTGAAGTGGGCGTAGGCCTCCAGCGCCAGGCCGAAATGGCCGATGTTCTCGGGCTGATATACCGCCAGCGCCTGCGAACGCAGCAGCACGGTCTCCAGCAGCTCGCAGTCGTCGCGTTTGCGGATCTTGCGCAGCAGCGCGGTGTAGTCGCCCGGGGTCACCTTCGACCACTCCGGCAGCTTCAGCCCGAAGCCCTTCAGGAACTCCAGCAGCTCGCCATACTTCGACTCCGGGGGCCGGTCGTGAACACGGTAGGGCGCCGGGATCTTCTTCTTCAGGAGATACAGCGCAGCCTGCACATTGGCCGCGATCATGCACTCCTCGATGAGCTTGTGCGCGTCGTTGCGCGGCTGCGGCGCAGCCTGGATCACTTCACCTCCCGGGCCGAGACGGAAATCGACCTCGGTGCTCTCGAACTCGATCGCGCCGCGGCGCTGCCGCTGCGCGGCCAGCACGTGGTAGAGCGCGTAGAGGTTTTCGACGTGCGGCAGCACGGCGCCCAGCTGCGCACGCGCGCCCTCGTCCTGCTCGCCAACGGCGGCCCACACCTGGGTGTAGGTCAGACGCGCATGCGAGCGCATCACCGCTTCGTAGAAGCTCGACTTGGTGACCTCGCCATCCGCATTGATGCGCATATCGCAGACGAAGCACATGCGATCGACTTTCGGATTCAGCGAGCAGATCCCGTTGGACAGCGTCTCCGGCAGCATCGGCACCACGTAACCGGGGAAGTAGACCGAGGTCGCGCGCTTCTGCGCCTCGTCATCCAGCGGCGTGCCCGGACGCACGTAGTAGGACACGTCGGCAATCGCGACGATCAGGCGATAGCCGTTGCGGGTGGTCTCGCAGTACACGGCGTCGTCGAAATCGCGTGCGGTCTCGCCATCGATCGTGACCAGCGGCAGATCGCGCAGATCGACGCGTTCACCGATCTCGTTCGCCCCAACTTCGAGGCTCACGCTGGCCGCCTGTTCCAGCACGTGCTGCGGCCACACGTTCGGGATGTCATGGCCGTGGATGGCCATTTCGACCGCCAGCGAGGCCGTCAGCGCCTCGCCAAGTGTGGTGAGGATGCGGCCGATCGGCAGGCGATGCGAGGACGGCGCCTGGGTGATCTCGCAGACGACAATCTGGCCGCTGCGGGCCTCGCCGCGGGCGTTCGGCGGGATCAGGATTTCCTGGTGGATGCGGCGGTCGTCCGGCACCACACTGGCGATGCCATCGTTCTCCTGGAAGCGGCCCACCACGCGCTGGGTGCGACGCTCCAGCACCTCGACGATCGCGCCCTCGGGGCGGCCCCGGCGATCCAGCCCGGTGATGCTGACCAGCACGCGGTCGCCATGCAGCACCTGGCGCATCTGCATGGGCGGAAGGAACACGTCATCCCCGCCCGCATCGCGACGCAGGAAGCCGAAGCCGTCCGCGTTTGCCAGCACGACACCAGCGATCAGATCGAGCTTTTTGGCGGGCGCGTAGCCGCCGCGACGGTTCACCAGCAGTTGGCCGTCGCGGAGCATCGCGCGCAGGCGATTGCCGAGGGCATCGAAGCGTTCGGGGGCGGTCAACTGGAGATCGGCGGCAAGATCCTCGGCGGTGACGGGCTCACCCTTGGCCTCGAGGTGCTGGAGGATGGCCTCGCGACTGGCGATCGGGTTCTCGTACTTGCTCGCCTCGCGCTCGGCGTAGGGGTCGGCCACCGCAGGCTTGGGCAGCCGGCCGCGTGGGCGCGGCAGGACGTCGTCCGGCGAGGCCATGCGCGAGGGCGGTGGAGGCAGCGGCGCCGGGGGCAGGTCGGGCAGCCAGGGCGCCGGCTTGGACGACTTGCCACGCGGCTTGGAAGGGGAAGCGCTCGTTCCGCTGGAAGGCTTGGTGCCGGTGCCGCGACGCGGGCCGGGTTTGCTTGGGCGTTTGCTCATGCACGCATGGTACACCTCGACCTAAAAAATCCTCGCACGGCGGTTGACAGTCGGAAATCCGATCCGTAAAGTGCGCGGCTCTTCGGTGCTGCAGCGAAAGCTGCTCATCGCAAGGCACCTGCCCAGGTGGCGGAATTGGTAGACGCACTAGTTTCAGGTACTAGCGGGGCGACCCGTGGAGGTTCGAGTCCTCTCTTGGGCACCAGTTTGAAGCCGGAAGGCCCGCTCGAAAGAGCGGGCCTTCTGCTTTCTGGGCATTCGAAACAGAGAGGGCAGACAGCGCCTCGATCTTCGCGCAGCCTCGCCACAGCGACAGCCGCGTCGACGATGAGCGCGGCGACTTGGAATCCCGGGCCGCGCCCGCCTCTCAGCCGACGCTTCAGGCGCGCTTCTCAAGTGAGGACGGCGAGAGCCTCAGGCTCCGGCGCTCCGGCGCTTCCCGAATCCCGAATCGAGCTGCCTCCGCCGCGCGGCGGAGGCAGCAGATCCCTCAATGCTGCACGCCGCCTTCGCCGTGGACGTGACCGTGATCGATCTCCTCCGCAGACGCTTCGCGCACTTCGAGGATCTCGATGTCGAAGCTGAGCTGCTTGCCGGCCATCGGATGGTTGAGGTCAATGTCGACCACGCTCATGCCGACCTTCTTGATGGTGATCGGACGCGGGCCCTGCTGGGTCTGCATCACCACCGTCTGGCCCACGGCCAGCGGCATGTTCTTGAAGTGCTTCTTGGGCACGCGCTGGGTCAACTCGGGGCGGTAAGGGCCGTAGCCCTCCTCCGGGCTGACCTCCGCCTGCACCGTGTCTCCGGCCTCGCGCCCCTCGAGCGCCTTCTCGACGCCGGGGATGAGGCCACCCTTGCCGAACAGCACGGACAGTGGCTCGCCGGCGCTGCGCGAGCTCTCGACTTCGCGGCCGCCTTCGGACACGGTGTAATGGAAACGGACGACGCGGTTTTCTTCGACTTTCATGCTGGGGTCTTCGCTGGTGAACGGATTGGACGAAACGCGAAAGGATAGCCGCCACCCGAGCCTGCGTCACGGCGCGCCGCGGCTGCTGCTGGGCTTGGGACTGCTTGCACTGGCGGCCTGCGGCTCGGCGCCCAAGCGCCCGCAGGAGCCTTCGCGCCCCAGCGAGACACGGGACCATGGACGCACCGGTGTCATCGGACACGCCGCCCAGCACGTGTTGTTCCTCGCCATCTCTCTGGTCGGAACGCCCTACCGTTTCGGCGGCAACACGCCCGAAGGCGGCTTCGACTGCAGCGGCCTGATCGGCTACGTGTTCCGCGAGGCCGCTGCGCTCAGCCTGCCGCGAACCACCCGCGAGCTGCAGGCGATGCGCGGCCGCAACGTGCTCCGCACCCAGCTTGCGTCTGGCGATCTGGTGTTCTTCGGCACGCGCGGCCGGGTCAACCACGCCGGCATCTATGTCGGAGAGGGTCGCTTCGTGCATGCGCCGAGCAGCGGCGGCACGGTCCGGCTGGACGCGCTGGACGGCCACTACTGGCGCGACCACTACCTTGGCGCCAAGCGCGTTCTATGAACCGCGGGGCCTGCGTTCAGAAGAGTTCACACGATTTGGAGTGACCCGGGCCGGCGCGTACTGTAGTCTCCGCCTCGCCCCGAGATGCCGTGCGCTCTCCCCAGGGCCTCAAGTTTCTGTCATCGGCCGCAGGCCGCACCGAAACCGCCGGGTCAAGCCGCCGCCCTTTCCCATTCTCGGAGCTGTCCTCGGCGCGGTGTTCGCGCCGACGGTCGCAGGCGAATCCTCGCCGTTCGATCCATCCCTTGAGCGCGGTTGCAGGGAGCGCTCGGGACCTCCCACGGAAGTTCCAATGTCCTTTGAAACCCTCGGGCTCTCCAGCCCGCTGCTGCGCGCTTTGTCCGATCTCGGCTACACGCAGCCCACCGAAATCCAGCAGCAGGCCATCCCGCTGGTGCTGGAAGGCCGCGACGTGCTCGCCGGCGCCCAGACCGGCACCGGCAAGACCGCGGCGTTCGCGCTGCCGCTGTTGCAGCGTCTGGCCGGCGGCCAGCCGGCACAGGGCAAGCGCCCACGCGCCTTGGTCCTGACCCCCACCCGTGAGCTCGCGGCCCAGGTGCAGGAAAGCATCCGCGACTACGGCAAACAGCTGCGCATCCGCTCGACGACTGTGTTCGGCGGCGTCGGCATGAGCCCGCAGATCGACGCGCTGCGCCGCGGCGTTGACATCCTGGTCGCCACGCCCGGACGCCTGATCGACCACATGGGCCAAGGGACGATCGACCTCTCGCACATCGAAGTGCTGGTGCTGGACGAAGCCGACCGCATGCTCGACATGGGCTTCCTGCCGGCGATCAAGCGCATCGTGGCGCGCGTGCCGCACACCCGCCAGACCCTGCTGTTCTCCGCCACCTTCGCCGACCCGATCCGCGAGCTGGCCCAGCAGTTCCTCAAGAGTCCGTCGGAAGTGCAGGTCACCCCGCGCAACAGCACGGTGGCGATGATCGAGCACGTGGTGTACCCGGTCGACACCGCCAAGAAGCGCGACCTGCTGCTGCATGTCCTGAGCCAGGACAGCCGCCGGCAGACGCTGGTCTTCAGCCGCACCAAGCACGGCGCTGATCGACTGGTCCGCCAGCTCGAAGCCGCCGGCCTGCGCGCCGCTGCCATCCATGGCAACAAGAGCCAGGGCGCGCGCACCAAGGCCCTGAGCGACTTCAAGTCGGGCCGCATCAGCACCCTGGTGGCCACCGACATCGCTGCCCGCGGCATCGATATCGACCAGCTGCCGGCGGTGATCAACTTCGACCTGCCCATGGTGGCGGAGGACTACGTGCACCGCATCGGCCGCACCGGCCGAAACGGCAGCACGGGTCATGCGATTTCGCTGGTCTGCCACGAGGAGGTCGCCCAGCTGCGCGACATCCACAAGCTGATCGGCCGCGAGATCCCACAGGAAGTCATCGTCGGGTTCGAGCCTGCGCAGCCCTTGCAGGTGAACCGTCCGGCCCCACGCCCGAGCGGCGCCCCCAAGCCGCAGGCGCGGCGCGGCGGCGGCGGACGTCGCGGCGGCGGTGGTCGTCCGGGCGGTCAAGGCGCGGGCGGCGGCAACGCCACACCGAAGCCGCAGGGCCAGCACGCCAACCCGCCCCGTCGCGCCCAGGGCGGCGAGCGCAGCCGCTGAGCAGGGCCAAGCCTGCGCGGATCCCGCGCCGACCTCGCTGAAGCACCGACAGGCCCGCCATGCGCGGGCCTGTCACGTTTTGGGGCCTGCGGCATCTCCCGCACCGCGAGCCGAGCGATTCAGCGCGGGGAAACATGCGGCCAGACCAGTCACGCTACGCTCGGCAAATGCGCGAAGCTGTGGGCTTGGTGCTCGCGAGGCCCGCTCCGCGAATCCCGAATCCCGAACCCCTAATCGCGAATCCCCAATGCCCCGCTTCCTGCTCGCCCTGCTACCGAACGTCCTGCGCGATCACCTGAAGCGCCTGCGCTTTCCGCAACTGGCGCTGGTGACGTGTCTGCTGTTCCTGATCACGCTGTTCGTACCGGACCCCCTGCCCTTTGTCGATGAGTTGCTGCTGTTCGCAGGCGGCCTGCTGCTGACCAGCTGGCGACAGCGCCGACAGCCGGAGCCGACGTCCGAAGTTGCCGCCGCTCGGCGTCCGCCCATCGAGGGCGAATCGCACCGCGTCGACCGGCCCTGAGCTTCGCGGCCGCAATGCAGCTGATCGACAGCCACTGCCACCTGGACGCCCCCGAGTTCGATGCCGACCGCGAGGCCGTGCTGGCGCAAGCGCGCGCGGCGGGCGTGGTGGCCCAGGTGCTCCCGGCGGTCACCGCGGCCAGCTGGCCGGGCCTGCGCGCGCTCTGCGGGCGCGAGCCCGATCTGTTTCCCGCCTACGGCCTGCACCCCATGTTCCTGACCGAACATCGGCGCGAGCATCTGGACCGGCTGCAGGACTGGGTGCGACGCGAGAAGCCGGTCGCCGTGGGCGAGTTCGGCCTCGACTTCTACGTCGAAGCACTGGATCCGGCCGAGCAGCAGCACTACTTCGAAGCACAACTGGCGATCGCCGCCGATGCGGGCCTGCCGGTGATCCTGCATGCCCGCCGCGCCGTGGAAGCCACGCTGATTGCGTTGAAGCGTTACCGTGGCCGCCTGCGCGGCGTCGTGCACAGCTACGCCGGCAGCAGTGAGCATGCGCGCCAGCTCTTCGATCTCGGCTTCCTGCTGGGCATCGGCGGCCCTGTGACCTACCCGCGCGCGCAGCGTCTGCGCGAGCTTGTCTCCACCATGCCGATCGAGTTCCTGCTGCTCGAATCCGACGCGCCCGACCAGCCGCTGATGGCCCACCGCGGCCAGCGCAACCTGCCTTCGCGCGTGGCGGAAGTCGCGGCCTGCATTGCCGCACTTCGCGACGATGCATTTGAGACTGTCGCTGAACACTGCAGCGAAAACGCTCGTCGACTGTTCGCGCTTCCCCGTCAGGACAACGCTGATCAACGCCCGTCCGGCCTTGATCAGTGAACGCGTCGCCGGGACATGTCCGGACGCGGTCGGCCGCTACGCGTCAACGCTTTCGCTTCCTTGGGTGACGGGCGAACAAGCACGGGCGGGCGCCAACGCCGAGCTTATCTGCCTTGCCATGGGGCCTGTCTCTGAAGCGGTCCCGCAGCGGGATCCGCCATCGCGCAAGCCGCGCGAAGGCCAACCCGCAACCGATTGAGGGCAGAAACGGACAATTCGAAGCTCGCCGCAGAAAGTGATTGACAGCGATGTCATTTTGGGCAAAGTTAACGTCCACGGCGCATCAAGACGCCCGAACGCTCGCCCCATGCGAGCGCGAATCAAGCGGCGGGAGGGACATCGTGAATCCACTTGAATCAGCCGGCTGCCCTGTGCAGTCCGCGGCGCGGGGCTGTGCGGCCCAGCGAATGCGCTACGAAGCGCGGACGTTGCGCCTTGGTGTGTTGGCAACGGGACTTGCATTGGCAGGCCCGTGCCTTGCGTCCGCTGCCACGGGCCTTTCGGCGGAAACGAACCCGGCGGTCTGGCCCGAGACACAATCGGGCGTGAAGCGCGAAGAAGCCATCGAGACCCGCGTCCGCCAACTGCTCGCGCAGATGAGCCTGGAGGAAAAGGTCGGCCAGATCATCCAGGCCGACATCGCCAGCATCCAGCCCGAGGACCTTCGCCGCTATCCCCTCGGCTCGATTCTCGCCGGTGGCAACTCCGCCCCGGGCGGAAAGGCCTTTGCCACCGCCGAGGAATGGCTTGCCCTCGCGGATGCCTTTCATGCGGCCAACGCCAGTCGACGCGGCACCGTGATTCCCCTGCTGTTCGGCATCGACGCCGTGCACGGCCACAACAACGTGATCGGGGCAACACTGTTCCCGCACAACATCGGCCTTGGCGCGACGCGCGACCCGCAGCTCGTCCAGCGTATCGCCGAGATCACCGCGCGCGAGCTGCGCGTCACGGGCGCCGAATGGACGTTCGCCCCGACCCTGACAGTCCCCCGTGATGACCGCTGGGGTCGAGCGTACGAAGGCTTTTCGGAAGATCCTGCCGTGGTCGCCAGCTACGCCGCGGCGGTCGTCCATGGGCTGCAGGGAGAGCCTGGCACACCGGGCTTCCTCGGCGAGGACAAAGTGCTGTCGTCCGCCAAGCATTTCGTCGGCGACGGTGGCACCGCCGATGGACGCGACCAGGGCGACACCCGGGTCAGCGAAGCCGAGCTGCGCGATGTGCATGCGGCGGGCTACCCACCGGCAATCGCTGCTGGCGTACAGAGCGTGATGGCCAGCTTCTCGAGCTGGAACGGAATCAAACTGCACGGACATCGCGGCCTGCTGACCGATGTGCTGCGGGGGCGCATGGGCTTCGACGGCTTTGTCGTCGGCGACTGGAACGGCCACGGTCAGATTCCCGGCTGCACACCGACCGACTGCCCCGCTTCGATCGAGGCCGGGGTCGACATGTTCATGGCCCCGGACAGCTGGCGCCAACTGTTCGACAACACACTCAAGGCCGCGCGCACCAAGCGGCTTAGTCCGGAGCGACTGGACGAGGCGGTTTCGAGGATCCTGCGCGTCAAGCTTGCGGCGGGGCTGATGGATGCGCCGCCACCCTCGAAGCGTGCGCTCGGCGGCCGCTTCGAGCTCATCGGTGCCGAAGCGCATCGTGCAGTGGCCCGCGAAACCGTGCGGCGCTCGCTCGTGCTTCTGAAGAACGAGGGACAGCTGCTGCCCTTGAATCCGCGCACACGCATCGGGGTCGCGGGCGACGGTGCCGACAGCGTGGCCAAGCAAAGCGGCGGCTGGACGCTGACCTGGCAGGGTACGGGCACCCAGCCTTCGGATTTCCCCGGCGCCACCTCGATCTGGCAGGGCCTTCGCGCGCAGGTGGAGGCCGCTGGCGGCGCGGCGGAACTGGCCGTGGACGGACGTTTCGAAACCCGTCCCGATGTCGCGATCGTGGTGTTCGGCGAGGACCCGTACGCCGAGTTCCAGGGCGACATCGACACCCTGGTGTATCGACCCGACGACGAGCGCGACCTGCAGTTGTTGCGTCGGCTGCGCACCGACAATGTTCCTGTGGTTGCGGTGTTTCTGTCAGGCCGGCCACTGTGGGTCAACCGCGAACTCAATGCCGCCAACGCCTTCGTCGCGGCGTGGCTGCCGGGCAGCGAGGGCGGTGGCATCGCCGATGTTCTGCTGCGTGCAGGCGATGGCTCCCTCCAGCACGACTTCCACGGTCGGCTGCCGTTCTCCTGGCCGGCGCGCCCCGACCAGTACCAGCTCAATGTCGGCGACGAAGGCTATGCCCCGCTGTTCGCATTCGGCCATGGCCTGCGCTATGGCGAACCGGGCGAAGTGCCGACCTTGCCGGAGCAGATCGAACTGCCCGCAGCCACCCGCGCGGGCCAGTGGTTCGCGCGCGGTGGTCTGGCAGCTGGGGCCCGATTCGAGCTGGTCGACGCGGAGGGCGCGCACCGGGTCGAAGGCAACGGGCCGGCGCGCAGTCCTTCTGGGCAGCTTGGCATCCGCGCCGTCGATCATCAGGCCCAGGAAGACGCCCGCCAGCTTCAGTGGTCAGGGCCTGCCGAACTGAGGCTCAGCCTCGCCGATGCGGTCGACATCGAGCGGGAAACCAATGGCGACGTACGCCTGGTGTTGCGCGTCCGCGTCGATACGCAAGGTCCGGGCGGACTGCGGCTCGGCATGGGCTGCGGCAGCGACTGCGGTGCCCTGCTTCCAGTGGGCGAAGCGCTCGCTGCCCACATCGGTGAGTGGCGGCGACTCGCCGTGCCTCTGAAGTGCCTGCGCAGCGCAGGGCTCGCCACACAGCGGGTGGATACGGTGCTGCGGCTGGCCGCGGATAGAGGTGCCGACCTGCGCATCGCCGGTGTCGAACTGGGCACCGATGCGGATGTGGTCGTGGAATGTTCTTCTGTCCGATGAATCCGCGCGATCGCATCGAGGCCTGAAGAAGCAGCAAAGCACCGATCCAGCCGATCGATGCCATGAGGACGCCCGCCGCGACGCGTCGGGAGAGCTTGGGAAAACAGCAACGGGCGTACGGGCGTAGACAGCCGCAGGCGCCGGGAGGGGTTCGACAATGCGCAGCACCAACAACCTGAGCCGGCCGACGCCGCGCCGTCACCAACTGGCCGTCGCCACAGCGGTAGCCCTGACCGCGGTCGTTCTGTCAGCGCCTGCGCTCGCGCAGGAACCGTCCGAAGAAGATCAGGCCAAGGAACTGGACACGATCACGGTGACCGTCGATCGGCGCGAACAGGACCTGCAGAAGTACGCAGGCACGGCGCAGGCCTATTCGGGCGAGGAGTTGAAATCGCTCGGCATCAACAACGAGCTGCGCAATGTGCAGATCGCGATTCCAGGCCTGAGCATCGCCAACCAGGAGGGCAACGTCGAGATCTTCATCCGCGGTGTCGGCTCCTCGAACAACACCGAGCTGGGCGATCCGGGTGCAGCGCCGCACATCAACGGCGCCTACATCGCACGCCCACGTGGCCTCGGCGCCATGTTCTTCGACGTCGAGCGCGTCGAAGTGAACAAGGGCCCGCAGGGCACCGTGCGCGGACGCAATGCCCTCGGCGGCACGCTCAACATCGTGACCGTCAAGCCGCAGCTGGGAGAGACCAGCGGCTATGCACTGGGCGAGTTCGGAAGCCGCGACCACGTTGGCGGCGAGTTCGGCTTGAACCTGCCGCTCGGCCAGACCGCTGCGCTGCGCGTTTCCGGCTATCACGTCGAGAAGGAAACCTCGTACACGAACGTGGGTGACCCTTCGCTCAAGCCCGCCGGCTACCAGGACGAAGATGCCGCGCGCGTCTCCTTCCTGTGGGAGCCGAACGAGGCCCTGCGCATTTTCCTGATGGGCGACTACGGACAGGAGGGCGGCACCGGCTATCCCGGCGCAAACATCTACGGCGCTGCGCTGCAGGGCTTCAACCCGGACGACATCGACCTGCGCGAAGTCGTCTACTTCGGTAACCAGGGCACGCTGGACTCGACCAACAAGGGCGTGATGGCGAGCATCGGCTACGACTTCGGTGGCCTGCGGGTGGAGTACAACACGTCGTACCGCGACGTGGACTACACCCAGACCAATGCCAACAGCGCCGGCGTCAACTGGCCGGGGCGCAATCTGACCCAGCGCCCGCTCGGCAGCAGCGACGGCTCGCGCCCGGACTACGACCTGTTCTCGACCAACTACTGGGAAACCCTTTCGAAGTCGCAGACGCATGAGCTGCTGGTGTTCTCGCCGGACTCTGCACGCTTCCGCTGGACCGCCGGCGGCTTCTACTTCAACGAGGATCAGAAGGTCGGCCTGTTCTCGCTGGCGGACAAGGGTGTGTTCTATTCCGGCACCGAATTCACCATGCCGGACGTCAACGGCAAATCCTGGGCCGTGTTCGGCGATGGCACGTTCGACCTGAGCGACACCTTCCGACTGAAGGGAGGTCTTCGCTACACCGATGAATCGAAGTACCGCTACGGCATCGGCGGCAACTGGACGATCGGCTTGGGCGCGACCGACGGCTGCTGCTTCTCGGTGCGACTCGGCACGCCCGGCTTCCTGCCGGCCTTGACCCGTCGGCCCAGCTTCGATGTGCGCAACATCACCACCAACGCCGATCGCGCGCGCTTCCTGCTGCAGGGCATTCTGGCGGGGGGCCGTAACGACACGATCTTCCAGCAGATCGGCCCGATCGCGAACGGCACCAACCCCAACGGCGGCTGCGTGGACCGCCCCGACACCGGCGGCACCAACCTGAGTTGCACCCCGAACGGCTCGCATCCCTGGATCGTGCTGGGCATCCCCTCGCAACAGGAGGGCAGCAGCGAGTTCAACTTCAACGACTGGCGGGTCGGCTTCGAGAAGGACCTGTCGGACGATCACCTGCTCTACGGCACGATCAGCACCGGCCACAAGTCTGGCGGATTCAACGACAGCTTCGACATCAGCGTCATTCCCGAGACCTACAAGCCCGAGAAGATCACCGCATTCGAGCTCGGCTCGAAGCAGAGCTTCGACTTCCTCGGACGGCGCTCGACCTTCAACCTGGCCGGCTTCTACTACGACTACCGCGACCAGGTCTTCCAGGATCTGACTGCCATCGCCTTCAATCCGGAAACGGGAGAGGCCACGGGCTTCGCCTTGGCCAACCGCAACGTGGGCAAGTCCGAGATCATGGGCCTTGAAGCCGAGAGCATTCTCAGCCTTTCGCAGGACTGGACCCTCAGCCTCAACGCCCTGCTGCTCGATACCGAGATCAAGAGCGGCGTTGTCGCCGACGTGCGCAGCATCGACTTCGGCCTGGGCGGCATCACCTCCGAGATCGATCTCGCCGGCAACGAACTCCCGCTGTCCTCCAAGCTGACCCTGAATGCGCGACTGCAGCATGTGTTCGAGCTCGGCAACGGCCTGTTCGACTGGCAGATCCTGGCCAGCTATCGCTCGGCGTACTTCCTGACCCAGTTCAACAACCGTGACGTGGTCTTCGTCGGCGATACCGCCGGCACCGTCGACCGTGTCGAGAGCGCTGCAGCGGCGGGCTTCCCGGATCGTCAGAGCGCCTACACCACGATCAACGCCGGCGCCGGCTACAGCCCCGCCAACAGCAACTGGCGCTTCGAGCTGTGGGGTTCGAACCTGCTCGGCGACGATGTCTCGCAGAAGGCCCTCGTGGGCTCGCAGCTGAACATCCGCTTCCTCAACGATCCACGCACCTACGGCCTGCGGGTGCGATACCAGTTCTGATCCCCGGCGTCCGGCTCCAGCGAGCCGGCGCCGCATGGCCCGGGCTTTGGCGGCCGCTGCTTCCACGGATGGAACGGCGGCCACTGCGAATGACCCCGGCCTCGCCACGCGCGGCACCGGCAGCGGCGAGCGCGCTGCCGGCGCTTTGGAAGGGCGCTGGCAAGGTCAGCCCGCTTCGGCAACGGCGCGGAGTTCTCCCCGACCCCGCGCCGCTCTTTTCGACGGTCTTCACTCAAGGTCCGCGCGCCGGGCCAGGGAGTTCCTGTGTCCGCACTTTCTTCGCTGGATCTGATGGTGGTCGCCCTCTATGCGGTCGGCCTGATCGGCCTCGCCACATGGATCTCGCGCGAGCCCGCCGGCCATGAGCGCACCGCGAACGACTACTTCCTCGCTGGCCGCAGCCTACCCTGGTGGGCGGTGGGCGCTTCTCTGATCGCTGCCAACATCTCCGCCGAACAGATCATCGGCATGTCGGGCTCCGGCTACGCCATGGGCCTCGCGATCGCCAGCTACGAGTGGATGGCCGCGATCACCCTGATCCTGGTCGGCAAGTTCATCCTGCCGGTGCTGCTGCGCTCGGGCATCTACACCATGCCGCAGTACCTGGAGCAGCGCTACGACCGCAGCGTCAAGACGGTGATGGCGGTGTTCTGGCTCGGCGTCTATGTCTTCGTGAATCTCACTTCGGTGCTCTGGCTGGGCGCGCTGGCGATCAACGCGCTGACCGGCCTCGACATGATGTCCGGACTGCTGGCGCTGGCGGCCTTTGCGCTGGCCTACTCCCTGTACGGCGGCCTGCGCGCCGTGGCGATGACCGACATCATCCAGGTCGTGCTGCTGGTGCTGGGCGGCCTGATCGTCGCCTGGATCGCGCTGGACCGCGTCGCCGAGGGCGACGGCGCCTGGGCAGGTCTCGCCACGATGTACGAGCGCATGCCGGAGCGCTTCGACATGATCCTCTCGCCCGACAACCCTCAGTACGCCAACCTGCCTGGCTTGAGCGTGCTGCTCGGCGGCATGTGGGTGATGAACCTGTCTTACTGGGGCTTCAACCAGTACATCATCCAGCGCGCACTGGCCGCTGGCAGTCTGAAGGAAGCCCAGAAGGGCATTCTGTTCGCCGCCGCGCTGAAGATGCTGATGCCGCTGATCATCGTGGTGCCCGGCATGGCCGCGCTGTTCCTGGCGCCAGATTTGGCCAAGCCCGACCAGGCCTATCCGGAGATGATGAAGCTCGCGCCCGCCGGCATCCGCGGGCTCATCTTCGCCGCCTTGATCGCCGCCATCGTGTCCTCGGTGGGCTCGATGATGAACTCGGTCGCCACCCTGTTCACCATGGACCTGCTGCACCAGTTCAGGCCCAAGACCAGTGATCGTGGCCTTGTGCGCAGCGGCCGCATCGCCGGCGCTGTCTCCCTGCTGCTGGCGGTGATCTGCGCGCGCCCGCTGCTGGGCGGCTTCGAGCAGGCCTTCCAGTACATCCAGGAGTTCACCGGGTTCTTCACACCGGGCATCTGCGCGATCTTCCTGCTCGGCGTTTTTGTGCGCCAGACCACTGCGCTCGGCGCGCTCGCTGCGGCACTCGGCTCCTTCCTGCTGTCGATCGCCGCACGCATCTGGCTGCCCGAGCTGCCGTTCATGGATCGGGTGGGCTATGTGTTCCTGGCCTGCTGCGCGCTGGCGCTGGGCATCTCGGCGCTGCAGGGCTGGAAGATTCAGCCGAAGTCGCAGGCCCTGCCCACAGGCGGCTTCGCCACCAGCAGCGGCTTCAACATCGGCGCCGCGCTGGTGACTGCCGCGCTGATCGCCATCTACGCCGGTCTGGGCTGAGGTCCGGCCATGCCTCGCCAGAGTGGCCCACCCTCACCGAAGGCGTCTGACGGCACGTCGGGACTTGGGTGCCGGCCCCGTGCTGGCGCGCAGACGGAGGCTGTACGGCACCCTGCGCATCGCCGCCTGATCGGGTTCGCGCATGCACTTCAACAACTCGGCGGCCGCGGTCGCGCCCATCTCTCGCGCCGGCTGATGGACGGTGCTGAGCGCCGGAAAGATCTGGCGGGCGATGGGGATGTCGTCGAAACCGCAGACCGAGAGCTCCGCGGGCACCGACAGACCGCGCTCGAGCGCCACGCGCACCACGCCTGCTGCCATGTCGTCGTTGGCGGCGAAGATCGCGGTCGGCGCGTCTTCAAGGTCAAGCAGAATGCGCGCTGCCTGCATGCCCGAATCGAACGAGAACTCCCCCTGCACCAGCAGTTCGGGAGCAAAAGCGATGCCGGCACCCGCCAACGCGTCGCGATAGCCGTCCAACCGCCAGCGCGAGGCACCGTGTGCGATGTGTCCGCAGACATGGGCGATGCGCCGGTGTCCCAGCTCGATCAGGTGCGCGGTGATGTCCCGCGCCGCCTCGCGTTCGTCGAACGTGACGCCACACCCCTCGGGCCGCTTGGGCGAGATGCAGGCGAACGGCACGCCCTGCTCCCGCAGATGCGTCAGGAGGGCATCGTCGTCGGTGAGCGGAGGTGTCAGTACCAGCCCCCCTGGGCGCGACTGCGCGAGCATGGAGTCGACCTCGCGCAGCAGGTCGGCGCGATCGAATCGCAGCGGGCAGAGCAGGGTCTGGTAGTGCTGCGCCTGGCAGGTGTCGAGCACGCCGCTGATGATCTCCATCAGATAGCTGTCCGAAGGGTTGTCGTAGACCACCCCGATCAGATACGACCGGCTGGCCGCAAGGCTGCGGGCCGAAGGATCGGGCCGGAAGTTCAGCTTCTCGATCGCCGCGCGCACGCGCTCCTGCGTCTGCGCGCGCACGTTGGGCTCGCTGTTGATGACGCGCGACACTGTCTTCGGCGAGACGCCGGCCGCTGCCGCCACATCGTCGATGGTCACCCGACCGCCCATAACCCTGTATCCCCACTGGTTGCCCGCCGTCGTGATGACAGCGATATCGGTCGGCAAGCATACCCGCGCCATCGCTCCGGCGCGTCGTCGAGGACCCTCCCGCGATGAGTCTGCTTCTTGAATCGCGCCGCGATACCGCGGCTGCGGCAAACCTGCGCTGCCTTGCCGCCGATATCGGCGGCACCAATGCCCGCTTCGCCACTGCTGCGCTCGGCGAGAACGACCGGGTCCGGCTGGGCGCGCAGCGCAACTTGAAAGTCGCCGAGCACGATGGCATCGAGTCGGCCCTGGACGCCTATTTCGCGGTGAGCGGCGAGCCGGTGCCCGAGAGCGCCGTACTGGCCGTGGCTGGCGCCGTTCTGGACGACCAGGTGATCCTGACCAACAGCCGCTGGAGCTTCTCGATACGAGCGCTCAAGAAGCGCATTGGCTTCAGAGAGCTGCAGGTCATCAATGACTTCGCGGCTGTCGCCTGGGCCGTCCCCGGGCTGGGCGAGGCGGACCTGCATCCGATCGGCGACGCCCCCGGTGCCGCCTTCGACACCGCCGCCGTGCAGGTGGTGCTGGGCCCCGGGACCGGCCTCGGCGCGGCGGCGATCCGTCGCGATGCGCATGGCCTGGCGGTGCTCGAAACCGAAGGCGGCCACGCCAGTTTCGCGCCCCACGACGAACGCGAGATCTTCATCCTGCGCTTCCTGCAGCGCCGCTATGGCCGCGTGTCCTACGAGCGCCTGCTGTGCGGCGAAGGCCTTGTCAATCTGCACGACGCGTGTGTGCACATGGCGCGCGGGCGCGAAGTGCGCCTGCACGACTCCGCCGCCGTGGTGGCCGCGGCGCGTTCCGGTGATCCCGATGCGCGCAGCGCCATCGATCTGTTCTGCAGCATCCTCGGCCGCTTCGCAGGCGACGCCGTGCTGCTCTACGGCGGCTGGGCCGGTGTCTATCTCGCCGGCGGGCTGCTTCCGCACGTGCTCGACGAGCGCGGCGAGGGCCTGTTCCGCACGGCCTTCATCGACAAGGGCCGCTTCAGCCCCCTGCTGGCGCGGACACCGACCTTCCGCATCGACCGCGCCGATGTCGGCACACTCGGCGCGGCGCGCGTGGGCTTGCTGGGATGAGGGCCTCCCTGCCCCGACTCGTCCTGAGCCTGGCGGTCTTGCTGTCCTCCACGGCCTGCGCAGCGGACGCGACATCCGCGGCGCGCGCCGTGGGATACGTCGCGCAGGCACCCGTCATCGATGGCCGTGACCAGGAGTCCGACTGGGGGCGCACCGAATGGAGGGAGTTGCGCCACGTGCTGGTGGGTGCTGCGCCTGACGATGCGGCCGACTTCGGCGGCCGCTACCGCCTGCTCTGGGGCGAAGACGGGCTCTATCTGCTGGCCGAGATCAGGGACAACGTGCTGAGCGACGGCCAGCCCGATCCGCTGAAGGACTACTGGGCCGACGACGCGCTGGAAATCCTGATCGACGAAGACGCCAGCGGCGGCGACCACACGTCGAACCACAGCGCCTTCGCCTACCACGTGGCGCTCGACGGCCAGGTCGTCGACATCGACGGCGCGGGCCAGCCCGTTCTCCTGAACGATCACGTGGAAGCCGTGTGGCGTCGCCGGCCGGAGGCGCCGCATGTTCTGGTCTGGGAGGCTCGCATCCGCCTGTATCCCGATCCGGCGAGGCGAGCGGCCACCGACGTCTGGCAACCGCGCGCACCGAAGGCCGGCGACGTCATCGGCTTCGCCCTTGCCTGGTGCGACAGCGACGCGCCAGGGGTTCGCCGCCGCCTGATCGCCGACGTCGACGTGCAGCCGATCGATGGCGATCGCAATCGACTCTATGTCGACGCCGGCGTGTTCGCCCGCATCCTGCTGCAGCCTTGAGACCCGCCATGAGCGCGCAACATCCGGGCCCCGCCATTGAACGCCAGGCCCGCCTTGGCTGGAGCGAGCGGCTGGGCTACGGCGCCGGCGATCTCGGCTTCAATCTGTACTGGACCACGATCGCCTCGTTCCTGGCGGCCTTCTACACCGACGTGTTCGGCCTCGGCGCAGCGGCCGCCGGCACGCTGCTGTTCGTGACCCGCTTTTTCGATGCAGTCACCGATCCACTGATGGGCGCGGTCGCGGACCGCACGCGCACGCGCTGGGGGCAGTTCCGGCCCTGGCTGCTGGTTGGCGCGCTGCCCTTGGCGCTCATGGGTGTGGTCACCTTCAGCACGCCGGACCTTGGCGACACCGGCAAGCTGGTCTGGGCCTACCTCAGCTTCAGCGGGCTCATGCTGGCCTACACCGTGCTCAGTACGCCCTACTCCGCACTGAGTGGCGTGATGAGCGCCTGCAGCGAAGAGCGCACTACCTTGAACAGCCTGCGCTTCCTGTTCGCCTTCGGCGGCGGCGCTCTGGTCAACAAGTTCACCCTGCCCCTGGTCGACCTGCTCGGCGAAGGCGATCCGCAGCGCGGCTGGCCGCTGACGATGGCCCTCTACGGCTTGATCGCCTGCGGCCTGTTCGCGCTCACCTTCGCGAGCACGCGCCAGCGCATCGCGCCGCCGCCGGCGCAAGCCACCTCGCCGGCCACCGACCTGCGCGATCTGCTGCGCAACCGCCCATGGCTGATCCTGTTCGGGCTTGCCATGCTGATCACGCTGACGATCACCCTGCGCGCCGGCTCGGCCTACTACTACTTCACCTACTGGCTGAAGCGCCCGGACCTGCTGCCCGACTACCTGCTGGTGCAGATGCTGGCCTATGCCGCGGGTGCGGCGCTGGCGCCCCTGCTGATCCGGCTGTTCGACAAGGCGCGCCTGCTGGCGGTGCTGATGCTGATCGTGGCCGCGCTGTCGACGGCGTTCTGGTTCGTTGGCCCCGAGGACATCGGGCTGATCTTCGCTCTGAATATTCTGATCAGCCTGGCGCTGGGGCCGAAGTCGCCGCTGACCTGGTCGATGTACGCCGACAGCGCCGACTTCGGCGAGTGGCGAAACGGCCGCCGCGCCACCGCGATGACCTTCGCCGCTGCGACCTTCTCGCAGAAACTCGGCGGCTCCTTGGGTTCGGCGGCGCTGCTGTGGGTGCTGGCCGCGATCGGCTATGCCGCAAACCAGGCCCAGAGCGGCGCTTCGGAAGCCGGCATCCAGTTGCTGCAGACCCTGGTGCCCGGGGTGTTCGCCCTGCTCGCTGCCGTTCTCGCCTTCGCCTATCCGCTGAGCGGCGCGCGCCTCAGGCAGATCCAGCAGGATCTGCAGGACCGCGACACCGCCGCCGCCACTTCGTAAGCCTGGGCATACGCATGTCCGCCGTCGACCTGCTCCGCATCACCCACGCGTCCGTCGAGCTTCGCTGCCCAAGGGCGATGCCGCGCGCCAGCAGCTTTCTGTGGAACCGCAGCCTGCTGCTGCAGCTCAACTGCCGCGGCTACGCGAGCGCCTTGCACATGCAGCCCGAGCCCGGCAAGTACGCACGCGCGCCGGTGCTGGAAGCCACCACCTTCCTGCAGCCCGAACAACCGCTGTATGCGCACCACCCCGGCCGCTTCGTCTACGTGGTTGATTTAGACAGCGGCGCCTTGTTCTCGCTGCCGCACGAGCCCGTGCGCGCGCCTGCCGATCGCTTCGTGTTTCGCGCACGGCCGGACGGCGTCGACTGGGAAATCGAACACGGCGACCTGCAGTGCCACTGGTCGGTGGGGCTGCCGCCGGAAGACCCGCTCGAGCTGTGGACCCTGCGGCTGGAGAACCGCGGTCTGAGGCAGCGACAGCTGAACGTCTGCCTGTACTTTCCGCTCGGCTACATGAGCTGGATGAACCAGTCGGCGCGGTATTCGCCCGAGCTGGGCGGCATCGTCGCGCGCTGCATCAGCGGCTACCAGAAGCGCGAGGACTGGCCGCGGATCGCACGCCTGAAGGACCACACCGTGCTGCTGCACGACAGCCCGCCCGAAAGCTGGGAATGCCGGCAGTCGATCTTCGAGGGCGAAGGTGGCCTGCACGCGCCCGAGGCCTTGCGCGCTGCGCGGCTGGGCGGCGGCGAAGCCCACTACGAGATCCCTGCCGCCTGCCTGCAGTACCGCATCCTGCTGGCGACGGGCGGCTCTCGGACCCTGCGCTTCGCCTTCGGCCCGGCGCACGACGAGGCCGAGATCCGCGCCCTTCGTCAGCGCTACCTCGCAGGCGATGGCTTCGAGCGCGCACTCGCGGGAAGCGCGGTCGCACTGGCGCCGGCCCGAGAGGCCCTGCAGCTCGCCACGCCCGACCCGGCACTCGACGCCTTCGTGCAGCCCTGGTTGTGCCGGCAGGCGCTCTACCTCGGCGAGGCCAACCGCTTCTGCACCGACCCTCAGACCCGCAACTACCTGCAGGACGCGATGGGCCTGAGCCTGCTGCAGCCGGATCTCGCCCGCAGCCACTTCCTGCGTGCGTTGGAACAGCAGGAAGAGGACTTCGGCCTGCCCGACGGCGTGCTGCTGCATCCGGAGGCCGAGCTCAAGTACATCAACCAGATCCCTCACGCAGACCACGCCCTGTGGCTGCCGATCTGTCTCGCGGTGTGGCTGCAGGAATCAGGTGACTACGACTTCCTGAAGTGCCTGGTGCGCGACCGCCACGGCCGCGCGCTGGACGTTGCTCATCGCGTCGAGCAGGCGCTGCGTTGGCTGCTTCAGCGTCGCGACGGTCGTGGACTGAGCCTGATCGGCCACGGCGACTGGTGCGACCCGATGAACATGGCGGGTCACCTCGGTCGCGGCGTGTCCGGCTGGCTGTCGATCGCACTGGTGCATGCGCTGCGCGTGTGGGCGCAGGTTTGCGATGAGGCAGCGGATCTGCTCGATGCCAACCCTGCCGGGCGTTTGCGCACCGAGTCGGATGGCTTGGCCGAGGCGGTGCAGACCTGGCTGTGGGACGGCGACTGGTTCGCCCGCGGCATCACCGACCACGGCCGCCGTTTCGGCGTGCAGGCGGATGATGAAGGTCGGATTTTCCTGAATCCCCAGGCCTGGGCCCTGCTGGCGGGGCTGCCCACGCTCGATCAGCGCATGCGCCTGCTGCATGCCGTCGACACCCACCTGCAGACGCCTTCGGGGCTCGCGCTGTGTGATCCGCCCTTCACCCGCCTGCACGAGGACATCGGCCGCGTCACCCAGAAGTTCCCGGGCTCGGCCGAGAACGGCTCGGTCTACAGCCACGCCGTCGCTTTCCACATCAACGGGCTGTACGCCGTGGGCGAAGGCGAGCGCGCCTACGCGCTGCTGCGCCAACTGCTGCCCTGCGCAGACTCGGAGGCCGCGCTGGCGCGCGGCCAGCTACCGAGCTTCATCCCGAACTACTACCGCGGCGCACATCGCCTGTTCCCGGACACCGCGGGTCGCAGCAGTCAGCTGCCGAACTCCGGCGCCGTGGCCTGGCTGCTGCGCGCGCTGCTGCAGGGCCTGTTCGGGCTGCACGGCGAGCGCGATGGTCTGCGCATTGATCCGCAGCTGCCGAAATCCTGGCAGCAGGCGCGGATCAGCCGACGCTTCCGCGGCAGCGTGCTGGACATCGAGTATCTGCGGCACGCGGGTCCGCTGCTGCTCACGGTCGATGGGGTTCTGCAGCCCGAGCCTCGCCTGCGGGGAGTGCAGCCGGATCGGCGCTATCGAGTCGAGGTTCGGGTGCCGAGTCCATGAGCACGAGCGGACCCCGTCTGGTCGTCTGCATGGGGGTCAGCGGCTGCGGCAAGAGCACGCTGGCGCGCGCCCTGTCCATCCGACTCGGCTGGGCGATGTTGGAAGCGGATGATTTCCACAACGACGTGAACCGGGCGCACATGGCATCCGGACAGCCCCTGACCGAAGCCATGCGCGAGCCCTGGCTGGCTTCGATCTGCAGTGCACTGCGTGCGCGCGGCAGCGATTGTGTGCTGGCCTGCAGCGCACTGCGCCGCGCGCATCGCGGGCGTTTGCGCGCGCTCGGCTGGCAAACCCGCTTCCTGATGCTGGAAATCAACCCCGAGAGAGCGCGCGAGCGCCTGCAGCAGCGAAGCGGCCACTTCATGCCGGCCAGCCTGGTCGACAGCCAGTTCGAGACTCTGGAATGGCCCCTGGGCGAAGCCGATGTCAGCCGCATCGATGCCCTGATGCCAGCGCGCGAGTTGGTGCTGCAGGCCTTGATCGAGCTCGATCACGCGCCGGCCTGACGCCTATGGTGGAATCTGGCGAACGCTGGGCAGCAACCTCGCGACTCGCACGATTCACCCGCCACGCTCAACGCAGCAGCTTCTCCAGCAGCTTGCCCACTGCCGCGAAGGCGAAGCTGGCGGTGACATGCGTCGCCGCGCCCAGCCCGCCGCCGCAGTCGAGGCCCAGACTGTCGCCGCCCTCCGCGCGCAGGCCGCAGACGCTGCCGTCGGCCTGCGGATAGCGCACGTTCTCGCGCGAGAACACCGCCGACACGCCGAAGTAGCGGTCGCGGTTCTTGGGAAAATTGAACTCACCGCGCAGCTTCTTGCGCACCAGCGCGAGCATAGCGTCGTGCTCGGTGCGCGAGAGGTCGCGCACTTCGATCAGGGTGGGATCGGCGCGCCCGCCCGCCGAGCCGCTGACCACGATCGGGATCTTGCGGCGCCGGCAGAAGGCGATCATCTCGACCTTGACCCGGAACGCGTCGCAGGCGTCCAGCACCGCGTCGTAGCCCCGCAGCAACAGCGGATCGAGCGTCGAAGGGGTGAGGAACTGGGCGATCGCATCCACCTGGAGGTGCGGGTTGATGCGCTTCAGGCGCTCGGCAAGCACCTCGACCTTGAGCCGGCCAAACTCGCCATCCAGCGCGTGCAGCTGGCGATTGACGTTGCTGACGCAGATGTCGTCGGCATCGATCAAGGTAAGCCGCCCCAGCCCGCTGCGCGCCAGCGCTTCCGCCGCCCACGAGCCCACGCCGCCGACCCCGACAATGCACACATGCGCTCGCGACAGGCGCTCGACGCTGCCCGCGCCGTACAGACGATCGATACCGGAGAAGCGCGTGCGTTCGACGATGGCGTTCATGGGCAGGCAGCGTTCTGGGAGGGTGTTCGCGGTGGCGCGCGAGTGTAGTGTCCGGGCGCGCCGGACGACAGCGGCGAGCGCAGGCCGGCAGGTATCGGGTAGGGATATTCGCTGGCGCTTCGGGCTATGTTGCACGCGCTGAACGCCGCAGCCGGCAGGCCACCTTCATCTGGGCACCTGCGGTCGCTCCACGCGCTGCAGGAGACTCCCCGAAACGATGCGCAAGCGCGGCCGCCCAGTTCATCCCGATGTGCTCACGCCCGCGGAATGGCGCGTGGTCGACGGCGTGCGCCATGGCCTCAGCAACCCGGCGATGGCGCGACGCCTTGGCGTGGGGATCGACGCGGTGAAGTTCCACGTCAGCAACGCGCTGCAGAAGCTTGGACTGCGCGACCGCCGGCAGCTGCGGCTGTGGCGCGGCGTGCCCGGCGTGGTCGCCCCGATTGCACCCTCAAGGAGATCCGACGAAATGCCTACACCCGCCTTTGGCCCCCTTGCCCAGATCGCCCGCGGCGTCAGCGACATCCACGCCGCCGAGCGCTGGTATCGCGATGTGCTTGGACTGCCGCACCTGTTCACCTTCGACACCCTGGCTTTTTTCGACTGCGGTGGCGTGCGGCCGATGCTCAGCCAGACGCCCAGCGGCGGCGAATCGCTGCTCTACTTCCGCGTCGAGCGTCTGCACGACCACTACGACGCCCTGCTTGCGCGCGGCGCCAAGCCGCTTGGCGCGCCGCATCGCGTGCACCGACATGCCGACGGCCGCGAAGAGTGGCTGGCCTTCATCGAGGACAACGAAGGCCGACCGCTGGGCCTCGCAGAGACGCTTCCACCAGCCGAGTGAGCGCTCGCCCCGGATCTCTGCACCACGCCCTGAGCTCACCGGCACACTGCGCTGTCTCCGCTATCCTTCAGGTCTTTCCACACATGCCCGCCACATGAAGATCCTGCTGTCGCTGATCGTCGGCCTGCTCGCCGGCGCCATGCTTACCGCGACGTTTCTCAGTCTCGGCAACATCAAGAAAGGCTCGCGTCCGCACACGGCCGCGATGGTGACCCTGAAATACCAGCTGGGCGAGGCGCGCAAGGCCATCGAGAGCGGCTGCAGCGCATCGAACGGCGCACGGCAGCTGCAGGTGATGCGCGGCATGGCCGATGACGTCGAGCCCTTGTTCCTCGAACAGGGCTTCGAACCCGAGCTGTTCGGACGTCACGCGCAGCAGATGCGCGATCGTCTCGACGCGGCCCTGGCCTTGCCCGGAGACGCAAGCTGCGCCCAGCGCAAAGAGGCCTTGACCGCGGTCCACAACAGCTGCGACAGCTGCCACCGCGACTTCAGCCGCGGCTGAGCGCGTTCACGCACGCTGGACTGCACCCCACCGAGGCTGAACGCAGAGCGGTCGAGCTAGCCGGGGTTCAGGCGCCGCGGTTCAGGTTCAAGCCCCGGGCCGCGCGGCGCTCAGCGCAGGCCTGATCCCGCTCAACGCGAAGAGGTTCTCCATGCGTACTCGACTGCTGATCACCGCCCTGCTCGCCCTCCTTCTTTCCGCCTGTGTCAGCACTGCACCGCACAGCTACGGGCCCAGCGACGGCTATGCCCGCTGCTACGACTGCGGCCAGGTCGAGCGCATCGACCGCGTCTACGGCCAGCGCGAGTCGACCGGTGCCGGCGCGGTGCTCGGCGGCATCATCGGCGGCGTGCTCGGCAACCAGGTCGGTGGCGGATCCGGTCGCGCGGCAGCGACCGTGGCAGGCGCGATCGCAGGCGGCGTCGCCGGCAACGCGCTGGAGAAAGATTCACGCTCGGCGCCGCGCTATGAGCTCTACGTGCTGATGGATGACGGCCGCCGCATCATCGTCACCCAGCCCGAACTCAACGGCATCCGTGAAGGGAGCTACGTCCGCGTCAGCGGCAACCGCGCTCGCCTGCAGTAATCCGCCTGCCGCCGCCGTGTGACACCCCGGGCCCCGCCGCGCCACCCTGCGGCGGGGCTTGCTTTTGCAGCCTCCCCCGCTACAGTGCCGCGACGCCGGCTTCGCACCTTCCGCCGCTGGCCTTGTTCGATCGCGGGGACGTCTTGCGGTGTTGATGAGCACGCTGTGGCCCTTGAGCGGCCTTTCCAATCTGCGCGGGTGCATGTCTGCATGAATGCACGTCCACTGCTCGACACCCGCATCGAAATCGAAACCCCCGAGGGCATCCGTCTCCACCTGCTGCCCGCCGGCATGGCGCCGCGGGCCATCGCCTGGGTGCTGGACCTGCTGCTGCGACTGGTGGTGCTTTGGCTGCTGGGCATGGCCCTGCTGTTCATGGGGCGCGCCGGCAGCGGCCTGCACATGATCGCGATGTTCGCCCTGATGTGGCTCTACCCCGTGTTGTTCGAGCTGTTCTGGCGCGGTCAGACCCCGGGCAAGAAGCTGCTGGGCCTGCGCGTCGTGCATGCCGACGGCACACCCGTCGGCTGGGTCGCCTCGGCCACCCGCAACCTGCTGCGCACCTTCGACATGCTGCCCTTCGGCTATGCGGTGGGCGTCGTCACCAGCCTGCTCGACGGCCGCAGCCGCCGTTTGGGCGACATGGCCGCCGGCACCCTGGTGGTGCACGTGCCGCCCCCCCCGAGAGGGCACGCAGTGATCGCGGCGACCCCGATCGATCCACCGCCGCTGAAGCGACCCGAGCGCGAGGCACTGATCGAGTTCGGCGAGCGCCACGCCCAGCTCAGTCCCGAGCGCCAGCTTGAGCTGGCCGGGCTGCTACAGCCGCTCAGCGGTCGCGCCGGCGAGGCCGGCCTGGAGGAGGTTCTGGGCATGGCGGCGGCGCTGACCGGCCAGCGCGGAGTCAAGCGATGAAACAGGCGCAGTTCGAGGCCCTGCATGCCGCCGAGTGGCAGCGGCTCGAGGCGTGGCTGAGTGCGGTCCCACGGCGCAGCGCAGCCAAGCCCGCAGCGCCACCGCCGCTGCCGGACGCCCCGCCGGTCGAGGCGCTCGGCGACCTGGAGTTTCCAGCCGCCTACCGTCGGCTCTGCCAGCAATTGGCGCTCGCCGAACGCCGCGGCTACGGCCAGGCGCTGATCGAGCGACTGCGCCACCTCGCCGAGCGCGGGCACCTCGCCCTGTATCGCCCGCCGCGCGCGCGCCTCGGGCGCATCGTCGATTTCTTCGCTCGCGAGTTTCCGCAGCGCGTGCGCGCTTGGCGCGGGGTGATGCTGGCGGCGGGGCTGCTCTACTTCGGCCCCTTCCTGGTCTGCCTCGTGCTGCTGCAGTACCGGCCCGAGCTGGCCACGCTGATCATGGGCCATGAACAGCTCAGAGAGATGGAGGCCATGTACGACCCCGCCGCCAAGCACACGCGACTGGGCCGCGACAGCGGCTCGGATCTGCAGATGTTCGGTTTCTACATCCTGAACAACGTCAGCATCGGCTTCCGCACCTTCGCGATGGGACTGATCGCCGGTATCGGCGCGGCTTTCGCCCTCGTATTCAACGGCGTCTTCCACGGCAGCGCCGCCGGCCATCTCACCGCGATCGGTTCCGGCGACCCGTTCTGGCGCTTCGTTTCCGGCCACTCGGCGCCCGAGCTGCTGGCGATCGTGCTGTCGGGTGGGGCCGGCCTCAAGCTCGGCCTCAGCCTGCTCATGCCCGGCCAGCGCACGCGGCTGCGCGCCTTCAAGGAGACCGGCATCGACGGCGCGCGGATCATCCTCGGCGTATTCGCGATGCTGGTGCTGGCGGCCTTCATCGAAGCCTTCTGGTCGTCGATCGGTTCGATTCCGGCGCTGGTGAAGTACGCCGTCGGCATCAGCCTGTGGGTGCTGTTCCTCGCCTGGCTGCTGCTGGCCGGGCGCGGCCGCGGGAGCCTGCATGCGGATTGACGATCTCTCCGTGGTGCTGCGCCCGCGCTCGGGCTGGGAGGCCGTGGAGCTGGGCTTCGCGCTCACCCGCCGACATGCTCGCGTGGTGTGGCTGAGCTGGCTGGCGACCACCCTGCCCGTGTTTGCCGTGCTCAATGCGGCCGCCTGGTGGCTGGATCTGATGTGGCTGCCGCCGCTGCTGCTCTGGTGGCTGAAGCCGGCCTTCGAACGCGCTCCGCTGTATGTGCTCTCGCGCGGCGTGTTCGGCGCCGCACCCGGCGTGCGCGAAACCCTTCGCGGGCAATTCCACTTCGCCCGCTCGATCTGGCCCTGGCTGCTGTGGCTGCGCCTGTCGCCCTCGCGCGCGCTGCTGATGCCGGTGGATCTGCTGGAGGGTGTCAGCGGCCCGCTGCGCCGCGCGAGACGCCAGGCACTCGCGCGCAACGCCAGCGGCACCGCGGCACTGGTGCTGCTGGTCTGCGCCAACGTCGAGGCCGTGCTGGCCTTCGGCCTGATCGGCCTGGCACTCACGCTGACCCCGATCGAGTTCATGGAGCCCGCCGCGCAAGCGCTCTGGGAAACCCTGTTCGAGGCGCCGCCGCTGTGGGCGCAGCTGTTGCTCAACCTGATCTTCTGGATCGGCGCGAGCCTGATCGCGCCCTTCTACGTGGGCGCCGGCTTCGCGCTCTACCTCAACCGCCGTACGCAGATTGAAGCCTGGGACATCGAACTCGGCTTCCGTCGGCTGGTCGCGCGGATCAACGGCGGCGGGCAAGCGCTGCTCGCGCTGCTCGCGCCACCGCTGTTGCTGCTCAGTCTTTCGCTGGCGGCACCGGCCCGGGCACAGGACGAGGCTGCGGCGGACGCGCCCAAGGTCGAAGAGACCTTCAATGATTCGGAGCCCAGCCTGCGCACCCGGCACGAAGAGCCCAGCCGTTACGACCACGTCGGCCCGGGCGGATCGAGCGAAGTGAAACCCGAAGACGGAGACCGCCTGCGCCAGGTGTTCGCCCACGAGTATCGCGAAGGCACCGACGACTTCGTGGTGCAGGCCGCCGAGGTCTACGAACAGGACGCACTGAGTCCGGTTGGCACGCAGTCGATCTGGGTCCCGCGCGAGAAGCCCCAGACACGCCGCGAACAGTCGCGCATGGATCTCGGCTGGCTGCACAGCCTGGGCCGTGGGCTCGCCTTCCTGATGGAGAACATCCTCTGGCTGCTCGCCGCCGCGCTGCTGGTGCTGCTGATCGCCACACACCGCCGCTGGCTGCCGGTGATGGGCGTGGAGATCGAGCGCCGCCGCGGACCGCGGCTGCGCCACGAGGACGCTGCCCAAGCGCCCGAGCCCTTGCCCGAGGACCTGCTCGCAGCCGCGCAGGCGCTTTGGGCCCAGGGCCAGCGTCGCGCCGCTCTCGCTTTGCTCTACGCCGGCGGCGTCGAGCGCGTCGTCGAAGCCACCGGCGAGCCGCTGCCGCCCGGCAGTACCGAGGCGGACTGCCTGCGACGCGCCCGAAGGCTGGGCGTGCAGGGCTTCGGCGGGGTGTTCCCGCGGATCGTGCAGCGCTGGCAGTCGGCCGCCTATGCCGACCGCCTGCCCAGCGAGGCGGAGTTCGACGAACTGGTGGACCTCTGGCGTCGCCACGAGACCGCGGCTGACGGGGGCGCGTCCGCATGAACCGCAGTCATCTGATCGTCGGCCTGTTGCTGCTGGTCCTCACCGCACTTGGCGTGTGGTGGTGGCGAACCTTCGAACTCAAGGAAGTCACCCGCGCGCTGCCCCTGAGCGGCGAGGCGCGCATCAACCCGCTGTACGGTCTGCAGCAGGTGCTGCGCGCGCGCGGGCTCACGGTCGATACCCAGGCGGTGTTCCGCGCCGATACCTTGCCCAGGCCGCCGGGCCTCGTCGTGATGAGCGGCGACGTGCGCGGGCTGTCGGGAAACGCCAATGACAAGCTGCTCGACTGGGTCCATGCCGGTGGCGAACTGGTGGTGGCGCTGCCGCCCGGCGAAGACGATTCGGCTCCGCTGCTGGGCTTCTTCGATCTGTTCACAGTGCCGGGCTACAGCTGCATCGAGTGGAACTACGCAGTGCCAGCGGCTGCGCAGAAGGCGGCCAAGCGCGCCCGTGGCGGCGCTCCCGAGCTGCCCGCGCTGGAGGACCTGTTCGACCTGGATGCCTTGCGCGGCCGCGAAACGGAGTGGTGCGCCTCGCTGCGCCTGCTGGCGGGGGAGAGCTTCGACGACGCCCGCTTCGACTGGAGCTGGGGCAATGCGAAGGACGGTTGGCTGCTGGCGCGCCTGCCGCACGGGGCGGGACGCATAACGTTCGCCAGTGATCTTGGCTTTCTGGAAACGCGCGCGCTGCGCTCGCACAGCCATGCCGCACTCGCATGGCAGCTGCTGGCGCCTGCGCTGGAAGCCGAGCCTGAGGTGCTGCTGGTCTATTCGGCCGACCTGCCGCCCCTGCACGTTCTGATCGTCCGTCATGGCTGGCCGATCCTGCTGCCCCTGCTGCTCGCCCTGCTCGCCTGGCTGTGGCTGCGCAGCCAGCGCTTCGGGCCGCTGCAGCCGGACGTGGCGCAGCCGCGTCGCGCCCTGCGCGAGCATCTGCGTGCAGCCGCCGAGCTGGCGCTGCGACGGCGCCAGGGCAGCGCGCTGCTGAAGCCTCTGCGCCAACGCGTGCTGCAGCGGCTGGCGCTGTCCTCTCCGGAAATCGCCGCCCTGCCCGCGCGCGACCTGGCCCAGGCCCTGGCCGCGCGCCACGGGCTCTCCATCCCTGCCGTCGAACAGGCCCTGTTCGGCCTCGGCATCGACCGCCCGGCCGCACTGGCCGAGACGGTGCGCATCCTTCATCGACTGAGCACCCGCCCATGAGCACAGAAACACCCCAGGCCGCCGCATCCGTGCCCACCCTCGGCAGCGCCGAGGCCTCGAACGTCGTCGCCGCCATCCGCGAGCAGATCGGCGGCGCCTTCTACGGTCAGGAACAGGTGCTGGACGAACTTCTGGTGGCGCTGATGGCCGGCGGCCACGTGCTCCTGGAGGGCGTGCCCGGCCTAGGCAAGACCCTGCTGGTGCGCGCACTCTCGGCCGCGGTGTCGTGCAGCTTCGCGCGCATCCAGTTCACGCCCGACCTGATGCCCAGCGACGTCAGCGGCCACGCCTTCTACGACCCCAAGACCGAGGGTTTCCGCATCCGCCGCGGGCCGGTGTTCACGAATCTGCTGCTGGCGGATGAAATCAACCGCGCGCCGGCCAAGACCCAGGCCGCCCTGCTCGAAGTGATGCAGGAGGGCCAGGTCACCATCGAGTCGCGCAGCTTCCCGCTGGCGCCGCCCTTCATGACCATCGCCACGCAGAATCCGGTCGAACAGGAAGGCACCTACCCGCTGCCCGAAGCCCAGCTCGACCGCTTCCTGCTGAAGATCCTGATGAACTACCCGAGCCACGCCGACGAAGTGCGCATGGTCGAAGCCGTCAGCACCGGCCGCATCGCCCATGACTTCGACCTCTCGCGGGTGCGTCCGGTCGCGAAGCCCGAGACCCTGCTCGGCCTGCAGCAGGCGGCGGCGCAGGTGCGCGTCGACCCGGTGGTGCTCGACTACGCGGTGCGCATCTGTCGCGCCACCCGCGAGTGGTCCGGCCTCGCGATGGGCGCCGGCCCGCGCGGCAGCCTGGCGCTGGTGCGTGCGGCGCGTGCCCAGGCGCTGCTGGCGGCGCGCGATTTCGTCACCCCCGACGACCTGCGCAGCATCGCCAAGCCGGCCCTGCGCCATCGCCTGAGCCTGTCGCCCGAGCTGCAGATCGAGGGCCGCCGCATCGACGACGTGCTCGACGCCCTGCTGCTCAAGGTGGAGGCGCCGCGGCAGTGAGGCCCACCCGCCTGCTGGTGCTGGCGCTGGGCCTGCTCGCCCTGCCGGGCGCGGCGCTCGCGTTCGGTCTGTCCGGCCCTGGCCCCCTGCTGGGCGCCAGCGTCTTCGTGCTCGCGCTGGCGGCCATCGACGTTGCGCGCTTGCGCCTGCTGCCAGTGCCGGAGGTGGAGCGCCGGCTGCCGCGCGTGGTGGCGGTCGGGCATCCGCTGACGGTCGAGCTGGCGGTGAGTGGCGGGCTCGAAGGGCAGCGTCTCGAGGTCTTCGACCTGCACCCCGCGCAGTGGACTGTGGAGAATCTTCCGCAGCGCCTCAGCCTGCCCGCTCAGGGGCGCAGCGTGCTCGCCTACACCCTGCATCCGCAGCAGCGCGGCGCCGCCCATTTCGAGGGCTGCGCCCTGCGGCTGCATTCACCCTGGCGGCTGTGGACGCGGCGGATGACCCAGGCCCTGCGCAGCGCCGTTCGCGTCTACCCGGACTTCGCCCGCGTCAGCCACCTCGCCCTGGTCGGCACCGACCGCGCCAGCCGCGTCATCGGCGCGCACCAGCACCGCCGCCGCGGCGAGGGCACCGAGTTCCATCAGCTGCGCGAGTACCGCACCGGCGACAGCCTGCGCCAGATCGACTGGAAGGCCACCCGCCGGGCACAGAAGCTGATCTCGCGCGATTACCAGGACGAGCGCAACCAGCAGGTGGTGCTGCTGGTCGACACTGGCCGCCGGATGCTCGCGCACGACGGCAGCCTCAGCCACTTCGACCACGCCTTGAACGCCAGCCTGCTGGTCGCCTTCATCGCCCTGCGCCAGGGCGACTCGGTGGGCCTGATGGCCAGTGGCGGCGAATCGCGCTGGATGCCGCCAGCCCGCGGCCTGGGCGCAATCGACCGCCTGCTCGACACGGTCTACGACCTGCAGCCGCAGCCGGTGGCCACCGACTACATCGAGGCCGCGATGCAGCTGGGCGCGCGCCAGCCGCGCCGCGCACTCGTGCTGATCGTCACCAACGCTCGCGACGAGGACATCGAGGACCTGCTGGCGGGCGTGC
Source organism: Lysobacterales bacterium (assembly GCA_046318115.1). GTDB lineage: Bacteria > Pseudomonadota > Gammaproteobacteria > Xanthomonadales > Xanthomonadaceae > Aquimonas. The sequence goes on along the minus strand of JBKCVA010000078.1, from coordinate 69,061 downwards.
GCCAGCTGCAGCGGCGCCACCTGGTCTGCGTCGCCAGCCTGCGCGAAGCGATGCTCGACGAGCTGATCGAGCAGCGACCCGAGCGCGTCGACACCGCCCTCGAAGCCAGCGCCGCCGCCCAGTATCTCGACCTGCGGCAGCGTGTGCATGGGGCGCTTCGCGCACAGGGGGCGACCGTGCTCGACGTCACCGCCAGCCAGCTGCCCGGCGCGCTGGTCGACCACTACCTGGCGATGAAGCGCGCAGGACGTCTGTAGGCCCGCGTCCGTTGCAACACCGGTCAACCAAAGGCTTCGCGATCCACCGCCACCCGATCGCGCCCGCCCCGCTTGGCGGTGTACATCGCCGCGTCAGCGCGACGGACCAGGGATTCGAGAGACTCGCCCTGGCGCTGGCGGGCGACGCCAATGCTGAGGGTGAGTCGTGGCGATTCGCCCTTCGCACCATCCGCCGTGGACATGCGCAGGTTGGACGCCGCGCGGCGCAACTGTTCAGCGATGCGAGCGGCGGCATCGAGGTCGCAACCGGGCAGCGCCACCACCATCTCCTCGCCGCCGTGGCGCCCCAGCAGATCCTTGGCGCGAAGACCGCGCTTGAGGCAGGCGGCGACAGCCGCGAGGGCGCGATCGCCCAGGTCGTGACCGTGGAGATCGTTCAGCGCCTTGAAGTGATCGAGGTCGATGAAGAGCACGGTCAGCGGGTCAGGCGAATCCACCATCAGCAGTCGCGCTCGCTCGCTCCATGCGCGCCGGTTGAGCAGGCCGGTGAGCGGATCGACATCGGCGAGTAACCGGGCCGAGTCACGGTCGCGGCGCAGTTCCATGCTTCGGTAGGCCAAGCCTGCCGAAAGCACCAGCGCCTCGAACGCACCCGCCGCCATGCCGGCGTTGTCCAGCCACAGCCAATCGCTGAACAAGCCGAACATCTGCAGGCTGCCCATGACCGTGACCACCAGCAGCGGCGCCCAGCCAATCGTGAAGATCAGGGCGTAGCGCGAGCCGCGCGCCGCGGCCCACAGGGCCGTCACCAGCAGCAGCGGCCCACCAAGGATGATCAGGGGATTGGTCAATGCGCGGGCGATCTGCACCAGCTGGGGCACGGGCAGCAGCGAGGCGAGGCTGGTCAGCACGATGGCGCCGGCGAGGCCGTGCAGGCCGCGGCGCAGACGCGGGGCATACACGCTCAGGTGGGCGAAACGGTCGAGAAACATGGCCGCGCAGGCGACCGCCGCGGCGGTCGCCACGCGCCCGGACAGCGGGCCGCCCTCGGCGGGGAAGCTCAGGCCAAAAGGCGAGGCGAGAAAGCCGCTCTGCAGCCCGAGTATCCAAACGTAGGCCAGGAGATAGCCTGCGTACCAGAGGAAACTGGAATCGCGCAGGTAGGCGGCAAACAACAGCGCCATCGTTGCCATCGCGAGCATCACCGCAAGCGTGGCGCCGGCATAGGCGAGCCAGGCGGCATCCTCCGCGCGGTATACCGCGTCCGGCAACAGGCGCACGGCCACGGTGGATGCGAGCACGCCGCGGGCATCGAGATGCACGCGCAGGGGCGCGCCGTCGGTGGGCAGTTCAGCCAGTGCGAAAGCGACATCGCCGTGTCCGGCAGGCACGCCCGGCTGCGGGTTCAGGCCACGTGTCCAGGCGGTGCGCTGATCCCCCACCTCGAGCTGTACGCGATGCAAGGGGGAGATCCGAAGCTGCAGCACCCACGCGCCGCGCGGCCACTCGCCCGACCGTGGACGGATGAGCAGCGTTGCACGCGGTGCGGCACTGGACAGTATCCGGTTGCGCCAGCCGGGGTGACTCAAGGTCCGGGCCTGAGATGCCTCAGCCGGCGCGTGCGGCTGCACGCGCACATCCAACGCGAGTTCGCCCGCGGCCGCCGTCCGCACGAGACCGCTCAACAGTAGACAGAACATCAGGCAAATCAGGGCGCGCGGCATGGCCTTAGCGAAGCAGGAAACGTGCCCGCTTTACAAGCGCGCCGGGACAAATCCTCGATGAACAGCGGATGACAGCGCGGCTCATTGCCACGTTCGGCGAGCTCGGCAGCCTGACGCCCTCGACGCCCTCACGGCTGCGCTGGCTGTGGCTAGGACTGTGGCTAGGACTGGGGCTGTGGCACTGGCACTGATGTCACGAATAAGACACCCAAGTGCAATAATTGTGAAACCACCCTCTCCCACACCGAGCCTCACCATGCGTGTCCGCCCCCTCGTCCTGAGTCTGAGTGTCGCCCTGCTGCCCTCGACCCGCGTGTGCGGTGCATCGGACTGGAGCGTCGGCTACGGCGCCAATTTCCAGCATGACTACAGCCGATACAGCTTGAGCGGCGATCTCGATGGCGAGGCGGACGCCGCCCGACGCAGCCGCGTCAGCGTGAAAGCCAGCCACGCCTCGGGGCTCGAACTCAAGGGCGAATGGGATTTCGCCAGCGGCACTGTGACCGACCTCTATCTCGACCTGCCGGTGGCGGCCGGCAAGCTGCGCTTCGGGCAGTACAAACAGCCGTTCTCGCTCGACGAACAGGGATCATCGCGCGACCTGCCGCTGATGGAGCGCTCGATCGCCCACGACGCCTCCACCATCGGCCGCCGCGTCGGCCTGATGTGGATGCAGCCGCTCGGCAGGCTGCAGCTGCAGGCCAGCGGCTATGCCGGCCTCACCGAGCAGATCTCGGGCATCGCGGGTGTGGCCTTTCGAGGTTTCAGCGTGGCGCGGCCCGACTTGCACATCGGCGTGGCCACCGCCTACGAGCAGCGCGACGATGAGCGCCTGCGCCTGCGGGCGCGGCCGGAGTCGCGGCTGCTGCCGCTGGCGCCGCTGGATCTGGGCAACTTCTCGGCAGTCGGCAGCAATGCACGGCTGGGACTTGAGGCCGCCTGGCTGCGCGGCAGCTGGACCGTGCAAAGCGAGGCGTTCGCGCTACGCGGACAGCGGCCCGGCGCTGACCCCACGGGGCGAGGCGCCTACCTGCAGGCCAGCTGGCTCAGCGGCGGTCACGCGCGCAGCCTGCGCGACGGCGCGGTGCGCAAACCCAAGTTCGAGGCCGAGTCGTTTGCGTTCGAGCTTGCCGCCCGCGTCAGCCGGGTCGACTTCGACCTCGGCAGCGCAGGACTCGGGGCGCAGACGCAGCTCGGCGCCGCCGCCACGGTGTATGTCGGCGCGCGCTGGCAGTTCAGCGCGCACTACGGCACGTTCGAGGCGGATCGCAGCCTGCGCGTCAGCCGACCCGGCGAGTACAGCGGGCACTTCACGGCCGTGCGGGCGCAGTACGGGTTCTGACGACGGCGACTCGAACGCGGATCGCAGCCTTGGCGGGGACGCCGTCGCCGTTCGGCGCCGGATTCAGGGCACCGCCTCGCCAGCGGGTTTCACGCTCTTGAATGAGAGCTGGCCACCCGCCCCGCCCAGCTCGACGTTGGCGCGGTCGACCAGACGTTTCAGCCGCAGGTCGACCAGGGTGGTCTGGTTGGGCCGCAGCACCTGCCGCAGCAGAGCAGGCTCGGCTTGGATCGCAGCCTGCGCATAGCGCACGAAGCCCTGCTCCGGACGCGGCCGGAGCTTCAGCCCCAGTCGATCCACGCCGGGCAGGGCCGCACGCAGCTCGGCGCCGGCGCGACGGGGATCGGGCACGGCTGCGCAGCCGGTCATCAGATCGTGGTCGAACAGAAAGCTCAGCGTGCCCGGATGACGGCTGTTGCGCTGGCGGTCGCGCAGGAAGCCCGCGGGCAGCAGATTGGGGCTGTCCTGCGCACCGGTGAGGACGAGGTCGTAGTCCTTGAGGGCGTAGCCCTCGCTGTCCTGCAGGCGGAAGACCACCAGGCTGCTGCGGTCGTGCAGATGCACGCGATCGGGCAGCACCGGCACCGCTTCGATCTCGACCCGCTCGGCCGCTTCGACGCGCTCGGATTCCTGCTCGAAGGCATCGCACAGCGTGGCGTAAGCGGCACCGGAGTCGACCTCAAGACAGCGCAGCACGGCCTGCACGGTCTCGGTGCCCTGCCCGCCGGCTGTCGCCGACACGCTTCGCAGGATGCCGTGCGCCTTGCCGGAGTGCGCCGCGCCAGCCATCAGTCGAAACGCCGTTCGCGGCGCGCGTTTCAAGCCACCGACCGCCTCCAGACGCTGCAGATCGCCGCTGCGCCCCTGCTCCAGCACCAGCAAGGCGGCATTGAGATTGGCCGAGGCCACGCGCACGACGCCATCGCTGCCGCTCTCGCCGGTGTAGGGGTTCAGATGGTCGTAGAGCTTGCGGTCGATGCGCTGGCCGGTGAGCACAAAGGGATACACGCCGCGGCCGTCCTCGCCGCCCGGCACGCCGAAACGACCGCGGCACCAGGCTTCGTTCAAGGCCCAGGCTTCGGGGCTGCCTTGCTCCAGCCAGTCGAGCACGCCAGCACCGGGCTCCACGCCTTGCGCAAAGGTCTTGATGCGGCTGAGCCGCCCCTTGCCAAGTTGAGCCAGCGCACTGCCGAAGTTGGCCGGCGCCAGCATCACCAGATGACTCATCGGGCACGGCACGGCGCCGCGCGGCTGGGCGTAGTAGCGCCACCACCACTCACGGGCCAGCGGGCCGCCGGTGCTGTGGGTGATCACCGCGAAGCGTCGGCCGGCCTGGATCAACGCGCCGAGTTCGCGCGCCACGGCGGCCTGCAGGGCGCGCGCCAGGTCCTCCATGCGCACTTCGTCGTGAAAGGACACGTAGCGTCCGAGGTGAATGTCGCGCAGCTGCAGGGCTTGACCGCGCGCGGCGTACTCGGCGGCGAGCCGCTCGGGCAGGCCGCCATAGGTGTCGGTGCTGGTCACCGACCAACCGTGCAGGAAGACCAGGGTGTCAGGCAAAGGCATCGGCGGATCCTCGTGTCCGGCGTTCGACGGCAAACGGCTGGCAGCGGGAGAGCGCTGCAGAGGCAAGCTGATTCAGCGTCAGGGCCGCAGCTTTCGACCGCGGCTCGCTGATGAGCCGCCTACGTACACGAGCGCCCGACTTCGTTGCGGCCGGAGGACAACGCCCTCAAGCCGCTCCCGAAGCGCGACCCTGGCGGTAGCGGTGGCGGTGGCAGCTGAGGCCGGGAACAAGCCCGCTGTTCCCGAATCCCGAATCCCGGCTCCTCACGCCGTCCCCGAGCCCTCCGCACAGCCGCGGGCGACATCGGTCTCGACCTCGTCCTCGTGCAGCAGCGCGCGCGCCACCTCGAGCGCGGCATCGATGACCTCCACGCGCACGGTCACTTCGCTGGACTCGCGCGAGGTGTTGATCAGGATGGCCCGGCCCGGGCCGGTGATGCGCCCGGCCAGGACATCGCGCGGGCCGACGATGCCGCGTTCGATGTCCATCACGGTGTAGCCGCCTTCGGTGCGCACTACCACGCGGCCGGTATTCGGGTTCATGCCGCACACGCTGCCCTGGCTGCTCATGGCACTCTCCTTCTCGACTGGCTGGACCCGAGGTGGGCGCCAGCCTAGCCGAAACAAGACGTGCTGCAAGTGCACACGGGCGGCCGTTCACTCCATCGCCGCCGGGTCTCAGCCGAGCAGCAGCCGATACGCCGGATTCTCGGTCTCGTTGCTGTGCGGATAGCCCAGCCCGGCGAGAAAGCGGTCGAACGCCGGACGATCGCTCTCGGGCACCTGCAGGCCCACCAGGATGCGCCCGTAGTCGGCGCCCTGGTTGCGGTAGTGGAACAGGCTGATGTTCCAGTCCGGGTTCATCGCCGACAGAAAGCGGATCAGCGCGCCGGGTCGCTCGGGGAAATCGAAGCGGTAGACGCGCTCGTCGCGGGCCAGCGGCGAGTGTCCGCCGATCATGTGCCGCAGATGCAGCTTGGCCAGCTCGTCGTGGGTGAGGTCGAGCGCGGGGAAGCCCTCGTCGGCGAAGGCGCGCGCCAGCGCCTCGGCTTCGCGCGGCCCGCGCGTGCTGATGCCGACGAAGATATGCGCGGCCGAGGCATCGCCGATGCGGTAGTTGAACTCGGTGATGCCACGCCCGCCCAGCAGGTTCACAAAGCGGCGGAAGCTGCCGCGCTCTTCCGGAATGGTCACCGCGAACAGCGCCTCGCGCTGCTCGCCGACGTCGGCGCGCTCGGCGACGAAGCGCATGCGGTCGAAGTTGAGGTTCGCCCCCGAAGCCACCGCCACCAGCGCCTCGCCGCGGATGCCCTCACGCGCGACGTACTGCTTAAGGCCAGCGATCGCCAACGCACCGGCGGGCTCAAGCAGGCTGCGGGTGTCCTCGAACACATCCTTGATCGCGGCACAGAGCGCGTCGGTATCGACCCGCAGCACCTCATCGAGATGCAGGCGGCACAGGCGGAAGGTCTCATCGCCGACGCGCTTCACCGCGGTGCCGTCGGAGAACAGGCCGACGTCATCGAGCGTGAGCAGCTGTCCCGCTTCGAGCGAACGCGCCATGGCGTCGGAGTCTTCGGTCTGCACGCCGATCACCTTCACCTCCGGCCGCAGCGCCTTGACGTAGGCCGCCACGCCGGCGGCCATGCCGCCGCCGCCGATCGGCACGAAGATGGCATGCAGCGGGCCGGTGTGCTGACGCAGGATCTCCATCGCCACCGTGCCCTGCCCGGCAATCACATCCGGATCATCGAAGGGATGCACGAAGGTGTAGCCGTGCGTGCACTCAAGCTCACGGGCATGGGCGGCGGCATCGCTGTAGGAGTCGCCGATCAGCACCACCTCGACGTTCTCGCCGCCGTGCCGGCGCACCGATTCGATCTTCACTGCCGGCGTGGTCACCGGCATCACGATCACCGCCCGGCAGCCGAGCTTGCGCGCGGCCAAGGCCAGGCCCTGCGCATGGTTGCCGGCCGAGGCCGCCAGCACGCCGCGGGCGCGCGCCTCCGGCGAGAGATGCACCATCTTGTTGTAGGCACCGCGCAGCTTGAACGAGAACACCGCCTGGTTGTCCTCGCGCTTCAGCCAGACCGTATTGCCGAGCCGCGCCGACAGCCGCGGGGCATGGTCCAGCTCGGACTCGCGCGCGACCTCATAGACGCGCGCGGTGAGAATTCGCCTCAGGTAATCCAGCGCCGGCGCGGGCGCGATCTGCGCCTCGGGTCTGGGCATGGACGTCTGCGGCTGCGCGGGCATGGCGGAATCCTCAAGGGCTCGTGAAGGAAGCTCCGAGACTACGCCGGCAGCAGCCCCTCGCCCTTAGGACTTCGGCGAAGGGCGACGAATCGGCATAGAAATCGAGAGCCGGGATTTGGGATTCGGGATTCGGGATTGGAATAAGCCAACCGCGAGCTGCGCACGCGTACGGGACTGAGGCACTCCGATGCGAGATCAGGCGACATCGCGATCGAGGCTCTCTCCCCACAAGAGGGGGTGGGGGTGGGGGGCGCGAAGGGGGTGGCAGTGTGTCCAGGCCGGTATCTGTTCTGCACCGTCTCCCCGACACATCTCGCATGGGCTGAGGGGCTCAAGCTGGCGAGCTTCCGCGCGGGCTGAATCGAGGTCGTGTCGGCGAATCCCGACTCAAGGCAACAGGTCTGCCCTTGCGAATCCCGCGCCCGGCCCTCGCGCACAGCGCTCGGGCGTTCGGCGTCTCGCGCGGCGGTGCCGCGCAAGCCAGCCGCCTGCCTTCGGCCCGGCCCTCGCGCATAGCGCTCGGGCGTTCGGCGTCTCGCGCGGCGGTGCCGCGCAAGCGAGCCGCCTGCCTCCGGCCCGGCCCTCGCGCACAGCGCTCGGGCGTTCGGCGTCTCGCGCGGCGGTGCCGCGCAAGCCAGCCGCCTGCCTCCGGCCCGGCCCTCGCGCATAGCGCTCGGGCGTTCGGCGTCTCGCGCGGCGGTGCCGCGCAAGCGAGCCGCCTCACCCCCAATCCCGAATCCCAAGCTCCGTCAGTCGCTCTTGATCACGATGTTCGGGAATCCGAAGGCCTTGTTCTTGGCGCGAAGCGACAGCCGCCCCGCCGCATGGCGGGCGATCTCGCGGTAGCGCTTCGAAAGATCGGATTCGGCGTCCACCGCGACGGTCGGCGCGCCGCCGTCCGCCTGCTCGCGGATGCGGATGTCGAGCGGCAAGGCGCCCAGCAGCGGCACCTCGTATTGCGCCGCCATGCGCGCGCCGCCGCCCTCGCCGAAGATGTGTTCGGCGTGGCCGCACTTCGAGCAGATGTGGATGGCCATGTTCTCGACGATGCCCAGCACCGGCACCTCGACCTTGCGGAACATCTGCAGGGCCTTCTTCGCGTCCAGCAGGGCGATGTCCTGCGGGGTGGTGACGATGATCGCCGCCGACACAGGCACCTTCTGGCACAGGGTGAGCTGGATGTCGCCCGTGCCCGGCGGCAGGTCGATGATCAGGTAGTCGAGGTTGTCCCAAGCGGTTTCGTTCAGCAGCTGCTGCAGGGCCTGGGTGACCATCGGACCGCGCCAGATCATCGGCGTGTCCTCTTCGATCAGAAAACCGATCGACATCGCCTGCAGGCCATGGCCGCGCTTCGGCGTGATGGTCTTGCCGTCGGGGCTGTCAGGCTTGCCGGACAGCCCGAGCATGCGCGGGATGCTCGGCCCGTAGATGTCGGCATCGAGCACGCCGACACGCGCGCCTTCGGCCGCCAGCGCCAGCGCGAGATTGACCGAGGTGGTCGATTTGCCCACGCCGCCCTTGCCTGAGGCCACGGCGATGATGTTCTTGACGCCCGGCAGCGGGCTCAGGCCCTCGCGCACCTTGTGCGCCAGCACGCGCGAGCTGACGTCGACCGTGGCGCGCTCGATGCGCGGGTCGGCTTCCAGTGCGGCGCGCACCCGCTCGGCCAAGGCCCCGTGAAAGCCCGCCGCCGGATAGCTGAGCGCAAGTTCGACCAGCACGCGCCCCCCGTCCACACCGACGGCGCGAACGGCATCGGTCAGGCTCTGTCCGGTGTTTTCGTCGATGAGTGGAGCAAGCAACGCGCGCACGGCGTCCTGATCGAACAGCATGGGGAAATCCTTTGCAGCGTGGAGGTGAACCAAGCGGCCAAGCGGCGCTTGCGGGCCCGTCATTGTAAGAGCGCGCAGGCCAACGCCACGCTGGCACAGGCGACCGCGCTAGAGGAACGTGCCGATCAAGCCTGGCGCTCTCGGCATGCGAAGACGCTGGCGCCGCACCGAGGGCGTTTCTGGGCGTTCTTGGCAAAGCGCGGCACCTGAATTCAAGGGCGTTTGGCAAGCCAGTGACCGCGGAATGCGGGTAGCGCGCTGCCGCCTCGCGCGGCCAGAGGCGGCCGCGGTGGGCGGAGGGTTCTCCCATGCGCTCAGGCGGACGTGCCGCCAGAGGCCAGGGCGCCGAGCGCCGAGGCGGCCACGGCGCGATCGCGGCCCGCGCCCTTGGCCTGGTACAAAGCGCGGTCGGCGCACTCGATCAGCTCGGAGAGACGCGTGGCGTCAGTGGGAACGATCGTCGCGGTTCCAATGGAGACAGTGACCCCCAAGGCCGAGGCCCGCACGCTCTCGCACAGGCTCTGCGCGAACTCGAAGGCCAGTTCGGCGGGCGCACCGGGCAGCACGAGCAGAAACTCCTCGCCGCCGTAGCGGGCGACCAGGTCCTCGCTCCGCCGCAGGCTGGCCGCCAGCAGTTCCGACAAGCCCTGCAGCAGGGCATCGCCTGCCGGGTGTCCGTGTTGGTCGTTGTAGCGCTTGAAGTGATCGACATCGACGATCAGCACGCTCAACGGACGCTGACGTTCCTGGCTTTGGAACCAGACCGCGCGCAGGTAGGCATCCTGCCGACGCCGGTTGGCCAGGCCGGTCAGACCGTCCCGATTGGCGATGTCCTCGAGTTTGCGATTGGCATCCGCCAGTTCGGCGGTGCGCTCGGCCACCAGTTCGGAGAGGCGCCGGCGCTCGGCCTCGATGCGCGCGGTCCGGCGACGGATGTACGCGCGGGTGGACAGCGCGGCGACCGAAAGCAGCAGCGCCGCGAACAGCACGCGGGCCCAGGACGTCTCGTACCATGGCGGCAGCAGGACGAAGGGCCACGGCTCCGCACGGCTGATGCGCCCCCGCGTATCGCGCGCCTCCAGCTCGAAGCGGTAGTCGCCGGGGTCCAGCTCGGTGTAATTGACGCGGGTCGCGCGCACCCAGGGGCTCCACTCTTCGCGCAGCCCCTGGAGGCGCCAGCGGTATTGCGCGCTCGCCGATTGATCCAGCTCGGCAAGCGCGAACTCGAAGGCGATGTTGAAGCCCTTGGCGGGGGCCACGATCGGCACTTCGGGCACCAGCGCCACTGGCATGGGCTCGGTACCCGTGCCGCCGCGCAGGACCCGCGTCAGGCGGACCTGGCGCGCGTGCGTCTCCGCCTCGACCTCAAGGCTCGACATCAGCAACAGCGCCCCATGACAGAGCACGAAGGTACGCCCATCCGCGAGCGCACCGATCTGCTCGATCGCGCCGTGGCAGAGCCCCCCGAGGTCGACCGTCTGCCAGCGTCCGCCGCGCAGTGCCAGCACGCGCGTCGGGCTGAACGCCCAGGCGTTGCCATCCGCCCCGGGCACGAGACGCAAGCGTTCCTCGGTCAGTCGCTGCGCATCGAGTCCGAAGACGCTATCGGCGACGAAAGCGCCCACGCCATCCCAGCGCCAGAGGCCCTCGGCAGTACTGGCACGCAGACTGCCGTCGGGCCAGAGGCTGATGTGGGCATACGCGATCGGTCCGTACGTGATGCCCTGCTCGCTTCCCATGCGTTGGGCGGACAGCAGTTCGCGGTCCTCTCCGAGGCGATAGCGCCACAGACCGCTGCGCTCGGTGCCAAGCCAGAGATCGTCGCTGGACACTTCGACCAGAGCGCGCACCCGCATGTCGTCCGCGCGTTGCAAGGGCGGGCTCAGCCGCGGGGCAGGCTGGAGTTCGAGGCGGCGCAGTCCGTGCTCGGTGAACACCCAGACCAGGTCGGAGTGGAGCGCGCTTGGCTGCAGCATGCGCGGATACACGAGCTCATCCGAAAGCGGCCGCAGGCCGCCGGCGTCGAGCATGAGCAGGTGATGACCGCCGGCATACAGGGCGCGCCCATCGGCCAGAACATGGCGATCGAACAGGCTCTGGGTCAGCTCCGGCTGGATTTGCAGCCGACTCGGCGCGTTGCGCTGGGCTTCAGCGCGAAGGGCGCCGCCGCTGCCGAAAACCCACAGCTCACCGGCCTCCTCGCGAGCCAAGTGCAGGTTGCCGGTCGCGCCAAGGGTGTCGTCGAGCGCAGTCCAGCGCGGCGGCCAGACCACTCGGTGAATGGTCCTGTTGCCGGACACCAGCAGACTGCCGTCGCGCGCCTGCCACAGGCCGCTGAGGAACCCCTGCTCGAGCCGCAGAATCACGAAACTCCCGCGATCGGGGGCAACCAGCCAGAGCCGTCCGTCGCCCGAGGCGAACACCAGATGCCCGTCACGCAGACGCAGGGCCTTCTGGAACTCGGAGGAAGGAGGCAGACCTTCCGGCATCGGCACCTCGCGCAGCGTTTCGAGGCCCAGCCCCCACCATCGGCCGTCGGAGCCCAGTCCGAGCAAGGTGTCTTCGTCGAGCGGCACCAGGGTGTGTACCAGCTGCTTGAGCGCGGCGGTATGCGCCAACGGCTGCCAGGCCTCCCCACGGCGGACCCGAAACCCTTCTCCACGGAACTGGAGGAGGACTTCACCTTGGAGGCGGACGATCGCCCCGAAGCGCTCCTCATGACGCCAACGCTGGCCTGGACCGCCTCCGGCAGGCAAGAAGAACACGTCCCGCAGTGTGCGGAAGTAGGTGCCCTCAGGAGCCACAAGAATGGACCACACATCGGCGAAGGCGGGTTGCTCGCCCGGCGTCATGAACTGCGCGCTCAGCTCGCTATACCGCCACTCACCGTTGGGCGCACGCGTGAGCGTGCCGAAACTGTTGTAGCCCCCCACCCACACATCGTCGTTCTCGCCCCGCGCCAGAGAGCGCACCATCTCGCGGTTGGGCAGGCGCTCCACGCTCCAGCGCTCGCCGTCGAACAGCAGAACGCCATCGCGGCTGGCGACGGCCAGCCCGCCGTCGGCGAGCTCAATCAGCCCGAAGTTCTGGGGATAGACCGCGATCGACGGTTGCAGCGTCTGCACCGGGGGGCGCCCCAACAGCCTGGGCTCGGCGCCTGCGGGCAGGGACAGGCCCGCACAGATCAACAGCAGAAGCAGCCAACGCATCGACGCACCCGACGGGCAGAACGACGGCCGGGCGCGTGCAGCTTCCATGCCGCGCCAGAGCGCGGGCACACCTCAGTCTGAAGACGTGGTACAGCGCACGTATCGAAAGCCCCCGTCAGCGCGGGCCGCCGTCCAGCGTCACGGGACGACGGAACGCGTCAGCGGGCAGCGGCCGTTCCGATCTGCCGCCAGGCGGTTTTCCAGCGCGCCCGCGAGCGCAGCCGCCACTCGTCGACCATCGCATAGAAGGTCGGCAAGGCGAACAGCGAGATCACGGTCGAAAACACCAGGCCACCGACGATGGCGCGCGCCATCGGGTAGTAGGGCGGGCCGTCGCCGCCCATCTGGGTACCGGCGATGGTCAGCGGCAGCATGCCAAGGATGGTGGTCCCCATGGTCATCAGGATCGGTCGCAGGCGATCCCGGCAGCCAGCGACCAAGGCCGAATGCCGGTCCATGCCGCTTCGTCGCAGCGTGTTGATGTGCTCGACCATGACAATCCCGTTGTTCACCACCACGCCCATCAGCACCAGGATGCCGATGGCTGCCATGATCGAAAAGGTCGTTCCGGTCAGCCAGAACAGCCAGAACACACCCAGCGCCGAGAAGAAGATCGTGGTGACGATCACCGCCGGGAAGGTGATCGACTCGAAGACCGCCGCCATCACGATGTAGACCATGATCAGCGCGATCAGGGTGTTGAAGGCCATCTGCGCGCCGGCCTGGTCGTTCTGCTCGAAGCTGGTGCCGAAACTCCAGCGGTAGCCGGCAGGCAGGTCGAACTGCTTCATCAGCGGCTCGATCTGCTCGCGCGCCTCGTCCATGGTCACGCCATCCACCAGCGCAACGCGGATCGGCAGCGCCGTCTGGCGGCTCTGGCGGTTGATGGTGCTGGGGCTGGCGACGATCTGCACCTCGACCATCGCCAGCAGCGGCACCTGGCCGCCGATCGGGCTGGACAGCTTGAAATCGCGGAGATCGTCGATGCTGGCGCCGTCCGACTCCTGGAAGCGCAGCCAGACCGGCACTTCGGTCATGCCCGAGCGGAACTCGCGCAGCGGCGTACCGCGCAGGGCGATGCCGATGTACTGCGCGACCTGCTGGGCGGAGAACCCGTACTGCAAGGCCCGGTCGCGGTCGACCCGGACCTGGATCTCACGCGACTTGGCTCCGAGATCGGCATAGGCATCGCGCACAAAGGACTGCGCCTTGAGTACAGGCACCACGGCGTTGGAGAGTTCCTCCAGCAGCACCGAGCTGTCGCCAGCGAGCGAGACCTGCATACCCTCGCCGCCGCCGGGGCCACCGCCCTGGTTCTCCTGGAACGCGACCTCCCCCATGGCCAGCTTGGGCAGGCCCGCGGTGATCCTTTCCATCAGCTGCGGCGTCGGCGTGCGACCTTCCGGTGCGAGGTCGATTCGCGTGCCGGCCCAACCGCGCTCGCTGTACCAGCTGTAGATCTGGTCGATCTCGAAGTCCTCGCGGTTCGCTTCAAGATAGTCCTCGACCTGCTTGACCGCCGCCGAGATGTCCTCCAGCCGGTAGCTGCCGTTCCAGCGGTAGCTGAGTTCGACCTCACGGGTGTCGCCCTGCGGGAACATGTCGGTCTTCATGCCGAACATCGGCACCATGCTGACGGCCACAAGGGCCGCGATCGCGAGCAGCGTCTTCCAGCGGTGCCGGAGCGAGATATCGAGCCAGCGCGCGTAGCGGTCCTGAAAGCGATTCGCCTGCTGGGAGGCTTCCACGAGGTGCCTCGGCGCACGCAGGCGCGCGCTGATCATCGGGATCAGGCTGATCGCCACCAGCCAGGAACACAGCAGCGAGATCGTGATCGTGTACGCCACCTGGCTGAGATAGATGGCGATGAAGTTGCGCTCACCGAAGATGTTCGGCAGAAACACGATGATGCTGGTCAGGGTGCCGGCCGATATCGCGATCTGCACCTCGCGTGTGCCCTCGATCGCGCAGCGGAAGGGGTTGTCCGGGTACTTCTCGCGCTTCTGGTAGATGCTCTCGACCACGACCACCGCGTTGTCGACCAGCATGCCGATGCCGAGCAGCAGGCCCATCATCGACAGGATGTTGAGCGACAGCCCGATGAAGTACATGAAGCCCAGCGTCATCACGATGCAGATCGGGATGGCGACCGCCACCATCAGGGTCGAGGGCCAGTGGCGCAGGAAGAAGTACAGCACCAGCACGGACAGCAGCGTGCCGAGCACACCCGCGTTGGCCAACTCGGAGAGTGAGCTGGTGACGCCCTCGGCCTGGTCCTGCATCACGAACAGCTGGATGTCGCGGAACTCCTCGCGCTGGCTGATCGCATCGATCTCCGCCAACACGCCGCGGGAGACCTCGACGAGATTGGCCGAACGCTCCTTCATCACGTCGATGCCCACCGCAGGGCGACCGTCCAGGCGGCGTCCGTAGTCCATGCGGCCCGGCGTCAGGCGCACCTCTGCAACATCCGAGAGGCGAAGACCGGCGGCGTTGATCGGAAGCTGGCGCAGCTCATCCAGCGAGCGCAGCTCGCCGACGGGCTGCACGCGCAGGCGACGATCCGCCTCCGTGATCTGCCCGGCCGAAACCGAAAAGTTGGCCGCCGAGAGCCGCTGCGCCAGGGCGTTGAGATCGATGCCATGCGCGGTGACGCGATCGTTGTTGAGCTCGATCTCCACCTCGGGCGGGGCGATGCCCGACAGATCGACGCGCGCCACGCCGGGAACGCGCTCAATGCGCCGCTTGACCTCGCGATCCAGCAGGTCGTACTGGGCTTGCAGATCGAGCGCACTGGACACGCGGATGCGCAGCACCGGCTGATCGGCAGTGCCGAATTTCATCACCAGGTAGCGCTGGAAGTCCGACGGAAGCTCGTCGCGGATCGCGTCGAGGCGCTCGCGCGCGTCCGCGGCGGCGATCTGGATGTCGCGATCCCACTGGAACTCGAGAAAGATGCCCGCGCCCTCGGAGCGGGACTGCGAGTTCATCCGCTTGATGCCGGGCACCGTCGCCAGCGCCTCTTCGGCGGGACGCGTGATCGTTTCTTCGATCTCGGCCGGGCTGGAACCCGGATACGGCAGGTCGACATACAGGAAAGGCGCCTCGACCTCGGGCAGGAACTCCAGCGGCAGCCGGAATGCGGCGATCAATCCGACCAGCATCATCGAGATGAAGAACATGCTGGCCGTGACCGGCCGCTGCATGCTGAGGCGCGAAAGGCTCATGCGCCGACCTCCGCCGCGGCGAGCCGGGCCTGGCGCTCGGCTTCCGCTGCCGCGCGCGCGCGCTCACCGCGCTCGAAGTAGTAGGTATCGGGCTTGCGGTCGAGCAGCGCGTACATCACCGGGATCACCAGCAGGGTCAACAGCGTCGAGACCAGCAGTCCGCCGATCACGGTGATCGCCATCGGTGCGCGCACCTCTGCGCCCTCGCCCCCGCCGATCGCCAGCGGCAGGAAGCCGAACAGCGTGGTCAGGGTGGTCATGACGATCGGGCGCAGGCGCTCGTGCGAGCCGTCGGAGATGGCCTTCAACTTGGACAGGCCCTCCTCGCGCAGCTGGTTGACGCGGTCGATCAGCACGATGGCGTTCTTGACCACGATGCCGGCCAGCAGGATCAGCCCGATGAAGACCACCACCGAGAGGCCGTTGCCCGAAAGCTTGAGCGCGAGAATTGCGCCGACCGCGGCCAGCGGGATGGTGAACATGATGACGAAGGGGTGCAGCAGCGACTCGAACTGCGAGGCCATCACCAGGTAGACCATGAAGATCGCCAGCACGAGCGCGAACACCAGTGAGTTCACCGAGGCCTGCAACTCCTCGTTCTGGCCGCCGATGTTGACGTCAAGCCCGGCGCCCAGAGGCTGTTCGGCCAGCATGCGCTCGATGTTCGCCACCGCGGTGCCGAGATCCCCATAGCGCAGATTGGCGGAGACAACCGCCACGCGCTCCTGGTCGACGCGATGGATTTCGCTCGGGCCTTCAGTGCTGATGACGTCGGCGACGGCCGACAGACGGACCGGGCGATCGCTTTCCGGGTTGACGATGAGCTGGCCGATGTCGGCCGCCGAGGCGCGTGCGGACTCCTCGGCGCGCACCAGCACATCGATCTTGCGATTGCGGAAGCTGTAGCGGGTTGCCACCTCGCCGCGCACCTGGCGCACCACCTGGTCGGCGATCTGACGGGTGGTCAGGTTGAGTGCTGCAGCGCGCTCGGCGTCGAACACCACCTGGATCTCGGGGAAACCCTGCTCCACCGTCGACTTGACGTCGGCATAGCGGTCGTCCGCCTGCAGCCGTCGCGCCAGCTCCTGACCGGCGGTTTTCAGCTGCGCCAGGTCGTAACCGCGGATCTCGATCTCCAGCGGCGTCGCGAACGAGAACAGCTGCGGGCGCGAGAATTTCACTTCCGCCCGCGGCCAGGCCTCGGCGCTTTCGCGCAGGGCTTCCGTCAGCCCGGCTTCGGCATTCTCGCCCGCGCTGTCGGCAAGCACGATCAGGAGCTTGCCGATGTTCTCGCCGGATTCGGTGGGATTGGCGTCCAGTCGAGTGCCACTCCCGCTGACGCCGTGGATCGTACGTACGCGCGGGTCCTCGGCATGGCGTCGCTGCAGCTCCTTCACGACCGCGTCGCTGTCGGCCAGCGGCGTCCCGGGTGGCAGTTTGACGGTCATCTCGAAGCGGCCCTGGGCCAGCTGCGGGATGAGGTCCATGCCCAAGCCTGGCACCAGAGCCACGGTGAAGACGAAGGCCGCCGAGGATGCCAGCAGGATCGGCGCCGGCCGGGCAAGCGCCTTCGGCAAGGCCCGGGCATACGCGGCTTCAAGCCAGTCATAGGGCTTGAGCAGCACACGCCCGATCGCGCCAAGGCTGCCGCCGATCACCCGACCGAGCAGGCGGGCGACGCGCAGCAGGCCGCGGGACAGCGCCAGCCTCAAGCGTGCAATCCGCCCCTGGGTGACGTCGAGCTCGGACTGGTCCTCGGGATAGGCCAGCGGCGTGCGGGACCGCAGCGAGGCCAGCATGGGTACCAGCGCCATCGCCACGACGGTGGAGATGATGATCGCGATGCTGACGGTCAGCGCCTGGTCGCCGAACAGCTGGCCCGCCACACCCTCGACGAAGACAAGCGGAAAGAACACCGCGACCGTGGTCAGCGTGGACGCGACCACCGCCAGTCGCACCTCAGAGGCGCCGACGATGGCGCTCTCGATGATGCCCAAGCCGCGCTCGCGCGCCTTGGCAATCGACTCGAGCACAACGATGGAGTCATCGACCACCATGCCGGTGGCAAGCGCCAGCCCGCCGAGCGACATCACGTTGAGGCTCAGGCCCACCTGCTGCATGAAGAAGAAGGTGGCGATGATCGATACCGGCAGCGACACCGCGATGACGAAGGTGCTCCAGCCGTCGCGCAGAAAGAAGAAAATGATGAGAACGGCCAGCAGTCCGCCCATCAGCGCGGCCGATCCCACCTCGTCCAGCGAGTTCTGGATGAACACCGACTGGTCATCGACCGTGATCAGGCTGGCGTTGGGCGGCAGGTTCTCGCGCAGGCGCTCCAGCTGCTCGCGCACGCCGGCGGCAGCGGCGACGGTGTTGGCGTCGCCTTCCTTGTAGATCGCCAGCTCGACCGCTTCGCGACCGTCCATGCGGATGATCGCCTCGCGCTCCTTGAAACCCTGGCCGACGGTGGCGACATCGCGCAGGCGCACCGGCACGCCCTGATCGACGGCCACCAGCAGTTCCTGCATCTGCTCGACAGTGGCGAACTGGTTGACGGTGCGCACCAGGTAGCGCTGGTTGCCTTCGTCGATCGCGCCACCGGAGATGTTGATGTTCTCCTGCTTGAGCCTCTCGATGACGCGCGCGGGCGTGAGATTCAGCCGCGCCAGCTTCTGCGGGTCGAGCAGCACCTGGACTTCATCTTCCAATCCGCCGCTGACCTTGACGGCAGCCACGCCATCGACGGGCTCCAAGCGCTTTTTCAAGGTCTCGTCGGCGTAGCGGCGCAGGTCCTTGAGCTCGGCGACGTCGAAGCCGGTGGCATCGGCGCGACCGGCGAGACCCAGGCGCATGATCGGCTCGGTGGAAGGGTCGAAGCGCAGCAGCACGGGCTTCTCAGCCTCCAGCGGCAGGCGCAGCAGTTCCAGCTTGTCGCGCACCTCGATGCCGGCACGGTCCATGTCCGTGCCCCAGGCGAACTCGAGGATCACGTCGCTCTGGCCGGTACGCGACACCGAGCGCAGCCGACGCAGATTCTTGACCACGCCCACGGCCTCTTCGACCGGCTCGGTGATCAGGTTCTCGATCTCGGAAGGTGCCGCGCCGGTGTACTCGGTGCGTACGGTGAGGGTGGGATAGCTCAGGTCGGGCAGCAGGTTGACCTTGAGGTCGCGCAGGGCGATGAAGCCGAACAGCAGGAAGGTGATCGTCACCATCCCCACCGTCACTCGACGGCGGGTGGCGATCTCGGCGATGTTCATGAGGCGCTCCTTGCGGCCGGTTTCAGCCGGCGGTGCCGGTCGCGGGCTTGCCTTGGGCGATCGCTTCGCCTTCGACGCCCGCCGACGGCTCCCCAATCAACTGCAGCAGGGCGCCGTCGCGCAGCGTGACCTTGCCGGTGGTGACGACGCGATCACCCTCGTTCAAGCCACCGCGCACCTCCGCCAGGCTGCCGCTCAGGTGTCCGATTTCGATCGGGGTGCGGACGGCCCGACCCTCACGGACCACGAACACGGCAGGCACACCTTCGCCTTCGATCAGAGCCTCGCGCGGCACCGTCAACGCCTGCTGGCGCTCGTCATAGACGACCTCGATGCGCCCGAACATGCCGGGCTTCAACACGCCGCTGGGCTCGCTGAAGGCCGCGACCACGCGGAAGGTTCCGCTGGCGGCATCAACCACCGGGCTCACGCGATCGATCGAACCGTCGAACACTACGCCGGGCGCAGCGTCCACCCGCAGGGCGACCGGCTGCCCCGCCTTCAGGGTGGCCAGCTCACGCTCGGGCACGTTCAGCACCGCCTCAAGCCGCGAGGTGTCGACCACGCGGAACATGGCCTGGTTGATCTGGATGAGATTGCCTTCCTTGGCCATGCGCTCGGCAACCACGCCATCGAAGGGCGCCACGATCTCGGTGTAGGAGAGTTCGAGCTTGGCCATCTCGTAAGCCGCGCGCTGGGTGTCGAGGTCGAAGCGCAGGCGCTCATGGGCCTCGGCCGCGAGCAGCTTGCGCTCGAACAGCTCTTGCGCGCGGCGGTACTCCGCCTCCAGCTTCCGCAGCATGGCCTCATTGCGCTGCAACTCAAGCCGCGGACGCTCGGGATCGATCCGCGCCAGCACCTGGCCCGCATTGACGCGGTCGCCCTCTTCCGCGAGCAGGCGCAGCAGCACACCCGAGGTCTTGGCCACCACCTGCGCCTCGCCCGGGGCCTCGAGCGGAGCCGTGCCGCTGTAGCTGGCCGTCACCCCCTGGCGCACCGCGAGCGCCGTCTCCACCGGCACCGGCTGCTCCTCGCGCTTCCCGTCCTTTTCGCCCTGCTCGTTCTGGGCGGAAGCACCGTCCTTGTCTGCAGCACTGTCGGGCCGGCTGCAGCCGGCCGACAGGAGCAACGCGCCTCCAAGGACGCAGGCCCCGAACAGGCGCATGGAGAGGTTGCGAAGAGTCAGCGGGGAATGCGCGCGCATGGCGGGTACCGGGGAGAGAGCTGGGGAGGAGTGGTGTTATAGTTTCCTACAACACCACCCTTGTCAAGCACCAAGTCGCTGCCGGATGCCGTGGAACCCGGTGACGCTGGACTGACAGTAAGCGTGAGGGAGAGGGGGCACTGACGCGCGTGAAGAAGGGCATACCCAGTCAAGCCCCACGGTCAGACCGGATCAGGCGAACCAGCGAGCGCTGAAGGCTGGCTCAGCCCCTGCGGCTGCGGCTATACTCCGCCGCTTTCCAACGTGCCGTGAACCTGCCGAAAGACAGGTCAGCGCGCTCCAAACGCCACACCCCGACGCTGGAACCATCGATGAAGCCGATCCTGCGAATCGTCGCGAGCCTTGCCCTGGCGACTGCTGCACTGCCCGCCCTCGCTGAAGGCAATGCCGAGAACGGCAAGCTGCTCGCCTACACCTGCACCGGATGCCACGGGATCGCGGGGTACAAGAACGTCTACCCGCATTACCACGTGCCGAAGATCGCCGGCCAGAACTACGAGTACCTGGTGGCTGCGCTGACCGCTTACCAGAACGGGGAGCGTCCGCATCCGACCATGCGTGCACAGGCCGAGGGTTACAGCCAGCAGGAACTGCGCGACATCGCGGCCTTCCTCTCCAGCTACAACAAGGGTGACGCCCAGTGAGCGCGAAGATCCTGACCACCGCGGCAATCGCCGGGATGCTTGCTTTTTCGATGTCCTCGGCCGAAGCCGCCCGCGGCAATGTCGAAGCGGGGCGAGAACTCGCCAAGACCTGCCAGGCCTGCCACGGCGCTGACGGCAACGGTATTGGCGACGGCCAGTACCCGAATCTGGCCGGCCAGTACGAGGACTATCTGCTGCATGCGCTGAAGGCCTACAAGTCCGGCGAGCGCAACAACGCCATCATGGCCGGCTTCGTCGCTGGTCTCGACGAGCAGCAGATGGCCGACCTGGCGGCGTTCTTTGCCGCACAGAAGGGACCTCTGAGCGACCTGCGCGGCATGAAGTAAGCGCCAAGTCCAAGTGCTGCAAACGACAACCCCGCGCTCGGCGCGGGGTTTTCTTTTTTGCGCCACACACTCGGGGCGACGAGTCGCCACCCCGAGATGCGCACTTGCCTACCAGTGGACGCCTCGCATCAGCGCCGCAAACGCGATCTGCTCCGACGAAGGCTGCATCTCTCCGCCCTTCTGGCCCTGTGCGGCAGCCGAATCCGGGAACAGCTGGAACGCGGTATTCATCACCACCTCGTAGGCCTTGGGCGCAATCGCGTTCAGCACCGCGGCGAAGATGCCAAGGCGCGTGGCGATGCGGCTCGGTCGCTCGATGATGGCCTGCACGATCAGGTCCGCCGCTTCGTCCGGAGAGATGGTCGGCACCGAGTCGTACATCTTGGTCGGAGCGATCATCGGCGTCCGCACCAGCGGCATGTTGATCGTGGTGAACGCAATGTTGTGCCCGGAGAACTCGCCCTGCGCACAGCGGCTGAATGCATCGAGAGCGGCTTTCGAGGCCACGTAGGCCGAAAACCGCGGCGAGTTCGCCAGCACGCCGATCGAGCTGATGTTGATGATCTGGCCCCGCCGCTGCTCGGTCATGCCCGGCAGCACGCCCATGATGAGACGCAGCGAACCGAAGTAGTTCAGCTGCATGGTGCGTTCGAAGTCATGGAAGCGGTCGTAGGACAGCGCGATCGAACGCCTGATCGAACGACCCGCATTGTTGACCAGGATGTCGACGCGCCCGTGCTCGGCGAGCACTTGGCGCAGCAGTTCATCGCAGGAGTTCAACTCCGCAAGGTCCGCCGTATACGCATGGCAGTTGCCCCCAACGGCGATGATCTCGTCGCGGGTCTTGAAGAGTTCCTCCTGGCCCCGCGCCACGATGATCGTGACCGCGCCGGCCGCCGCTACCTTGAAGGCTGCCGAGCGCCCGATACCTGACGAAGCGCCGGTGATCAGCACCACCTTGCCCTCGACGCGACCTCGCAGTGAATGGTCCACGAACAGCTCGGGGTCGAGGTGTCGCTCCCAGTAGTCCCACAGCCGCCACGCGTAGCCTTCAAGGTCGGGCACGCGGATGCCCGACCCCTTCAGCGCACGCTCGGTCTCGCGGCAGTCGAACCGGGTCGGGTAGTTGATCAGGCCCAGCACCGACGAGGGGATTCCGAGGTCCTTCAGCACCATGCCGGTGAACCGCTTGACCGGGGCGAGGTTGCTGAGCGCCATACGCACCGGCGCTGGAATGAAGCTGAACATGCGCGCATCGAGGCGCATGGTCATCTGCGGCGCGTGACCGGCGCGCGCGAACAGGTTCAACACCTCGCCAATGCGGCGCGGGGCGGGATCGGTGAGGTGGAAGCAGCCGCCGTCCAGCCCGGGCTTGTGGGCGATGTGATCGATGGCATCGGCGACGTAGTCCACCGGCACCATGTTCATGCGTCCGCCTTCGATACCCATGGTTGGCATCCACGGCGGAAGCAGGCTGCGCAGCTTCTTGATCAGGGTGAAGAAGTAGTAGGGCCCGTCAATCTTGTCGATCTCACCCGTCTTCGAGTGGCCAATCACCATCGAGGGCCGGTAGATGCGATAGGGAATCCGGCAGTGCTCCCGCACGACCTTCTCGGCTTCGTGCTTGGTGCGGAAATAGGGGTGATCGAGGTTTTCGGCCTCGGCGAACATGTCCTCGCGGAACACCCCGCTGTAGAGCCCAGCCACGGCGATCGAACTGGTGTGGTGGAAGGTCTTGGCGCCGATCGCCTCGGCGCACTCGAGCGCGTGGCGGGTGCCGTCCACGTTCGGGCCGATCTGGGCCTCGGCGCTGGCGGCGAGATCGTAGATGGCGGCCAAGTGGAAGAAATGCTTGACCTTGCCGGTCATCGCCTTGAGCTGAGCCGGGCTGATCCCGAGCTTGGCTTTGGAGAGATCTCCCGTCACCGGCAGCACGCGCGCCATGTCCCAGCCCATGCGCTCGCCAATGTCCTTCAGCTTGGCCTGCGAACTCTTGCGCACCAGCACGTAGATGGTGCCCTTGCGCTTCAGCAGATTGCTGACCAGATGGCGGCCGATGAATCCGGTGGCGCCGGTGACGAAATAGCTCATTGCGGTCCCTCCCTCGTGGTCGTCTGCGGCGTGGGGACGCCCCCGTCCGGCGCCGCATGGTGTGGACGCCAAGATAGCGCCAGTTCCGCGCGCCGCCTACCCGTCATCTGCAGGTCACCCCAATGCAATGCGAGTGACCCGGTTCCGTCACAGCGCGCTTCGATGCTTGCGGGCTTCGGGAAATCCCTCCCGGCACCTGGAGCCCGCCATGCAGAAAGACGCCAGCCCCCTCCCCTACGGCCCCGACGACTACGACTTCGAGGACAGCAACCGCTCGGGCAATGCCCACTTCGCCGATGTCCTGGCAAGCCGCAGCCGGCGTGAGCTGCTGAAGGGCAGCTTGGCCGCGGCTGTCGGTGCGCTGTTTGTCAGCGAGAACCTGCTCGCCAAGGGCAATGACGCGCTGCCGGCCTTCCTGAACGGGGAGAAGTCCCTGCCACTGCCCCTGCCGCGTCGGCCGACGTTCCAGCCGATCGCCGTCAACCGTCTGGATGCGGTCACGGTGCCGCCGGGCTACAGCGCACGCGTGGCCTTCCGCTGGGGCGACGCCCTCTTCCCCGACTCGCCGGCCTACAAGACGGATGGCACCAACACCGGCGCGGATCAGGAGAAGCTGATCGGCCAGAACCACGATGGCATGCACTACTTTCCGATCGGCGGCCGTCAGCAGGAGCGCAACAGCCGCGGCCTGCTGGTGATGAACCACGAGTACATCGAACAGTCCGAACTGCATCCCAATGGACAGGTACTGGTGGACGGCAAGCGACTGCCGGACGACGTGCGCAAGGAGATCGCGGCGCACGGCGTCAGCGTCATGGAGATCGCGCGGCAGGACAACGGCGAGTGGAGTGTGGTGCGCAACTCGCGCTTCAATCGCCGCATCACCGCCAACACGCCCTGCGAGATCGGCGGTCCGGTGCGCGGCTCGAGCTTCGTCGTCACGAAGTACAGCCCCGACGGCACCCGCACCCGTGGCACCATCAACAACTGCGCGCACGGCTACACGCCCTGGGGCACCTACCTCACCTGCGAGGAGAACTGGGCCGGTTACTTCGTCAACACCGGTACCCGCCCGCGCGAGCAGAGCCGCTACGGTGTACCCACCGGCAGCAGCCGCTACCGCTGGGAAACCGCGGAAGAGCGCTTCAACACGACGCCCACCGCCAGCAGCGCGGCCGGCGACTTCCGCAACGAAACCAATGGCCAGGGCTGGATTCTCGAAATCGACCCGTCCAACCCGGACGCCATGCCGGTGAAGCGCACCGCGATGGGACGCTTCGCCCACGAAGGCTGCGTGTTCGCACCGGTCGTGGTGGGACGCCCCATGGTCTTCTACTCGGGCGATGACTCGCAGAACGAGTACATCTACAAGTTCGTGACCCGCGACGTCTACCTGCCCGCGCCCTTGACCGTGGCCCAGAACGCGCTGGATCGCGGCACGCTGTACGTGGCGAAGTTCAACGCCGATGGCAGCGGCGAGTGGCTGCCGCTCGACTTCGACGACGCCGGGTTCAAGGCGAAGGCCGCCGCTGCAGGGGTCAACTTCAGCAGCCAGGCCGATGTGCTGGTCAACACCCGCCTCGCCGCCGACGTGATGGGCGCGACCAAGATGGATCGCCCCGAGTGGGGCGCGGTCGACCCGCACACGGGCCAGGTCTACTTCACCCTGACCAACAACAGTGCCCGGACCGCCGCCCAGCGGGACGCCTCGAACCCGCGTGGACCCAATCCGTTCGGCCACATCGTGCGCTGGCGCGAAGCGGGCAACGACCATGCCGCCACGCGCTTCAGCTGGGACATCTTCATGCTCGCGGGTACCGAGTCAGACAGTGCGAATCCCGCGGCCGGTGGCACCGCCAAGCTCGACGCGAACTCCATCCACGCCAGCCCCGATGGCCTGTGGTTCGATGACGGCGGCCTGCTGTGGATCCAGACCGACATGAGCGGCAGCCAGCTGAATTCCGGCCCCTTCGGCAACAATGCGATGCTAGCTGTCGATCCCGCCACGGGCGACATCCGCCGCTTCCTGGTCGGCCCGGTGGGATGCGAGGTCACCGGCGTCGTCTGCACGCCTGACCTGCGCACCATGTTCGTCAACATCCAGCATCCGGCGGACGGCAGCCACTGGCCGGACGGGAATGGCGCTCGCCCGCGCTCCGCTACGGTGATCGTCACCAAGAACGACGGCGGCATCATCGGCACCTGAGGACGCAGGAAGCAGCCCCAGGGCGGCGGCGAGCGCGGTTTTCGCGCTCGTCGCCGCTTTGCGTTTGACCCTTCTTTCCGCCGCGTGCTATCAACGCGCTCCCGGCGCCCTGGGGCGCCGCACGACTCCCGTGGGGAACCGTTCCATGAGCGATCTCAAGAGCCAGTTCGAAGCCGCCGCCGTTGCCGTGAAATCGCTGTCCGACCGCCCGGACAACGACACCCTGCTTCAGCTCTATGCGCTCTACAAGCAAGGCGCCGAGGGCGATGTCAACGGCCCCAAGCCTGGCTTCTTCGACTTCGTGGGCACGGCCAAATACGAAGCCTGGGCGAAGCTCGCCGGCACCGCCCCGGAAGAGGCCATGAAGAAGTACATCGCGCTGGTGAAAAAGCTGACCGGCTGAACCACCCGCTCCGCGCCAGACGGCGCCCTGCCTGGACACCTCACATGGCGCGCGACACCCGCGAGCGCATCCTCGAAGCCAGTCTCGCGCTGTTCAATGCGCGCGGCGAGCCGAATGTCAGCACCAACCATGTCGCCGATGAGCTGGAGATCAGCCCGGGCAACCTGTACTACCACTTCCGCAACAAGGACGACATCATCGAGCAGCTGTTCGCGCGCTTCGAGGCGCGCATGGACGGCGCGCTCTCGGCCCCCGACGATCGCCTGCCCACGCTCGAGGACATCTGGCTGCAGCTTCACGCAGTGTTCGAGTGCATCTGGGATTTCCGCTTCGTCTACCGCGACCTGGTCGACATCACCAGCCGCAATCGCAAGCTGCGCATGCACTTCGCGCGCATCTTCAAGCGTGCGGGTGAGAACGCGATCCGCATCATGCAGGGTCTCGTGCGCGCCGAGGTGATGCGCGCGAGCGCCGATGAGATCCAGGCCACCTCGACCAACATTCTGTTGATTTCCACTTTCTGGCTGAACTTCAGCGCGGTGCGCGGCGAGCAGGACGAGCGCGAAAGCATCAACCGCGGAATCCACCAGGTGCTGATGCTGATCGCCCCCTTCCTGCGCGACGCCGAGCGCGTGCACCTGCATCACCTGCTGGCGGCATATCGGTGACGAGCCGGGATTGGGGAGTGGGGATTGGGGATTCGACGCCTGAGTCGATCGAGCGCGAGGGCCTTCAGGCGACGTGTTCTGCGCAGTGTGGACGGCCGACCGCGTCAAACCTGCTTCACTGAGCCCCTCTCCCCTCGTGGGAGAGGGATTGGGGAGAGGGGGCTCGGGTAGCACCTGCCCCCTCCTGGATCAGCACTACGTCGCGCGGCGGATCGCCATCGATAGGAACCCGCAAGCAACAAGGCCCGCGCGAGCGGGCCTTGTCGTTTTGGGCAGCGGGGCGATCAGGCGCGGCGGGTGGGCTTCTTCGCGACCGGCTTGGCGGCAGCACGGCGGACCGGGGCGCGCTTGGCAGCGGTTTTGCGCTTCGCCTTGGGCGCGCGGTTCAGCAGCTTCTCCACGCGGGCGATGAGCGGCTGGCTGGCCTGCTCGACGCGGCTGCGCACCTGCTCGGCCAACTCCACGACTCGACCACCGGCGGCGCCGGCTTCCAACTGCACGCGCTCTGCGATGCGGCGGCCGCGCGTCTCGATGCGTCCCAGCAGGCCGCGACTCTGGCGGCGCGCGATGGCGGCGACGCCCAGCGCAGCGAGGGTGAGGTTGCGGGCATTGAGCTCAGCTTTGGCCGGCTTGACGACACGACGGGCTTTGATCTGCTTCATGGGAGGTTCCTGTTGGCGGAGCGAAGCGCCGACTGGCGCACGCGGCACCGCTACGGCGCCGCGTCGCATGCTAGGTTTGCGGGATAGAACAAACACACTACGCGCGTTTCGCGATACCGGAGGTGTACATGTCCAAGAGCAAAGGCTGGGCGGCATTCCCCCATGACAGCAAGGCCTTCGACTACGCCGGCGGCAAGTTGGAGAAGGCATGGCCAAAGCTGCATTCCGGCGACTGCGAACCCTACCCTGACGAATCCGACGTCGCCGCCAGCCTGAAGGCAGCCAAGCTCAAGCTCGATCCCGCCGAGGCCGCGACCACCTTGCAGGAGGCCTGGCGTGCTTTCCATGCAGGAGATTTCCAGCACGCCTTCGAGCTGGGCGAATCGCTCGGCGTGCTGGGCGCCTCGGTTGCGGTCAAGGCTGGGGGGATCCACGGCAGCCACCTGCTGGATTCCGACGCGGCCAAGCTCAAGCGCTACGAGCAGTTGGTGGCGCTCGCCGAGGCCGCCGCCGAGGCGCTGCCGAAACGCACCAACAGCCACTTCCGCCGGGCGTTCGCGATCGGCCGCTACAGCCAGAGCATCTCGATCGCCAAGGCGCTCACCCAAGGCCTGGCCGGCAAGGTGAAGGAGAGTCTTGATGCGACGCTCAAGCTCGCGCCCAAGCATGCCGAGGCGCACACCGCGCTCGGCCTCTATCACGCCGAGATCATCAACAAGGTCGGCGGCATGATTGGCGGCCTGACCTATGGCGCCAAAGCCGCGGTCGGCGAGAAACACCTCGCCACCGCCGTCGAGCTGACCCCCGACTCGCCGATCGCCCACATCGAGTACGGCAACGGCCTGATGCTGCTCTACGGCGACAAGCGCGAGGACGACGCGGCCGCGGCCTATGAGCGCGCCGCCAAACTGAAGCCCAAGGACGCAATGGAGAAGCTCGACGCCGAGTACGCGCACAGCCAGCTCGAGGACGAGTGAGGCGCTGGCGGGTAGTGCGCGCTGTGCCCCACGGGTCGCCCTCTGCTACTTGAGTGAAGCGAGATACGCCGTCATCGCCTGCAGGTCTTCTTGCGGCAGCTCGGCGTAGTCGCGTTTGGCCTTGATCGCGCGCGGCGAGAGGTCGTCCTGCACCGACTCGTCGGCGATCGCGAAGTGGAGGATCTCGGTCTCGGACAGACGCGAACCGACGCCATCCAGCGGGCTGCGCGGGCTGCCCTCGCCGGCGATCGAGTGGCACATCAGGCAGTCGTTGGCCACCACCACCTCGCGCCCGCGCGCCAGCAGCGCGGCGTCGGCGCCGTCCGCCGCGATCGCAACGAGTGGGGCACCTGCAGGCGGGTTCTGCACCGCGGCGAAGGCAGCGGACAACAGCACGACCATCAGACCGGTGATGGCAGCAATACGACGGGCCCAGAGTTCTCGCATGGTGTGTCTCCTGGCGATGGCGTTGGAAGTTGGAAGGTCAGGCGAGATCGAAGATCTCGGAGTGCAGGCGCGCCAGCGGCACGCCGAGTGCGTCGAGGCTGCGTTCGGACAGGCGGATCATGGGCTCGGGCCCGCAGACGAAATAGTGCAGGCGATCGCGCTGGCCCGGCAGGTGCCGGTTCAGCACCTCGGCGGTGATGAAACCACGCTCGCCCTGCCAGTCCTCCGGCGGATCGCCCAGCACGTGCACGAGCTTGAGCTTGAGCCGCTGCTGCAGGGCTTCGAGCTCCTCGCGGAAGACGATCCGCTCGACATCACGGTTGCCGTAGAACAGCCACAAGGGCCGCTGCTCGCCCAGGTCCGACAGCCAGCGCAGCAGGCTCATCACCGGCGCGATGCCGACACCGCCGGCGATGAACACCAGCCCAGGCGCATCCTCGTGGCCCTCGACACCGAAGTTGCCGTAGGGGCCATCCACCCAGGCGCGCTCGCCGGGCTGAAGGCTACCAATCGTGCGGGTGAAGTCACCGAGCTCCTTGATGGTGAACTCGACCCGGCCCGGCCGACTGGGGCTGGAAGCGATCGAGAACGGATGCTCGCGCATGCCGAACGGCGAAGCCCGGAGGCTCAGCCAGGCGAACTGGCCCGCGCGATAGTCGAAGCCCTGCCCGTCCTCCGGCGCCACCGCCACGGTCCAGCTGCGGCCGCGCTCCGGCCGAACCTCGACCACTTTCCAGGGTCGCCGGATCAAGGCCAGCGGACGCAGGCCCCGCACCCACAACACGAGGCCCAGCCAGAACGCACCGAGCCCCGCCCACAGTGCGTACTTCCACGGCGTTTCCAGGTAGCTGGCCGAGCCCAGCACATGGACGAAGGCAGCAACCAGGCCGATCACCGCCAGCACCACGTGCACGCGGCGCCAGCGGTCGTATTCCAGCCGCAGGCGCTTGCGCCACAGCGAACTCGCCACCAGCGCGAGAAAGGCGAGCAGTGCCACCCAGCCAGCACTCATGTGGATAGGCGCGTTGACCAGATCGATACGCCCAACTGCCGCCGGAAAGCGCAGCAGCAGAATCAGCGCATGCACCACCAGCAGCGCCGTCGCGATCGACGCCAGATAACGGTGGAAGTAATAAATGAGGTCGATGCCGAAGGGCGCGGTCGCCCGCTTGAAGCGCGCGGTCAGCGCGAACTGCAGGCCCATCATCGCCAGCGCGGCATAGCCCAGGGCCAGCGCGAAATCCCACCAGAAGCCGCCGGGCCGCGGCCGCTCGCCCAGCAGCAGCAGCGCGAGGGGCGCGACCACCAGCAGCACGTAGATGCCCAGCCAGAACGCCGCGCGCTGAGGCAAGGGCTTCGAAGCGCTGGCAGGGCTCATGCGGGGCTCCGGTCAATCACAGTGAGTGAGCATGCCTGCTTGGCGACACGCATACCCGATCCTGATCAAACCCGGACCCGCGCGTCCTGTCTAGACTCTTGGACATTGTCCAGCGCGGGGGCACTTTCATGCATTCGAGTCTGGCGCGCCTGCGCCCACTGCTTCCGGTCGTCTGTGCCCTGCTGCTGTGGATCGGCGAGATGCATATGCAGCCCGCGCATGCTCAGCTGCCCGAAGCCGCCGACACCTGCCTCGCCTGCCACGACGATGCGCAGCTGAATGCCGTGCTGCACGGCCCGCATGCGGTGCTGTCGGATCCGCGCAACCGCTTCGCCGATGAGGGCTGCGCCAGCTGCCACGGCGCCAGCGAAGCGCACATGCGCCGCCCGCCGCGCGGCGAGCCGCGCGCTGCCACCGATGTGCGCTTCGCCAAGGGCGAAGGCGGCGGCGCCGGCGATGCGGTCTGCCTCGACTGCCACCGCGGCAGCGCGATGCACTGGACCGGCAGCGCGCACGCCGACGCCGGTCTGGCCTGCGTCGACTGCCACCAGCTGCACACGCTCAACGATCCCATGCTCAGCGCCGACACCGAGGTCGAGCACTGCGCCAGCTGCCATCGCAAGGAGCATGCGGAGTTCATGAAGGTCTCGGCGCACCCGCTCGATCTGGGCCGGATGCAGTGCAGCGATTGCCACGCCCCGCACGGCAGCGCCACGCCGGGCGCACTCACCCGCAGCACGCTCAACGAGACCTGCCACGAATGCCATGCCGAGATGCGCGGGCCTTTCCTGTGGGAGCACCCGCCGGCGGCCGAAGACTGCATGAGCTGCCACACCCCGCACGGCAGCTCGCATGCGGCTCTGCTGAAGCAGCGCACGCCCTTCCTCTGCCAGCAGTGCCATCTGGCCCAGTTCCATCCGAGCACGGCGCTGTCGGGCACCGGCCTGTCCGGCAGCACCCTGCCTTCGGGCTCGACCTCGCTGATGGGCCAGGACTGCCTCAACTGCCACCAGCAGGTGCATGGCAGCAACCATCCTTCCGGCGTCGGCGCCACGAGATAGGGAAGCTCTGATTCTTGAGACCTTCCCGCGCGCCCGGGATGGCGCGCCCGCGAATCAAGGACGCAAGTGCTTTATTCAGCCTGAGTGAGTACGGACAGGTGCCGGACTCATGACGTCGGAACAACTCCCGGATGGAGTGGTTACGACCTTCCATAGGAGACCGCCATGCTGTGCAGGATTGCACCACCCGCCACCGCACTCGCCCTCGGGCTGGCCTCCAGCCACGGCCTTGCGGCGCCCGCGAAGGACGCGCCCGCCTGGCTGCCCGTCGATCACGGCTGCCACAGCCTGGTGCTGGGTGCGGCCTTGCCCAGTGAAGATCCCTTCCGTCGCAGTGCGCTCGCCGGCCGCGCGCAGGAAGACGGCTCCCTCGGCCTGCTGGATCTGCTGCTGTGTAAACCGCTCGCGCCGGAGTCCGCGCGCTTCTGGCGCGCGGAACTGCGCGATGCCGGTGGCCCGCAGCCGAGTGTCGCGCTCAGCCTTGGCGAAGCCGGACGCTGGCGCGTCGAGGCCGAAGGCGAACGCCTTTCCAGCGGCGTGACTCGCGTGTTCACGCCGATGCGCGGCGACGGCCGCGGCGACTTCGCCCTGCCCGCGGGCTGGGTGCCTGGTGCGACCACCGCGGCCATGCGCGAGCTGCTGCCCTCGTTGGTGCCGGTACAGCTGGAGCGTCGTCGCGGCCAGGCCGAGCTGCGCGGTCGCGCGGTGCTGGGCCCGCAGCTGCAGCTCGACGCCCGCTATCGCGAGAGCCAGCAGTCCGGCCTGCGCCGCTTCGCCGCGGTCACCGGAAACACAGGCGGCAATGCGCGTGCGATCCTGCTCGCCGCCCCGCTCGACCAGCGCACGCGCACGGCCGATCTCGGCCTGCTGCATGCCGGTCCGCGGCTGCAGCTGCGCACGGCCCTGTATCTCTCGCATTTCGACAATGCGATTGATGCACTCAGCTGGCAGACGCCCTTCGCCCAGGTCGGCGGCTGGGCCGGGGGCAGCGGCTCGCCGGCAGTGAACCGCGCCCAGCCCGCGCCCGACAACCGCTTCCAGCAGCTGAGTCTCGCCGCCGGCTATGCGCTCTCGCCCAGCCTGCGCCTCAATGCCGATGTCGCCTTCGGGCAAATGCGGCAGAACCAGGCCTATCTCGACTACAGCGCGGTCCCGGCCCTGCTGGCTGCGCTGTCGGTGCCGCTGCCACGTCCCGACCTCGACGGCCGCGTCGACACGCGTCTGCTCAGCCTGCGTCTGGCCCAGCGCTCGAACAGCGTGCTGCGCTGGGATGCACGCCTGCGCATCGATGACCGCGACAACCGCACGCCGGTCGACGAGTACGTCTACATCAGCGGTGACTCGGAGCTGCAGAACGCCGCCGCCAACAGCGCGCGCCGGCGCTTCAACATCGCCCCCGGCTATCGCGACAGTCTGTACGCGCTAGGCGCCGGGTGGCATCCGCATCGGCGCTTCGGCATCGACGCCGAACTCGCCCACCAGGCCATCGCGCGCACGGCCTCGGCGCGCAGCGACAGCCGCGAGCAGCGACTGCTGCTAAAGCTGCGGCACCGCGCGAGCGAACGCTTCGACTACGGCTTCAAGCTGGGTGGCGCCGATCGCGAAGGCTCGACCTATCTGGGCAGCCGCGACTTCGTCGAGAGCCACAGCCCCGAGTACATCGCCAGCGTACCCGGCGCCTTCGAGAATCTGCCGGGCCTGCGGCAGTACCACCTCGCCGATCGCCGCCGCCATCAGGTCAGCGGCTTCGCAAGCTTCGCGGCCAGCGAGCGCAGCCAGTGGAACTTCAACCTCGGCGAAGTGCGCGACGACTACCGCGCCTCGGAGTTCGGCCTCACCGACAGCCGCATCCGCCATCTGCAGCTGGATCTCGCGCAGGGGCTCACGCAGAGCCTCTGGCTGAATGCTTTCGCCGGCCGCGAATGGCTGGATGCCGCGCAGCGCGGGCGGGCCTTCCAGGGCGGCGCCAACCGCCTGCCGCAGGCCAATGATCCGAACCGCAACTGGGCGGTGGAACACACGGATACGGTCGACAGCCTCGGCCTCGGCCTCGCCCATCGCGCGCCGGGCTCGCGCCTGCGCCTGCGTGCTGATGCCAGCCTCAGCGATGCGCAGGGCGCGCTGCGCGTGAGCACAGGCAGCGCGCTCAGCAGCGCGCCCCTGCCCGATACCCGCGCCCGCCTGCTGCGCCTAGATGCCAGCCTCGACTACGCGCTGCGCGAAGGCCTCGAACTCGGCCTGCACTACCGCCTCGAACGTTTCGACGGCGCCGATTTCGCCGAGGACGGCAGCGCGCCGAACACGCTGGCCAACGTCATTCTGCTGGGTGACGAAAGCCCGGATTACCGCGCGCAGGCCTGGCTGTTGAGTCTGCGCTGGCGGTTCTGAGCGGCGTTCGGATGCTGCGTAGACACGCCGATGGCAGACCACGTGTCCAACCCTGAGCAGAGGCGGAGAGCCGGTGGGTCAAGACCCACCCTATGGCTGCCGCAGGGTTCCTGACCGAGACTGGGCTGCCGCGTGGGCCGCGACTCGCCGGATGTCCGCCCTGCCGGATGTCTGCCCCCCATAGGGTGGGTCTTGACCCACCAAAGCTCGAACCTCGCCCCGGTTCGTGCCGAGCGAAGCACGATCCTGGCCCCGGTTCGTGCCGATCAGCCCCACGCGGCGGGGCCTGACGAGTCCGTCGGCCTGCCACATGCGCCACCCACGCATGAGCAGCATCGATTGCCGGCTAGCATGGGCACATCCCTCACCCGCACGGCCCCACCCGATGATGCCCGATGCCGGCAGCCACTACCCCATCCTCACCGCCATGCTGGCCCCTGCCCTGCTGATGGCCGCCACCGGCTCGCTGCTGATCTCGGCCAACAACCGGTTGGCGCGCGTGGTCGATCGCCTGCGCGCACTCATCCAGACACGCGGCGAATGCGGCAGCGATGAGCTGCGCGCCGCGGTCGATCGACAGATCAAGCAGCATCGCCGCCGCAGCCACTATGTGCTGCGCGCCTGCGTGCTGCTGTACGTGGCGCTGGGCGCCTTCGTCGCCACCAGCTTGGCCCTGGCGATCGACGCCTACACAGGCTTCGCGCTGGGCGAAGTCCCCGCAGGCTTCGCCCTGTTCGGCGTCGCGTCGCTGCTGGTGGCCAGCCTGGCGATGGGGCTGGAAGTGCATCTGGCGGTGAACGGCCTGAATACCGAGCTGGAGCTCAGCCTGAAGCGACAGGCGCAAGGCCCGGCTGTGAGGAAGGACTGACGCCCCGGTCGGCGGGCGCGCGAGGGGCTTGCTAGCGAGCGTGCGGAAGCGCCTGCCAGAGCCTCGCCATCCGCTGCAGCGATTCGTCAGAGGACGGGGCGTTCAGCAAGTCCTCGATCGACACCCAGTCCAGCGCCAGCGACTCCTCGCTGACCGCGAAGACCTCGTCACTACCGGCGCGAACAACGTAGCGCACATCGTAGTGCCAGTGCCCGGGCACATCGGCTCGCTCGGGAATCGAGTGGCGGTCGAGGTCGAACACCTCACCTTCGACGAGCAGCCCGCGCAGGCCCGACTCTTCCTCGGCCTCGCGCAGAGCAACGGCAGCGAGGTCCGCATCGCCGTCGGCATGCCCGCCCAACTGCAGCCAGCGCTGCAGCTTGCGATGGTGAGTCAGCAGCACGCGCTGGCCATCCTGCGAGACCAGCCAGGCCGAGCCGGTGAAGTGGCCTTCGAGGCGCTCGCGCGAAAAGGCCAGCGGGTCGGCCAGCAGGGCGATGAACTCGGCCGCAAGGTCGGCCTGCGAAGGGCAGCGCCCGGCGTGTGCTGCAAACGCCGCGCGCAGATGCGCGCGGCGTTCGGGCGTGTCGATCAAGAGACCCATGGGCCGCTTACGCGAACGGATCCTTGAGCACGATGTTGGCGTTGCGGTCGGGGCCGGTGGACACCATGGCCAGCGGGCATCCGACCAGTTCCTCCAGCGAGCGCAGGTAGGCGCGCGCGGCCGGCGGCAGCTTGTCCCACTCGGTCACGTTGTGGGTGGATTCGCTCCAGCCCGGGAACTCGAGGTAGACCGGCTCGCACTCTTCCCAGCCGGCCGCATCGAGCGGCGCGTACTCGGTTTCCTTGCCGCGGTAGCGGTAGCCGATGCACATCTTGAGGCTGGGCAGGCCGTCCAGCACGTCGAGCTTGGTCACGCAGAGCCCCGTGATGCCGTTGATCGCGACCGCACGCTTCAGCGCAACGATGTCGATCCAGCCGCAGCGACGCGGGCGGCCGGTGGTGGCACCGAACTCCTGGCCGCGGCGACGAATCTCTTCGCCCAGTTCGTTGTTCAGCTCGGTCGGGAACGGACCGCCACCGACGCGCGTGGCATAGGCCTTGGCAATGCCCAGCACGTAGTCGATGGCATCCGCACCCACGCCGGTGCCAGCCAGCGCGCCACCGGTCGTGGTGTTGCTGGAGGTGACGTAGGGATAGGTGCCGTGGTCGATGTCCAGCAGCGAACCCTGCGCACCCTCGAACAGCACCTGCCTGCCCTGCTTGCGCAGCTCATGCAGAAGACCGGCAACGTCGGCCTTCATCGGTTCGACGTACTCGCCGAACGCCAGGGCTTCGTCGAGCGTCTTCTGATAGTCGACCCCTTCGACGCCCAGATACTGGGTCAGCACGAAGTTGTGATAGTCGAGCACGCTGCGCAGCTTCTCGGCCAACTCGCTGGGGTAGTGCAGATCGGAGACGCGCACGCCGCGGCGCGCGACTTTGTCCTCATACGCCGGGCCGATACCGCGGCCCGTGGTACCGATGGCCTTGCCACCTGCCTTCTTTTCGCGCGCCTGATCGAGCGCGATGTGGTAGGGCATGATCAGCGGCGTCGCCGGGCTGATCTTCAGCCGCGAGCGCACGTCAATGCCCTCGGCTTCGAGCTCGCCGATCTCCTTCTGCAGCGCCGCCGGCGACAGCACCACGCCATTGCCGATCATGCAAAGCACGCCCGGATGCAGGATGCCGGAAGGAATCAGGTGCAGCACCGTCTTCTTGCCACCGATGACCAGCGTGTGGCCCGCGTTGTGGCCGCCCTGGAAACGCACCACGCCACCGACGCGTTCGGTGAGGAGGTCGACGATCTTGCCTTTGCCTTCGTCGCCCCATTGTGCCCCGAGAACTACAACCGACTGACCCATTTCAAGCACTCCACATTGATGATCGTTTCGGCACCCCGCCGTGGGGCGACGTCGCTTCCGGTCTCGGCTCCTGCCTCGACTCAGAAGCCGGCGGCGGGCTCCTGCCCGCCGCGCTCAAGCCCCCGGGCAACCGGTGGTTGCGCGGCTCTTTTGAATTCTTGTTGGGTGGGCCTTGGCTCACCGTTGGCGCGAATCGGCCGCCACCTGCACGTGCGCCAGAAACGCCAAAGCCGGGGTACGAGACCCCGGCTTTGCGAGATTATCCGCGAATCCTGCCGCCGCTGCACCCCCGGGTGAGGCCCGGGAAGCTTCAGCGCACGAACTGCAGGGCAATGAGGCCCACCATCACCAGCAGGGCACCGATCTGCCTCAGCGCTCTCACATCCAACTGCATCAGCCGCTCGGCCGCCTGCTTCCAGGCGCCAGGGGCAGCAAGCAGCAGCAGGCCTTCGATCACCAGTACCAAGCACAGGGCAGCGAGCAGGTCGGTCATCGCTCCGAACTCCAAGAGCGGCGCGCCTCAGGCGCGCCGCGCCCCAACATCAGCGCTGCGGCGCCTGCTCGAAGAAGCGCAGGAACTCGGCGTCGCGATCGAGCACCAGCACGCTGTCTCCGCGTGCGAAGGCTTCGCGATAGGCCTGCAGGCTGCGGTGGAAAGCGTAGAACTCGGGGTCGACCCCGTAGGCCTCGGCGTAGATCTCGGCGGCACGCGCATCGCCTTCACCGCGGATGCGCTCGGCGTCGCGCTGCGCCTCTGCCACCAGCACCTGGCGCTGACGGTCGGCGTCGGAACGGATGGTCTCCGAGATCTCCTGGCCTTCCGCACGCAGTTCGTTGGCCACGCGCAGACGCTCAGCACGCATGCGCTGGAACACCGAGCCGATCACCTCGCTGTCCTCGGGCAGATCAATACGCTTGATCCGCACATCGACCACTTCGATGCCCAGCTCGCGCACGCGCTGGTTGCCGACGTCCACGAAGCGTTGGGCGAGATCACGACGTTCGCCGGCCACCACCGCCTGCAGCGTGCGTTGGGCGATCTCGTTGCGGATGACTTCGGTGATGATCGGCAGCAGGCGCTGACGGGCCTGCTCCTCGATGCCGCTGGTGGCGGTGTAGAAGCGCTGCACATCGGCAATGCGCCACTTCACGAAGAAGTCGACGTTGACGTCCTTCTTCTCGAAGGTGAGGTATCGCTCGGGCCGCGAATCCAGCGACAGGATGCGGCGATCGAAGCTCATCACGTTCTGCACCACCGGCAGCTTGAAGTGCAGGCCGGGCTGGATGTCGGTCTCAACCACGCGCCCCAGCTGGAAGCGGATGCCGACGTGACTCTCCTCGATCTTGTAAAGGCTGGACAGCAGCACCAGCAGCAGGGCTGCAATGGCGATCAACAGGGAGGGTCTCATCGGCGGGTCTCCTCACGGCTCGGGCGCTCCGGACGGCCGCTGTTGCGGTTGCGCTCGGAGGCAGCCGAGCCCGTCGTCGCAGGCGGGTTGGGCTGCAGCTGCGGCAGGGCCGCCGCGGCGGCGGGCAGGCGGGACTGAGCACCTTGGCCGCTGTCCTCTCCGACCGGCAGGTACAGCACGTTGCTGCCATCACCGGAGTAGATCGTGCGGTTGTTGGCCAGCACTTCCTGCATGGTTTCAAGGTACAGGCGACGGCGGGTGACCTCGGGCGCCTTGCGATATTCCTCGGCCAGCAGGCGGAAGCGTTCGGCCTCACCGGTGGCGCGGGCGATAGCGGCCTCACGGTAACCCTCGGCCTGGGTCCGCACGCGTGCGGCCTCGCCTCGGGCTTCCGGCACCACAGTGCTGCGATAGGCCTCGGCTTCGCTCTCGATGCGCTCTTTGTCTTCGCGCGCGCTGATGGCGTCATCGAAGGCCTGCCTGACTTCCTGCGGGGGACGCGCGTTCGGGATGTTCAGCACGGTGACCTGCAAACCCGTGGTGTAGCTGTCGAGCGTGGCCTGCAAGCGGGTCTGCGCCTCGGCGGCAAGCGCCGCGCGTTCGCCGGTGAGGATGGCGTCCATCTGGCTGCCGCCAATGACGTCGCGGATCGCGCTCTCGGCCGCCTGCTTCAGGGTTTCCTCGGCCTCACGGGTGCCGAAGAAGAAGTTCTTCGGGTCGCTGACCACGAACTGCACGCCATAGTCGATCTGCACGATGTTTTCGTCTGCGGTCAGCAGGCGCACCTGATCGGACACGCTGCGCACGCGGGTGACGTCGAGCTTCAGTACGCGCTCGATCGGGTTCGGCCACTTGAGGTTCGGGCCCGGCGCCATGATCCGGTCGAACTTGCCGAAGCGCAGCACGACGCCACGCTCGCGCTCGTCTACGAGGACCACCGAATCAAACGCCGCCCAAGCCAGCACAGCCAAGAGCACGAGCAACAGGAGACCACGCCCGACCGGGTCCTGCCCCTCGCCACGACGCGACGCGTCTCCTCCGCCGGAGCCGCCGAAGACGCGGTTGAGGCTGGCCTTCAGCTTGTTGAGGAAAGCCTCGACATCGGCGCCGGGATCGTTGTTGTTGTTGCCGTTCCAGGGGTCGCGGTCCTTACCGCCACCGCCGCCTCCGCCGCCAGGTTGGTTCCAGGCCATCGAGTGCTCCATACGTGGTCGCTGAGCTGCCCGCAGCCGACGCGCGATGCGCTGGTCTTTACGGGCGTGAATCCAAGGCGCCGGAGTGTAGCAGCCACCCGGCGGGCCATCGTGGAGGTGGCGTCGCGACGGCATCAGCCGGCCGGGCCGCGCGCCTCCCAATCTTCCGCGGGCACGTCGAGCGCGCCCGCAAGCGCCGCCCGGAAGGCCTGAAACTCGGCCGCGAGTTTGGCCGCCTGAGCGCGCGGCAGGTCGATGTCGAGCTGCCACCCCAGTTCGTCGCTGCGCTCGCCTCGCGCAGCCCCGAGCGCGAACAGGC
Organism: Lysobacterales bacterium; assembly: GCA_046318115.1. Taxonomy (GTDB): domain Bacteria; phylum Pseudomonadota; class Gammaproteobacteria; order Xanthomonadales; family Xanthomonadaceae; genus Aquimonas. The sequence goes on along the minus strand of JBKCVA010000078.1, from coordinate 30,237 downwards.
GTGCTCTCAGACGGCCCTCGGCGGGCCCCAGCGCCAGCGTCATGCTGACCCGCTCCGCCGCGAAGCGCTCGCTGACGGCGGAGCGCAGCAGCTCAAGGCCTTGGCTGTCGCGGGCCGAGACGAAGACGCGCTCCGCGCCGTCCTCGACACGATCACGGCGCGGCAAAGAGCCCTCGATGCGGTCGATCTTGTTGAACACCTGGATCTGCGGGATGTCGCCCGCACCGATCTCGGCCAGTACGCTCTCTACGTCGGCGACGCGCTCGCGCTGCTGCGGGTCGGCGGCATCGATGACGTGCAGCAGCAGGTCGGCCTCGCGCGCCTCGGACAGGGTCGAACGAAAGGCCGCAACCAGTTCATGCGGCAAGTCGCGGACGAAGCCGACAGTGTCAGCCAGAACCACTTCGCCGCAGTCCAGGCCCGAGAGTTTCCGAACGGTTGGATCGAGTGTGGCGAACAGTTGATCAGCCGCGTAGATGCCAGCGCCGGTCAAGGCGTTGAACAGGGTCGACTTGCCGGCATTGGTGTAGCCGACCAGGGCGATGCGTGGCACCTCGTTACGCAGGCGCGCGCGGCGAGCCTGGGCCTGGCGACGCTCGGCCTGCTCCAGCCGCCGCGACAGAACCTTGACGCGCTCGGCCAGCAGGCGACGGTCGGTTTCGAGCTGGGTTTCGCCGGGGCCGCGCAGGCCTATCGAGCCGCCACGCTGGCGTTCGAGGTGGGTCCAGCCGCGCACCAGGCGCGTCGACATGTGCTTCAACTGGGCGAGCTCGACCTGAAGCTTGCCTTCGAAGCTGCGCGCGCGCTGGCTGAAGATGTCGAGGATCAGGCCGGTGCGGTCGACCACACGACATTGGAGATGCTTCTCGAGGTTGCGCTCCTGCACCGGCGACAGCGTGGTGTTGACCAGCACGAGATCGATGTCGTGCAGGGCGCACAGCTCCTTGGCCTCGTCGGCCTTGCCGCTGCCGATGTACAGCGCAGGGTTCGGACGGTCGACGCGGGCGCTGATGCTCGCCAGCACGCTGGCCCCCGCCGAGCGCGCCAGCTCGCCGAATTCCTCCAGCGCCTCGGACTCGTCCCGGCCGGGTGCCTGGGGCTGGATCAGCAGCGCGCGCTCGCCGCGCTTCTCGCGCTCAAACATGGGGCGAAGCCGGGCTCAGCCGTAAACGGAGATTCAATCCGGCTCGCCCGCGCCATCCGACACATCACTGCTGCCGCCAGGGCCGATACGCACGTTGCGCGCGGGCACGACGGTCGAGATGGCATGCTTGTAGACCATCTGGCTGACCGTATTGCGCAGCAGGACCACGAACTGGTCGAAAGACTCGATGGTGCCCTGCAGCTTGATGCCGTTGACCAGATAGATCGACACCGGTACGCGTTCGCGGCGCAGGGCGTTGAGGAAAGGATCCTGCAGGGACTGGCCCTTGGACATGGTCGCTCCTTGGATGGGATGTTCGATGTGCTTGTTGTTCTGTGCGCTTCGAGGGCGCACGGTCTCCACCTGGGGGCACTCCCCAAGGTGGGGAGGCTCGGTGGCAACGCGGTCGAGTGTACAGGCTGGACTGTGGATGCAGACCCTGCCGTTCAGCGGCCGTCCAGCCCGCTCGCCAGCCGGAACAATGCTTCGGCGCGTGCAGGATCGGTGAGGGGGTCGACCCAGAACGCGTCGAGCTCCGCTCGCAGCCAAGTCAGCTGGCGCTTGGCCAGCTGACGTGTGGCTGCAATGCCCTCGGCAAGGAACCCGGCCATTGAGGTCTCCCCGCTCAGGTGACGCCACGCCTGCCGGTAGCCGACAGCACGCATCGCCGGCAGGTCCGGGTGCAGTTCGCCGCGGGCCATCAGTGTGCGAACTTCTTCCAGAAAGCCCAGCGCGACCATGCGCTCGAAGCGCTGCGCGATACGGCCATGCAGCAGGCTCCGGTCGGACGGCGCCAGCACCAGCTTCAGCACCCGCCAGGGCGGTCGCGGCGATACCGGCGCCTCGCGCTGCCACGCGCTGATGGCGCGGCCAGACACACGCCAGACCTCCAGCGCACGGGTGATGCGCTGCGGGTCGCTCGGGCGGATCCGCGCGGCCGCCTCGGGATCGACATGGGCCAGCTCAGCATGCAGTGCGCTCCAGCCCCGTTCGGTCGCTTCGCGCTCGATCGCCGAACGCACCTCGGGTTCGGAGGCCGGCATGGCCGAGAGCCCGCCCAGCAGGGCGCGGAAATAGAGGCCGGTGCCGCCGACCAGGAGGGGTAGACGACCGCGCGCCAGCACGGCATCGACCGCCGCCCTTGCGTCCTGCGCGAACTCGCCCGCCGAATAGGGCTGGTCGGGCTCGCGGATGTCGATCAGATGATGGGGGATGCCTGCCCGTTCCTCGGCGTCCGGCTTGGCGCTGCCGATATCGAGGCCCCGATAAACCAGGGCCGAGTCCACGCTGATGATTTCGCCGCCATGCCGCTTCGCCAGCTCGATGGCCAGCGCTGTCTTGCCCGAGGCGGTTGGGCCCATCAGGGCCAGCACCAAGGGCCGGTCGGCGGCGGCGCTCACGGCCGACGGCAGCCCACCAGCTGCAGGCGCTGCCCGGGCTTGATCAGGTAGCGCGGCCCGCGCACCCCGTTGGCACGGGCGAGCTGCTCGACCGCGCACTGGTGCCTGCGCGCGATGCTGTGCAGCGAATCACCGCGGCGCACCGTGTGGCTACGCGGGCCCGCAGCGCTGGCACCGCTCGGCTGGCTGGGCCGATTGGCGGCCGCGAGCGCCCGCGCCAGCTCCAGTCGCTCGCCGCTGACGCAGTGCTGGGCGTAGGCCTCGACCATGCTCTGCGGACCGCGGATCACGGTACCCGCGGGAATCACGCTATGCGGCTCGAAGCGCGGATTGAGGTTTCGCAGGGTGCGGAACCACCCGTCGCGGATGCCCTGCTGGCCGAGGCAGAGGGTCAGCTCGTTGAGGGTGCTGGGCTGCGCCAGGGTGAAGCCGCTGGGCTGCAGGTCGACCACGGGAAACTCCAGCCCGACTTCCTCCGGGTGCAGGAACAGCCAGGCGGCGGCCAGCACCATCGGCACGTAATCCTGGGTCTCGCGCGGCAGCTGGCTGAACACCTGTGGATGCCAAAAGGACTTGCCGCCCGTGGCCTGATGGATGCGCCGCATGCGCCCCTCACCGCCGTTGTAGGCGGCCAGCGCCAGCTCGAGGCTGCCGTTCAACTCGCGGAAGCGGTCATTGAGATAGCGCACGCTGGCCCGAGAGGCCAGCTGGGCGTCGAAGCGGGTGTCGAAGCCATCGACGCGACCGAGCCCGTAGCCGAGGCCGGTCTGATACATGAACTGCAGCGGCCCGGAGGCGCCGGCGTGCGAGACCGCATGCACGCGCCCACCGGATTCCTTCGCCAGGATCCCGAACAGCAGGGCCTCGGGCAGACCGGCCTGTTCGTACTCGGGCCACATCAGGTGCCGCATGTACTGGTAGTTCTCCCAGGCGGTGATCAGCTGGGGGCGCATCCAGGTCAGCCACTCGACCATGGCCGACTTCACTGGCGTGTTCAGCTCGATCAGGTCTCTCAACTCCCGACCGTTGAGCAGGGTGATCGAGCGCTGGGCCTCCGGAAGATCCGACAGCAGCGGCGAGTCGCCGCCCGACTCGGGCTCGGCGGCCTCGCGTCCGGCTTCGAAGTCCTCCCCGACCGCCAGGCCCAGCGCGGCCAGGCGTTCATAGCCAGCAAGAACGCGTTGTGCGCCACAGCCGGCGGCCTCAAGGCACGCGCGCGCGGCTTCGCGCAGACGGTCGCGCGCTTCGACCAGGGCAGCATGCTCGACCGCCTCGTCGGCGCGCACGCGCTCGGCATGCCCCAGCGCCTCGTCGAGAGCGGCATCGAAAGCGGCTTCGAGGATGCTGGCGTCCTCGGGAGCATCGGTCGCGGGGCGGGTGGGCGCGGAGGAGCACGCAGCGAGCAGCAGGACCAGCGCACAGCCGGTCAGTCGGGCAAACATGGGCATCGGAAGATCGCGTTGGAATCACGGCGCCGCAGGCCGCGGCAAGCCGCGCAGTGTATCGCCCTGCCCGCGACCCACGAAGCCGCGGCTATGATGCGCGCGGCTCATCACAGCGAGGCAAGGATGGACAGGATCCTGATCGGGAAGGGCATGCAGCAAGTCGACTTGCTCGCGCGCTACGGCAACCGCCACGGCCTCGTGGCCGGCGCCACCGGCACCGGCAAGTCGGTGACCCTGATGGTCATGGCCGAAGGCTTTTCGCGTCTGGGCGTGCCGGTTTTCCTTGCCGATGTGAAGGGCGATCTGGCAGGTCTTTGCCAGGCAGGCGCTCCGCACGAGCGGATCAGCCAGCGCGTCGAGCAGATCGGCATGAGCGACTACCGGCAGGAAGCGAACCCGGTGGTGTTCTGGGACATCTACGGCGAGCTCGGCCACCCCGTGCGCTGCTCGATCTCGGAGATGGGCCCCACCCTGCTGGGCCGCGTGCTGGAATTGAACGACACCCAGACAGGGGTTCTGGACATCGTGTTCAAGCTGGCCGACGAGCAGGGCCTGCTGCTGATCGACATGGACGACCTGCGCGCCCTGCTCGGCTTCGTCGCCGACAACCGCAAGGAGATCAGCACGGAGTACGGTCTGGTCAGCGCGCAGAGCGTCGCCGCGATCCAGCGCCAGCTGCTGCGACTGGAGAGCGATGGCGGCAAGCAGTTCTTCGGCGAGCCCGCGCTCGATCTCAACGACTTCATGCGCCAGGACATGTCCGGCCGTGGCGTCGTCAACGTCATGGCCGCGGACAAGCTGATCCTGAAGCCGCGCCTGTACTCCAGCTTCCTGCTGTGGATGTTGTCCGAGCTGTTCGAGAACCTGCCCGAGGTGGGCGATCTCGACCGACCGAAGATGGTGTTCTTCTTCGACGAAGCCCATCTGCTGTTCGGCGACTGTCCGCCCGCCCTGCTGCAGCGGGTCGAGCAGGTCGTGCGGCTGATCCGCTCCAAGGGCGTGGGCGTGTACTTCTGCTCGCAGAACCCCGACGACATCCCCGGCGCGGTACTCGGCCAGCTCGGCAATCGCGTACAGCACGCGCTGCGCGCCTTCACTCCGCGTGACCAGAAAGCCGTGCGTACCGCGGCCGAGACCTTCGCCAGCAACCCGAACCTCGACGTCGCCAAGGTCATCGGCGAGCTGGGTGTGGGTGAAGCCCTGGTTTCGACCCTGCAGGACAAGGGCATTCCGCTGCCGGTCGAGCGCACCCTGATCTGTCCGCCCCGCTGCAGGATCGGCGCGATCACGCCCGAGGAGCGTCGGACCCAGCGCATGCGCAGCCCGGTGGGCGGCAAATACGACACGGCGGTCAATCGTGAATCGGCCTACGAGATGCTGTCGAAGCGCGCCGAAGCCGCCGCCGGCACCGTCCCGCCCAGTCCGCCGCCGGCGCCCCGCACCGCCTCCACGCAGCGCCCCCCCTCGTCCTCTGCACAGCCCCCCGAGGTCGGCGGCGGCATCGGCCAGAAGCTCAACGAATGGCTGTTCGGCACTTCTCGCCGCCAGGGCGCCGTCGAGGCCATGGCCAAGTCGACGATGCGGACAGTGGGCAATCAGCTGGGCCGGCAGCTCTTGCGCGGCGTGCTTGGGGGGCTGGGCGGACGGCGCTGAAGCATCCAAGCGCTTGTCAATGCCTTGACAGCTCACTACACTACGGCGTTTGACGCGCTCCTTTCCAAGGCTCAACCCATGAAAGTCCTGAACTCCCTCAAGTCGGCCAAGACCCGCCACCGCGACTGCAAGGTCGTGCGTCGCCGCGGCAAGGTCTTCGTGATCTGCAAGAGCAACCCCCGCTTCAAGGCCCGCCAGCGCTGAGCACTGACCGCCGCTGAAGTCGAGGCAAGAGGCCGCCCCAGGGCGGCCTTCTGCTTTCTGGCGTCACGCGAAGCCAAAGGCGCCTGCAGACACCCAACGATGCCAGTGCCGGTGGCTCCTCAACCGGGCCAGGCACCCGCAAAGGCCCAGGATCGTGACGCCCGAGCATCCGCGCATGGCCGGCGCGTGCCTCTGGGCCTACAATCCGAGCGGGGAGTCCGCCACCTTCGACGGAGAATCAACCATGTTGCGCAGTCTCGGCTGTCTTGCTGTCTGTTTCGCCCTGTCCCACGGAGTCGCCACGGCGCAGGAAAGCAGCCAGCGCGTGATCGAGGGCGACGTCCTGCTGATCGACCGGGTCGAACGCACCCACAGCAGCGCCAACCTGCCGCGTCGCGGCCTGCTGATGAACCAGGTGGAGGCGCAGTTCGGCGCCCCGACCACCAAGCACGCCCCGGTGGGCGGTGGCAGCCCGCAGCAGCCCCCGATCACCCGCTGGACCTACCCCGAGTTCACGGTCTATTTCGAGCACAGCCACGTGGTCAACGCCGTGGTCAATCGCGCCGGCCCGAACGAGAAGGGCCCGATTCGCAAGGAACAACCGAACGGATGAACCAGGCTGCAGCGCGTTTCCCCGCGGAGTGGGAAGACCAGTCCGCGGTGTTGATCGCGTGGCCGAACACAGACACCGACTGGGCTCCGCGCCTCGCCGAGGTCGAGGGCACCTATGTCGAGCTGGCGGCAGCCATCACCCGCTTCCAGCCGCTCGTGATCTGCGTGCGCGATGCCGCACTCGAAGCGCGCCTGCACAGCCTGCTGGCTGCGCGCGGCGTGGATCTGTCGCGGGTGCGCTGCGTCGAGGTCGAGTACGACGATACCTGGCTGCGCGACTCCGGCCCGATCAGCCTGCGCACGCCGCAGGGCTTCGAGCTGTTGGATTTCCGCTTCACCGGCTGGGGCGGCAAGTTCGAGGCCAGCGCCGACGATCGTCTGGTCGAGCAGCTGTTCTCCGCCGGCGTGTTCGCAGCCCACGCTCGCCGACGGCGCATCGACTTCGCACTGGAAGGCGGCGGCATCGAAACCGACGGCGCCGGCACCCTGCTGTCGACCTGGCACTGCTTGAGCGAGCGCCATCCCGACCGCTCGCGCGCCGAAGTGACCGAGCTGCTGTGTCGCGAGCTGCGCCAGGACCGCGTGCTGTGGCTGGACCACGGCTATCTGGAGGGCGACGACACCGACGCCCACATCGACACCCTGGCCCGCTTCGCGAGCCCCTCGGGCATCGTCTACCAAGGCTGCAGCGATCCCAGCGACAGCCACTTCGATGAACTCGCAGCGATGGGCCAGGAAATCGCCGCGCTGCGCCAGTCGAACGGCGAGCCGTATGAAGTGTTCGTCCTGCCCTGGGCGCAGCCGATCCTGGACGAAGGCCGTCGGTTGGCGGCGTCGTACGCCAACTTTCTGATCATCAACGGCGCGGTGCTGATGCCGGCCTATGGCGACCCGGCCGATGCAGAAGCCCAGGCCGTGCTGGCGCGCGCTTTTCCCGAGCGCGAGATCATCGCCCTGCCCTGTCGACCGCTGATCTGGCAGAACGGCAGCCTGCACTGCATCACCATGCAGCTGCCGCGAGGAGTGCTGAATGAGCAAGTCTGACCCGCGCGGCACGCTTCGCGTCGCCCTGATCCAGGACCGCGACCGCGGCTCCGTCGAAGCCAACCTCACCCGCATTGAAGGGCGCATGGCCGAAGCCGCTGCTGCCGGTGCCCAACTGGTGCTGCTGCAGGAGCTGCACAACGGTGCCTACTTCTGCCAGCACGAGAGCGTGGACGAGTTCGACCGCGCCGAGCCCATCCCCGGCCCCAGCACCGAGCGCCTGGGAGCGCTCGCCAAGCGGCACGGCCTGGTGATCGTGTCTTCGCTGTTCGAGCGCCGCGCCGCCGGCCTGTACCACAACACCGCGGTGGTGTTCGAAGCCGACGGCCGCATCGCCGGCAAGTACCGCAAGATGCACATCCCGGACGATCCCGGCTTTCTCGAGAAGTTCTACTTCACGCCGGGCGACCTGGGTTTCGAGCCGATCGACACCTCGGTCGGTCGCCTCGGCGTGCTGGTCTGCTGGGACCAGTGGTATCCCGAAGCGGCGCGCCTGATGGCGCTGGCCGGCGCCGAGCTGCTGCTGTATCCGACCGCGATCGGCTGGGATCCGAACGATCCGCAGGACGAGCAGGATCGCCAGCGCATGGCCTGGATCCTCTCGCATCGCGGCCACGCGGTCGCCAACGGTCTGCCGGTGCTGAGCTGCAACCGCACGGGCTTCGAGCCCTCGCCCACCGGCGGCAGCGGCATCCGCTTCTGGGGCAGCTCGATCGTGCTCGGCCCGCAGGGCGAGATCCTCGCTGAAGCCGATATCGACAGCGATGCATTGCTGCTGGCCGATGTGGACCTGAAACGCTCGGAAGCCGTGCGCCGGATCTGGCCCTTCCTGCGCGACCGTCGCATCGACGCCTACGCCGACCTGCTGAAGCGCTACCGTGACTGAGGCCCTGCCGGACGTTTCCAGCGAGGCGGTGCACGACCCGCTGGCCGGACAGCCGATCCTGGAGATCGAGCGCGACGGTGTGTTCTACACCTTGCTGGGTACGGCGCATGTCTCGCAGGCCAGCGTGGACGCCGTGCGCGCGCTGGCCGCGCAGCAGCGTTTCGATGCGATTGCGGTCGAGCTGTGCGAGCCGCGCTACCAGTCGATGCGCAACCCGGATGCACTGGCCAAGCTCGATCTGTTCCGCGTCATCAAGGAAGGCAAGGTCGGCTTCGTCGCCGCCAACCTTGCGCTGTCCGCCTACCAGCGGCGTCTCGCCGAACAGCTGGGGGTCGAGCCGGGTGCGGAAATGCGGGCCGCCATCGAAGAAGGCGATCGTCTGCGGCTGCCGGTCTGGCGCGTTGATCGCGACGTCAGCACCACGCTGAAGCGCACCTCGGCCGCGGTCGGCTTCTGGCAGCGGCTGATGATGATGAGCGGACTGGCCGCCAGCCTGCTGGTCAGCGAGAACGTTGAAGAAGACGAGATCGAGAAGCTCAAGCAGGGCGACTTGCTGGAGTCGACCTTCGGCGAGTTCGCCAAGAACCGCGAACCGCTCTACCGCGCCCTGATCGCCGAGCGCGACCAGTACATGGCCGCAGCCCTGCGCCAGGAGGCTGCACGGCACCCGTCGGCCGAGCGCGTGCTGGTGGTGATCGGCGCCGGCCATCTCGCCGGACTCGCCCAGCATCTGGCCGAAGACACCCGCGAGCCGGGCGCACTGCGCGAAAGCCTGCGCCAGCTGCCCCCACCCAAGAACTGGGGCACCTGGATCACCCTCGCCCTTGCGGTCGTGGTCGTGGGTGGCTTCATCTACGGCTTCAGCCAAGGCCTCGACGTCGGTAAGGACCTCCTGTTGCAGTGGGTGCTGATCACCGGCACCGGTGGTGCGATCGGCTGCCTGCTGGCCGGCGGACATCCGCTCTCGATCCTCGGCGCATTCGCGGTGTCACCCGTCACGCCCCTGCACCCGGCCCTGGCCTCGGGCATGGTCAGTGCGCTGATCGAAGCCTGGATCCGCAAGCCCACGGTCGCCGACTTCGGGCATCTGCATCGCGATGTCACCAGCACTGCGGGCTGGTTCCGCAATCGCGTCTCGCGCACCCTGCTGAACTTCTTCCTGACCAACATGGGCACGGCGCTCGGCTTCTACACGGCGGGCTGGCTGATGTTCAAGACGCTTTCTGCCGGCTAGGCCGACGCGCTTGGACCTGCCCTTCTCCCCCGCCTGCGAGCGCAACCGCGAACCGATCATTGCGGCGTTGCGCACGCACCTCGCCACGCCGGCGCGGGTGCTGGAAATCGGCGGCGGCACCGGCCAGCACGCCGAGTTTTTCGCGGCGCATCTGCCGCATCTGCACTGGCAAAGCAGCGACCGTGTCGACTGCCTGCCGGGGCTGACCGCCCGCATCGCCCAAGCCGCCCTGCCCAACCTGCCCGCGCCCTTCGAGTTGGACGTGGCGCGCCATGAGCTCTGGCCCGTGCTTCGCTTCGACGCCGCTTACACCGCCAACACCGTGCACATCATGGGCTGGAGCGAGGTCGAGCGATTGTTCGCCTTGCTTGGCGAAGTCTTGGAACCCAAGTCGACGCTGATCGTCTATGGCCCCTTCAACTACGGCGGCCGCTTCACCAGCGAGAGCAATGCCGCCTTCGACGCACAGCTGCGTGCGGACGATCCGAAGCGCGGCATCCGGGACTTCGAAGCGGTCGACGCGCTGGCCCGCGCGCAGGGCTTCGCACTCAGCGCCGATATCGCGATGCCAGCGAACAATCGCTGCCTGGTCTGGCGTCGATAGAGACAACCGAAGCTCATCTCGGCTTGCAACCAGATCTCTCAAGATGCAGAAGCACCGGAGGCCGTTCTCCCGAGAACACCTGGCACGCGAAACGGGGCTGGGAGGCCCTTAAGAAACAGAACGATTGCGACCCCATCGATCGTCGCCCCCGCGTAGGCGGGGGCCCAGTGTCGCTTGACGCAATCGCACGAGTCCTGGATCCCCGCCTCCGCGGGGATGACGAGGCCCAGCCTCCCCGAGAACGCCTGCATCGCGGCGCAGCGCCGGGAAGCGCCGGGAAGCGCTCAACAGCGAGTCGCCCAGCCTTGACTGCGCGGACGCCTCAATCCAACTGACTGGCCACGCCCTTCAACCCGTCCAGATCCCGAGCCCAACGCTGGCGATCCAGAGCCTCACGCTGGAACAGCGCCTGGGACTTCTCCAATACCAGCTTGTATGGGCTTCCCTTGCGCACGGTGGTGCAGGTCACCGGCAGGTCATGGTGGGCGATCGTTCTCGCCACATGCTCGCGACCCTGAGTCGCCAAGGGCCAGGTGCGTGTCCGCTCTGCCGTTGCCGCCAGAAACTGCTGCAACACCTCGCACTCGCTGCACGTGCATCCCAGTCGAACCACGATCGACCAGTCATCGACCGCGCGCTCGGGCTGGGCGAGACGCTGTTCGAGCAACTGCCTCGCATGGTTCATCAAAGTCCGCAGGCGCGCCTGTACCCGGCGCGCGCGCTGAGCATCCTTCACTGCCTCCCGCAGCAGCAGGATCAGGGCCTCCGGCGAGAGCGCGACCTCACTGCGAATGAGCAGGTCGTCAATCGCCTGCAGTGTTGTCGACGCCCCCACGATCTCGCCTGCTTCGATCAGGCCGAGCAAAGGCGCGCAGAACCCTTGCACGCGCTGGGCGCGATCACGCGCGGGAACGCGCTCGGGCCGCAGGTCGTCGCGCAGGCACTGCTGCAGCCACGCCCACTGCTCCGTCAGCAAGGCCTCCGCCAGACGACGACCTTGCGGCGGCTCGGCCGCACAGCAGGCCGTGCAGAACGCGGGCAGCGCGTCGGCAATCCATGCTCGGTGCTGCTCGATCCCGGCGCGCCGCCAACCGCGTTCACCACGCCACTGGGCCAGAAGATCCTCGCACCAGCGAAGCCCGTAGCACGTCAGCAAGCCTGCGAAATCCTCGGCGGCGCCGGCCGGCATGCATGCGGGTTGCAGCGGGCCCAGCAGGTCCAGGGCCAGCCCCACGTGCTCCAAGCGGCGCGCCACGCTCACCGCCAGACCTCCCAGAACGGGGTCGTCGGTCGGCAACTGTTTCCAGAACGGGAGCACGCGTTCGACGAGATGCACCGCCGCATCCGCGCCCTCCGACACGAGCCGGGCGTCGACCTGCTGCAAGGCCCATAGCGGTGAGGTTCTGGCGCGCAGCTCGAAAGCGCGGGCACGCGGCCAGATCACCACGGCGGCACGGTGGTACCAGCGGTCCAGCGTGTTGCCATAGTTGCCCATGAAGCCTTCGTACTCGGACTCGAAGGGCTCGCACTCGCGGGTGGCGCGGGTGAGGCACAGCTCGCGGCTGTCGACACGCGCGCCCATCACGTCCGCTTCGCTGCCGTCCGCTGCCAGCCCATGGCGCAGTTCGATGTCGTCGTCGATGAGCTCGCCCAGCCGCATGTCCGAAGCCAGCGCGGGATCATCGTCTGCGTCGTCGTCTGCGTCGAAATCGTCGTCGCGATCCCAAGGGCTGCGTCCCGGGCCCACCTCGCAACTCCAGACCTCATGCACATCGGCCAGCGCGAGGATGCACTCGCAGTCCAGGGCTTCAGCCGCGTCGCGCAGCGCGGCCACGCGCGCGGCGTCGACGTTCTTGAGTCGGGCCCAGCCCAGGCCGCGCTGCGTGTACTGGTGATCGAGCAGATAGACCAGGCGATCGGGCGGTACGGCAGGCGACTCCCAGTCCCAGCGCGGGGGCACCACGGTGTTGAAGTAGCGCCGCAGCTCGCGAACGAGAGGCTTTGCCGCGGCATCTGGCGCGCTCACTGAGGCGCCCTGCTCTCCCGCAGTCAGCCTCAGGTTGTAGGTCAGCACCACCCGGTAGCCCGACTTGACCGCCTGGGCTTCGTGCGCGCAGTCCGCGAAGAAGGCGGTGAATCCGAGCTGGCTGGCCGAGCCGCCGACGCGAAGGCTCTCGCCCTGATGTTCGATAACGAAACGACCGCCGGTGAACCTGGAAGGCAGAGTCACCACCAGGGTCGCCAGCATGCCGTCGGACTTCTCCGAATCCTGGTGGCGGGCGAAGAACTGACCCGGCTCGTAGACCAGCAGGTTGTGCAGATCCGCCTGCAGCTGGCTCGAATCGGGCAGGCCCAGGTCCTTGTGGATGCGCTGTAGCGCCTCGTCCAGCATGGGCTGCCAGGTGGCCGGGTCCATGCGGATACGACGGGCGGGAATTTCCCAGGTGTTGCGCACGCGAGTGTCCAGGCGCGTCTCGTCGCGATAGCCGTGCAGGGCCAGCTCGGCAGACTCGCACAGCGTTCGCGCCACCAGCGGATCGATTGGCAGAGGCACCTCGCCGAGGCCGTCCACCTCGATATGCAGACCTTTCGCCGGCCGCAGGAAATGCGTCGCAAAGCGTCCGGGCGCGTCGATGCGCCTAAGCGTGGCGGCGAGCTGGCGCAGCGTGTCCGTGCTCATCGTGCTTCCTCGCGCATGCCTGCGGCCCAGGCTGGCAGGATATGCTCACTGCTGAGCGGCGCCACCGGCACGGTCGGAGCGCAGAGATCGACCCAGGCCAGCTCGGCGATCTCGGCATGCGCCTGCGGCTCGCCGGCAATCGTCACTGCATACGCGATCGCACGCACACGCCGACCGGACTCGTTCACCGCAGCGGCCTCGAACTCGCCCAGCGCAACAGCTGTCGATTCGACGAGCTCGACACCCAGCTCTTCACGCAGTTCACGCGTCAGCGTCGCCAGCGGCGACTCATGGGCTTCGCGCTTGCCGCCAGGCTGGATGAAGACCCGGGTATCGCATTTGCGGACCCGCAGCACGCGGCCATTGGCATCGGCGATGACCGCCGCCACCGTCTGGATGGGTTGATCCATCGCGGAACATTCGTTCGAGTTAATCGCGCAATTCTAGCTCGGGCGCGCCGGCCCCGGCTTCGTGACCGCTGAGGGTGCATGCAGCGGATGTCAACTGCGTACCGGCATTCCCGGAAGTCGGCGGCACCCTGCCCTGCGCATCTCGCACGCGCGATGGCCGCCTTGCATCCCGCAGCCAATGGCGTATCGTCTGATCCGAGACATCGGATCAGGAGTCCAGCGTGCCCAGTCGAACCCGGAATCCACCCACCCCGCCTTCACGCAGCCGATCTGCCACGAGCAGCCGTCGCAGCGGCGTGCGCGAGCCCGGCGTGGCCGATGCGTCCAACGCTTCCCTCACTGCGCTCGCGCAGTCACCCCTGGTGCGGCACGCCCAGCTGGGCCGTCGCGTACCTCGGCAGGCCATGCTGCAGCTGATCGATGCCCTGCCCGGCGATGTCCATGCACGGCTGCAGGCCGTGGGCCTGGGCGAGGCCAGCCTGAAACGATTCCGTGCCCAGCCCCGGCAAGCCTTGAGCGAGGAACACGCCGAGCGCACGCTGGAAATCACCCGGCTGGTGCAGATGGCTCGCGAAGTGCTCGGCAGCGCTGAATCGGCCGACAGCTGGCTGGCCACACCGCAGCGCGCGCTCGACTTTCAGGCGCCGCGCGCGCTGCTGCGCACCGCGCCCGGCCGGCAGGCGGTCGAGCAACTGCTGGGGCGAATCGAGTACGGCGTGTACTCGTGATCGTCTGGCGGGTCGAGGCGCTGAAGCATGCCGACACGGCGCTGCACGGCATCGGCGCCGCGCGCTTCGGCGGCCGCTGGAACCGGGTCGGCACGGCGCTGGTGTACACCAGCACCACGCTGGCTCTGGCAGCGGTCGAGAAGTTCGTGCATGCCGAACGACAGGTCGCCGACATCGCGCTGGTGGCTGTCGGTTTCGAGCTGCCCGATGACTGTGCGCTTGATCGCCCCGCCGCACTGCCCGCCGACTGGCGAGCCGCCGCCGCACCCCACTCGACTCAACAATGGGGCAGCGAATGGGCACGCAACGGCCGCCCGCTCGCCGCCGCCGTGCCCTCTGTTCTACTGCCGACCGATCACTGGCTGAGCCACGGCGAGTACAACGTGTTGATCAACTGCGCCGCACTGGGCGGACACGCCGTGCGCGAGGTCGCGCGCCTGCCCTACGCCTACGATCCGCGGGCGTGGAAGTGACAGCGCCTCAGCCACCCCGATGGTAAGGATGATTCGCCAGCAGGCTGCAGGCCCGATAGAGCTGCTCGGCCGCCACCACGCGCACCAGCGGATGCGGCAGGGTCAGCGGGCCCAATGACCAGCTTTCGCCAGCCGCGTGGCGCACCGACTCGTGGAATCCGTCCGGCCCGCCGATCAGAAAAGCCAGATCCTGGCCCTGCATGCGCCAGGCCTGCATGCGCTCGGCCAGCTGCTCGCTCGAATGCGCACGGCCGCGGCCATCCAGCAGGACGATGTGCGTGCCGCGCGGCACCGCGGCCAGCAGGCGCTTGGCCTCGTCTTCCATTGCACGAGCGGTGTCACGGCCCTTGCCGCGCTCGCCGGGCGCCAGCTCCACCAGCTGCAGCGGCAGCCAGTGCGAGAGCCGCTTGAAGTAGTCGGCGCAGGCGATCTGCACCCAGTCCGGCATGCCGGTGCCGACCGCGATCAGCTGGGCTTTCATGCCGCGTGCCCGGAAGCCAGGTGGGCCGGATCAGACTTCGTCGGTCTCGGCATCCGCGGCCCGCGGCGTGTCGCCATCGACACTCCACAGCCGCTCCAGCGCGTAGAACTCGCGCACGCGCGGCAGGAACACATGGACCACCGCGTCACCGAGGTCGACCAGCACCCACTCGGCCTCGCGCTCGCCCTCGACGCCGATCGGCATGGCGCCGATTTCCTTGATGCGCTTCTGCACCTCGTCGGCAATCGCCTTGACGTGGCGGGTCGAGGTGCCGGAAGCGATGAACAGGGTGTCGGTGAAGCCGGCCTTGCCACGGACGTCGATCTCGCGGATGTCGCGAGCCTTGATCTCTTCCAGCGCGAAGCGGATGCGCTCGTTCAGGGCTTCCGGCGAGGGGCCGCCCGGGGCGGTCTTCTTGGCGGCGCGGGCGCGCGGGGCGGGCGTGGCGGGGGCTTTCGGATTCAAGACGCTGACCTGTTGCGGAAGGGACGCCCAAGGGCGCGAGGGGAAAGTATAGGTGAGCCCGCCGGCAGGCGCCGGCCGCACGGTTCAGCTTGCGCCGGGCAACGGCGGCGCGTACAGCCCGTGGCGCGCGATGTAGGCGGCCACCGCGGGGTCGAGGTACGCCGAGATCGCCGCGGCATCGGCGCGGGCCACGGCCGCACGCACTTCGGTGGCCGAAGCCGCTTCAGGCGGCAGCTCGATCATGCAGATGCCGCCCGCGGGGGCCTCGCCCAGCTTCGCCAAGGGCAGCGCATGCGTTCGCGCCAGCGCTGCGAGTGCGGGCGGCGCGTCGGCGTGGCCAGCATGCGGGCGGTTGACCACCAGCAGATGGGCGAGCCCCGGAATCGCCTGCCAACGCTGCCAGCGATCGAAGCCGCGCCAGGCGTCCTCGCCCAGCAGCAGCACCAGCGGTGCCTGCGGCCCAAGCTCACCGCGCAGATCCTCCAGCGTATCGACCATGTAGGAGGCGCCAGCGCGGCGCAGCTCGCGCAGGTCGATGCCGAAGCCGCGCTCGCCGGCCAACGCCAGCCACAGCATGGCCACGCGGTGGCCTGCCGCCGCACCCGGCGGTGCGCGATGCGGCGGGTCCGCGTTCGGCAGGAAGTCGAACGTAGCGACTTCGAGGTCGGCCGCCAGCAGGGCATCGCGCGCGGCACGGGCAATGCCGGTGTGGCCCCGATGGACCGGATCGAAGGTGCCGCCGTAGACAAGGTGCAGCGGACGCGCGGGGCTCATCGCGCGCTCAGCCGGCCAGCAGGGTCTGACGCACCTGCGGCTCGGCCAGGGCGACCAGCAGCCGCTCCAGCTCACGCCAGCCGTCGCCCTGCTCACGTCCCTTGCCAATGCGCTCGATCTTCGCGCACTGCGCCAGCAGGGCCTCGAAATGCGCGACGTCGCCGCGCGCCAGCGCCTTCTTGAACGGCCCCTGCCGCGAAGACCACACGCCGGCCGCCTGCAGGGCCGATTCGACATTGGCGCCGCGTGACTTGGCCTCGGCCACCCGCAGCAGCTGCTGCACTTGGCCTGACAGCCAGCTGACCAGGGCCGGCACGGCTTCGCCTTCGGCACGCAGGCCGGCGAGCATTTGCAGCGCGCGCTGGGCATCGCCGCCGATCGCCGCGTCGCTCAGGCCGAACACGTCGTAGCGCGCGTTGTCGGCCACTGCGTTGGCCATAAAGTCGACGTCGATACGGCCTTCGGGTCTGAGCAGGGCCAGCTTGTCGACCTCCTGAGCCGCCGCCAGCAGGTTGCCTTCGACCCGATCAACCAGCAGCTCCAGCGCCTCGCGACTGGCTTCAAGCCCCTGCGAGCGCAGCCGCTGGCCGAGCCATCCGGACATCTCGTGCACCTTGATCGGCCACAGCACCTGGGCGCGGCCGGCCTTCTGCACGGCGGTGAACCAGGCGCCCTCATGCTTTTTGCTCCAGTCCTCGCAGAGGATCAGCAGCAGTACGTCCGGGGCGGGGTTGCGGCAGTAGTCCTGCAGCCACTCCACGCCGTCCTTGTTGGGCTTGCCCGAAGCGATGCGCAGCTCGACGATGCGGCGACTGGCGAACAGCGACATCGCCGCGCAGCTGGCCTGCACCTGCGACCAGTCGAAGCGTGCGTCGACCTCGAAGATCTCACGCTCGGTATAGCCCGCGGCACGCGCCTGCGCGCGCAGGCGGTCGGCGGCTTCCACCCGCAGCAGGGCTTCGCTGCTGGCAATCAGCACCACCGGTGGCAAGTCGCCACCCGCGCCTGCTGAAGTCGCCGCGCCGAACATCAGCGCAGGGCCGAGTCGATCCGTCGCAGGATGGCCTGCACCAGCTCGCGCTGCAGCTCTTCGCGCATCAGCTCCTCCTCGTTCGAGGTGCCCTGCGCCTGTGCGGTATCGAACAGGTAGTCGCGGCGCAGCTCGATGGTCTGCGGCGACATCACGTAAGCGCCGGCCGCATCCGCCAGGGAGACCTCGGCGCTCAGCACCATCTCGAACTCCTGCGCGCGGCCGGCGGCATCGACGGTCAACGGGCTGCGGCGCTCTTCCAGCCGATCGATGCGCAGCACCGAGGCCGGAAGGGCCGGATCTTCCACGACCTGCGCACCGGCACGCTCCAGCGCCGCCTGCAGGTCGCGAGCCAAAGCCGAGTACGGATCCACTTGAGCCAAACGTAGGGTCTTCAAGTTGTCCGGCAGGCGCACGTCCTCGCGCAGGCGGAAGCCGCAGGCGGCGAGCAGCAGGCAGGCCAGCAGCAGGCTGGCTTTCAGCAGGCCGGCTTTCGGCACGCGATAGCGCGAGGCTTGCGTCAACACGATCGGCATCAGGACACCCTGTGAGAAAGATGGTCGGGGAGACAGGATTCGAACCTGCGACCCTCTGGTCCCAAACCAGATGCGCTACCAGACTGCGCTACTCCCCGACGTTGTTCCGCGCCCACCGGTCTGGCCCGGTGGGCGTGCCACATTATCGCCGCCTCAGGCGGCGACGATGTTGACGATTTTCCCGGGCACCACGATCACCTTGCGCACCGTGAGGCCTTCGAGCGCGCGCTGCACCGCGGGCTCGGCCAGGGCCAGCTGCTCGACGGCCTCCCGCGCGGCGTCCACCGCCACCTCGACCGTCCCGCGCAGCTTGCCATTGACCTGCACCGCGAGGGTGAGCGCGTCGCGCACCAGGGCGGCCGGATCGGCCCTCGGGAAGGGCTGGTCCTCGATCAGGATTTCGCCGTGGCCCAAGGCCTGCCACAGGGCGTGGCTGGTGTGCGGGGTGATCGGGTTCAGCATCAAAGCGATCGCCGTGTAGGCCTCCTGCCGCACCGCCCTGCCCTGCGCGCTGTCGTCATCGGACTTGGTCAGCGCGTTCAAGAGTTCCATCACCGCGGCAATCGCGGTATTGAAGGCGTGGCGACGACCAATGTCGTCACCGACCTTCTCGATGGTCTCGTGCAGCTTGCGGCGCAGGGCCTTCTGCTCGGCATTGAGTGCCGCTGCGTCCAGCGCCGGCGCGGCGCCCGGGCTGACGTGGCGATGCACGGCCGTCCACAGCCGGCGCATAAAGCGCGCCATGCCTTCAACACCGGCCTCGTTCCACTCCAGGCTCTGGTCCGGCGGCGCGGCGAACATCGAGAACAGGCGCACCGTGTCGGCGCCGTACTTGTCGATCATGGCCTGCGGGCTAACGCCATTGTTCTTGGCCTTCGACATCTTCTCGCTGCCGCCGATCTGCACCGGCTGGCCATCGGCGCACAGGGTGGCGCCGGTGACGCGGCCACGCTCGTCCTTCTGCAGGTCGACGTCGGCCGGGTTGATCCAGGTCCTGCTGCCGTCAGCCTCGGTACGGAAGAACGTATCGGCGATGACCATGCCCTGGCAGAGGAGGTTGGTCGCCGGCTCGTCGCTGTCCACATAGCCGGCGTCGCGCAGCAGCTTGTGGAAGAAGCGGAAGTACATCAGGTGCATTACCGCATGCTCGATGCCGCCGATGTACTGGTCGACCGGCAGCCAGTACTTGGCGCGGCCATCCAGCATGTCGTTGGCACCCGGGCAGCAGTAGCGGGCGTAGTACCAGCTCGACTCCATGAAGGTGTCGAAGGTGTCGGTCTCGCGCTCGAAGGCCGCACCTGTCGCCGGGTCGCTGTACTTGCGCCACTCGGGGTCGGCCTTGATCGGCGAGGCCACGCCCGAGAAGCTCACGTCCTCGGGCAGCAGAACCGGCAGCTGGTCCTCGGGCACCGCGCGGGCATTGCCCTCGCCGTCGTACAGCATTGGAATCGGGCAGCCCCAGTAGCGCTGGCGGCTGACGCCCCAGTCGCGCAAACGGTAGTTGACGCGACGGGTGCCGCGGCCCAGGGATTCGAGTTTCGCCGCGATGGCCTCGAAGGCCTCCGCGAAGTCGAGGCCGTCGAACTCGCCGGAATTGACCAGCCAGCCGCGCTCGGTGAAGGCGGCCTGCTGCTGGATCGCCGCCTCGAACTGCTCGATCACCTGGACGGCCGCCGAGGGCTCGAAGACATCGCGCAGGGCGCCGCCGCCGAGCGCAGTGGTCAGCGCGTCGCCGCCTTTCTGAGCGTCCCGGCGCAGCTCCTCGATGGCGTCGCGCACGTCAGGATTGATGATGACCATGCGGATCGGCAGGCCGTACTTGCGCGCGAACTCGCCGTCGCGCTCGTCGTGGCCGGGCACGCCCATCACGGCGCCGGTGCCATAGCCCATCAGCACGAAGTTGCCGATCCAGATCGGCACGCGCTCGCCGCTGATCGGATGCAGCGCGTAGCGGCCGGTGGGCGCACCCAGCTTCTCCTGGGTTTCCAGCTCGGCTTCGTTGACCGCGCCCTGCTTGCAGCGCTCGATGAAGGCGGCCAGGGCGGGGTCATCCTTCGCGGCGTCCAGCGCCAGCGGATGCTCGGCGGCGACGGTGACGAAGGTGACGCCCATCAGGGTGTCGGGGCGGGTGGTGAAAACTGTGAGGGGCTCGTCCGTGCCTTCGACGCCGAACTGGATCTCCAGCCCTTCCGAGCGGCCGATCCAGTTGCGCTGCATGGTCTTGACCGCTTCCGGCCAGCCTTCCAGCGTGTCGAGGCCCTCCAGCAGCTCATCGGCGTAGGCGGTGATCCTCAGGAACCACTGCGGAATCTCGCGCTTCTCGACCACCGCGCCCGAGCGCCACCCGCGGCCATCGATCACCTGCTCATTGGCCAGTACGGTCTGGTCGATCGGGTCCCAGTTGACCACGCTGTTCTTGCGGTAGACCAGACCCTTCTCGAAGAGCCGGGTGAAGAACTGCTGCTCCCAGCGGTAGTACTCGGGCGTGCAAGTGGTGACTTCACGCGACCAGTCGTAGGCAAAACCCAGGCGCTTCAGCTGCCCGCGCATGTGATCGATGTTGGCGTAGGTCCACTTGGCCGGCGCGGTCTTGTTCTTGATCGCGGCGTTCTCGGCCGGCAGGCCGAAGGCGTCCCAGCCCATCGGCTGCAGCACATTGAAGCCCTGCATGCGTTTGTAGCGGCTGATGACGTCGCCGATCGTGTAGTTGCGCACATGGCCCATGTGCAGCGCGCCCGAGGGATACGGCAGCATCGACAGGCAGTAGTACTTCGGCCGCGAGCTGTCCTCGACGACCTCGAAGGCACGGGTACGGTCCCAGAAGCTCTGGGCGGCCGCTTCGATGGATTTGGGGTCGAAGTTCTCTTGCATGGCGGGGATGTTCGGGGATCTGGAGGGCAGTCGTGCAGTTTAACCGTCCGCGTGCTCGCGCGGGCGCGCCCTCGGACCGACTCGGCCGGCTTGGGTCGGGCGCAGCGCACCTGCGGGCATCCCCGTGGCGTGCTGTGGACACTGGATGGTCGTGGCCAACCATGACCGTGGAGCTGGACATCACCTGCCCCGTCATGCTCGGACAGCGCAGCCCGCGCGCCCGAGCGCTCTCGCGGAATCCGGCGGGCAGCGCAAGGACGGACGCTCCGCGCGCGGAGCACAGGGGTCTACACCCAAAGCCGCATCGCCGGACCGGGCCGTCGGCGTTAAGGTGAAGGCCCCGACTGCGAGCCGCTGCCATGAGCACCAGCCCTGAACTCGCCGAGGTTGCAGGTTTCCTGCGCGGGCACGCGCCCTTCGACCGGCTGACGCCCGAACAGCTGGAAACCGCGGCGCGCAGGATAGAGATCATCTACCGCCGCCGCGGCGAGGTGCTGCTGCACATCGGGCAGGCCAACACGACGCTGGCGGTGATCCGGCGTGGCGCCGTCGAGGTGCACGACGGGTCAGGCCGGCTGATCAACCGGCTCGCCGAGGGCGAGAGTTACGGACTGCCTTCGCTGCTGACCGGCAAACCGGTGCGCAACCGGGTGACCCTGATCGAGGACGGCCTCCTCTATCTGTTGCCGGTCGCCGAATTCAACAGCCTGCGCGCGGCCAATCCGGCCTTCGAGCAGCATTTCGTATCGACGCTCGAGGAGCGCATGCGGGCGGCGGCCGAGTCCGGCGGCGGCAATGAGCTGATGGCCACACCAGTCAGCCGTCTGGGCGCCCGCGCCCCGGTGATGGTCGGCGCCCACGCCACCATTCGCGACGCCGCGAAGCTGATGTCGGAGCACGGAGTGTCATCGATCCTGATCGGCGACAGCGAGCGCATGCAAGGCATCGTGACCGATCGCGACCTGCGCAATCGGGTGCTCGCCGTTGGGCTCGACCCCAACGAACCGGTCGCACGGATCATGACCGCCGACCCGACCCATCTCGATGTCGATCGCCCGGTGTTCGAGGCCTTCCTGGTGATGGCGAACCGCGGCATCCACCACCTGCCGCTGACCCGCGATGGCAAGCCGGCGGGCATGATCACCACCCGCGACCTGGTCAGTCTGCAGACCCAGCATCCGCTCTATCTGGTTCGCCAGGTGAGCAAGCAGGACAGCGTCGAGGGCCTGAAGGAGGTCACCGCGCGCATGCCGCAGATGTTCTCGCTGATGCTGGCCAACGGCGCCCGCCCCGAGGACGTCATGCGCATGCTTACGGCCCTCACCGATGCCGTGACCCGACAGCTGCTGCGCATGGCCGAGGCGCACTTCGGCCCACCGCCCATGGCCTACGCATGGCTGGCTTTCGGCTCGCAGGCGCGCAACGAACAGGGCCCACATACCGACCAGGACAACGGACTTCTGCTCGCCCACACCCCCGACGAGGCCGGCGCCGACTACTTCGACAGCCTTGCCAGGTTCGTCTGCGCCGGGCTTGACGCCTGCGGCTATACCTACTGCAACGGCGAGGTGATGGCGCAGAACCCGCGTTGGCGACAGCCGCTCGATGTGTGGCAAGGCTATTTCCGCAACTGGATGCACGAGCCCGATCCCAAGGCCCTGCTGCACGCCTCGATCTTCTTCGATCAGCGCTGTGTGCACGGCGACCGCAGCCTCTTCGAGGCCCTCCAGGAATCGCTGTTCGACGCCTCGCCGCGACACGGCATTTTCCTCGCGGTACTCGCCAAGCATGCCCTGACCCACGAAGTACCGCTGGGTCTGTTCCGGCGCTTCGTCGTCGAGCATCGCGGCGAGCACCGCGACACCCTGGACATGAAGAAGGCCGGCAGCCTGCCGCTGAACGACCTGCTGCGCGTGCGGGCCCTGGCTGCTGGCGTCCGCGAGCCGGGCAGTCTGGCGCGCATCGAAGGTCTGCGCCGACTCGGAAAGATGGTCGACTCGGATGCCGCAGAACTGGCGGCCGCCTTCCGCCTGCTGTCGCGGCTCAAGCTCGAACATCAAGCGAGCCAGCTCGCCGCCGGCGAGAAGACCGACAACCGGATCAACCCCAGCCAGCTCACGCGAATCGACCGCGACGCCCTGCGCGATGCCTTTCTGGTGATCCGACAGGCCCAGGCCGGGTTGTCGAATGCGTTCGGCGTCCAGTGAGCCTGTTGCGTCGCATGCTGTACGCCCGCCGGGCGGCGTGCACCCCACTGGCGCGTCACTACGCCCTGCCGCTGCCCTCCCTCTCCACGCGCTGGCGCGATGCCGAGCTGCTGGCGGTCGACTTTGAAACCAGCGGACTCGACAGCGCCCGCGATCGGATTCTCAGTATCGGCTGGGTCAGGATCGAAGGCGCCCGCATACGCATGGACAGCGCTCGACATCTGCTGGTGGGAAGCACCGAAACCGTGGGCCAGAGCGCCACCGTGCACGGACTTACCGATAGCGACATCGCCGACGGCCTGCCGCTCAGGGAGGCCCTTCAGCAACTGCTGACCGAGCTGGAGGGCCGGGTGCTGGTCTCGCATGGCGCGCCGATCGAACTGAACTTTCTGGCGGCCGCCTGCCGGCGCTGTTTCGGCCTGCCGCCCACCCTGCGCTACATCGACACGCTCGCTCTGGAGCGCCGCATCCGCCGCCATGCGGTCGACCCCAGCGGCCATCTGCGCCTGCACGCCTGCCGCGAGCGCTATGGGCTGCCCACCTATCGCGCGCACAACGCCGCGATCGACGCGCTGGCCTGCGCCGAGCTGCTGCTGGCCCAGGTGGGACGTATCGGCGAGGTGGATAGCCTGCGCCTGCGCGACCTCACTCGATAGAGCGACCGCGCGGCGCGGAACGCGGGCGCCGCCCGAGCGCGCGGCGGACTAGGCTGCCGCGGCCCCGGTTACCAGGGCCGCTTGGACTGGCGCTCACGCTCGCGGTCGTAGGCGCGCAGCTCATCGCGCAGGAACTGGATGCGCTGACGGCCGAGCGCGTTGCGTTCGTCGTCCAGCACCACCGCATCCAGCAGCTCGGCGAAGCGCTGCGCGGCCGGCAGCATGGCTTCCCAGGCGTCCAGCGCAGGCAGCGGGCCCGGCAGGGTCATGAAGAAGGTGACGCCCGGCGTCTGCGTCTGGTCCGGCTGGCGCAGATCGAAATTGCCGGGCTTGACCACGTTGGCCACGCTGAAGATGGGGCCTGCTTCCGGCCGGTTGTCCGGCAGCCGATGGAAGATCTGCATGTCGCCGAACACCAGCCCGGCCTTCTCGGCCGCGACCAGGATGTCGCCGCCATGCAGCAGGGTGCCGGCGCGCGCCGCCACGATCAGGCTGACCACCTTGTCGAATTCGGGATTCGGGCGTGCACCGAGGCTGGACTGGGCGGGCCCCGGCTGGCTCGATTGCGTGGGCGCTGCAGCCTCGACCGCACGCGGACGCGCATCGAGATCCGGCTCGAATTCGATTCCAGGCAGCCGCGAGGCACCCGCGCCGGCGTCGGCTTCGCCAGCCAGGGTTTTCTCCAGCCGCGCCAGTTCGGCCTGGATGACCTTGTCCAGGCTGTCCTGCTCGTGGTCGCTGAAGGCCGGCTCGGGGCGCGACTCTTGCGCACCGCGCTCGGCGATGCGCTTGCCCTGCCCCGGCTTCTGCGGACGTCCGAACCAGTACACGGCGCCGATGAACAGCAGGCCGAGGACGAGAAGGATGATGCGAAGCTGGGTCGGATCCATGGAAGGTCTTGACGGTCGAAAGGAGGCCGGCACACGCACGGCGCGGGTCTCTCGCAGGCAGCTGCGCGATCGGCGCAGGGGCGGCCCGAAAGAACTGCGCAGCGCATCACGCGCGCTCGGGCCGGAACTCTAGCAGCTTGGCGCCGTGCGGCCCATGCGCAGAGCGGCTTGCGTTCATGCAGTGCCGGCCTGGCGCGGACGTGATGACGATGGCGGCAGGAGCTTGCTCAGGAGTCGTCGGCCAGCGACACCGAAGGCTTCCAAAGTCGCGGCTGCTCCCGGCGGTGTGCCTGCACCGTGATTTCCGCGTCTGCGCCCATGCGCAGAAACAGCGCCCCGGTCTCGGCCGTGTTCCAGACCTCGGCACCGGCCTCGCGCCAGCGCGACACGACCTCGGGCCGCGGATGGCCGAAGCGGTTGGCATAACCGGCCGCGACCAGCGCATGGCGGGCACCGGTGGCGCGCACGAAGGCTTCCTCACTGGAACTGGCGCTGCCGTGGTGCGGCACCACGACGACATCGGCCCGCAGGCGTTCAGGCTGCTCGCGCACCAGGCGCTGTTCGATCAGACGACCGATATCGCCCGCGAACAGTGCGACCTGGTCACCCGCCTGCACCCGCAGGACGCAGCTGCTTTCGTTGCGCAGGTAGGGAAAGTGCTCGGGCGGGTGCAACAGCTCAAAGTCGACGCCATCCCAGCGCCAGCGATCGCCGGCCACGCACGGCTGCGCCCGCGGGAAGCGCACCCGATCCGAACTCTGCAGCGGCGCCGGGAAGGCCCTGAGCACGCTCTCGGCACCACCGGCATGGTCAGCATCGCCGTGCGACACCAGCACGCGATCGAGCCGACGCAGACCCAGCGCGCGCAGCGCCGGCACCACCGCCGCCTCGCCCATGTCCAGGCCGCTGCCAAACGCAGGCCCCGTATCCAGCAGCAGGGCATGGTTCTGCGTGCGGATCAGCGCCGAAAGGCCCTGACCAACGTCGAACAGATGCAGCTCGGCGACGCCGGGCGCGGGCGGGGCGAGGCGCGGCAGCAGCAGGGGCAGCATCAACACCGCGCCAAGCGCTCGCCCCGGCGTGCCGCGCGGCATCAGCAGCCAGATCACGCCGAGCGCGGCCAGCAGCAGACTCACGCTAGAAGGCTCGGGCAGAAAGACCTGCGCGTGGGGCAGTTCGGCTGTCCACACCAGCAGCGACCACAGCAGATCCATCAGCCAGGCGGCAAACGCCAGCAGCGGTGCCGCCAGCGCCGGCAGGCCGATCAGCAGCAGACCAGCACCAAGCAAAGCGAGCGGCACCACGCCCAGGCTGACCCAGGGCACGGCCAACAGGTTGGCCGCCGCCCCCGCCACCGAGGCCTGGCCGAAGAAGAACACCGTGAGCGGCAGCAGGCCGAGGCTGGCCACCAACTGTGCGCCGAGCAGGCGGCGCCAGCCCGGCAGCTGCTGCAAATCGCTCGGCATGCACCACAGGAGCCAGGCCACACCGAGAAAAGACAGCCAGAAGCTCGCGCCCAGCACGGACAGTGGATCGCTCAGCACCAGCACGAACAGCGCCAGGGCGTAGGCCTGCCAGGTGCTGGAGCGCCGCCGCAACAGCACCGCGAGCAGCGCTGCGGCGACCATCAGCAGGCTGCGCAGCACCGGCACGCCGAAGCCGGCCAACGCCGCGTAGCCGGCCGCACCCAACAGCGCCGCAAAAGCGGCCCCCTGCGGCAGCGGCAGGCGCAGGCCCAGCGCGGGCCACAGTCGATAGAAACCACGCGCGAGCAGCGCGAACAGGCCTGCGACGAGGCCGATATGCAGGCCGGAGATCGACATCAGATGACCCACGCCGGTCGCGCGCAGGACCTCCCAGTCCGCTTCGTCGAAGGCGCGTGTGTCGGCGACGGTGAGCGCGCGAATGAAGCGCGAGCCCGCATGCAGCGGACCTTCACCGCCCAGGGCTTCGACCATGCCCTGCGAGAGGTCCGCGCGCAGAGCGTCGAGACCGGCAGCGGGCGCCAGCAAGCGATTGTCGGGATGCTCGCGCACGTAGCCGGTGGCCGCGAGCCGACGCTGCAGCGCGTAGCGCTCGAAATCGAAGCCCCCCGGATTGTCGACCCCGCGCGGCGCCTTGAGCCGCAGCTGCAGCGACCAGCGGCTGCCCGCCTGGGGCGAGTGCTCGCTGCGATACCAGCCGATCCGCAGCAGCTGGCCGGCCAGCACGGCGGCCTCGCCCTCGCCGGCTTCGACGCGGAAGTCGAAGCGCACCGCATCGGGGCTGCGCTGCGGCAGGCCTTCAAGCCGCCCCTGCACGCGGACGTCGCGGCCTTGCAGTTCGGCCGGCAACCGTTGATTCAAGGCAGACGCGGCGACCAGCAGTGCCAGCGCCGCGCCGAACAGGGCGGCGCCGCTCCAGCGCAGCAGCGCCCAGCGCGGACGCGGCGACAGCCAGAGCAAGAGCCCGAGCACCAGCATCGGCCACTGCGCCCATTCGGGCGGAAAGCGCGACAGCGCCAGCGCTGCAGCCACGCCAGCGAGCAGGCCGAGCGCACTGCCGATGCCGAGCACCGGCGCTGCAGACGGCGTGCGCAGCCGCTGCGACCCTGCCTGCACCGGCACGGTCGCCATGCGCGCAGGCCTCAGGCCGACGCCAGCGGCCGCAGCTGACCGCCCGAAAGTTCAAGCGCGCGGTCCATCTTCCGCGCCAGCGCACGGTCGTGCGTCACCAGCACGAAACTGGTGCCGACTTCGCGATTGAGCTCCAGCATCAGCCCGTAGACCGAGGCTGCGGTCCGCTCGTCGAGATTGCCGGTGGGCTCGTCGCCAAGCACGCAGGCCGGCCGTGTGACCAGCGCGCGCGCCACCGCGCAGCGCTGGCGTTCGCCGCCGGACAGCTCGCCCGGCTTGTGGCGCAGACGTGCGCCCAGGCCGACGCGATCGAGCAGGGCCGCCGCCTGGCGCTCGGCCTCGGCCACGCTGCGGCCGGCGATCAGCAGCGGCATGCAGACGTTCTCCAGCGCGGTGAACTCGGGCAGCAGGTGATGGAACTGGTAGACGAAGCCCAGCGCACGATTGCGCAGGCGACCGCGCTCAGCGTCCGAAAGCCGGCTCATCGCCTCACCGGCGACGAACACTTCGCCCGCGCTCGGCGTATCAAGCCCGCCGAGGATATGCAGCAAGGTGCTCTTGCCGGCCCCCGAGGCGCCGACGATGGCCACGGTTTCGCCGCGCGCGACCTCGAAGTCGATCGACTGGAAGACCGGCGTGCTCAGATCGCCCTCGGCATAGGTCTTGGCCAGCCCGCGGCAGGCGATGACGGCATTCGACTCAGTCATGGCGCATCACTCGTAGCGCAGGGCGGCAGCGGGCTCGGTGCGCGAGGCGCGCCAGGCCGGATACAGGGTCGCGATCATGCTCATCACCAGCGCGACCAGCACGATCAGGCCGACGTCGTCGGTACGCAGATCGGTGGGCAGGCCGGTGATGTAGTAGACGTCAGCCGGCATCACCTCGAAGCCGAAGGTCGTCTCGATAGCCTTCACCACATGGTCGAGGTTCAGCGTCAGGCTGACGCCGCCGATCAGGCCGAGCAGCACGCCGACCACGCCGATCAAACTGCCCTGCACCACGAACACGCCCATGATCGAGCGCGGGCTCATGCCCAGGGTGCGCAGGATGGCGATGTCGGCCTGCTTGTCGGTGACCAGCATCACCAGCGAGCTGACCAGGTTGAAGGCGGCCACGCCGACGATCAGCGAGAGGATGATGAACATCACCGTCTTCTCCATCTGGATCGCGCGGAAGAAGTTGCTGTGGTCTGCGCTCCAGTCGCGGATGCGGTAGTAGTGGTCGAGCTGCTCGGTGAGATCGCGGGCCACCTGCCAGCCCTGCATCATGTCGGTGAGCTTCAGCCGCACCCCGGTCACGCCCTCGCCCATGCGCAGCAGGCGCTGGGCATCCTGCAGGTGGATGATGGCCAGCTGACGGTCGTACTCCTGCATGCCGGCGCTGAAGATGCCGGCGACGGTGAAGCGGCGCATCTGCGGCGCCACGCCGACCGGGGTGCTGCGGAACTCCGGCACCATCACGGTGATGCTGTCGCCCACGCCAACGCCGAGGTAGAGCGCGAGATCCGCGCCGACCAGCACGCGAAACGCGCCGGGTTCAAGGTCGGTGAGCGCGCCCTCCTTCATCAGCTCGGCGATCTCGCTGACCTCGGGCTCGCGCGAGGGGTCCACGCCGCGCAGCAGGGCGCCCTGGCTGCGGCCGGCCTGCAGCAGGGATTCGCGCTCGACGTAGGGCGCCGCGCCCAGCACGCGGGCATCGGATTTCGCAAGCTCAACCGCGCGCGGCCAGTTCTGCAGGTCTTCGCCCGCACCACTGATGGTGGCGTGAGCCACCATGCCGAGGATGCGCGCGCGCAGCTCCTGCTCAAAGCCGTTCATCACCGAGATCACCGTGATCAGCGCGGTGACGCCGATGGCGATGCCAAGCATCGAGGCCAGCGAAATGAAGGAGATGAAATGGTTGCGCCGCTTGGCGCGCGTGTAGCGCAGGCCGATGGCGATTTCGATGGGACGGAACACGTGGCGGGCGGCCTGTCAGTGGGTCGGGGTCGAGCTCGGTGCCTGCGCGCGCTGGCCGTGGCGATCCAGCCAGAGCCGCAGCGTCCGCAGCTGCGCGCCCGGCAGGGTATCCGATGCCAGCGGCCAGCGGAGTAGCCGGCCCTGAATCCGCAGCGTGAGCACGGCGATCGGCCCACGCGATTCGAGGCCAAGCAGTTCGGCCGGCAAGGCCTCGGGGGCGGCCATGCCCGCTGCCGATGCAGGCCACCAGTCGGCCTGACCGCTGTCGTGCAGAAGCAATCGTCCGCGCGGCAGGCGGCGCACGCGCCAGACGCTGATGGCCCCGAGCATCAGAGGCAGCGGCAAGGCCTCACGCGGAAGATCGGACAGCCAGAGTGCAAACGCCGCCAGCAGCGCCAGCGCCGTCAGCGCGGCCTGCAGGGCGATGG
The DNA here is from genome assembly GCA_046318115.1 of Lysobacterales bacterium. GTDB lineage: Bacteria > Pseudomonadota > Gammaproteobacteria > Xanthomonadales > Xanthomonadaceae > Aquimonas. Next base: position 809 of record JBKCVA010000078.1, on the reverse strand, counting down.
AAGGCTTGAGCTCAAGCGGGAGGGAGGGCACGGATGGTGGCGACCAGGCCGGAGATCACCGGGTCCTGCGGCTGCTCGTGGCCGATGAACCAGCGCCACAAGGCGTCGTCTTCGCAAACCAGCAGCGCCTCGAAGGCGTCGCGGTCGAACGCCTCGGGGCGACGCTCGGCCAGATCGAGATAGCGTTCGAACAGCTGATCCAGCTCGCGCATCCCGCGGCGCGAACGCCAGCGCCAACGGCGGAGGTCTTCGGGAGTGATGGAAGCGGACATGCCTTTGGATTCGGGATTCGGGATTCGGGATTCGGGACTGAGGATCGGGGATTGGGGGCGCGCTAGCCGAGCTGCAGCAGGCGCAGCCCCAGTACCGCGAGCAGCGCCCACAGGCACAGCGCACCCAGCACATAGACCGTGAAGCGGTGCATGACCTTGTTGTAGCTGCAGTGGATGGCGCTGTGGACAATCCGCAGGGCCACGAAAGCCCAGGCCAGCCCAAGCACGAGCGCCCCACCCTGCCCCGTCTGCGCCGCGACCGCGATGGCGAAGTAGAACAGCACCGGCAGCTCAAACAGGTTGCGGAAATTGTCGGCCGCGCGCGTGTCCTGCAGCTTCGCGGCCATCTGGGCCGAGCTCGCCACCGCCTGCGGATGGATGCGCTCGCGCTTCATCTGGCCGAGCCGCTCGACGTAGAGCCGGCACCAGACCAGGAACGTCAGCGCTGCGAGTGCGAAGCCAGGGAGAAGGATGCTTTGCATTGGGGCCAGGCCTCGGGTGCGGGTGCGGGTGCGGGTGCGGGTGCGGGTGCGGGTG
>JBKCVA010000077.1:0-53271 GCA_046318115.1 Lysobacterales bacterium | reverse complement strand
CAGCATCAGGCCGACGCCGATCACCGCGAACACGGTCTGCCGGTGGCCGGCCTGGGCCGCATCGGCCAGTCGTTTCAGATCGTCCGAATGCAGGCGCAGGGCAGCGCGGCCGCTGGCGGCCTGCTTGAGATAGTCGTGCGCCAGCTCGGCGACTTCGGGCGCCGCCGCGAGGATCTGCGGGACGCGCAGGCGCGCGCGCTTGAGCAGCGCCTGCGGGTTGCGCTTCTCACGCAGGATCTCGGCCAGCACCGGCTTCGCCACGGCCCAGATGTCGAGCTTGGGGTCGAGCAACCGGCCCAGGCCTTCGATGTTGAGCAGGGTCTTCTGCAGCAGGATCAACTGCGGCTGGATGGTCAGCTTGTACTGGTGCGCCACCTTGAACAGCTTGAGCAGCACCTCACCCAGCGCGATCTCCGACAGCGGCCGCGTGAAGTACGGTTCGCAGACCGTGCGCACCGCGCCTTCGAGTTCATCGATGCGCACCGTGCCCGGCATCCAGCCGGCATCCAGATGCAGCTGGGCGATGCGCCGGTAGTCGCGCTCAAAGATCGCGGTGAAGTTCTCGGCCAGGTAGTACTGGTCGATCTCGGGCAGCGAGCCCATGATCCCGAAGTCTAGCGCGATGAAGCGCGGCACCTCGACGCGCGTGGTGTCGACCCAGATGTTTCCCGCATGCGCGTCGGCGTGGAAGAAGTTGTCGCGGAACACCTGCGTGTAGAACAGCTGCACGCCCTTGGCCGCCAGCACGCGTCGATCGATGCCGGAGGCTTCGATGGCGGCGAGGTCATCGCTGCGCACGCCGTGCACGCGTTCGATCGTCAGCACGCCTTCGGTGGTGAGGTCCCAGAACACCTGCGGCACGTAGAGATCCTTCGAGCCTTCGAAGTGCCGGCGCAGCACCGAGGCGTTGGCGCCCTCGCGCTGCAGGTCGAGCTCGTCGCGCAGGGAGCGCGCGATCTCGTCCACGACCTCGGCCGGGCGCGTGCGCTCGGGATCGGGGCCGAAGCGCTCGGACAGCGCGGCGATCGTGCGCAGCAGGCCGATGTCGGCTTCGATGGTCTGGGCGATGCCCGGCCGCAGCACCTTGATGACGACAGCGCGACCATCGGGCAGCTCGGCGGCGTGCACCTGGGCGATCGAGGCCGAGGCCAGCGGCGTTTCATCGAAGCGCGCGTAGTGGTCCTCGATACGCCCGCCCAGCTCGCGCTCGATGGCCGCACGCGCCTGGGTGCCGGCAAAGGGCGCGACCTGGTCCTGCAGCAGGCACAGCTCGTCGGCGATATCCGGCGGCAGCAGATCGCGCCGCGTCGCCAGCACCTGGCCGAACTTGACGAAGATCGGCCCCAGATCCTGCAGCGCCAGCCGCAGCCGTGCCCCGCGCGACAGCGTCGCCGCATTGCCGCGCGCCGCCGGCACGAAGGGCTTCAGCACGCGCAGCAGCCCGGCCAGGCGGCTGCCTTCCAGCGGGCCATCCAGCCGGTAGCGCAAGGCCACACGCAGGATGGTGAGCACGCGCAGAGGGCTGCGGATCAGACGCATGGGCACAGCCCGCGGTGGCGTTCAGCAGGGGACAGCGATGGGCGCATGGCAGGACGACTCGACCGAAACCGCCGCACTGTGCCATGCGGAACGTGGAGGTGGCGAGGGTGGCGGGCATTTGTCGATGTCGAGAACGGAAACGATCAGCGACGCATCGGTCGCCCTCAGCGCCGCCGGGCAGCGCGCCGCACAGCGCGGGATTCCCGTGGAAAGGCCGTGGATCCGCTCACTCGAAGCCGTCGAGGAAAATCTGGACTTCGGTCGAGAACGCTCTTTCGACTGCGCCGATGTTGCAGGCGGTGCTGGAGCCCACCAAGGTCGCGCGTGGGTCGCCGTTCTGGTCCTGCGGCAGCACCGAGCCATCGCCGAAGTCGCCGCAGCGGGACGCCGGAATCGCCCGGTAAACCGGACTGGTCGGCTGCGGGAAGAAGGCCGGCGTGGGCCCCTGATCCGCGCGCAGGGGGCCCAGCCCCGGATCGGCACCCACGAGGTTGGTCGCGCTGTCTCCGGACAGCGAACAGCCGGTCAGGCTGCCCATCAGGTTGTAGCCAAGGCTGCTGATCGGGAACGCATTGTTCGGGGTGTAACAGTCGGGCCCGAAGCCGGGCGTTGCGAGGTTCCGGGCCACGATACTGTTGCCCAGGAGCAGCCTGCCCTCGACGCCCTGGTCGAAGTAGATCCCACCGCCCTGGCCCGCCTGATTGTCGACGATCGTCGAAAACAGCAGGCGCCCGGATCCGTAGATCGCGCCACCGAGGAAATCCGCGCGGTTGCCCGCCAGCGTGGAGTTGCGGACGATCAGCTCGGTGCGCCTGCTCTGGCTGCTGCTGATGACTTGGCCGATGGCGCCGCCGGAGCCGCCCGTGCCGCTCTGCCGGATCGCGCGGTTGTCGAGCAGGGCCGATGCGTCCACGATCACCGTCGAGCGGCGCCCGGCGACGCCGGAATCCTTGAAGATGCCGATCGCCCCGCCGTCGCCCCGCGTGACCTCGTTGTTGCGCAGGACGCTGCGATAGACCAGCAGATTGCCCGCGCGCACGCGGATCGCACCGCCCACATCATCGCCAGGAAAGAAGTTGTTGGCGCCGGAGATGCTGACGCCCATCAGGGCCAGAGCCGGGATGGATTGGGTCACGTTCGTACTGCCGGCCGGCCCGAGCAGGTTGAAGGCGGTCCCGGTCCCACTGATACGGAACTCGACGGCCGCCGGCGCATTGAGGTTGCCAAGGATCGTGATGGAACGGCGCTGTCCCGAGCTGACGGTGAACATCGCGCCCTGGTTGTCGACGCCGGCCAGGGTGTAGAGGCCGTCGGGCACCCGGATCATTCGCGGGCCCACGTTCGCGCCGGCCTCGCCGATGGCCGCACGCAGCGTGCACTGGCCGTTGCTGGCCGCGCAGGTGCCGTTGCCGAGATTGGCGTCGGGGAAATCGGCGGTCGAGTTCACCGTGTAGTTGATGACACGTTCGTAGGCGCCGATGTCGCAGGTGCTGGCGACCCGCGCCACGCTGCGCGCGTCGGTCGCGAGACAGGTGCCGCTGAAGCCGGCATCGATCAGCGGACTGCCCTCCAGCAGCGCGTGGGTCGGAACCGCCGAGCCGTAGTCGAACAGGGGAGCGAGCCTTGGATCGGCATTCAGGGCCGGCCCGGCCACGCTAGCGAACGTGCAGTCGCCCCGCTGAATCAGGCTGCGATTGCGCCCGCCGAGCTGGGTGCCCGTACAGGAGAGGTCGTTGTCGTCGCGCAGGTTGTTGCTGGCATAGCGGTTGCCCGCCAGGACGCTGTTCTCCAGGTCGAGGTCAGTGGAGCCCTGCGCGGCGTTGATGATCATCACGCCGCCGGCGCCCTGAGTAACGGTACGGGCGACGTTGTCGGTGACGGTGACATGCCGGAACAAGGCCGGGCCGTCCATGGCCACGCCGCCGCCGGAGTTGGCGATGTTGCCGCTGATCGTGACGTTGTTGAGAGTGGCGCGGCTCGGCCCACGATGGGTCCAGCCGCCGCCGAACCCGGTCGCGCTGTTGCCGACCAGGGTCACATTGGTCATGGTCGTGGTGCCGTTGCCGAACTCGTACACGGCGCCGCCCTGGGCCGCACGACCGTCGCGCAGGATGACCCGCTCCAATTGCAGGATCCCGTCGAACTGGCGGCGGATGAGTCCACCGAAGTTGCTGGTGAAACCGGTCACGTCACCGCCGCTCAGGGTCATGTTGACGACGCGCAAGTCGCCGCCGCTGAACACGTGGAAGCAGCGATCGGTTCGACACTCGAGCTCCACCATTTCCGGATCGATGTCGCCGTTCGTCAGGGCCTGGCCCGCGACGGTAATGACGCTGCGGATGTCCAGGTCCCCGGTGACATTGTTGTCCTCGTCGCCGCCGTTGATCTGCAGGCGATAGACCCCCTGACTCACCGGCAGGAAGATCACATCGGCGCCGCTGCCCGCGCTGCAGCCGCCGAAGGCCGCGTCGGTGTTCGCGGCCTGCACCGCCTCGCGCAGTGAACAGGTCGAAGGACTGGTGTTGAACTCGTCGAACACCGTGCTGACGTTGATGACCGCGGCCTGCGCATCCTTGAACAGCAGTGACCCCGCCAACAGCAGCGCGCCGAGCCGCAGGAATCGCGCGCACGCGCTCAGAGCGTCCGATCGCCCAGTGAGGATCGCGGCGCCCGCAATCGGCGCACTGTCGACACCACGCGCGGGCCGGGCGCGAACCTCGCGACCAGGCAGCGCGGCATGAGACGCGTGCAGCCATGGCAGATCGCCACAGCGGGCGATGCCCAAGGGCTGCGCCATCCGCGGGAGCACGGCGTCGACGGAACGGGTCAGAAGAAGGCCAGGATATGCACGCATCGGAAGACTCCCCTCGGTCGCGGCACGCGACCTTTCTACTCGGAATGCCGGTCAATGCCCGGAGCGAACAGACCGCTGCGATCCGCGACCCTCGAAGCCATCCGCACTCGGCGGCACGTCGTCGTTCGCTGCGCTGGGCACTCCGCGGGTGGACATCGCGGAGAGCCTCATTCGTCACCCTCGAATCCGTCGACAAACACGACTTCCTGCGGATAGGGCACCACGATGATGTCGCTCAAGGTGCCGACACCCGGCAGGCTCAGGAAACTGCTGGTCGCGGACACCGGTGGCGGTGACAGGCCATTGGGCGTGCCGAAGGCGAGCCGCCGGACGCTGCCCGTGCGGCCCGAAAGACCGATCTGGCCGGCGGCCTCAGCCCCCACCACCGCGGTCGCACCGATCGCCGCGAGCCCGATGAGCTGGCGCGCGTTGAGGCTGGACGCTGTCGCCCAGGCGATGGCCGTGTTGCTGAAGCCGGGGTCGAAATAGCAGAAGTAGTACACCGCTGCCGGCCCGCTGCCGACCACCGCGACGCGCGACAGCACGCCCGAGCCGAAGCCGGGGTAGCTGCTGGCCGGCGGTACGTTCCAGGTCAGGACCGTGCTCGCGCCCGTGCTCGGATTGATCGCCCGCACGCCAGTGGCGCCGAACACGCCGGGACCCCCTTGCACCGGCTGGGGCACATACACCTCGCTGCCGTCGGGCGACACGCCGAGCAGTGGCGCCCCTGTGGTCGGGGTCGCTCCGCCGAAACTCACCGCGAAGCTCACGGGATCAATCACGCGCAGCCCATCCGAACAACTCGACGCGACGATGCGACCGTCGGGCATGACCAGCACCTCTCCGGAATTGGTCGCACAGCCGCTGCCGATCAGCGGCACCGTCGCGATCTCGGCCAGGGTGGCGGCATCCAGCACCACCACGCCCTTGCTCAGGCTGGGCCCGCTGCCCTCGCGCTTGAAGGTGTAGACGCGCTGGCCGTCGGGGCTGAGCGCGATCGTGCGGTTCTGCGCGTTGCCGACGGCCGCGGTGGCGATGCGCTGGCGCGTGCGGGTGTTGATGACGTGCACTTGACCCGCGACGCCACCGGAGATCGTTGCGCTGGACAGATAGATGCGGGTGCGATCCGCGTTGGCGACCATCCGCGCCGGCTCGTCGCCGAGGTCGGAGATCGAGGCCTCGACCGTCATCGTGTCGAGGTTCACCACCCGCACCCCGCGGTTGCCGGGTTCGCTCACGCTGACGAAGGCCCAGGGCTGGGCGCCCAGAGGAGGTGCGAAAGCGCTGGCGAGCAGCACCAGCAGCACGGACACAGGGGCAAGACGGGACATGGGTGCGCTCACGCAGGGACGGATGTTGATCTGAATGCCGCGGGGCCAGCAAAGCGAACAGAGGGTGTGGATGAGGTCTCTGCAGAGCGTCGAACGAATCGACGGGCGCTATCGGCTGTTCGTTCTTGCCTGCGAGCGGCATTCATCGAGGAAAGCCGACCCGTCCGTCGGCGCGGAGATTCTCCGATGCGCCTCTTGCCCGCCGCGGCTCTGTTCCTGCTTTCTCATGCCAGTCCAACGCAGGCCGAGGACGTGGTGACCTGCGTCGGTACGGTGGCCGAGCTTGAGGCCGCGATCGACGCGGCCACCGTGGATCTGCCCTTCGTTTCGCGACGCCTGATCCGGCTGGAGCAGGGCAGCTACAACCTCAGCAGCTCTGATTTCATGCGCACATCGACGCAGGCCACGGGCTTTCCGCTGCGGGAGCCGGTGGTACTGGCCGGCGGCTACACCGCAGGCTGCAGCGGCCGGGTGTTGAACCCGTCCAACACAGTGCTGACCAACACCGGCACGCGCCGGCTGGACTTCGAGGTGCTGCGTGACCTGATTGTCTCCGGCCTCACCTTCGCCAACTTCGCCAACGAGATCGAGTTCAGCCACTTCGATCTCGACGACACACTGCAGCGGATCGAGGTCGCCAACAGCCGCTTCGTCGGCGGCTCGGGCGGCATCCGCATCCAGGTCGAATCCGGCAATGGCACTTCGGAGATCCGCTTCCGCAACAACCTCGTGTGGAACCGTCCAGGCGATGGCCAGTGCACGCTGCGCCTGCTCGGTGACAGCGGTCCGGACACGGTGGTTCGACTGGTCGCCAGCAGCAATACCGTCGCGGCAAACGGCGCCGCCGGAGATGGCGTCTGCATTGGACAGATCGAACAGCCACAGCTGTACAACAACATCTTCCACCTCAACCCGGGTGATGACCTGTCAGGGCTTGGCGGCAACGGCCTCACGGTCGCTCGCAACAACCTGTTCCAGAGCGTTGCCGGGATCAGCTATGCGGTCGGCGGGAACACCGGCAACAGCAACGCCAACCCACTGTTCGTCAACGTCCTTGACGGTGACCTGCGGCTTGGCAGCGGCTCACCTGGCATCAACTCGGGCTTTGACAGTCCGACCTACGGCAACAGTACGGTCGACATCGGCGGTCTGACCCGCGTGGTCGGACCTGCGATCGATCGGGGCGCGCATGAGAGCGCCAACGCGGGCACCGTCAACATCGCGGTGACCAACGCCGGCAACGCGGGCGCCGGCACGCTGCGAGAGGCCATCCTGCAGGCCAACGCCACGCCCGGCTTCAATCGGATCACGTTCAACATTCCCGGGTCCGGCTGCCCGAAAGTGATTTCAGTCACCAGCGAGCTGCCCGGCATAACCGACACCGTGCACATCGACGGCGGTACCCAGCCCGGCTTCGAGGCCAACACCTCGGAGCTGTCCTACGACGGCACGATGTGCGTGCTGCTGCGTGGGCCGGACAACGCTTTCGGTTTCCGGGTGCCCGTGAGCGCGCCTGCCAGTACGCGTCTGACCGTGGATTCGATCGCCTTCGGCGGCTTCAGCTATGGCGTGCTGCTGGAAGGCGGAGCGAGCCATCTCGTGATCGGCAGCCAGTTCGGTGTACCGCTTCCAAGCAGCAACGCGATGGAAGGGGGTGTTTTCATCAGCGCGGCGCCCTCGACCCAGGTCGGCGGCGCCGATGCAGGTTCGCGCAACGTGTTCGCCAACCTCGACTCAGGAGGACTGTTCACCTCGGCCGGCGTGCTGGTTGGCGAGACCTCGACCGGCTCGGTCATCGTCAACAACTTTTTTGGCAACCTGCCCAACGGCGTCAGCGAGGGCCCCATCGATCACGGCATCGTCAGCTTCGCCGACGGCGTCGAGATCGACGACAACCTGATCAACAACGCCACGGCATGGGCCATCCGGATCCACCCGAGCGCCAGCGGCACGGTCATCAGCCGCAACCGCCTTGGTCTGCCCAGCTTCTGCATCGGCAACTGCCCGACCGCTCAGGCCAACACCCGCGGCATGCTGATCGAGGGCGAAGCCTCGAACCTCTGGCTGAACGACGTCGCCAACAGCCTGGCCAACGGCGTGCGGGTGACCGGCAACGACAACGCGCTGTTCCGCGTCCAGGTCTATGGCGGCCTGGCCGGAGTCGCCCCGATCGACATTGGCCCGATCGGCTTCACCGGTCAGCAGGTCAACACGGTGACGAACCCCGTACCCGGCAACCGTAGTCTCAACTGGCCACAACTGACGTCTCTCGCTCGCCTGCCGAACGGTGACTGGCAGGTATCTGGAACCCTGGCTTCGGCCAACGGCAGCTACGGTATCGACTTCTACGGGAGCCCGCGCCGGGTTGACGCGATGGCGCCGACCGCGCGCTGCGAGGGTCGGGTGTTCATCGGCAATCTGGTCGGTCCGCTGGTGATCGCCAACGCATCGCCCGGCATGAATGGCACGGTGAACTTCCTCGCGACGATCCCGTCGGCGTTGGCGACCCTACCCTTGATCACCGCGGTCGCGCGGCGCGAGACCGTGATCGAGGGTGCGGTGCGCGATGGCGACAGCAGCGAGTACGGCAACTGCCTCGAGCTGCCCCTGTTCTCCAACGGTTTCGAGAGCTGAAGAGAGGCGCAGGCATGTCACTGGTGAACACTCATGCAGACACGCGCACCCCGCGCGGAGTCAACCCGACGGCGGTGGCCGCTGGCGGCCGCTGCAGATTTCGATCGCAGGGTCGACACGGGGCTGCGTCTGCCAACAGCGCGCACTGTCAGGAACAGCCGATCCTCGCCCTGAGATCCGGTCCGGATGCCGGCTCCACGCAGGGAGTCGCGTTCGGCCGCTGGCCCCGGTTAAGCTCGGGTTTCCGGGGGAGACGGACTGGGCGGGGTTCCATGGGCGAGGCCGGCGAACACACCACTCAGGTGCTGCTGCAGCGCATGCGCACGGGCGATGCGAGGGCGCGGGCAGCCCTGGTGGCGCGCATCGAACCGCTGCTGCGTCGCTTCGCCCAGGGGCGACTGCCGCAGGTGCTGCGGCACGAGCAGGACACGGCCGATCTGGTGCAACTCACCTGGCTCAAGGTCCTCGACAAAATCGACGGCATCGAGCTCTCGGCGCCGGGGGATTTCTTCAGCTATCTGCGCACCGTGCTTCTGAACGCTCTGCGTGAAGCACTGCGCAAGCACGGTCGCTCGCGCGTGGACGTCCATGCTGACGCCGAGTCGGGTCTGGCGGACCTGGTCGCCGAGAACGTGGATCTCGACGATTGGTTGGCCTATGAACAAGTGATCGCCGCCCTGCCCGCCGACTCGCGCGTGCTGGTGCTGATGCGCTTCGAGTTCGGCATGAGCTTCACCGAGATCGCCGCCGAGTTCGGAGAGACCCCGGACGTGATCCGCATGCGCGTCAATCGCGCCGTTGCCCGCATCGCGCAGGAAGGCCATGGCCAGCCCGGATGACGATCCCCTGAGCGCGCTGGCGGCGCGCATCGCCGCCGGCGAGACGATCGACCAGTCTCTGCTGCCCGACGACTTCGTCTCCCAGCCCGCCGTGCAGCGGCTGCTCGGCTTTGCGCGCGTGGCGGAGGCGCTGGCCGCGAATGTCGGCGGCACATCCGCGGAGCCCGTGGCGCCCGACCGCATCGGCCCGTGGAAGCTGCTGCGCCTGGTGGGATCGGGCGGCATGGGCGACGTCTGGCTGGGCGAACGCGCCGACGGTACGGTCGAACACCGGGTGGCGATCAAGCGCGTGCGCGGCGCGTCGGCATCGTTCACCCAGCGGCTGGAAGCGGAGCGGCGCATCCTCGCCAGGCTCTCGCATCCGAATATCGCCCGCTTCATCGATGCCGGCGTCGACTCGACCGGCGCGCCCTGGCTCGCGCTGGACTACATCGAAGGCGACACGCTGAACGACTGGTGCGAGCGCACGCGACCGCCGCTGGACCAGCGGCTGCAGCTCTTTCTCGCGATCTGCGCCGCCGTGCAGCATGCGCATCGGCACCTCGTCGTGCATCGCGATCTCAAGCCCGGAAACGTGCTGGTCGACGCCTCGGGCGTGCCCCACCTGCTCGACTTCGGCGTGGCCAAGCTGCTCGATGGCAGCACCCAGGAAGTCACCGCCGCGGCGCTGACGCCCGCCTATGCAGCACCGGAGCAGCTGCGCGGCGGTGAGGTCACGACAGCCACCGATGTCTATGCCCTCGGCTTGCTGCTGTTCCGTCTGCTGGCCGGCGATGTCCCCCCGACCCGTCGCGGCGCCGGCGTGGCCCAGGTGCTGGCCCGACTCGACGATGAGGAAACCCTGCAGCCCAGCGCCACCGCACGCGAGCGCGAGGCAACGCTGCCCTACCCGGCCTTGGCACTGGCCGGCGATCTGGATGCGATCGTGTCGAAAGCGATCCGGGGGCAACCGGAGGCGCGCTACGGCTCGGTGACGGAGCTGGCCGCGGACGTGCGCCGGCATCTTGAATCGCGACCGGTCTCCGCGCGTCGGCCGACCCGACGCTACCTCGCCGGTCGTTTCATGCGGCGGCATCGCGGCGCGCTTACCATCACCGCACTGGCGGCGCTGGCGATCGTGGTCAGCCTCGGCGTCGCGCTGTGGCAGGCGCGAGTGGCGACGCTGGCGGCGCAGCGCGCCGAGACCGAGGCGGCAGCCGCACTGGCGCAGGCGCAGCGGGCCGAAGGCGCGACCAGCTTCGTGCTGTCCATCTTCCGCCAGACCGATCCTTTCCGCCGCGATGCGCGCGGCACCATCAGCCTGCAGCAGGCCTTCGATGACGCGTTGGCGCGCGTCGACCGCGAGTTCGACGACCGCCCGCTGCTGGCCATCGATCTCAATGACGACTTCGGCGAGACCCTGGTCAACCAGGGCCGCTTCGACGAGGGCCGCGCGCGTCTCGAGAAGGCGTTGACGCTGGCCGAGCAGCACCTGCCGCCGGACAGCCCGGTGATTGCCGAGAGCCTCGTCAACCTGATCGCGCTGGCCGAACAGACGGGCAGCCTCGTCGAAGCAAAACCGCGGGTCGAGCGCGCGCTCGCGATCCTCGAACCTCTGCGCGACCGCCAGCCGGTGCTGCTCGGGGACGCAAAGTTCCTGCAGGCCGGCCTGCTGCTCACCGAGGGCAAGGCCGACGCGGCCGAGCCGATCGCGCGCGACGCGCTCGCCCTGCATATGGCCCACATCCCGGTCGACGACGCGCGACTGCCGGTGTCGATCTTCCGTTTTGCCATCGTGCTGCGCCACCAGCGCAAGGACGCCGAGGCCAAGCCCTTCCTCGACGAAGCCGTGCTGCGTGCGGAAACCCTGCAGGGCGGCGATGCGGCGACCTTGATCTCCCTGCTCGACGGGGTCCGCGGCAATGCCAATGTGCTGATGGACCCCAAGCGCGAGCGCGCCGCCGTCGATCGCATGCTGGAAGTCGCGCGCTCGAACTTCCCCGGCGATCATCCGCTGCACGCGCAGGCCCTGATCGCTGTCGGCAACGTGCGCGCGCGCGACCACGGCGAGGCCGAGGGCGCGCGCATGCTGCGCGAAGCCGCCGCCATGTACGCGCGACTGGGCCACCCGGGGGAAGCACGCGCCTGGAGACTGCTGGGCTCCAACCAGCACTTCTGGGAGCGCTATGAACTCGCGATCGCCGCGTTCGACGAGGGCTTCGTGCGCTGTCAGAGCATCGGCGCGACCCAGGCCGAATGCATGAGCATCGCCGCCGAACGGGTGTCCACCCTGGTCAAGCTGGGTCGTGCCGCGGATGCGCTGGCGGCGAGCGAAGCGCTCGATCGCATCGTGGCCGCGTCCGCCACGCCGGGGCTGGATACCGACACCATGGCCGTGGAAGCACGCGCCGAGGCCTATGCCATCAACGGCCGAATCGGCGAGGCCGTGACCCTCTACGACCGGCTGGTCGAGATCTACGGCCAGCGCTATGGCGCCGACAGCAACATCGTTGAACAGATCCGCCTGCGCCGTGATGCGATCGCCGCCATGGCGAAGTGAGCTCCGCGGGAGCACTTCGGAGGATGGGGGATCGGGGCGAGAGCGGAGGCCACGGTGGGTCAAGACCCACCCTATGGAGCTTCAAGGCGTTACGCGCGAGCGTTAAACACCGCGGGCGTCGCCGCTCCCGATACCACAGCCGCATCCGGCTGAAGCCCCAGGCGAGACTGGCCGCAAGGGCGCCGGGCACCCAGCCCAACACCGCCGCGAACGCATTCTTCGCGCCATCGCCGTCGTAGATGGCTTGCAGTTCTTCGATGGACCGCGCGGCGGCGATCTCTGCGTCAGCAAGATGGATGCGTACGAGGATCAGGTAGACCCACACGAAAATCACCACCAGCAGGAACCGCAGCGCAGTGGATCGCGCGGACGCGTGCCGATTGCCCCGGCCCATGATCAACAGGGGCAGCAGCACCAGGACGGTCACCTGTGACAGCAGAAGGCTCAAGGCCAAGGTCTCCGCTTGCAGACCGGTGGTCCGCGCCTTCGCGCAAGCTCAGCACGAAGGTGTGGCCCGGATCTGTCGAAGTGGGGCGTTCAGATGATCGCTGGCGCGTGATCGGATTGAGCCGGTGTCGGGTCAGGACCGAAGCGAGCGTCGAGCTCCGGTGGGTCAAGACCCACCCTATGGGCCTGGAGGTCCGGGGCGAGAGCGGAGGCCATGGTGGGTCAAGACCCACCCTATGGGCGCGGCGAGAAACCTCGCCGCGCCCTGCTCTAACGAATCCCGAATCCCAAATCCCGAATCCCGGCTCTCAAGCCGATATCGCCAGCTGCTCGCGGTGATACAGCCTGGCCGCGATCAGCCAGACCAAGGCGGCCAGCAGCAGGCCGGCACCCAGCGTGATGATCCATTCGGCCCCGCTGACGACCTCACCGCGCACGACCTTCAGGATCAGCTGGTTCTGTGCGAGCAGCGGCACCGCCGACATCCACAGCTGGTTCTTCACCGGCGAGACCATCAGGACCAGCGTCGGCAGCATCGGCAGCAGCATCAGCAGGGCCATGTAACTCTGCGCTTCCTTCATGCTCTTGGTGGTCGCCGCCAGCAGGGTGACAAGGCAGGAGCCGAACACCGCGATCGGCAGGATCAGCACGAACAGCTTGGCGATCGCCAGCCAGCTGATGTCGATCTTGAAGCCGAGCACCGAGGCCGGGATGAAGCTGAAACAGGCCTTGAAGGCGAGCAGGGTCAGCAGGGCCGAGAGCAGGGCGAACACCGCGGCCGCCCCCAGCTTGCCGCTCATGATCGCGCCGCGTGCAGCGGGCGTGGCCAGCAGCGGCTCCAGCGACTGCCGCTCGCGTTCACCGGCCGTGGCATCCATCGCCAGCTGGGCGCCACCGAGAAAGCCGCCGAGGATCAGGATGTAGGGCAGGAAGGCCAGCAGCATGCCGGCACGGCTCTCGGGCGTGGACAGGTCACGGTGCTGCACCAGCACCGGCGTACCGACCGCCGGGTTGATGCCGCGGGCGACCAGACGCAGTGCGCCCATCTGGCGGTCGTAGGTCTCCAGCAGGGCTTCAACGCGGCGCACCGGGGTGCGGGCATCCTGGCGGGTCGAGTCGTAGAGTATCTCGATCGGCGCCGGCCGGCTCTGGCGCCATGCCTCCGCGTACTCGGCCGTGATTCGCAGGATCACGTCCTCGTCCTGGCTGCGGATGGCGGCATCGGGGTCGGCCGGTGCCGGCTCGATTTCCACGTTCATGGTGCCCAGCCAGTCGACCAGGTTGGGCGCGTGCTCCACGCCGATCACCGGCAGCTTGAGCGCCTTCTCGGCGCGCTCGACTTCCTGGCTGGCGATCAGGGTGATCAGGCCGACCATCAGCGCCGGGCCCAGCAGCGGGCCCAGCAGCAGGCTGATCATCACGGTGCGGCGGTCGCGGAACAGGTCCAGCAGTTCCTTCTTCAGCACAGTCCAGGCGGCTTTCATGCGAACAGTCCCTCTTCCGAGCCGATGGCCTTGACGAAGGCCTCTTCGAGATTGGTTTCGCCGGTGAGCGCACGCAGCTCGTCCGGCGTACCCTGGGCCACCACCCGGCCCTTGGCGATGATGACGATGCGGTCACAGAGGGCGGCGACCTCCTGCATGATGTGGCTGGAGAACACCACGCAGCGGCCTTCCGACTTCAGCTGCTGCAGGAAATGGCGGAGGCCGCGGGTGGTCATCACGTCGAGCCCGTTGGTGGGCTCGTCGAGGATCACGTTCTTCGGGTCGTGCACCAGCGCGCGCGCGATCGCGGTCTTGGTGCGCTGGCCCTGCGAGAAGCCCTCGGCCTGGCGATCGAGGATCTCCTCCATGCCCAGCGCGGCGACGAGGCGCGCGCTGCGCTCGCGGATGAGCGCGTCTTCCATGCCGTGCAGGCGGCCGAAGTACTCGATGTTTTCGCGCGCGGTCAGGCGCTTGTAGACGCCGCGCGCATCCGGCAGCACGCCCAAGCGACGGCGCGCGGCTTCGGCATCCTTGAAGATGTCGACGCCGTCGACGCTGACCGTGCCGGTGTCCGGGCGCATCAGGGTGTAGAGCATGCGCAGGGTGGTGGTCTTGCCGGCGCCGTTCGGGCCCAGCAGACCCGTGATCTGGCCGTCTTCGGCGCGGAAGCTGACGCCATCCACCGCCTTGACCAGACCGGTCTTGGTCTTGAACTGCTTGCTCAGGTTGTCGCAGATCAGCATCTCAGGGCTCCCAGCCGTAGTAGCCGGCGAACGGCGGATTGGGCTTCAGGGTTTCAAGGCAGTCGGCGTCGAGGTCCTTGGGCGCGGCGGTGTCGATGAACTCGCCGAGGATGCGCGGCATGCAGCCGGCTCCCGACACGCTGTGGCCCTGTCCGCGCAGCAGCAGATGGCGCGCATTCGAGAGGTGCTCGGCAACCGCATCGCCGTAACGCGGCGGCGTGACCGGGTCGAACTCGCCGGACACAAGCAAGGTCGGGATGTCGGACTTCACCGGTTCGTGGAAGTCGGCCGGCGCTTCGCCACGCGGCCAGACCGCGCACTGTTCGACGGTGACGCGGGTGATCATGTCGCCGAGCGTGCGGGTCGCATCCAGCGGATCGGGAC
The DNA here is from genome assembly GCA_046318115.1 of Lysobacterales bacterium. Lineage (GTDB taxonomy): Bacteria > Pseudomonadota > Gammaproteobacteria > Xanthomonadales > Xanthomonadaceae > Aquimonas. Next base: position 38,477 of record JBKCVA010000077.1, on the reverse strand, counting down.
GCAGCTTCGGCGCGTCCTCGCTGCAGATCACCGACAGCTGCATGCCGTGGGTGATCTGTTCCGACAGCGAACCCGTGATCATCTCGGCCTGGGCCATCAGCGCGCTGGCGCGGCCCTGCGCCGCCTCGTGCAGGGACAGGGGCAGCATCGCCGCCAGCGCCGGCGCATACGAGTACATGCGTGCGACCGCGCTGACGTGGCCAGCGGTCAGCTCGCCTTCTTTCTCCTCACCGCTCAGCGGATCGCGCCAGCTCACCGCGCGCGGCGCCTCGCGCAGCTCGGAGAGCAGCGCGTTGAGCGCTTCGCGCGGGCTGCCGAAGCGCTCGGCGCAGGCCGGCTGCTGCTGGCACTGGGCGAAGTGCAGGTCGAGCGCATCTTCGAGGTTGCGCGCGTGCTCGGCGCCGAGCACGAGCGTGTTCGGCACCACCGAGTCCAGCACCACGCTGCGGGTGTGCTGCGGATAGCGGCGCATGTACTGCTGGGCGACGCGGGTGCCGTAGCTCACGCCGAGCAGATTGATCTGCTCCACGCCGATGGCCTGGCGCACGGCGTCCAGATCAGTGATGGCGACGCTGGTGGTGTATTGGCTCAAGTCGGCCTTCGCCGCGAGTTCGTCGCGGCAGCGCTCGGCGAACGCGCGCCAGGCGGCGGGGTCGTCCTCGGCCATGTCGTCGACCACGCCGGGCTCGCCCTCCTCGGTGGTGCAGGTGAGCTTGTTGGAGCCGCCGGTGCCGCGCTGGTCGACCAGGATCACATGGCGGTTCTTGCGGATCTCGCGGAAAGCGCCGTGCAGGCCCGGATAGCTCTCCAGCGCGGACTGGCCCGGGCCGCCGGCGATCATGAACACAGGGTCCTCGGCACCGGCGGTGTTCTCGGTCGGCACCCAGGCCACCGCCAGTTCGATGGTGCGGCCGTCCGGCTCGGCCGGATTCTCCGGCACCTTGAACTGCGTGCACTGGGCTTCGACGTTCAGCACCGACAGCGGCGCGGTCAGCGTGCAGGGCTCGAATGCGAGGCTGCCCAGGCGACGCTGGGCGTCTGCCGGTGCGCTGAGCGCGAGTCCGCCGGCGGCGGCAAAGGTGATCAGGATGCGATGCATGGGGTCTCCCTGTGGCGCGGCGTGCGGCCGCAGCGTGCGGCTACTGACCGGGCTGGGGTGCAGGTGTGACAGCGCCGGGCAGGCGCGGGGTCTGGTATTTCTCACGGCGGATCCGACGCAGGTGCAGCCCCGCGGCTTTCAGGCGCTCGAAACCGGCATCGACCATATTCGGATTGCCGCAGAGGTAAGCGATATCGCCCTCGGGGTCGAGGGCGAACGCCGCAAGCGCATCCTGCACGTACGCGTGCACATCGTGTTCTGTCGGCGCCTCGGGCAGACCGCGCGAGTGGCAGAAGCGCAGGGTGAAGCCGGGGATGCGTGCGGCCGCTTCGCGGAATTCGTCGGCGTAGAGCTGCTCGGCGGACGTGCGGTTGCCGAGCAGCAGCAGGGTCTGCACGCCGCGCCCGGCCAGCGCTTCGAGCTGCGGCAGCATGCCGCGGTAGGGCGCCACGCCGGTGCCGGTGCCCAGCAGCACGTAGCGCTTGGCCTCGTCCTCCGGCAGCAGGCAGAAGCGGCCGTTGGGCGCGGTGGCCTGGATCTCGTCGCCCTGCGCCAGTGCGCGCATGTAGGCGCTGCCGACGCCGCCCTCGACCAGGCTCACCACCAGCTCGATGCGCCGCGCATCGCTGCGGCCCGCGTCGTTGGGATTGGCGATCGAGTAGCTGCGGAACTCGGGCGCTTCGCCGTCGCGCACGCGCACTCGCACGAACTGTCCGGGCAGAAAAGCGATGGCCTCGCCGTCGCTGCGCTCGAATACGAAGTGCCGCACGCTCGGGGTCAGCCAGCGGCTGTCGACCAGCCGCAGCGGCAGGGTGGGCGGTGGCGCAATCATGGCGGTCTCGGACTCTCGGGAGGCTCGAAGTGGGGGTGTATAGTAGCCGCCGCCCGTGAGCGGCCAGTTCGCATCTTGGCGAGGGCCGTGAACGGATCTCCCCTCCCGACCCGAGAGCCCGCCGGCTCCCAAAGGCCGTTGTCGAATGAGCGCGCCCGCTGCGCTGTCCGTGCGCGATCTGCGCAAGACCTACTCCAATGGCGTGGAAGCCCTGAAGGGCATCTCGCTGGACGTCGCCGAAGGCGATTTCTTCGCTCTGCTGGGCCCGAACGGCGCCGGCAAGTCGACCCTGATCGGCATCGTCAGCTCGCTGGTGAACGCCAGCAGCGGCTCCGTACAGGTCTGCGGCATCGATCTCCTGAAGCAGCGCAGCGAGGCCATGCGCCAGATTGGCCTGGTGCCGCAGGAAATCAACTTCAACATGTTCGAGAAGCCCTTCGACATCTGCGTGAACTACGCGGGCTTCTACGGCGTGCCGCGCAGGGAGGCCGCCGAACGCGCCGAGGCCGAGCTGCGCGCCGCGCAGCTCTGGGAGAAGGCGAACGTCATGTCGCGCACCCTGTCGGGCGGCATGAAGCGCCGGCTGCTGATCGCCCGCGCCATGATCACCCGGCCGCGGCTGCTGATCCTCGACGAGCCCACGGCTGGCGTCGACATCGAGATCCGTCGCGGCATGTGGAAGACGCTGAAGGAGGTCAACGCCCGCGGCACCACGGTCATCCTCACCACGCACTATCTTGAAGAAGCCGAGAACCTCTGCCGCAACATCGCCATCATCGACCGCGGCCGCATCGTCGAGCACAGCAGCATGAAGGCCCTGCTGGCCAAGCTCGACGTCGAGGGCTTCGTGCTCGACCTTGCCGAGCCCTACCGCGGCGCCCTGCCCGCGCTTGCGGGCATCAAAATCGAACGCAGCGACGACAACACGCTGGAGCTCGAAACCCCGCGGGCGGCCAATCTCAATGCGATCTTCGCCGCCCTCAGCGAGGCCGGCATCCAGGTGCGCAGCATGCGCAACCGCGCCAACCGCCTGGAAGAACTGTTCGTGCGCCTGACCGGCCAGGAGGCCGCGTGATGACCACGCCCACGACCGCCCAGGCCAATCTGACCGCGCTGCACACCATCGTCCGCCGCGAGGTCAACCGCATCCTGCGCATCTGGGGCCAGACCCTGGTGCCGCCGGCGATCACCATGACGCTCTACTTCCTGATCTTCGGCAGCCTGATCGGCAGCCGCATCGGCGAGATGGGCGGGCACAGCTACATGGACTTCATCGTCCCCGGTCTGGTGATGATGAGCGTGATCCAGAACGCCTACGGCAACATCTCGTCGAGCTTCTTCGGCGCCAAGTTCGGCCGCCACGTCGAAGAGCTGCTGGTCAGCCCGATGCCGAACTGGGTGATCCTGCTCGGCTATGTGCTGGGCGGCGTGCTGCGCGGGCTGATGGTCGGCGCGATCGTGCTGATCATCGCGATGTTCTTCACCAGGGTCTCCATCCCGCATCCGCTGGTGACGCTCGGCAGCGTGCTGCTGGCGGCGGTGGTGTTCTCGCTGGCCGGCTTCGTCAACGCGGTCTACGCCAAGAAGTTCGACGACATCGCGATCATCCCGACCTTCGTGCTGACCCCGCTGACCTATCTGGGCGGCGTCTTCTACGCGGTCGACGCCCTGCCCGGCTGGGCGCAGACGCTGACGCTCGCCAACCCGATCGTCTACATGGTCAACGCCTTCCGCTACGGCCTGCTCGGCTCCAGCGGCGTCGATCTGGGCCTGAGCTTCGCGGTGATGCTGGGCTTCACTGTCGCGCTGGGCTGGCTCGGCCTCGCCCTGCTCAAACGCGGCGTAGGCCTGCGCAGCTGATCCTCTTTCCACCGACCAACCGAAGGTACACCCCGTGGGCTCGATTCCCCTGCAGCCGCTGCTGGCCCTGCTCGCCGGCATCCTCATTCTGATCCGGCCGAAGCTGCTGGCCTTCATCGTCGCGATCTACCTGATCGTGGTCGGCGTGCTGGGTCTGTTGCCGCACATCCGCATCTAGCCCAAGGGGCGCTGCGGGGTGGGTCCGGTCAGCGCGACCGGCGCCTGCGCCACCACAGCACGGCCAGCCCGAGGGCGAGCAGCGGCGGCACGGTCCATATCGCCGCGCGCTGCAGCTGAGCAATCCTTGCCGCGCGCAGCTCGCGTTCGACCTTGTCGAAGTCCGGCGCTGGGCACTCCTGGCCGAAACGCTCACCCCAGGGCACATAGGGCCCTTCGCGCAGGTAGCGGCGATACAGCTGCTGCGCGCGCTCGGGCTCGGCGTCGAGCACGTAGCGCGTGGCCTCGCACATCACCGCGGCGTAGGCCTGCGAGCGCGGCGGCAGCTGATCGGCCGCCGCTTCGGCCAGGTTCGCGGCCAGCCCGCGGTAGTGGTAGCGATGCGCGGGCTGTGCGGCGCTCGCCAGCACGCGGGCGCGCTCCTCGGCGGTGGCCAGCGGATCCGGCTCGGGCGGACGCGCTTCCCAGACCGGCTCGGGCCCGGTCTGCACCTGCACCCAGCGTTCGCCCGGGGCGAACATCCCGCCGTACTCGGCGTGGTCGGGCGCGAGCTGGTAGCCGAGCAGCTCCATGCCCTGCCAGCGCGCGAGTTCGGCGGCAGCGAAGCCGGCGCGCGCCCGCGCGACCGCATCGCCGCGCTGCATCGTCTCGCGGGCCTCGACATAGCGCGCAGCCGCCTCGCGCAGCGCTTCGTCGTCGAAGTACGGCAGCGCCTCGCGGCCGGCGCCCTCGCGCAGCAGGCGCCGCGCCAGCAGCGCGCGCAGGGCAGCGGCGGGCGCCTGCGCCCCCAGCGCCCAGCTGTCCTGTGCCGGAGGCTGCGGCTCCGCCGCCACGCGCTGCACGAAATCGCGCAGCTCAGCGACGCTGAGCACGCGTTCGGCGATGTAGGCGGCGTCGATCCAGTGGCGCTCGGCGGCGTCGTAAAACAGCGCCATCGCCTGCCGGTAGTCGTTGCGCGACAGCGCCACCAGACCGGCTTCGGCCTGCAGGCGGCAGCGCGCATCGAGCGGCGCCTGCGAGGGCGCGTAGACGTCGATCTCGTCCGCCCGCGCGGTCCACACCTCGCCATCGCCCACCGCACGGATCGCGGTCGCGTACGCCGTGGCCGCGGCGACCGCATCGCCGCGGCGCAGCGCCAGCTTGGCGCGCAGCCAGTGGGCGAGGGCGCTGTCGGCAGCGCCTACGGCGCGTTCGGCAGCCTCGAATCGGCCGGCGCGATAGGCGATGGCGGCGAGACGGTCGCGCTTCGGATCGTCCAAGGCCAGCGTCGCGTCGAGCTCGTCGAACACCGCCAGCACGCTGGCGCTGTCCGGGCCACCGTCGCTGCCCTGCCACGGATCGAAGGGCGCGATCGCTTCGCCGGGCGCCGGCAGCGCCGGCGGCAGCTCGAAGCTGCGCGCGAACAGATAGGCCAGCAGCAGGCCACGTCCGCTGGGCGCGGCGAGCAGCTGCGCGCGGGCCTCGGCGTCCTGCGCCAGCCGGCGCGCGACGAACAGCAGCGAGGTCCGCCCCGAACCGGAGCCCAGCGCGGCCTGCTGGGCGTAGAGCTCGACCGCACGCGCGTAGCGGCCGTCCTCCAGCGCGATCCGCGCCTCTTCGCCGAAGCTGGCCACGGCCAGGCCCAGCGGATCGGGCGCGCCGTCCCGCACCTCGTCGCGGAGCTGCTGGAACATCGCCTCTGCCGCCTCGCCCGAGAGCGCGCGGGCGAGCATGTAGGTCGCCATCGGACCGTGATTGCCGCGCTGCCCGGCAGGCAGGGCGCGGACGGCGGCGAACTGCGCCCGCGCCGCCTCGAAGTCGCCCAGCCGCCAGGCCACCGCACCAGCGGTGTAGTGGGCGATGGCCGGCCGCAGGCTGTCAGCGCGGGCCAGCACCGCCTCGGCGCTGTCCAGGGTGCGCAGTTCCAGCACAAGTCGTTGCTGCCCCTGCGGCAGGCCCTCGGCTTCGGCCGGCCGCAGGCCCTCGGGCTCGGGCGCCCAGGCGGCTTCGACCGGCTTGAAGGGCAGGCCGGACACATCGACCAGACGGCTCACTTCGTAATCGAAGCTGCCCTCGGGCAGCTCACCCAGCGTCTGCTGGCGCTGCTCCAGCAGGCTGGTCGGAAAGTCCGGCCCGCAGGCCGAGGCCGGGCTGCACAGCAGGACCAGACTGAGGCTCAGCGGGCGCAGCCGGAGTCGGCGCTTGGACATGGGCAGGTCGGCTCGGAGGACGTGGGCGGAGGAGAGAGCGGCGCTGCGCGCTCGCCAGACGCCACACGATACGCCAGGCCTCGGGCGATTCAGGGGCAGAGATGCGCACGCGGAAGCGCAGTGCCTGCGCTCACCGCGGCGACGGCGGCGCGCTGGGGTCGTTCGCATCGGGCAGACGCTGGCGCTCCGGCAGCGCTGCGGCGCAACGGGCGAAGCCCAGGGCCAGTGCGTCGCCGGGGGCGAGCCAAGGCGGCTGCCTCGACAGCAGGACGGCGCTTGCCGGTGCGGCGGCGTACTCACCCACGCCCTCCACAAGCGCGCAGTGCGCAGGCAGAGCAATGCGGGAAGGCGCCTGCGCATCGATCGCGCCGGCATTGCGCAGCAGCAGATCCTGCAGGCCCGCGCCGCGAGCGACCGCCTGCAGCTCGATGCGCGCCGGCGGCACGGCGCCACGCATCACCGCCGCCAGCGTGGCCGGCGCCCAGCTGCGCCGATCGCCCTCCACCGGCAAGCGGAACCACAGCAGGCCCTGCAGCTGCGGCAGTTCCGCGGCCTGCAGTGCGCGCACGATCGCGGCGACCTCGGCCGGATCGGCGTGCCGCGCCTGCGCGCGCGCGCCGCTGCGATCGAGCGCACCCTCGGCATCGACCGCGGCAGGCCTGCCATCGCGGCCAAGCTGCACGCGCAGCGCGTAGGCCGGCAGGGCGATGCGGAAGGGCCGCGGCGCGTGCGCCTGCCAGGCGCGCGCCCAGCGCAGGCTGGGCTCCAGATCGACGAGCGCGCTGCGCCAGGCTTCCACCGCATGAACCTGCAGCACGGTCTCGTCGGCGACTTCGCGCACGCGGGCCAGCCCCTCGGGCGCCTCCAGCCAGCTGGGCAGCGCGGTCACCGACAGCGCGAGCCCGCTTGGCAGCGCCGCGCGAAACGTCTGCAGCCACTCGGCGTAATCGGCCAGCGCGGCACTCGCGCAGTCGTGGTCGACCTCGACGCCTACGACCTGCAACCCGTGTGTGCGCCAGTGCTGCGCGGTCTCGCCCATGCGCTGCGCAAGCGACTCCGCCGAGGCACGCGGCCGACTGCCCTCGATGCGCAGCACCAGCCGCAGCGGCAGTCCGCGCGCGCGCAGCGCATCGCGGTCCGGCGCCAGCGCGATGCGCTCATCGCCGATCTGCTGCAGCACCAGCACGCGCAGGCCGCTGAAGTCCGCGCTGCGCTCGCGCACCGCCGCGGCGACGGCGGGCGTCCACGTGCGCTGCCAGACGTAGGCCTCCTGCGTGATCGGCGTGCGGGATTCCGGCGCCTGCGCAGGCGCGCAGGCGGCGAGCAGCAGCAGGATCAGAACAGTCGTGGTCCAGGGCGCGGTCTGAGCGGCAGGCGCATCCACTCAGCGCGCGTCCCACCAGGGCCAGGCGACGACCGACCAGTCCTCGTGGGCGTCCGAGTAGCGCCCCACTTCGATAAAGCCGATGCGCTCATGCGCGCGTCGTGAGACGACATTGCGGAGGGCGATTTCGGTGAGGCAGAGCTCCACCTCAGGCCCCGCAGCATCGCGGCTGCAGGCGTACAGCGCGCCAATCAGACCGCGGCCGCGCCAGGCGTGGTCGACGCAGACCTGACCGCCGACCACGTAGCTGAAATCGCCCAGTCGCCGACCGCGCCAGTGCATGCGTTCGAACTGCTCGAACATGGGTTGCAGCGCCGGCAGCCACTCGGCCATCGACGGCCGCATCGACAGGCTGTAGCCAACCACGCGGCCTTCCGCAAGCGCGATCGCCTGCGGCGACTGCAGGGCCATGCGGGTCAACAGGGGCAGGTTGTGCTCGACGTAGACGAAGCCGTCCTGCGCCTGCTGGGATTCGCTGAGGCTCTGCCTCAGGTTGCGCCGCTGCAGCGCGAGGATGCCCTCGAAATGGGCGGGCTCGCGGGCGACGGCGAGGACGGGCGCGACGAGGGAGGATGCGGCGGTCATGAGGCCGCATCCTGCCAGCCCGCGGCGACGGCGCAAAGCCGTCGCCGCGGGCAGAGGGCTCAGAACTTCCAGCCCATGCGGACGTAATAGAAGCCACCGTTGAAGCCGTACGGCGTCAGCGGCGGGAACTTCGCGCCGACCACGTCTTCGCCGTAGGGGTTGAGCTCAGGCTCCTTGTCGAACAGGTTCTGCGCGCCCACATTGACGAACAGGCCGCTGTCGAACTTGTAGCCGACCTCGGCATCCACGATGAGGGCCGCATCGCCGTAGATCGGCAGGCAGTCCGGTCCGACCACGCAGCCGCTGTCGACATGGTCCTCGTAGAAGCTGCCGTAGTAGTTGAGGCGGGTCATCGCGTGCCAGCGCTCGCGCTGGTGGTTGATGCTGAAGCTGCCCTTGGTGCGCGGCAGCGCGTCTTCCAGGATCTGCACACGCGCCTCGCCGATGATGCTCGGCGAGAAGTCGGTGACTTCGGTGCGGTTCCAGTTCATCGCCAGCGAGTAGGTGGTGTCGCCACCGAAGTGATCGCTCTCATAGCTGGTGACCACGTCGATGCCGTCGGTCTCGGTGTCGAAGTCGTTGATGAAGAAGCGCACGCTGTCGAGGCTGATCGCCTCCTGTACGCCCTGCGCCACCAGGGCCGCGCGATCGGCAGCGGTGAGGCTGAAGTTCTGGCTCTGGGCGATGCGGTCCTCGACGTCGATGCGGTAGTAGTCGGCGGTGAACAGCCAGGCATCGAGGCTGTAGACCGCGCCGAACGACACGTTGAACGATTCCTCGGGCTGCAGCGGCTGGCCGCCGAAGCGCTGGGCGATCGGATTGGTCGGCGGCAGCGTCGCTGTGTCGCGCAGCTCGCCGCCGATGAACTGGGTGGTGACCGCACGCACATTGCTCTGGCCGGGCGTGGGCGCACGGAAGCCGGTGCTGACCGCACCGCGCAGAGCGAAGGCATCGGTGGCCTGGAAGCGGCCGGTGATCTTCCAGTTGGTGGTGGTGCCGAAGTCCTCGAAGTCCTCGAAGCGCAACGCGGTGGCCAGCAGCAGGCGCTCAGTCAGATCGCCTTCCAGATCGACATAGGCCGCGTAGTTGCTGCGGCTCCAGCTGCCTGCGTCACGCGGACTGAAGCCCGGGAAACCATTCGAACCGATCAGGAAACCCTGCGAGGCCAGTGGCCCGATCTCGAAGCTCGCCTGGTCGCCGTTGAAGGCCTCGAACTTCTCCTCGCGCCATTCCAGACCGCCGGCCACGCTCAAGCCGTACTGCGTCCAGGAGGCGTCGAGGACCTTGACCAGGTCGAGGTTGAAGTTGGTTTCGGTCTGCTCGTAGCCGCCCGGATTGAAGCGGTAGCCGTCCGGCTGATTCGGGCCCAGCGACGCGTTGACCGTGTTGTAGATGTAGAAGTCGACCTCGCTGCGGCCCTGAGAGGCACTGAGATCCCAGCGCAGACCGTTGGCCGTGGTACCGCGCACGCCAGTGACCAGCGAGCCGTCGCTGACGACGCCGCCGAAGCGCGGTGTGAAGCCGCCGGGGAAGTCGCGGAAGAAGGTGTAACAGTGGGCCGGCAGGGCGGTCACCTGGGCGTTGACCGCGCTGAAGGGCCGCAGGTTGCCAGATGCATCGCGCAGGGCGATGGTCGGGCAGGCGGCGCCGCCGAGATTGCCGATCAGCAGCGTCGAGCCACCATCCCCCGAGAACACGCCGGCGCGGGAGGTCGGATTGCGGTAGTAGAAGCCACCGTCGATGTCGCGCGATGCGGCATTGCCGAACATGTACCAGTCGAGGTCATCGTTCAGCTCGAGACCGAGGTTGGCGACCATCTTGAAGTCGCGATTCACCTTGGGGCTGCCCCAGATCTGCGCCGGGTTCGGCACGAACGGGTTGCCGCTGGCGGCGACCGCCGCGGCATCACCGCGCTGGACGCTGCGGCTGGTCGGATCGGCCTCGCGGTACTCGAAGCTGAGGTTGGCGAAACCCTGCGGCGAGAAGGGCAGGCCGATGTTGCCGGCCACTTGGGCGGTGGTGCCATCGCCCTCGTAGTGCTGGCCGCTCATGACTTCCAGCGAGCCGCCCTCGCGGTCGGACTTCAGGTTGAAGTTGATGACGCCGGCGATGGCGTCGGAGCCGTACTGCGCCGCAGCACCATCGCGCAGGACTTCCACCTGCGAGAGTGCGATCGACGGAAACACCGACAGGTCCGGGCCCTGCGAGCCGTCCGCCAGGCCGCTGCCGAGGAAGGTGATGACCGCCGAGCGGTGGCGACGCTTGCCATTGACCAGCACCAGGGTGCTGTCCGGCGGCAGGCCACGCAGATTCGCGGGGCGCACCAGGGTCGCCGCATCGCTGATCGGCTGCAGATTGACGTTGAGCGAGGGCACCACCGTGCGGATCTGGTCCAGCACGTCCGTCAGGCCCTGGTTGTGGAATTCCTCGCCGCTGATGATGTCCACCGGCACCGGCGAATTGGCCTCGCTGCGCGGCTGCTTGCGTGAACCCAGTACCGAGATGACATCCAGTGACTTGGCCTCGTCCGCAGACGGTGCTTCTTCCTGCGCCTGCACGGCGGACCAGGGCAGCATCGCCGCCGCTCCGGCCACGCAGCCGCCCACCAGGGCAAGGCGCAACGCCCCCGCCAGACGATGGGCGCGCGGCCCGCGTCGATTCGAATTTTCCATCGGAGTTCCCCGCAGCTTGAGTTGGATGAAGCCTCCCCAGGCCACGCCCGTCCGCTCCGGCCCACGCGGCGGTGATACCCCCCGGCATCAACCGCCCCTGCCCTGTTCCGGGCCTCGCAGCCGTCGCGTGACTCGCGCGCTTGGTACCGGCCGCGGTGGCGGCTTCGTCCCGCCGCGGCCGCCCTTCACCGAGGTCTCGAAACCGCGAAGAGGGCCGGGCGAGTATGCCTAGAGTCATGGTCGATAGGGAATCGCCGGGCCGAACTCCGAAGCACCCCCGCCCGCAGCCGGAACGCCAAACTGCGCCAACGCAAGCGCCCGCCCCACCGAAGCGGCGGGACGGGCGTCTCCGGCGGCAGCAGGGCTAGCGGGCTTTACAGCAGCAGGCGTCGGATGTCGGCCAGCTGGCGCGCGAAAAAGCCCGCAAAGCGCGCGGCTTCGGCACCGTCGATGACCCGGTGGTCGTAGGACAGCGACAGCGGCAGCATCAGCCGCGGCTCGAACTCCTTGCCGTTCCACACGGGCCGCATCTCGCTCTTCGACACGCCCATGATCGCGACTTCGGGCGCATTGATGATCGGCGTGAAGCTGGTGCCACCGATGCCGCCCAGGCTGGAGATCGAGAAGCAGCCGCCCGACATGTCGGCCGGACCGAGCTTCTTGTCGCGCGCCTTTTTCGAGATCTCGCCGAGCTCGCCGGCCAGCTGCAGCAGACCCTTCTGGTCGGCGTCGCGGATCACCGGCACGACCAGGCCATCGGGTGTGTCGACCGCGATGCCGATGTGGAAGTACTTCTTGAAGACCAGGTTCTCGCCGCTCTCATCCAGCGACGCGTTGAAGCTGGGGAAGGCCTTCAGCGAGGCCACCGCCGCCTTGATCAGGAACACCAGCGGCGTGATTTTCTGGTTGGGGTTCTCTTCGCCCATCTTCTTGCGGAAGGCTTCCATCTCGCTGATGTCGGCCTGCTCGAACTGGGTGACGTGCGGGATCATCGCCCAGTTGCGCGCGAGGTTGGCGCCGGAGATCTTCTTGATGCGCGACAGCGGCTGGGTTTCCACCGCGCCGAACTTGGCGAAGTCGACCTTCGGCCAGGGCAGCAGGTTGAGGCCATTGCCACCGCCGCCCGCAGGGGCTGCAGCCGCGGGACGCGCCAGCGCCTGCTTGACGAAAGCGTTGACGTCCTCGCGGGTGATCCGGCCCTTGCGGCCGCTGCCCGACACCTTGGCCAGATCGACGCCCAGCTCGCGTGCGTGCAGGCGCACGGCAGGGCTGGCATGCGGCACGTTCTGCGGCAGCACGCTCTCGGCGTTGAAGCTGACCGGCGGGCTGCGCAGCGCTTCGGCGGCCGCGGGCGCGACAGGCGCAGGGGCTGCGGCCTTGACGGGCTCCGGCTTCGGCGCTTCGACCTTGGGCGCTTCAAGCTTGGCAGGCGCCGGTGCTGCGGCTTTGGCCGGCGCGGGCGCAGCGGCGCCGGCCTCATCGGCTTCGATCAGCGCGACAACCGAACCCTCCGAGAGGGTGTCGCCAAGCTTGACCTTGAGTTCCTTCACCACGCCGGCCACCGAGGACGGCACTTCCATGGTCGCTTTGTCCGACTCGAGCGTCACGAGGCCCTGGTCCTTGCTGACGCGATCCCCCACCGCGACCAGAAGCTCGATCACGGGCACATCGGTGTGGCTGCCGATATCGGGAACGCGCGCTTCAACGATGGCCATGGACACTCCTTCGGCTGTTCAGACGGACCCGTATTGTGTCGGCCCATCCCCCGGTGATCCAGCCTGTTCGCGCCTGTACGGAGCGGACTGCAAGTGGTTCGGCGTTGGCGCGCGCGGGGACACGCCGTGCAGGCAATGCCCGAATCCGGACGCGCGCCTCGACGCACTGTCCGCAGAGGCGGACAGCACGGGGCGGACGGACATTCGACCGAAGTCGCAAACGCTTGATTTGCTTGCCGCCAAGCGCTTGGCACGGTTAGTGCTGAGCGCTATTCGAAACCCCAGCGCGGAGCGCCGCCATGTTCGAATCGCTGATCCAAGTCCTGCACCAGCTCGCCCTGAACGTGCTGGGCCTGATCCTCACCCTGCTGAGCGGCGGCCTGCCGGCGAACGAGCCTGCCCACAGGCCCGCGCCCGAGCCGCCCGCACAGCGCGGTGCGCTGCTGCTCCCTGACCTGCAGCGCCAGGCCAGCCCCAGCTGCGGCCTGCTCCGAGCACCGCGGAGCCGGATCGCGTTCGAAGACCACACTTGAGGTGGTGCTTCGGCGCGGCCCGCACCGGGCCGGCGTCGAAGCCGATTTCCACAGCGGTCGCAGGACGCGACCTGCGGCGAGGCCGGAAACGCCTTGCCGCCCACGGATGGGCCGCCGCCGGAACTGCGGCGCGACAGAGGACGTCGATTGCCTTGATGGCAATGCACCGGAAGGCGCCGCCGCGGACGGGCGGCGCGCAGCAGCACCCCGGACCCGGGCAGGGAGGCCCGGGGCGGATTCAACCGCCAGAGCGGCCGATGACGCGTCGCGCGGATTTCGATGTGGAACGCGGCGAGGGTCGCGCTCCGGTGGGTCAAGACCCACCCTATGGGCTCCCTGGGCGATGACGCGTCTCGCGCGTTTCGATGTGGATCGCTGCGGAGCTTGCGCGCCGGTGGGTCAAGACCCGCCCGGTGCGCGCTCGCGTGCGATTGCCCGGTAGCCGATGTCGCGCCGGTAGAAGCCGCCCTCGAAGCGGATGCCGCGCGCCACGCCGTAGGCGCGCTCCGCTGCTTCGGCCACGGTCGCGCCGAGCGCACAGACGGTCAGCACGCGGCCGCCCGAGGTCAGCACGCGACCCTCGGATTCGACCGTTCCGGAGTGGAACACCTGGGCGTCCAGCGGCAGCGTGTTGTCGAGGCCGTGGATCTCGTCGCCGCCGCGCGGCCGCGCCGGGTAGCCGCCGGCAGCCATCACCACGCCCAACGAGGGCCGCGGGTCCCAGTCGACCCGGATCTGATCGAGGCGCGCATCCAGCGCCGCTTCCACGAGTTCAACCAGGTCCGAGCGCAGGCGCAGCATGATCGGCTGGGTTTCGGGGTCACCGAAGCGCACGTTGAACTCCAGCACCTTGGGTGCACCGGTCTTGTCGATCATCACGCCGGCATAGAGGAAGCCGGTGAAGGGCGCGCCTTCGGCGGCCATGGCCGCCAGCGTCGGCTCGATCACCTCGCGGCGGATGCGCGCATCGACCTCGGGCGTGACCACCGGTGCCGGCGAGTAGGCGCCCATACCGCCGGTGTTGGGGCCGAGATCGCCCTCGTCGCGACGCTTGTGGTCCTGCGAGGTCGCCATCGGCTGGTAGTGCCGACCGTCGCAGAGCGCGATGTAGCTGGCCTCCTCGCCTTCGAGAAACTCTTCGATCACCACGCGCGCCGAAGCCTCGCCCAGCGAGTGCGCGCCGAGCATGTCGTGCAGGGCCTGCTCGGCATCCGCCAGCGTCAGCGCAACCACCACGCCCTTGCCGGCGGCCAGCCCATCGGCCTTGACCACGATCGGTGCGCCCACCTTGTGCAGATAGGCCAGCGCGGGCTTGAGTTCGGTGAACACGCCGTAGTGCGCGGTGGGGATGTTGTGGCGGGCCAGGAAATCCTTGGCGAAGGCCTTGCTGCCTTCGAGCTGCGCAGCGATGCGCTTCGGGCCGAAGCAGCGCAGGCCGGCAGCGCTGAAGCGGTCGACCACGCCCGCCACCAGCGGGGCTTCAGGGCCGACCACCGTCAAGCCCACGCCCTCGTCCTGCGCGAGCTTCAGCAGGCCGTCGATATCGGTGGCCGACACCGCCACATTGCGGCAGTGCGGCGCCCGCGCGGTGCCGGCATTGCCCGGTGCCACCAGCACCTCGCTGACCTTGGGTGACTGCGCCAGCTTCCAGGCCAGCGCGTGTTCGCGGCCACCGCCGCCGATCACCAGAACCTTCATGCCACTCTCCTCGAATACGTTTCAGTGTGGGCGCGAGACCCCTGCTCGACGCCGTTGTTACGGTTTCGCTTGTTGGAAGCGAAGGTGGGTCAGGTGCGGGGGTTGAACGCTCGCGGCAAGTCCGTCCCCCTCTCCCCCAGCCCCTCTCCCACGAGGGGAGAGGGGAGCAAGGCGGGCTACCGCGAAACAGTTCCACAAGCCTGGGGCTCGCAGCTTCAAGCCCCTCTCCCCTTGTGGGAGAGGGGTTGGGGAGAGGGGTAGAACTCTCACACCAGCCTCCATCCCCCTCAACCCGATCCCCATGCTCGCCGAACATGAGCTAGTCGAATCATCCACTGCCGCCTGCTGAGGATCAGGAATACGACTCGCCCCGGAAGGGTGGAAGGCCCAAAGCTTCAGTGCCGGAAATGCCGCCGACCGGTGAACACCATCGCCATGCCGTGCTCGTCGGCCGCCGCGATGACTTCGGCGTCGCGCATCGAGCCGCCCGGCTGGATCACCGCGGCGATGCCGGCCGCGGCTGCCGCATCGATGCCATCGCGGAACGGAAAGAACGCGTCCGAGGCCATCACCGATCCGGCAACGACAAGGCCGGCTTCTTCCGCTTTGAGTCCAGCAATCTTCGCGCTCACCACCCGGCTCATCTGGCCGGCGCCGATGCCGATGCTGCGCAGGTCGCGCGCATAGACGATGGCGTTCGACTTGACGTACATCGCCACCTTCCAGGCAAACAGCAGGTCGGCCAGCTGCTTCGCCTCTGGCTGCTTCTTCGTGACGCAGCGCAGGTCGGTGACGGTGAGCGCGTCGGTATCGGCGTCCTGCACCAGCAGGCCGCCGTTGATGCGCTTGTATTCGAGGCCCATCGCCGCGCCGCCGAGATCACCGCAGGCCAGCACGCGCACGTTGGGCTTCTTCTTGAACTCGGCCAGTGCGGCTTCGTCCACGTCCGGCGCGATGACAACCTCGACGAACTGCCGCCGCAGGATCTCGGCCGCGGTGGCTGCATCCAGAGTGCGGTTGAAAGCGATGATGCCGCCGAAGGCCGAGGTCGGGTCGGTGGCGTAGGCGAGGTCATAGGCCGTGCCCGGCGACTCCGCCACCGCCACGCCGCAGGGATTGGCGTGCTTGACGATCACGCAGGCCGGCGCCTCGAACTGGCGCACGCATTCGAGCGCGGCATCGGCGTCGGCGAGGTTGTTGAAGGACAGCTCCTTGCCCTGCAGGAAACGCGATGTCGCGACCCGGCCCGCGCCGGCGTTCGGCTCCAGGTACAGCGCGCCGCGCTGGTGCGGGTTCTCGCCGTATCTCAAGCTCGCCGCGTGTTTCAGCGACAGATGCAGGGTGCTCGGCCACTCGGCAGGGGCTTCGACATCGGCGGCACGGCGCGACAGCCACTCGGCGATGCGGCCGTCGTAGTGCGCGGTGTGGGCATAGGTCTTGGCGGCGAGTTCGCGGCGCAGCGCGGCCTCGGTACCGCCTGCAGCCAGCGCGGCTTCGATGCGCGCGTAGTCGGCCGGGTCCACCACCACGCTGACGCGCGCGTGGTTCTTGGCGGCCGCACGCAGCATCGCCGGGCCACCGATGTCGATGTTCTCGACTGCGTCATCGTAGCTGCAGTCGGGCCTGGCCACGGTGGCTTCGAACGGATACAGGTTCACCACCAGCAGGTCGATTGGCGCGATGCCGTGTTCGGCCATCACGTCCGCATCAATCGCCTCGCGGCCCAGCAGGCCGCCGTGCACGCGCGGGTGCAGGGTCTTGACGCGGCCGTCCATGATCTCGGGAAAGCCGGTGAGCTCGGACACATCGCGAACGCTGAGCCCGGCCTCGCGCAGGGCGCGGGCGGTACCGCCGGTGGACAGCAGTTCAACGCCGGACGTCGCCAGCGCCTCGGCCAGCGGAATCAGCCCGGTTTTGTCGGAAACGGAGAGCAGCGCGCGGCGGATCGGTTGCAGCGAAGCAGTCATCGGTGGACTCGGCGGAAGGGAAAGGCGGGGGACCTTCGCGCCGCACCTCGATCGCGCAGCGCGTGAGGTGGAATCTGTCTGCTGTCAGGCCAGCCCGTATTGGCGCAGCTTCTTGCGCAGGGTGGCGCGGTTGATGCCCAGCACCTCGGCGGCGCGCACCTGCTTGCCCTCGCAGTGGCGCATCACTTCGGCCAGCATCGGCGCTTCGACCTCGGCCATCAGAAGGGCGAACAAGTCGCCGTTGGCATGGTTGTCCATGTCGGTGAGGTAGCGCGCCACCGCGCGCGAAACGGCGCTGCGCAGCGGCGAACCGCTGGTGCCATCGAGCTCGACCGCTGCGTCCGATCCGTTGATCGGGGTGGATTCGTTGCGCAGGGCGAGAAGATTCACGGGCAGACTCCAGCAGCATCGCTCGACAAAGCTGCGCAAGACCCGACCGCGAGGAACGCGTGGGCGAGGCAGCAGTCGTGGGGGGCGTGGATTCTAGCAAGAGGATTCCGCCTGGGAAGTGCCCTGCCTTGCGATGTCCTGCGCCTGTCCACCGACGACGACTGCCGCATACGAATGCAAAGGGCGCCGCATGGGCGCCCTTTGCCTTGCCTTTCAGGGTGATGGCGGCACCTGCTGCGGCGGATTCAAGAAACCCGTCGCCGCCGCCCGGCGCTGAGACCTTCAGGCCGCGTCGCGCTTGGCACCGTCGTGGAACTGCTCTTCCTCCGTGGAACCCTTGAGCGCCGTGGTCGAGCTCTGGCCGCCCTGGATGGTCTGGGTCACCGCATCGAAGTAGCCGGTGCCGACTTCGCGCTGGTGCTTGACCGCGGTGAAGCCACGCTCGGCAGCGGCGAATTCGGCCTCCTGCAGCTCGACGAAAGCGCTCATCTGGTGGCGTGCGTAGCCGTAGGCCAGGTTGAACATCGAGTAGTTGAGGCTGTGGAAACCGGCCAGGGTGATGAACTGGAACTTGTAGCCGTAGCTCGCGATTTCCTTCTGGAACTTGGCGATGGTGGCGTCGTCGAGGTTCTTCTTCCAGTTGAAGCTGGGCGAGCAGTTGTAGGCCAGCATCTTGCCGGGGAACTTGGCGTGGATCGCCTCGGCGAACTTGCGCGCGAACTCGAGATCGGGCTTGCCGGTCTCGCACCAGACCAGATCGGCATAGGGCGCGTACGCCAGGCCGCGGCTGATGGCCTGGTCCAGGCCGTTGTTCGTCTTGTAGAAGCCTTCGACGGTGCGCTCGCCGGTGGTGAAGGGGCGATCGTTCGGATCGATGTCCGAGGTCAGCAGATCGGCGGCTTCGGCGTCGGTGCGGGCGACGATCAGCGTCGGCACGCCCATGATGTCGGCAGCCAGACGCGCGGCGTTGAGCTTCTCCACCGCCTCGCGGGTCGGCACCAGCACCTTGCCACCCATGTGGCCGCACTTCTTGACCGAGGCCAGCTGGTCCTCGAAGTGCACGCCGGCGGCGCCGGCTTCGATCATCGCCTTCATCAGCTCGAAGGCATTCAGCACGCCGCCGAAGCCGGCCTCGGCGTCGGCCACGATCGGCGCGAACCAGTCGATGTCGTCCTTGCCTTCGGCGTGGTGCAGCTGATCGGCGCGGGCGAGACAGTTGTTGATGCGCTTGACCACCTGCGGCACCGAGTTGGCGGGGTACAGGCTCTGGTCGGGGTACATCTCACCGGCGATGTTGGCGTCTGCTGCGACCTGCCAGCCCGACAGATAGATCGCCTGCAGACCGGCCTTGACCTGCTGCATGGCCTGGTTGCCGGTGAGCGCGCCGAGCGCGTTGACGAAGGGCATCTCGTGCAGCTGGCGCCACAGGCGCTCGGCGCCACGACGGGCCAGCGAGTGCTCGATGTGCACGGTGCCGCGCAGGCGCACCACATCAGCAGCGCTGTAGTTGCGGGTGATGCCCTTCCAGCGCGGGTTGGTGTCCCAGTCGCGCTGCAGTTCTTCGGCGGTCGGCAGGTGGTGGCTCATGGCGGTGTCCTTCTCGTGTTCGCGGGGTCGGGGGTGTCGAAGCGGTACGGCTCAGGCGTGATCAAGGCGGCCATAGGCCGGCAGGGTGATGAAGTCTTCGAGGGTGTCGCCACGGGTGAGTTCGGCGAGCAGCTGGGCGGCCTCCTTGAGGCGGCCCTGGCCCGGCAGGCCGCTGCGCGGCAAGCGCTGTTCGACGGTGCCGATGGCGCGCTCGAACAGGGCCATGTCGATGCGGTCGCCGTCGTCGAAGCGCTGGTCGGGCGTGTGCAGCCACTGCCAGAGCTGGGCGCGACTGATCTCGGCGGTGGCGGCGTCTTCCATCAGGTTGTGGATGGGCACGCAGCCTTGGCCGTCGAGCCAGGCCGCGAGGTAGCGCACGCAGACGTCGATGTTGGCGTAGAAGCCTTCGCGGGTGATGGTGCCGATGCTGGGGTGGATCAGCAGGTCGCGGCCGACCTGCACATCGTCGCGGCGCACGTGCAGCTGGTTCGGCGTCGGCATGTGCTTGTCGAAGATCTCGCGCGCCACCGGGATCAGGCCCGGATGCGCCACCCAGGTGCCGTCATGGCCGGCGGTGACCTCGCGCAGCTTGTCGGCGCGCACGCGCGCCAGGGCTTCCTCGTTGGCGACCGGATCGCTCGGGATCGGAATCTGCGCGGCCATGCCACCCATCGCATGCGCACCGCGGCGGTGACAGGTCTGGATCAGCAGCTCGGAATAGGCCTTCAGGAACGGCACCGTCATCGTCACCTGGCTGCGGTCGGGCAGCACGCGGTCGGCATGGCGGCGGAACGTCTTGATGTAGCTGAAGATGTAGTCCCAGCGCCCGCAGTTCAGGCCGACGATGCGGCAGCGCAGGGCGTGCAGGATCTCGTGCATCTCGAACACCGCCGGCAGGGTTTCGATCAGCACGGTGGCCTTCATGCAGCCGACCGGCAGGCCAAGGCGGTTCTCGACAAAGGCCATGGCCTCGTCCCACAGCGCGGCCTCTTCAAACGCCTGCATCTTCGGCAGGTAGAAGTAGGGGCCGCGATCGCGTGCGTGCAGGCTGCGGCCGTTGTGGAAGGCGAACAGGGCCATGTCGAACAGGCTGCCCGACATCGGCTGGCCGTCGACGCGGAAGTTGGCCTCGTCCAGATGCCAGCCGCGCGGACGCACGATCAGGGTCGCCAGGCCTTCCGGCTTCAGCGCGTAGCGCTTGCCCTCGGGCGAGGTGAATTCGATGGTGCCGGCGACCGCATCCATCAGGTTGATCTGGCCGTCCAGCATGTTGCGCCGCGTCGGACTCGAAGAGTCCTCGAAGTCGGCCATGAACACCCTCGCGCCCGAGTTCAGCGCGTTGATGATCATCTTGCGATCGACCGGTCCGGTGATCTCGACGCGACGGTCCTGGAGGGCCTCAGGAATCGGCGCGACCGTCCAGTCGCTCTCGCGGATCTCGCGGGTCTCGGGGCGGAAGTCCGGCAGGGCGCCGGCATCGATCCGTGCCTGCCAGGCTCGACGCGCCGCCAGCAGACGCTGACGGGTTGGCTCGAACCGCCGGTGCAGATCCGTGAGCAGGGCCATGGCCTCGGCGGTGAGCACCCGCTGCACCCGCGGATCGGCGGCAGGGTCCGTCGAAAAGGTCTGGGCTGCGCTGCTGGGGGCCATGGCCATGCTCCGGCGTATCGGGGCGTTTGACCTTATGGCGCAGCGCAGCGTTTGCCTAGGCAAATGTTTCAATGTTTTGGATTATCAAATCAAATACAGTGATGTCATATCGTGAGAAGAGCCCGCTGAATCAGGCACTTGGCGGACACCCCCCTTCCCTCTGGCTTGCCGCTTGCAGGCTGCGCATCAACGATTCAGCCCCTGCGCAGGGAAGGAACAGCCATCGGGAAAGCGGAATGCGGCCACTGCAGGACGAGGACGTGGTCCTGGGCAGCCCTCTGGCGCAGGCGGTGTACGACGCATAGGGAAAGCTCTTGCTCGAGCGCGGCCACGTCGTGCGCAGCACCAGCCTGCGCGGCGCACTGATCGAGCGCGGTTTCGTCGAGGAGGCTGCTGCCGCAGCCCAGCCCGAACCCGAGGCCTTCGGGGGCGCCCCGCTGGCCACCTCGCTGACGATGCAGCCCTCGGTCTTCGCCGGCCTGCGCGGCATCCTTGACGCCTTGATCGACGTCCAGCAGCGCCTGCTGAAGGGGGAGCCAGAAGGTCTCGCCGGTTTGCGCCATGTGAATGCACTGCTGGCGCGCTACGCCAATGCCGACGTGGATGCGGCGATGGCGGCAATGCAACTGAGCGATCCCGAGGATGGCTTCACCGCACGCCCCATCCACGCCGCCCTGCTGGTGCGCATGCTCTCGGGAACCGCCGGCCTGGACCCCGACACCACCCACAGCCTCTGTGCCGCCGCGCTGAGCCACGACCTCGCCTTGCTCCCGCAGGCCGCAACTCTGCACCGACAGGCCGAACCGATCAGCGCCGAACAGCGCGCGGACATCGATCAGCACACGCTGCAGGCCACTCGCCTGCTGCAGAGCGCCGGCCTTGACGACGCAGTCTGGCTGGACGCGGTCCTCCATCACCACGAGCGCCTCGACGGCAGCGGCTACCCGCACCGTCTGGGCGGCGAGCGCATCGGCCGGGGGACACGCGTGGTGACCCTCGTGGATACCTACTGCGCCATGATCCGGCCACGGGCCTACCGTGGCGCAGTGCAGTCGAAGGATGCATTGCGCGCCCTGTTCCTCGAACGGGGCATCGCCGTCGATGAAGCACTGACTGCCCTCTTCATCAAGCAGGTGGGCCTGTATCCGCCGGGCGGCATCGTGAGACTCGCGAGCAACGAGGTCGCCATCGTCACCCGTCGCGGCGAGAACACCACCCAGCCACAGGTGCGGCGACTGCTGAAATCCGACAGCACGCCCGACATCGACCGCATCGCCCGCGACACCGCCGACCCGCGCTACGCGATCGCAGAGTCGCTGCCGCAGGACAGCTACCGCGCGCTGCTGCGGGGCGTCGAACGGCTGTGGGATTGAGTCAAGGCGACGCTCAAGAGTTCAGCCTGGCAGCGCACCCTGGAAGGCACCCCCGCGGCTCGGGCAGGCAGTTGCTCCATCCCGCGTCAGTGAGCGCCGCGAACGCGGCTCCGCGCAACAGCCGAACGAATACGGACATGCGCCGGGCTCGCGACCACGGGTCAAGGCCAAGAGGGGCTTGATCCGTGCCGTCTTGCGCGAAGCGATCAGACCCATTGCTCAGAGCGCGTGAGAACCCCTATGCCCTAGCGAGCGCGTCTCCGGGCGTTCGTGGCAACGCGGCACGTGAATTCGAGGGAGATTGGCGAGCCAAATGACAGCGGAATTCGCGTAGCGGGGTGCCGCCGCGGGCGTCCAGAAGCGGCCGCAGTAGGTGGATGGTTCTCACAGGCGCTCAGTCGAGGGCGCGTGCGAATGCAGCCGAAACTGCCGACACCGCGGAGTCATCGATGTCCAGATGCGTGGCAAGGCGGATGCGCGGACCACCGACCGAGGCCAGGATGCCGGCTTCCCGCAAGGCCGAACGCAGCGCGTCGAGACGCGCCTCGGGCACGTGCACGAACACCAGATTGGTGGGCGTGGACTCGACGGTGAGCCCCAGCGCCTGCAGACCGGCCGCAAGCTCGGCCGCACGCCGATGGTCCTCGGCCAGGCGCTCCACGTGGTGGTCCAGCGCATGGATGCAGCCCGCCGCGAGAATCCCCGCCTGCCGCCAGCCGCCGCCCAGCACCTTGCGCCAGCGCCGCGCCTTCTCGACCAAGGCGGCGTCACCCAGCAACACCGAACCCACTGGCGCTCCCAGGCCCTTCGAGAGACAGACCGAAACGCTGTCGAAGTGCCGGGTGATCGCGGCCGCCGACACCCCCTGCGCCACCGCCGCATTGAACAGACGCGCACCATCGAGATGCAGCCCCAGCCCGCGCGAATCGCAGAGCGCGCGGGCCTCGGCGAGATACTGCAGCGGCAGCGGCCGGCCGTGCCAGGTGTTCTCGAGACACAGGATCCTGGTGCGCGCGAAGTGCGGATCGATCGGCTTGATCGCCGCACGCACCGAGTCCAGCGGAATCGAGCCGTCGGCCGCCTGCGGCAGCGGCTGCGGCTGGATCGAACCCAGCACCGCCGCGCCTCCGCCCTCGTACTTGTAGGTGTGCGCATCCATGCCGACGATGTACTCATCGCCGCGCTCGCAGTGCGCCATCAGCGCCAGCAGGTTCGACTGCGTGCCTGAGGGCACGAACAGCCCGGCCTCGAAGCCGAGCATCGCCGCGAGCTTCACTTGCAGCGCATTGACCGTCGGGTCGTCGCCGTAGACGTCATCGCCCACCTCGGCGGCCAGCATGGCCGCACGCATCGCAGCAGTCGGACGGGTGACGGTGTCGGAGCGGAGATCGATGGGGGGCATGGGCGGCGCTGGGGGCTGACTAGGCCGAAAATCATCTCAGCGCTGCGGGGTCGCATCCAGTGTCATTGGGTGGAGGGGCGACACCGGGCACGGGAGCCGGGTGCGCGTGGAGCCGCGTGTGGCGAAGTCCACGCGAGAATGGACCAACACCGCGCGCGATCAAGGCAGATCGGGGCGCCCCTGCGATGCCCCCCGAGCGAGATGACCAAACCTCAGCAGACGCTGGCCGCCAAGGGCATGAGTTCCTTGACTGTGTAGCCGACCAGGGTCCACTCGGGCTCGGCGTCCTCGATGACGCGGCCCTGACTGTCGCGGGGTTTCCGCCACTCGTAGTGGAACTCGATGTCCGCCGATTGCCTCACGCCGTTGACCGAAAGGTAGGACTGACAGAACTCCGTCTCGGTCGTCCTCTGACCAATCGTTCGGCCTGGGCCAGTAGGAAAGGGAGGATTGGTAAGGTCGAGACCGTTCTTGGCTTCCGCCAACGTCGGTTGGGCCAACCCTGACTGGAACAGGCCCAAATCGTCGGGAGCGAATCCCTCGGCGTACTCGACCCTCAATGCCAGCGGCTCGGCTATCGGAGCCTGCCCAGCCAACTTGCTCCTTACCCACTCAAATGCCGGAGAACCCGGCCGAATCTGAACTTGGACAATGCTCCTTGAACTTTGGTCAAGCTCGACGCGAGTCTCTGCATCTGAGCCTTGCAAGAAATCTCCGGCCAACACGCGGGAAGTTGGTGCGATCGCCAGAATCGTTGCGAAAGCCAGTGACCCAAAAAATCGGAAAACGTTCATACGCTTGCTCCTAAACAGATGGCTGGTTCCTTCACGCGCTTCAGGGCCGTTGGCTAGTGAAGGTGGCACGCAACTTACGGCTTACGAAAGACTACCCCCCCCGATCCGATTGAAAACCTGCAAGATTCGACAACTTTACAGTCCAGAGAAAAGAGATTTGCCGGCCGAGGCCGGGACTGTTCGCTCAAGCGTGGAAGACCGCCGATCTCAGTCATCCAAGGTCAGCAGCGTGGCCTTGCCGCCCGCTGCCGCGGTGTTGATCGTCAAGGTGAGCTCGGTGGTGAAGCGCAGCGGATCGTGCGGACCGTCGGCCTTGGAGACGGTGGCGGACAGGCCCTCGTCGCCGAAGGGCTGCACGCCGACTACGGCGCCGATCTGGTTGCGGTTGACGCAACAGTTGCCGACGCGCACGCGCTTGCTGATCTTCTGCACCGTTTCGTCGATGCGCGAGTGGATACCAAGCGTGAGGCCGTAGCCGGTCGCGTTGATGGGGTTGATGATCGGGTCCAACTCGCTGGCCGGCCAGCGGATCACGCGCAGCGCCGCGCCGAAGACTTCGCGCTTGAGCGTGGCGAGGTTCGGGATGTCGTAGGCGCGCGGGGCGAAGCGGGTGCCCTTGATGCAGTCGACAGGCAGCCATTGCCGGGCGATCCACCCGGCCTCGCCGTCCATGCGCGCGGCCTGTGCCCCGAGGATGCTCTTGACCTCTTCGCCAGCTCAAGGCTGCTCGGCGATCCGCTCGGTCGGCAAGCGATCCACCATGCAAGCCACCAGGCACACCTCCAGAGGCGCCCACAGCGGCCCGAGCAAACACACTCCAGCGCTTCGATGTGCCCGGTGATGTCGACTGTCTTCACGCCCTGCGCGACCACCGCATTGAACAGACGCGCTCGGTCGAAGTGCAGCGGACACCCGCGCACATCGCAGCAGTCGGACGGGTGACGGTGTCAGCGGCGGGCAAGGGCATCTCGGGCAGCACGGGGCTCAGCGTGGGCGGGACGGCAGCACCTTGCACGGCCGCACCGCAGCCGCGGCGGACGCAGCCAGGGCCATGTCCGGATTTCCGGGGTTTCTCGTTCCTCCACCGAGCTTCCGCACCCTGCCCGTCCCACGGAGACCCCGCCCGATGATCCGCCCTGCCCTGTTCAGCCTGACGCTGCTCTGTCTCGGTCTGCCGCTCCTGATGCCGACAGCGGCCCATGCCGCCACATTCTGCGTGAATACGGGGGTGGCGCTGCAGAACGCGCTGGACTCTGCACGCTTCAACGGGGCGAGCGATGTGATCCGCATCGTGCGCGGCCCCCATACGTCGAACGTCCAGGCGCCGCAGGACTACCAGTGGGAACTGGACGGACTCAGTGAAGCCGATCTGAGCCAGAGTCTGGAGATCAGCGGGGGATGGAACGCCGGCTGCACGGTTCAGGAAACGCTGGACCCCTCGCAAACCATCATTGATGCGCAGTACTCCGGTCCGGTGCTATGGATCCAGTTGGGGCTCGACTTCAGCGGCAGCTTCCGGATCAGCAATCTCACGCTGACCCGGGGGCGCGCCTATTCGAGCGGACAGAGCGCCGTGATCAATGGAAGATTCTTGGCGACCGTCGGCGCGACCGCCTACTTCGAGAACCTGCTCCTCGTGGCGGCCAATTCGACTGCGGCCAGCACGCGAGTCGCCGATATTCTCATGGCCGACGCCGGAATCCTGCGCGTGCGCAACGTTATCGCTCACGACAATGTGCACGCCGGCGGCCAGAGCTCGGGAATCGCGGTCAGACTGACCGGCAACGCGGTCGGCTTCATCAGCAACAACAGCCTCTTCCGCAACAGCGTCACCCCCCGCGAGAGCGGGCTGATGGTGTCCGGAACGGCCACCGTCTCCAACAACGCCATCGGCGGCAACACCACGAGCGACGCCCAGAACATGCAGTTCTACAGCGCGACTCCTGGGTCGCTGACGCTCCGCAACAACCACTTCGAGACGCGCGGCTGGAACGGCTTCCCGGCGTCGGAACAAGGCACCACCACGGGCGACCCGATGTGGACCCAAAGCGGCTCGCTGATGATTCCGAACGCGAGCTCGCCGCTGCGGGATTCCGGCCAGAACAGCCCCGGAGGCGGGCTGCTGGCCATCGACTTCCGCGGCCAGTCGCGGATCAAGAACGCCGTGGTGGACCGCGGCGCCGTCGAGGCCGATCCGCCGCCGGCCATCGGGCCGCAGATTCTGGCCTCGTCCCCGGCCAACAACTCGACCACTTCACTGGTCGGTTCGCCGGGTGCGTTTGGGACCTCCAGTGCCATCACCTTCCAGACCACGGGAGGCACGGGGTCCGGCAGCACCCAGCTCGACTGCAGCGTGACGACAGGCACGATCAGCATCGTCAGCGGCGGCAACCAGACCATCGCCGTGGGCGCCAACGCCCAGCCGGTGCAGCTCAACGTTCCGTTCGCCAGCAACGGCGAAGTCACCCAGTCGCAGGTGGCCTGCCAGATCACGCGGCAGAACGCCACCGGCAGCACGCTGAGCTACACCTACCGCGCAGCCCGCCCTGGCGTCTTTGCCGACGGCCTCGAGTAGCGCAGCAAGCCAAGCCCCGCGGGTCCTTCAGCTTTACCGGCTGAAGCACGCAGGGCCGCCCGGAGGCGGCCCTGCACACCTCAGGCGCTGCAACCCCTGACCTCACTCATCCAAGGTCAACAACGAAGCATTGCCGCCCGCTGCCGTGGTGTTGATGGTCAGGGTGCGCTCGGTGGTGAAGCGCAGCAGATAGTGCGGGCCGCCGGCCTTGGGGCCGGTGCCGGACAGGCCTTCGCCGCCGAAGGGCTGGACCCCGACCACGGCACCGATCTGGTTGCGGTTGACGTAGCAGTTGCCGACGCGGACGCGCTTGCTGATCTTCTCCACCGTCTCGTCGATGCGCGAGTGGATGCCGAGCGTGAGGCCGTAGCCGGTGGCGTTGATGGCGTCGATGACCTGGTCCAGCTCGCTGGCCTGCCAGCGGATAACATGCAGCACCGGGCCGAAGACTTCGCGCTTCAGCGTCGCGAGGTTCGGGATCTCGTAGGCGCGCGGCGCGAAGTAGGTGCCTTGGCTGCACTCGGCGGGCAGCGGGGCCACGGCGATCAGTTTGGCCTCGGAGTCCATGCGCGCGGCATGCGCGTCGAGGATGCCCTTGGCCTCCTCATCGATCACCGGGCCGATGTCGGTGCTGAGCAGGCCGGGGTCGCCGATCTTCAGCTCAGCCATGGCGCCGGCCAGCATGTGCACGACCTTGTCGGCGATGTCGGCCTGCACGAACAGCACGCGCGCCGCCGAACACCGTTGCCCGGCTGAACCAAAGGCGCCGCTGATGGCGTCCTTGACCAGCTGCTCGGGCAGCGAGGAGGAGTCAGCGATCAGCGCGTTCTGGCCGCCGGTCTCGGCGATCAGCACGCCGATCGGGCCGTCGCGTTCGGCCAGCGTGCGGTTGATCAGGCGCGCGACTTCGGTGGAGCCGGTGAACGCCACGCCGGCGATGCGCGGATCGCGGGTCAGCGGTGCGCCGACCGTGGGCCCGTCGCCGGGCACCAGCTGCAGCACGTCCTCGGGCACGCCGGCTTCGTGCAGCAGCTTCACCGCCGCATGCGCGATCAGGGTGGTCTGCTCCGCGGGCTTGGCGATCACCGCATTGCCAGCGACGAGGCCAGCGACCACCTGGCCGATGAAGATGGCCAGCGGGAAGTTCCACGGGCTGATGCAGACGAACACGCCGCGGCCGTGCAGGTGCAGGGTGTTGCTCTCGCCGGTCGGGCCCGGCAGCACTTCCGGCTGGTTGAACAGGCGGCGGCCCTGGACTGCGTAGTAGCGGCAGAAGTCGACCGCCTCACGCACCTCGGCGATGCCGTCGGCCAGGGTCTTGCCGGCTTCGCGCGTGGCCAGGGCCATGAACTCGGGCATGCGCTGCTCCATCAGGCTGGCCGCGTGCTCGATGATCTTGGCGCGCGAGGCCGCCGGCAGCGCGTCCCAGCCGTGCTGGGCCTTCTCGGCGTTGGCAATGGCGCGCTCGACGGTCGCAGCATCCGCGGCCTGCCAGCGGCCCAGCACCTGGCTGCGATCGCTGGGCGAACGCACGTCCACCCAGGCGCCGGCGGAACTCGCGCCGGGCACCAGCGGCTTGACCTCGATCGGGAAGCGGAGCGCATTCATGCGTTCGGTCAGGGCGCGCAGCGCGTTGTCGTCGGCGAGGTTGATGCCCATGGAGTTGGCTCGTTCGGTTCCGTAGAGGTGGACAGGCAGGGGAATGCGCGGATGCGCGGCGTTGGCATAGCCGCGCACGGTCTCGGTGGGGTCTGCCACCAGCTCGACCGGGCTGATCGCGGGGTCGGTGATGCGGTTGACGAAGCTGGAGTTGGCGCCGTTCTCCAGCAGGCGACGCACCAGGTAGGGCAGCAGGTCCTCGTGGCTGCCCACCGGCGCGTAGACGCGGCAGGGGGTGTTGAGGCGATCAGGGCCGATCACTTCGGCGTAGAGGTCGTCGCCCATGCCGTGCAGCTTCTGGAACTCGAAGCGCGGCGCGGCCGTGGGCTCGACCGGGCCGAGCAGGCCCTGCGCCATATGGTGGATGGCGGCGATGGTGTGCGCGTTGTGCGAGGCGAACATCGGGTACAGCGCGTCGATGTGGCCGAGCATGCGCCGCGCGCAGGCGAGGTAGCTGAGATCCGTATTCGGCTTGCGGGTGAACACGGGATAGCCCGCCTGGCCTTCGATCTGGGCGCGCTTGACCTCGGCGTCCCAGTAGGCGCCCTTGACCAGACGCATCGGGATGCGGCGCCCCGCTTTGCGTGCGGCATCGGCGACCAGGTCGATCACCTGCGGCGCGCGCTTCTGGTAGGCCTGCACGGCCAGCCCATAGCCCTGCCAGCCGTCCAGCGCGGGGTCGGCGAAGACCTTGAGGATCAGGTCGAGGCTGAGTTCGAGCCGGTCGGTTTCCTCGGCATCGATAGTGAAGCCGATGCCTTGGGCACGCGCGAGCTTGGCTAGCTCCAGCACGCGCGGCGCCAGCTCGGCCATGACGCGGGCGCGCTTGCCGTGCTCGTAGCGCGGATGCAGGGCGGAGAGCTTGACCGAGATGCTGGGCGCATCGAACACGTCGGCGAAGGGGCCGGTGCTGCCGATCGCGAGGATGGCCTTCCGGTAGGCCTCGAAGTAGCGGTCGCCGTCGGGCTGGGTCAGTGCGCCCTCGCCGAGCATGTCGTAGCTGTAGCGGTAGCGGGCGTTCTCGCCTTTCTTGCTGCGCTTCAGCGCTTCTTCAATCGTTCGGCCCATGACGAACTGGTGGCCCATGATCTTCATGGCCTGGCGCACGGCCAGGCGTACCACCGGCTCGCCGGCGCGACCTACCAGACGCTTCAGCGCGCCGACGAAGTTGCTGCGGGTTTCTTCGGCCAGATTGACCATGCGGCCGGTCAGCATCAGGCCCCAGGTGCTGGCGTTGACGAACAGCGAATCGCTCTGGCCGACGTGCTTGCCCCAGTCGGCATCACCGAGCTTGTCGCGGATCAGGCGGTCGGCGGTCTCGCTGTCGGGAATGCGCAGCAGGGCTTCCGCCACGCACATCAGCAGCACGCCTTCCTCGCTGGAGAGGTCGTACTCGCGCATGAAGGCTTCGATGGCGCCTTGGTCCTGCGCGCGTTTGCGCACGCGCTCGACCAGATCAACGGCAGTGGCCTGGATGCGCGCGCGCGCATCGGCATCGAGCTGCAGCTCGCCCAGGAGGGCGCGCACGGCCTCGTCTTCGTCACGCAGCCAGGCAGCAGTCAGGGCGGCGCGCAGCGGTTCGCTGGCGGCCGGGAGTTCCGGGGTCAGGATGGGGGTGTTCACGCGGGCAACCTTGCAGGGGCGAGCGGCCGCCGCGCCGGACCGGCTCAGCAGGGCCGCCGCCTAGTCTAGGGCGGGGCTGGTGCGTGCGGAAGCGTTTGGATGGAGAGCGGGGATTGGGGATTGGGGATGGGGGATTGGGGATTGGGGATTGGGGATTGAACTTGGCAGATCGCCCCAGGGCGAAGCCCGATGTCGCTGCTCAAGAGCTTCTCAGTCCCGCTTTGCAGACAGGGTGTTCTCAAAGAAGTGTGGAGTCACCGGCTCGCGCTGTGACTCACCCGCTCGCGCTCTGTGTAGGAGCCTGCTTGCAGGCGACCGCAGCGTCCGGGCTGTGCCTACGCTGCGGGTCGCGAGCAAGCTCGCTCCTACAAACGGCTGGCCTTCGCTGGGGCGGGGCGACAGCTACGGAGTTGGTTGAGGGGGCAGCTTCTTGAGCGAAGAACAGCCACCAGACACCCTGCGCGGCCGGACGCGCTTCGCTGTTCCTGCTCTGAATCCCCAATCCCAAATCCCCAATCCCCGCTGTCAATCCTCAAACCCGTCCTTGAACAGCTCGGCGAAGGCGCAGTCCTCGAAGGAGGTGGCGTCGACGAAGACGAAGAACTCGGCGCCGACCGGCATCGAGGCTTCGCCCTGGATGCCCCAGACGCCGCGGCCATCGATCTGTCGCCATTCGAGTTCGTAGGGGGTGTTGTTGGTCAGGCCGGGCACCACCCGCGGCGTGGCGAGGGCGCGCGCACAGCGGTTCGGATCGTCGCCCAGCAGCGGGTGGTAGGGCATGGGGCTGAAGCGGCCGGCCGTGGTCACGCGGTGCACGAAGGCGTTGGGGCTGGGGTCCTGGGCATAGACATGGAAACCCAGCCCGGCCGGCATGCTCGCGCCCAGCGCCTGGTTGCCGATGAACCAGCAGTTGGCGCCGGTGCTGCCGCTGGGACAGCTGAAGCCCACGGCGATGTTCTGCGGGTTCTGCGCGCCGCCCAGCCAGACCGGCGTGGCCAGCACGATCGCGTCCTCGCGGCCCTTGCCGTTGAGATAGGTGTTGCTGAGCGAGGTGGCCTCGAAGCTGGTGTTGGCGGCCGCCGTCTCGTGCCGATAGCTGGCGCCGAAGCTGCCCTGCGGGCCGGGCGCGAAGGCATGCAGGTTGGCGCCGGCCGGCAGATCGGCGCCGATCGCCTGGCCGAACCACTGCAGGGCGTGGAAGAGGCCGACCGGGCGCGCAGTGCTGACGCCGGGCACGCCCGGCAGCGGATTGAAGCTCTTGCCCAGCTGCACATTGACCGTCTCGCCAGGCACGCCCAAAGCCAGCGAGTTCGCCGCGCTCGCGCCGTTGCGCACCAGACTCACGCTGTCGCCAGACTCGTAGGCGCCGATGTCGATGGCGGTGGTCCCTGTACCGATGGTGCGGCGGCGGCCGTCGACATCGACCTGCGGCGCGCTGGCCGCGCCATAGAGCAGCTGCGCGGACACTGCATTGCCGGCATTGATTGCGGCCGAGCCCGGGCCCAGCCGCGGAAACCGGAGCGAGCGCAGGCTCGGATCGCCGGTCACGGTGAGCGTGGCGCTGGCCGGCATGGTGTTGAAACTGTTGCCGAAGCTCAGGTTGCGCTCGATGGTGAAGCCGCCGACCACATTGCCCGAGACCACGAGGCTCTCGGTGTTGTAGGCGATGAGGTTGTTGAAGATGCTGCCGCTCAGGCTGGGGCCGTTGATCGGGTAGTCGACCCAGATCGGGGTGTCGCAGCCCACGGCGGTGTTGTTGAACAGGCGCAGCTCGGTCTGGCCACCGGCGGCGAACGAGGCCGCGTACAGGCCCACCGGGAAGAACGTGGCACCAAACTTCTGGCAGACCAGCACGTTGCTGAAAGCGCGCACCACTGGCGTCGAACTGCCGCCGCTGCCGAACACCGGGGTCACGCCCACATCGAGGCGCAGGGCGCCGTCGCGAAAGCCGCCCTCGACGCGGTTGCCATACACGTTCACCACGTGCGGATCGCCGGGGCTGAGCCTGAGCAGGAGTCCGGAACCACTGCTGCCCTGCGGCCAACGCCGGTCGATGCGGTTGAAGGCCACGCGGCCCGAGGCGCGCGCGTTCAGGCTGAGGCTGATCGCCGGCTGGTTGGACATGCCGTTGTCGACGCGGTTGTTCTGCACTTCGACGGTGGCGGTGCCGTTGGCATTCGTCTTGACCACGCTCAACTCGACGCGTGCACCAAAGGTCGGGCCCTCGGTGAAGTCCAGGCGGTTGTTGACGACGCGCGCGCTCAGCGAGGACGGCGCGCTGTGCACCAGCTCGATGCGGCCGTCGCGCAGGTGCAGGCCTTCGATGTCCCAGCTCGTCACGTTGCTGGAGACCTGGCCGGTGACGCTGCGACCCGGCGCGAAGCGCGCCACCTGATTGGGGGCCGCGCGCAGAGCAAAGGATTTGTTCAGCGTGATGTTCTCGTCGATTTCGGCCGCGCTTGCGATCAACACCTCGTCACCTGCCGCCAAGGCGTCGATACAGGCCTGCAGGGTGCCCGCACAGGGCGCATTGCCTGGCCAGGTGCGGGACACCGCGCCTGCCGTACTGGCCGCAAGCAGACCGCCCAAGAGCATCGCAACCGGAAGACTCGCAACACCCATCGCACTTCCTCTCATCCAAGGTCTGTCTGTCGCCGTCAGTAACGGCGGAAGCGGCAGCGGGAGGACATCCACTCGGCGATGGTCAAGGCATCACGGATCAAGTCCCTCCTCGGCCTTGATCCGCGGTCGCGAGTCCCGCACACGACCGGACTCGTCCGAACGCGGCGCGGGGACGCTTTCGCCAGCGTGTTGAGCGCGACGGCGGAACGCCAAGCGACCGGCGGTGAGAAAACCCTCGAATGCCTTGCGTCTGGACATCAGGAGACGCACGGCAGGGGCGACGAGGATGTTCGGACAGCGGGCAGGTGGGGGCGAGGCGTCAGCGGAACACCCCGAGGCGAGCGGACTGGCCAGAAAGGCCGGTGGACACAGGGCGCGCCTGCGCACTGGCGGGCGAATCAGCGTGCCTGAAGTCGGGCAGTCCAGGCGCGTGCCAGCCTGCGGGATCGCCCCCCCCGCGCGCGCGCCGATGTGGATGCGGGTGTCATGCCTGGGTGCGCTGTTGATCGCCATGATCGCAAGCTCACCGCTACGCGCGCAGAGCCAGACCGTCACGGTCGGCCCCGCCCCGGGCTGCACCTCGGCGACGCTTGCCGGCGCGCTTGCCAGCCTGCCGAGACTCGGCCCCGGGGTGGTCCATCGGGTGCGGGTGATGGGCGGCAGCGTTATCACCGGTGGGGCGACCCTCGATCGCTTGTCGGTACGCATCGAGGGCGGTCACACCAGCTGCACATCCACCGTACCGCAGCCGGGTGCGCTTTCGCGCATTTCCGGCGCGACGTCGATTCCCTTGCTGCGCCTGCGCAACGTCAGCGAACCGGGCGCCGAGTACCGGGTCGAAGTGCGCAACATCGAGTTCCGGGATGGACCGGCAGGCGCGATCGAAGTCGACGGGCGCGTCGCGCTGCGACTCGACGCCGTCGAGCTGACCAACAACCGCGCCACGACCGGCGCCGGCCTGCGCGTCATCGGCCGGCCCGCGGGATGGACCAACGGCGCAGTCGTGGTCTTCGGCGATGGGGTGGTGATCAACGCCAACGAGGCGGTTGGCGGCGACGGCGGCGGCGTTCACTGCACGGCGGGTGGCGTGCTGCGCCAGGAAGGCGCGGGCTCGCTGTTCGTGATCAACAACATCGCCAGCGGACGCGGCGGTGGTCTGTACCTCGACAACTGCGGACTGACGCAGCCGCCAGGCGTCCTGCCCGGCATCCGCATCGCCAACAACCGCGCCGCGCGGGGCGGCGGTGCTGCGCTGATCGACAGCGAAGGTGTCGTCGATGGCGCCGGCATGGACATCGAGAACAACACCGCTGCCGGCACTGGCGATGGGGGTGGATTGCTGCTGCAGCGCTCGGCGCTGAGGGTGATGGCGCCGCTGCGGCTGACCGGCAACCTTGCCGGTGGCAGCGGTGGAGGCGCCTGGATCGACAGCGGCGGGGTCCTGATCGATGCCGCCGAGGTCTCTGGTGCGCCCGCGGGTCCCGCTGCGCGCTGGGACGTGCAGGGCAACTCGGCGGTCGTCGGCGGTGGCGGGCTGCATGTCCAGGGAGACTCCGTGCTGGAGACGTCCCTCAGCGGCGCCTGCGGCCTCGAGCCTTGCGTGCGCGTCGACGCCAACGAAGTCACCGGCACCGGCATCAACCAGGGCGCAGGCGGCGCGCTCGTCGTGCTTCACAACAGCGTGGTCGCCTGGGACCGGCTGCAGATGCACGGCAACCGCGCGCAGTCCGCGGCGGTGCTCTTCGCCAGCAGCGGATCGGCGTCGTTCGGAGTCAGGATCGAGTGGGCGAACCTGGCGGCGTCCGGCAACTCCAGCGCGTGGTGCTGCAACGGGTTCAGCTGGCAAGGCGCGCCGATCGTGGTGGGTCCCGGGGTGCGGCTGAGCTTGCGCCTGGCCACCGTCGCCGGCAACGAGGCGCGCGGCGTCGGCGCGTTCGTTCCGCAGGTGTTCCATCTGACAGCCGATGGCGCTTCCGTGGACTTGCGCGGCGTCGTCATCGACCAGCCGGGCTGGCAGACGCTCGGTCATCCGGCGGCCGTACACCCCGGCGCGAGCGGAGCCTGCGTGATCAGCCGCGAGTCGGCGAGCCTGACAGCGCGCGGGATTCCCGCGGTGGCGCTCGATCCGCGGCTCGACGCCACCCTGCGGCTGCGCGCCGACAGCCCAGCGATCGATGCCTGCAGCGACGCCGATCTGGAAGATGCCGAAGCCGTGCTCGGCTTCCTGCCGCTGCAGCAGGATATCGATGCCGCGCGCCGCCCGGTGCGGGCGCGCAACGCGACCGGCGGGCGCGACTACGACGCGGGCGCGCGGGAGTACCGCATGCTGTTGTTCCGGTCGGGCTTCGAGGGCGAGATCTGATCCAGCGTCCAGGCGCGCGTGCCGTGGGCGCGCCGCCCAGTGGCCACGTCAGCGCAGCCAGTCCAGCCTGCCGGGGGCGTGCAGAAGTCTTGTCAGGCACGGCCGTGCTTGCCGAGCTCGCCGTGCGCCGCCCCGAGAGCGCGCCCCGCTGCCGGCGGCAAGGCGCCTGCGCGGTGCATTCTTCCGCCGATTCCTGACCCGTAGCGCTGCCAAGAGCCTGCAAATCGCGGAAAGCCTGTTCTCACGCAGCCGGACCTCCACCTCGACCACCGCAGCCCGAGAGGCTCCTAGGGCAACACTGATCAAGTCCATCCTGGCCTTGACCAGTGGTCGCGAGTCCGGCACATGTCCGGACTCGCTTGCGCTGGATCAAGCACTTGCGCGCTCGATCCGCGGGCGCGCCCTCCATGGCGCGCGGCAACGCTGAATTCTGCAGCGTTGCCCTAGTCACTCGCCGACTGCAGCGTCGCCAGTCGCGCGCGCAGCGCGTGATCCGGTACCGCGCCGATGCGGTCCAGCCGCGCGGAAAGCTCTGCCGCCAGCACCTGTGCCGCTTCCGCACGCCCGCTGGCCCGCAGGCTCTCGGCGAGCAGCAGCTCGACCCGCATCCGGTCGAAGTCGGGGTCGTCGGCCTGCGCGGCTGCGCGCGGGTGGCGCGACTGCAGAAGCTCCAGCGCCGCTTCGGCGCGGCCCTCGGCCAGCGCGCAGGCGGCCTCGGCTTCTTCGATCGCTTCGGTGAACGCCCCCGCCAGACCCGCTCGGGCTTCGCGCAGGTGCTGTCTGCCCTGGGCCGGCGCGCCGCTGGCGCAGTCCAGTTGGCCCAGCCTTGCGATGGCCGCGGCGATCCGTGCGGGCGGTGCATCCTGGCTGGCGCGCATGCGCGATACCGCATGGCCCAAGCGCTCGCGCGCCTCGTCCACGCGGCCGAGATCGGCGAGGATGCGGCCGCCGTGGTAGGCGCCGAAGAAGTCCTGGTCGGGATCCGCGAGAGCAAGGTTGCGCGCCCATTCCTGCGCCGCTTCGCGCACCCGCTGCAGGGCGGCGTCGCCGTGGCCGAGCGCATGCTCCAGCCGCGAGAGGCCCTGCAGGGCGGCCGCGCGCACCTGGAGCGGCGCATCGATGTCGGCCATCAGGGCCAGCGCTTCCTCGTACCGTGAACGCGCCTCCACCAGCTCGCCGCTGGCAAAGGCCGCGCTGCCGAGGTTGAAGACGGTGGTGGCGATCGACACCGCCGGCGTGTCCGGCGTAGCGCGCTTGGTGGCGAGGATTTCCGCGTGCATCGCCGCCGCCTCGCGCATGCGCCCCTGCATGCCGTAGACGTTCGCAAGGTCGCCCGACAGCCGCATCGGCAGGTTGCCGAGGTCGGTTCGGCCTTCGATATCACGACGCAAGGCCAACAGGCGCCGCTCGGCCTCGTCCGGATTCTCCATGAACAGCTCCAGCGAGCCGCGCTCGCGCAGCATCTCGTAACGCTGGGGGTCAGCCGGCGCGCGCTGCTCCAGAAAGGCAATGGCCTCATCAAGCGCGGGCTTCAGGTCGGTGTAGCGGCGCTGCTTGCGAAAGCTGTCGGCTTCAAGATGCAGGGCGCGCGCCCATGTCGCGGGGTCGGCAGCGGCAGACTCGCCGAGCAGGGCGCGCGCCTCCCTCGACAGCGCGCGCGCCTCGTCGAACTGCTGCCTGGCCAGAACGATCTGGCCGAGGCTGAGCATCAGCTCGGCGCGCAGATCGGACGGCCCCGAGGCCTCGTCGCGGGCCTGCGCGATGCCGCGATCCACCAGCTCGCGGGTGCTGGGCATCTCGTCGCGCGGGCGCCCCGGCAGGTCGGCCTCGAACAGGCCAAGCAGAAAGCCGCTGACCGACTGCGCGCGCGCCGCATGACGCTGGGCGTCCGCCTGGGCGACGCGCGCCAGCGCGGCTTCGGCATCAGCGCGCGCGGCCTCGCGCAAGGCCAACGCGATGCCTGCGCTCAAGGACAGCAGCACCAGCGCGGCGGCCGACAGCGGCAGCCAATGCCGCTGCAGATAGCGCCGCAAGCGGTAGCGGCGATTGCCCTGGCGCGCGCTGATCGGGCGCTGCTGCTGCCAGCGCCGCAGGTCTTCGGCCAGCGCCTCGGCACTGGGGTAGCGCTGGCCGGGCTCGACCCGCAGACAGCGCTGCACGATCAGATCAAGATCGCCGCGCAGCTCACGCAGCAGGCGCGGGGCGCTGCGTCGGCGCAGCTCGGCGAGCGCCTCGCGGCGCGCGCTGCGGCGCAGGCGCGTGGACGGCCCGCCCTGCTCGCGCTGCTGCGGATCCGCAGGCGCGCGCTCGCCGCAGAGCAGCTCGTGCAGCAGCAGTCCCAGCGCATACACATCCGCACGCACGCCGACCGGCTCGCCGCGCAGCTGCTCGGGGGCGGCGTACTCGGGCGTGTGCGGGCGCAGCGCGGTGGTGGCGACATGGCCACTGCCAGGCTCGATCAGCCGGGCGATGCCGAAGTCGAGCAGGCGCGGCTGGCCGTGTTCGTCAACCAGAATGTTGGCGGGCTTGAGGTCGCGGTGCACCACGAGTTCGCGGTGCGCGTGCGCGACCGCGTCGACGACCTTGAGGAAGAGCGCGATGCGCTGGCCGGTATCGAGCCGCCGCGCGTCTGCATGCGCGATCAGATCGAGGCCGCGCACGCGCTCCATCGCGATGTAGGGGGTGCCGTCATCGGCAATGCCGGCCTCATAGAGTCGGGCGATGTGCGGGTGCTCCAACCGCGCAAGGATCGACTGTTCATCGATGAAGCGCTGGCGCAGCTCGGGCGAGTACAGGCCGAGCTTCAGGCATTTGAGCGCAGCCTCGCGGGTGTAGCCGCCGACCTCGCGGCTGGCCCGCCAGACCGTGGCCATGCCGCCTTCACCCAGCAGTTCCAGCAGTGTCCAGCCGCCCAGACAGCGTCCGCGCAGGCCTTCCAGCATCAGGCTCTGACTGAGCTCGCTGGCCAAGGCTTCCAGCGGTCCTGCGTCCTGCTGCTCGCGGCGCAGAAGATCGAGCACCTGCACGCGGAGGCCCGGCTCTGGACAGGCCTGCTCCAACCAGACGAGGCGAGCCGCCTCTGGCTGCTCCAGCACGGCTTCGAACAGCGCATCGATGCGCCGCCAGCGTTCGCGCTCCTGTGCGTCCAACCGCGCTACTCCGGCAGGGCTTCGGCGTCGAGCATCTGCGCGAGCAGCGCGCGCGCGCGGCGCCAGTCACGCACCACACTGCGCGCGTGGATGCCCAGCACCTCGCCGACCTGTTCGACCTCCAGCCCGGCGAAGAAACGCAATTCGACCACCTGTGCGAGCCGCGGATTGACTTCGGCCAGCTTCAGCAAGGCTTCGTCCAGCGCCAGCAGATCGCCGCTGGTGGCCTCGCTGATCGGCAGGGCCACTTCGTCGATGTCGAGGTGCTCGGCACCGCTGCCGCGCTTTTGCGCCTGCCGCGCGCGGGCGGCGTCGATCAGGATGTTGCGCATCGCGCGCGCGGCGTAGCGGTAGAAATGCTGCTGGTCCTGCCAGCCGACCTCGCCCGCGCTCGACAGCCGCAGCCAGACCTCGTGCACCAGGGCCGTGGTCGAGAGCGTGTGTCCGCGCGCATCGCTGGCGATCTGGCCGCGGGCGATACGCCGCAGCGGCTCGTAGACCAGGGGCATCAGGGCGTCGAACGCCGCGCGATCGCCTTCGCTGGCCTGCTGCAGCAGTCGGGTGATGTGCTGTGACACGA
>JBKCVA010000076.1:0-8313 GCA_046318115.1 Lysobacterales bacterium | reverse complement strand
TGCTGTCCAAGCTCAAGGAGATGGGCCGCCTGCGCAAGGGCCAGCGCATCGCCCTGCTCGGCATAGGCTCGGGCCTCAACTGTTCGATGGCCGAAGTGGTGTGGTGAGGCGCCGCGCGCGGGCGTGAGGCCCGTGCCCACGGCGCGTCACCCCTGAAATAGCGCCGCGGTCCGCCGCGCGCATGATCCCGCCAAAGCCCGCGCCCTGCGCGGGCTTTGTCATTCCATAGGGTGGGTCTTGACCCACCATGGGCTCGACGCTCGCCAAGCGCCTTGCGCCGCTTCACGCCTCGCGCCATGTGCCATGCGCCAACCAAGCAATCACCGGGGCCAGGGCCGTGGTTCGGTGGGTCAAGACCCACCCTATGGCGGTGCTTCGCCGCTTTGAACGCGACGCGAGTGCCGGGCACGCGCCAAGGCGCGAATCGAACCCGCGATTTCATTGGGTGGGTCTTGACCCACCCAATGGGCCTCGCCTCGGCCTAGGCCAACAGCCGCTCCAGCATCTCTCCGCAGTCGCGCGACAGGCTCTGCGCGGCGAGCCCGCGCAGACCTGCTTCGATCAGCACGCGACGATCAGCGTCGAAGCGCTGCCAGGCTTCCAGCGATCCCAGCAGGCGTGCCGCGACCTGCGGGTTGAGCGCATCGATCTTCGGCAGCTGCGCGAACAGCAGGGCATAGCCGGCGCCATCCGCGCGGTGGAACGCGGCCGGGTTGCTGCGCGCGAAGCTGCCGAGCAGGGCGCGCACGCGGTTGGGATTGCGCGGGTTCCAGTGCGAGCTGGAAAGCAGGTCCAGCACATCGTCGAGCGCGGCCGGCTGTGGCCGCGTGGCGACCGCGGCGATCCACTTGTCGTTCAGCAGCAGATCCTCGCCGACGCGCTGCTGGAAGGCGTCAAGCGCGGTGTCCGCCTGCGCTGCACCGACGTGGATCAGCGCAGTCAGCGCCGCGAGCCGATCGGTGAGCGTACCGGCGCGCTCGAACTGGGCGAACGCGCGCAGGCCGTCGGCCTCGACCAGGCCAAGGTAGTGCAGGCAGGTGTTCTTCAAGCGCCGTGCGGCGGCGGAGCTGGCCTCCAGCGCATCCGGCAACTGCACGCTGAGCGCCGTGTAGCGCTGCGCCAGCAGGGCCGCATGGTCGTGGGCGAGCTTGAGCCGCAGGGCGCGGCGGGTGCCGAGCAGGCCGTCGATATCGACCTGCGGGCGCGCGTTCACCAGCACCTCGAACTCGGGCAGCTGCCAGCACAGGGCGACGAAGCTCGGGTCGACAGTGTCGTCGGCCAGCAGCGCGCCCAGCGCTTCGCTGAGCGCCTGCGCGTGCGCGGCCGAGGCGTCGAGCAGGGCCGTCTGTGCCAGCTGCTGCAGAGCGTCCCAACGGCACAGCGGGTCGCGCTCGATGCGCGCCAGCCGCGCCAGCTCGGCGGGGCTGTAGTCGAAGCGCAGACGCACCGGCGCCGACAGACCCTGCAGAAAGCTCAGCAGCGGCGGCGCGTCGAGGTTTCCAAAGACCACCGTGTGCTGCTCGGCACTGAGCTCGATCAGGCCGGGGCGCGCCGCCGCGTCGCCCTGCGGCAGCGCCGCGATCGGCGCATCGTCGGCGCCGTAGAGCGCATACGCGAGGGGAATGTGCAGCGGCTGCTTGTCGGCCTGGTCCGGCGTCGGCGCAGTGTGCTGGCGGATCTGCAGCGTGCAGCGCCGCGTGCGCGCATCGAAGCGCGTTTCGATCTGCACTTCCGGCGTGCCGCTCTGCGCGTACCAGCGTTCGAACTGCACGAGATCGCGGCCGCTGGCGTCGCGCATCGCCTCCAGAAAGGCATCGACGCTGGCGGCCTTGCCGTCCCAGCGCGCGAAGTACAGATCGCAGCCGCGGCGGAAGGTCTCCTCGCCGAGCAGGGTGTGCAGCATGCGCACCACCTCGGCGCCCTTCTCGTAGACGGTGGCGGTGTAGAAGTTGTTGATCTCGCGGTAGCTGTCGGGACGCACCGGATGCGCCAGCGCGCCTGCGTCCTCGGGGAACTGGCGCATACGCAGCATGCGCACGTCCTCGATGCGCTTGACCGCGCGCGAACGCAGGTCGGCGGTGAACTCCTGGTCGCGGAACACGGTGAAGCCTTCCTTCAGCGACAGCTGGAACCAGTCGCGCACGGTGACGCGGTTGCCGCTCCAGTTGTGGAAGTACTCGTGTCCGATCACCGATTCCACCGCCTCGAAATCGGCGTCGGTGGCGCTGTCGAGGTCGGCCAGGATGAAGCGCGCGTTGAAGTTGTTGAGGCCCTTGTTCTCCATCGCGCCCATGGTGAAATCCTGGGCGGCGACGATGTTGAACACGTCGAGGTCATAGCAGCGGCCAAAGCGCTGCTCGTCCCAGCGCATCGCCCGCAGGGTGGCGCCCAGCGCGTACTCGCAGCGCGGAGCGAAGCCGGGCTCCGCCCAGACATTGACCTCGACGTGGCGGCCCTCGCTGGTGATGTAGGGCGCGGACACGCGCTCCATGCGGCCGGTAGCGATCGCGAACAGGTAGCAGGGCTTGGGATGCGGATCCTGCCAGCGCGCGTAGTGGCGGCCGCGGTCCAGCTCACCGCTGCCGGCGGGATTGCCGTTGGCCAGCAGCACCGGATAGCGCGCGCGCTCGGCGCGCAGCTCGACCGCATACACGCTGAGCACATCGGGCCGATCGATGAAGAACGTGATGCGACGAAAGCCTTCGGCCTCGCACTGGGTCAGCAGCAGCGCGCCGCTGGTGTACAGGCCTTCGAGCGCGGTGTTGGCCGACGGTGCGATGGCTACCTTGCTGCGCAGCACGCAGGCTTGACGCAGGCCTTCGATACGCAGGCGATGGCCGTCGTAGTGGTAGTCGCCGGATTCAAGCCGACGGCCGTCCAGCTCCAGCCATTCGAGTTCAAGACCTTCGCCGTCCAGCTCCAGCGGCTCGCCCCGGCGGCTGCGCTCGGGCTCCAGCCACAGCTCGCCCTCGACGACCGTGCGCTCGGCATCGAGCTCGAAGACGAGGCCAATGCGCGGGATGCGCCAGGCGGGCGGGCGGTAGTCGTGGCGGTGGATGAGCGGAGACTCGGACATGGCGGAAGGAGAATGGAAGCGATGACGTAGCATGCCGGCGAGGGCGCGATCAGGCGAACCGCGAAAGTCATGCCGAAGGCCCGCGGGCTGCCGCAGCGGCGCATTTGCGACCAAAGTCGAAGGAGGGTAGCCGTGTATCTGCTGTACGGACGTGAGGGTTGGGGCTCGGCCCTGATCGAGGCCCAGCTTGAGTGGTACGGCCTGCCCTACCGCTTCGAGCGCGTGGGCGACCTGCTGGCCGATGCGGAAGCGCGCGCCGCGCTGGCCAAGCTCAATCCGCTGGCCCAAGTGCCGACGCTGGTCACCGCCGGTGGCGAGGTGCTGGCGGAGAGCCTGGCCATCACCCTGTGGCTGGCCGAGACCAACGACAGCGACGACTGGGTGCCGCTGCCGCGCGAGCGCGGCCGCGGCCGCTTCCTGCGCTGGCTGACCTTCTGCGTGTCGACGCTCTACCCCACCTTCACCTACGCCGACATCCCCGCGCGCTTCGTGCCGATGACCGAGGCGCAGCCGGGTTTCCTGGCGAGTGTCGAGGCGTGGCGCAATCGCGCCTGGGCGATGCTGGAGGCCGAGGCCAGCGGTCCGTGGTTTCTCGGCGAGCGGATGAGTGCGATCGACCTCTACATCGCCGTGATGAGCCGCTGGGAACCGCGCCGGCCCTGGTTCGCCCAGCACGCGCCCAAGCTGCATGCGATCGCCGCCGCCATCGACGCGCTGCCGCCGATCAACGCGGTGATGGCGCGCAATTTTCCGGCGAAGGCTTGAGGGCTGGGATTGGGGATTCGGGATTCGCAGAGGGGCCGCGGCTACCGCGAGGCACTGTCCCTGCTCTTTGTGGACACTCTCTTTCAGGTCAAGCCTCCTCGGCGGTGTATAGGTGAGCGCGCGACCCGCAAGCTGGGTGCAGGCCGCAGGCTGCGTGCAGAGCGTTGGCTGCTGTTGAGCCCCTCTCCCCCCGAGGGAGAGGGGTTGGGGAGAGGGGGCACACTCGCGGCAAGATCGCCCCCTCTCCCCCGGCCCCTCTCCCTTCAGGGGAGAGGGGAGCAAAGCACTGAATCGGCGCACGGCGGGCCACAAGGGTCGTCCTTCGAGCAAGAGCCCTCAAAGGCGTCGCGTGCCTCGGACTTGCGCATCGAGGCTCCAATTGCGCCACCATCGCTGCACGCTCAGCGCACGCTGCCCCACTCAATTCACTGTGACATGAACCCCGCCACCACAGTTCCCACCCTCGACGACATCCGCGCGGCCGCCGCGCGCATCGCGCCGCATGCGCAAATCACGCCGGTGCTGCGCTCCGGTTCGCTCGACCGCATCGCCGGCTGCCGATTGCACTTCAAGTGCGAGAACTTCCAGCGCATCGGCGCCTTCAAGTTCCGCGGCGCGGCGAACGCGGTGTTCGGGCTCAGCGAAGCGCAGGCGGCGCGCGGCGTGCTGACCCAGAGCAGCGGCAACCATGGCGCGGCGATTGCGCTGGCCTGCCGGCTGCGCGGCATTCCCGCGCGCGTGGTGGTGCCGCGCTCCGCGCCCAGGATCAAGCTCGCCGCGATCCGCGACTTCGGCGCCGAGATCATCCCCTGCGACACCCATCAGGCTGCGCGTGACGCCGCCATGGCCGAGGTGCTGGCGCAGACCGGCGCCGAGGTCGTGCACCCCTACAACGATGCGCGGGTGATCGCGGGGCAGGGCACCGCCACGCTGGAGCTGCTGCACAGCGTGCCGAGCCTGGACACCGTGCTGGCGCCGGTCAGCGGCGGCGGCCTGCTCTCGGGCACGGCCATCGCCGCGCAGTCGCTCAGGCCCGGCATCCGCGTGTTCGGCGCCGAACCCGAACAGGCCTGCGACGCGCACGACTCGCTGAAGTCCGGCCAGCGCATCACCGGCCGCATCGCCGACACGATCTGCGACGGCCTGCGCGCGGAACTCGGCCCACTCACCTTCGGCATCCTGCGCGAGCGCCTCGACGACATCCTGCTGGCCTCCGAGGCCGAGATCATCGCCGCCATGCGCCTGATCTGGGAGCGGC
Source organism: Lysobacterales bacterium (assembly GCA_046318115.1). Lineage (GTDB taxonomy): Bacteria > Pseudomonadota > Gammaproteobacteria > Xanthomonadales > Xanthomonadaceae > Aquimonas. The sequence goes on along the minus strand of JBKCVA010000076.1, from coordinate 3,214 downwards.
TGAAGATCGTCATCGAGCCGAGCTGCGCGGTGCCGCTGGCGGTGATCCTGAAGAACCCCGCGCTGTTCGCCGAACGCGAGGTCGGGGTGATCCTGTCGGGCGGCAATGTGGATCTGGACGCCTTGCCCTGGTAGCCCGCGTCGCGCGATGCGTGGCGCTGCGCGATGCCCGCCGCCGGGCATTGGCTTGCATCGCGCGATGCATAGGGTGGGTCTTGACCCACCATGAGCTCCACGCTACCCCCGGTTGCGCCTCTCCGCTGGGTCGTGGGAAGCGAAGAGCAAGAGCTTTCGATCAGCCCTTCCGCGCTCCCAGAGCATGGCCATCCATGGCCATTCCCGCGTGCGGGCTGCCCGACCTGCTTCTCTCTGCGTGGCCAAAGAGAAGTAGGCAAGAGAAAGGCCACCCCTCGTCCGCGCCCTCCGCGCATCCCTGCGCTCCGGGTTCGCGAGCCTCGGCCGGTGTTCGTGGACAGTGCATCCCTGCACCGTCACGAACATCGCCGGCCTCCCTGCCGGCGCCCCTGCGGGTTGATCGACCGAGCCTCGCCGCTCCCCAGGGGCCCCTTGGAAAAGCGCGGGCTCCTGCCCGCCGGAGCAACAGCCGAAGCCGAAGCGTCCATAGGGTGGGTCTTGACCCACCGTAGTCCTACACTCGCCTCGGTTCTGCGATCGACGAATGTCACGCACTGCATCCGCCGAAACAGATCGGCGTGTGAGCCTGCGCCAGCTAGCCCGGCGTGCGTCGATCCGCGAGGCCCAGCTCCCGCTGAAGCGCATCACCCACATCGCAGTAGCTGCTCTTGCTGTGCCAGCTGCGTGACTCCTCGAAGTAGAGCGAAGGCCGCCCTGGAACGCCCTCCGCATTGCGGTGCAGCGTGAACTCACGGAATCGCACTGGGAGCTCCTCGAAATAGGACTCATGCAGCTCCCGCTCCGCGACGACGACCACTGGCCCTGACTCCGGGGCGACCGTCAGACGGAAATCACGCAGCACGCAGTCCGCACCCTCGTGCGTTCTTAGCGAGGCGGATTCACCGTCCTGCATAAAGAACGGAACGAGCTGCTGCTTCTCTGCGGACTCCGATGAGCTTGCGCTGTGCACGAACAGGACATCGAAACCATGCGCATTGAAGTTCTCACGGCGCAGCAAGGTCGTGCGCAGGCCGAGCTCAGTCGCGGCGCCGCGCACTTCGTGGGTCCCGTACGACAGGCGGAGGGATTGGCCGTGCGTCTCAGCCAAAGCGGATCCCGTTGCGGCGGTGGCTGACATCACCAACAGGAACTTCATCCACCGCCGATAAGCGAGAACAGGCCGTACGCAGCCGCGGAAACCGTGTTTCATGTAAGCCACTCCTGAAGAATGTCAGCGCCGGAATGGCGCGAATGCTCGGCGCCCCGGCAACCTTTGCAGAGATCCGAGAGGCGCCCGCTTGATGCGTAGGCTAGCGCGCAGCGAGGAAGGCGCCCCCCAACCAACGACCCTCACCGCTTCTCCACCCCGCGTCCATACTCCGCGCCACCCCATCGGCAAAGGACGCTTCATGGCCCCCTCGATCTTGAGCCGCGCGCTGCGCGCTTCGCTGGTACTCGCGGGCTTCGCCGCGGCTGCGCAGGCCGGCGCGGAGACAAAGCTGCTGCGCTTTCCTGACGTGCACGGCGAGCGCGTCGCCTTCGTCTACGCCGGCGACCTCTACATCGCCTCGACCCAGGGCGGGCTGGCCCAGCGCCTGACCTCGCATGCCGGCCGCGAGCTGTATCCGAAGTTCAGCCCGGACGGCACCCAGATCGCGTTCTCGGCCGAGTACAACGGCACCCGCCAGGTATTCGTGATGCCGGCCGCCGGCGGCGAGCCGCGGCAGCTGACCTGGTACAACGATGTCGGCTTGATGCCGCCGCGTGGCGGCACCGACAACCGCGTGCTCGACTGGACGCCCGACGGTCAGCACATCGTGGTGCGCATGAATCGCGTGCCCTACGACGAGCGCAGCGGCCGGCCGTATCTCGTGCCGGTGGCCGGCGGCATGGAGCAGCCGCTGGCGATTCCCGAAAGCGGCGGCGGCATGTTGAGCCCGGACGGCACGCAGTTCGTCTATACGCCGATCGACCGCGACTTCCGCAGCTGGAAGCGCTACCGCGGCGGCCGTGCCCAGGAGGTCTGGACCTATGACCTCGTCAACAACACTTCACAGCAGCTGACCAGTCACCCGGCCACCGACCACCAGCCGATGTGGATCGGCGACACGATCTACTTCGTCTCCGATCGCAACACCACGCTCAACCTGTTCGCGATGCCGGCCAGCGGCGGCGAGCCGCGGCAGCTCACCCAGTTCACCGACTTCGACATCCTCTGGCCCAGCGCCGGGCCGGACAGCCTGGTGTTCGAGAACGGCGGCGCGCTCTGGCAGTTCCTGCCGGCCACCGGCGAGACCCGGCAGATTCCGATCACGGTGCGCGCGGATTTCCCCGAAACCCAGCCGCGCTTTGTCGATGCGTCGAAGAACATCGAGAGCTTCGACTTGAGCCACGACGGCAAGCGCGCCCTGTTCGGCGCGCGTGGCGAGGTCTTCAGCGTGCCGGCCAAGCACGGCGAGGCGCGCAATCTCACGCGCACGCCGGATGCGCGCGAGCACAGCGTCAGCTGGTCACCGGACGGCCGCTTCGTCGCCTATCTGTCCGATGCCTCGGGCGAGTACGAGCTCTATGTGCAGGCACAGGACGGCAGCAGCCCGGCGCGGCGTGTCACCACCGACGGCGACATCTGGCGCTTCGCGCCGAGCTGGTCGCCCGATGGACGCCACTTCGTCTACGGCGACAAGCGCCAGCGTCTGCGCCTGGTCAATGCCGAGACCGGCGCGACCGCCGAGATCGACAGCTCGGTGCAGGAGGACATCACCCAGTACAGCTGGGCGCCCGACAGCCGCTTTGTCGCTTACGTCAAGACGGGAAGCAGCCGCAACGGCTCGATCTGGCTGTACAGCCTGGACAGCTCCGCCACGCAGCAGTTGACGCCGGACGAGACCAGCGAGTTCGCGCCGGTGTTCGACCCGGAAGGCCGCTACCTGTACTTCCTGTCGAACCGCGACTTCAACCTCGCGTTCTCGGCCTACGAGTTCAACTACCTCTACCAGAACGCCACCCGCCTCTATGCCGCGCCGCTGGCGGCCGATGGCCCGGTGCTGTACGCGCCGAAGAGCGATGAAGTCGCGCCGCGC